>JAGFIU010000047.1 GCA_024103355.1 Bacteroidota bacterium
CAACAAATTTTTGTCAAGGATAACTCATCTCAAATCACTGCTCATCGGATCTGGTAAAAAGGGGGTCAGCTTGCGGCAATTTTTTGACAAACAAAGGGGGTCAACTTGCGGCAACAGGGGGTCAGTACTGCGGCAATATACAAGTCAGTAGTGTCCGATTGAGAAATCAATATTCCTGTCTAATAACCTGACAAACTAAAACATAGGATCCCTTTTTGAAGTGACTTATTTGAAATAAATATGGCATTTTAAACAGGATGCCAATGAATCAATGAACATACATTTTGTTTGCTTTTTGCCATTGGATTTTTAACTCTCAGGGCAATGTTAAGACCAGTATGTATCCACCCACTCATATCTAGGATTCAACCTATCGGAATGTTTTCAACATAAATTGGGCCATACAACCGAACTGATGGTTGGTATTTTCAGGCCATAATAGCTATATACATTTTAGTGAGATAACGTGTTATTCTTTGTTCTTAGATTCTGAAATTTCTTTGATCAAATTATCAATGGCTTTGCTCTGTTCTGTTAGAAAATTTTGCAAAACATCAGTTGGAATTAAGTTCAAAATATTACTTGCCTCAATCGGATTTTCTTGGTGTAAGTCTAATAACTCCCTCATTAGAATATTTAAATTTTCATTTGAAAAATTACTAGTAAATACCCTTATAACGGGATATCTCTTGAGTTCTTCAGGGCTTAATTCTTTAACAATTTTATATGCTAACAATCTAGATAATTTAGGGTCTTCATGTTTGGCCGAATAACGAATTGCCATAGTATATCTATTGCATTTTCGTAACTGATCGAAATTATTTATGTAGTAATCTGTGACACCTTCGTTGAGCTCGGAATGGTAAAAACTTTCATTTTGAGTAAAAATTATGCAAGGTAAGGACATTGTAGATAACGTGCAGGAATCAAAATTACATCCCTGCAAACTCTCGATAAATAAAGGTCTGAGATCTTCCATGAATGGGTCCTTATAGCTAAAGGTCAAGGTGCCTGAAAATAATCTACATGGATTGAGTTCTCTATATAATGGTGAAAAATCATGGTATTTCTTCATGATTTCACATCTCTCATTAACATTGGTATAAATCTCAAAACCTAGAATTAGCGATTCCTTGTAAATTTCAAAAATAGTTTCGTGGCTTTGGTTATTTGAGGCAATAGTAAGAGATTTCAAGACATTCTCAAAGCCAGATAAAATGGTATACTGTGACATTACTAGATCAGGTGGATAATAGTTTTCCATATACACCTGAGCCCATTCTTCCCAGAATAATCCTATGTGTCGATCATATATCTTTTTTATGTCAGGAATTAATGATGAATTTTTTGTGTGCATTATCTCCTCTAGTAATTGTAATACAACTTCTGGATTGGGTTGATTTTTGCGAATTAGTTTAGTTGAATCAACAATATATGGGTCCTTTGTCTTACCTATATATTCACAAAGTAACATTTTGCCTTCCCCCGGTGGGAAAAGCTCATGGTTAAGTTGGGATACAAGATTCATAGAATCGACTTGACTATTTACTTGTATGCTTAATAATAAAACCAATAGCAATAGCAAATTTTTATTCATGTTTAATATTTTAAATACTACCATTTTTTACCTTGTATTTCATTTTTTGGATCGAATGACCAATCATAATCATTGATTGTATTTACGTCTAAAGCTTTTTCGACAGCTCTAGAACGTTCTTCTTCAAACAATGTACCTGCTGAACAACTTTCTGAGCATAAGCAATCTTTGTATTCATCATTATATGCATCTGCCATTGTAGGATTCTCAAAATCAACTGTAAAAGGATAACCTTCTGCTTCGGCACTGGTTTCTTCCCACAAATCTTTATAACCATCACCATCATAGTCCCATAATGAGCTATATCCAGGTTCAACCCATGGTTTGGATGGGTGTGTGTATTGCCAGACCTCACATTCTATCTTGGCATGTTCAACTTCATGTGCTACAGTTGTATAAAATACATGTATTCCCTCATAGTTTGAGGTAGGTTCGCAGTATTTTGTGCCTTTCAGGAATCCACATCCTTCACCTATGATTATATTATTCCAAGCTGGCTCATATTCATAAACCCAATTTATGCATTAGAAAATTGAAAAGGGGGTGAAACTCCACTCAAATTCTTAAACAATCCTTCTAAAAACTCCTTCCTTTTTTCTTTTGCGCTCAATTTCAATACTGTCTTTCTACCTGATTTCGTCAGGTAACTTCCTATTGCATTGCATTGGAATTGAATCGTGGACTTTATTGGTACATGCTTCCTGTTGCGAAGTAGTGTGAGGCGGAATAGAGCCATTAGATTGTGTGCCACCATGACCCACCTAAATGCATGTTCTGTAGCCCACATGGAATCAAGGCAAAATCCTTCTATCCCATATTCCATTTTTAATTCCTGTATGCGATTCTCACATTCCGCACGCTGGTTATACATCCTCCATACCATCACAGAAGAATCTTCCCGATTGGTTCTGAATGCCACATACTTGTATTTAGAGAACTCTTCCAACTCGGTAAACAATAATTTCCCTCTGCTTTGCTCATGCTTCTCTTTATCCTTGCGAATTAATACGATTCGTCTGGACTTTTTCCAACCTTTGGC
>JAGFIU010000040.1 GCA_024103355.1 Bacteroidota bacterium
AGATACGACCTCAAATATCCTCCACCGGCTTCTATGCCGTATAAATATTTGTCTTTGGCTTGCTCTTCCAAATCAATTTTCATTATCAGACCTAAATCGGCAGAGTCAATATCTAGTGACTTTTCAACATTTTGATTTTCAAGTATTTGAATTTGCCTTATTAGGTCATAACGAAGATTCTCTAAAAGCTGTTTTTGATTAGGGTCAGAAATATCAATATCTCCTACAAGGATGTCATTTATGTTCTTCCCATGATAAGAAATTCCTTGGTCTGATATTTCAATGCCGGGAAATCGGCGAACAATATCAAAAGTGCTAATCTCAGTCCCTGTTTCAAATGCTTTCAAGTTAAATGTTGTCGTATCTCCTGATTTCTTCAGCAGTGCAATTTTATCTAAAACAGTTACTTCATCCAGCTTAATAGATAGAGGTCTGAGCATAAATTTTATAGTGGTCTGTTCATTCCTACTACATAGTAAATGTAAGACCGAATCCTTGTAACCAAAATTGGATACCCGGATTATAAAACCGTCGCTTTGAAATGACGTACTAATTTTCGCACGCCCGAGACTATCGGTATATTGAAAACCCAATAAGGATATACTGTCTGTACCGATTAGCTGTACCGTGCAGTTACTGCATGCTATATTGTTTTCCAACTTAACATCTATCGAGAATATGCAATCCTGACCAACAAGATCAGTTGTCATAAAAACCATTAGGATTACAATAATAATACGAGCTACATTACCGATCATCGAATTTTATCCATTTATTGGCAGGTGTTGTGTAATCAACCCTGATTGCCTTACCTGCAGGTAAGTCCTTTTGGTCAAAGACGGACATCTTGATATCAGATTCCTTACTTGTTGTTTTTACTTTAGGAATGCGTATTTCAAGGTTTTCTGGGAAATGAATATCAACTGCTTCCCAATGTCCGCTTTCATCTTCGTACTCTAAGACAAGACCCGGTAACGAGAAGATTCCATACTTTGGCCCATCAGGAATTGGAATATCTTGTGCATAATATGCTGTCTTAGCATTACTTACCACTTCTATACATTTGAAACCCAGAATTTCTTTAACATTCCCTGTTTTTGACCATTCAAAATTATTGTTGGATATCAAATCTGAAATCTTCCGTTCATATCCGGTGCCATCAATATATGCCCCGCTTATTTTTAACCATTGGTCATTTTGACGATTTTTGTAAATTTCATCCTTCTGCCATATCTCAAATCCCCGGTTCCGATCAAAGCGATTGCCAATGAGCAAACTATCTCTTTTGAAAAGGGAAATGTGGGAGTTAATCGCAAGTGAATATCTATACTTATGCTTGTCTTTAGCCATACTTGGTATTGCTTCAATAATTTCATACGAATACTTTGGGCTGGTTTCGTAAACAATTTGAAAATTTTGGCCAAAGCAATAGTTGCTTGCAATTACACTAAAGGAAATAAGCAATACTATAGTCTTCATTTTTTCAAGCTTTAATTTGGTTCTTGGCCATTTTGACCTCTCCCCATAAAACTGGAGCATTTAAAAGTAGAGAATTCGCTTATGAATTACTAATTTTAAACAGGAGGATACCGAATGAAATGAGCGCAACCGGGCTGTGCCAGACCGCGTCTTTTGTCGTCCGGTAGCGATACGCACACACCAACACTGAAAAAAATCAAAATGAGACTTCCGCCCTACGACAAATTCCCAATAATCTCGGACGACAAAGTATCATTGCGGCAA
>JAGFIU010000049.1 GCA_024103355.1 Bacteroidota bacterium
TGGAAAACAATCTTTCCGTCAATAATAGTCATCCAAGACGAATTGTTGTGAAATTGATTAACATTCTTTTTAAGAGGATAATTCAGAATTACCAAATTTGCTTTTTTCCCAACTTCAAGTGTTCCAAGTTCTTTTTCTGCAAAGCATCCGTATGCTGCCCATGCAGTCATGGCAAGTATTGCCGTATCAAAGGACACAGCTTCATTTATCATAAAACCGTCTTGAGGTTCATTGTCAGTATTTTTACGCATAGTAGCAGCATAAATGGTCGCAAAAGGATTGTAATCTTCTATTGGGAAATCTGTCCCAAAAAGAATAATCCCACGGGTTTTGCAAAGTGTTTTGTAGAGATAGGCCTCCTTTTCCATCCTTTCCTTTCCAAGTCTGAACTCTGCCCACCTTTGGTCTGTGGTAACATGTGTAGGCTGTACGGAAGGTATTAATCCGGTCGAGCCAAACAGCGCTAAATCAACGGGATTTATAACTTGCGCGTGCTCAATACGCCAACGGTGTTCATGATTTCCTTTCATCAATGAATCTACTAATTTCAGCACCACCCTATTGGCAGAATCTCCAATGCAATGTGTATTGATTTGGTAGCCAAGTTCTTTGGCAATCATCATTTTCTCACTCAACTCATTCATAGGAGTAACCATCAAGCCATAATGAAGAGGATCATCACTATATGGTTGTAGTAAACAAGCTCCACGTGAGCCTAATGCACCATCAGCAATCACTTTAAAACTTCTGATTGTCAGGCGACCGTTGGTGTAATGTCCAAATTTCTTGGCAAATTCAATATTTCCGGGAGTAGGAAACAACATTCCATAAATATTGATTTTGAGTTTTTTCTCATTGGCTAATTCAATAAATAAATCTCTTGCATCTTCATCAAATCCTGCATCATGAACATGGGTAATCCCCATGGATAATAATAGTTCCTGAAACATCAAAAACTTTCGTTTTAATTCATTCTTGTCAAACTTTGGAAGTCGTTTATTTAATTCATCGACTGCATTATCTAGGATAATTCCGGTCAATTTCCCTTTTTCTTTCAGATAGGCTCCTCCCTCAATTTTTGAGTGAATATTAATTCCCATCAGGTCCATCATTGCTTGATTGATTAGCATTGCATGCCCGTCCACCCTAGTGAGTGCTACCGGAGTGTTGGGATAAGACTCATTGAGTCTTTTGTTATCAGGCAAATCATCAACTCCCCACAAACTCTGATCCCAACCTCTTCCTATGATGATTGCCGGTTTTTCCTTAGATAGGAACTTTTCAACTCTGGCAATTAATTCGTAATAAGAGCGGGTACCGCGTAAATCTACTGTCATCATTTGCTTAGCATAACTACACAAATGACCGTGACAATCATGGAATCCGGGATAAACATCACGCTTTTTTACATCGATGATAGTGTCTGAAATATATTTCTTTAGGATTGACTTGTTTGAGCCATAGTCAATTATAATTCCATTATCTATGACTATAGCTTGGGTTATCTGAAGCTTAGAATCCATCAAATGGATATTACCATTAAGAACAATCATATCCACATCTTTCTTCTTGCCGCAGGAGAAAAGAACCAATATTGATAAAAAAAACGAAAAAATTTTCATCTTTTTAAGGGATATCCTTGGCAAATAAATAGCAAATTGTTTAATAAGTCAAGGTTTTACCGAAACAATTTTGAATACAAATATGACGGACATTATTTTAAGTTTTACTAACAACTCTTACCTTTGCAGCATTAAAATACTATTCAAAATGAAAAGAACTTTCCTAAGATGGACATTGCCTTTAGCATTGGTCTTATTTACAGCCACTATTTCATTTGAGTCATGCAAAGACAAGAAAATCAATATTTTTTCATTGGAAGATGATATAAATTTAGGTAAACAAGTCTCAGAAGAAATAGCCGCAAATCCACAAGATTACCCTTTACTTGACCCTAACAAATACTCAACTGCTTATGCTCATTTACAAAGAATAACCGAAAATATTCTTAACAGTGACAAGGTACAATACAAAGATAAGTTTGCTTGGGAAACCCATATTATCAATGATGACAGCATATTAAATGCATTTTGTACTCCGGGTGGATATATCTATGTTTACACGGGATTAATCAAATATCTTGAATCCGAAGACCAACTTGCCGGAGTTATGGGTCACGAAATAGCACATGCAGACAGAAGACATTCTACTACTGCTATGACAAGACAATATGGTTTACAATTATTGCTGGACATTGTTTTTGGACAAGACAAAGGTGCTTTAGCAAGAGTAGCTGTAGGGCTCAAAGAACTTGCTTATGGAAGAGATGCTGAAAGAGAAGCCGATAAATACTCTGTTATCTACCTCTATCCAACAGATTATGATGCTCGTGGAGCCGCACGTTTTTTTGAAAAATTATTGGCTAATGGCAATTCCGGAGGACCGGAGTTTTTAAGCACACACCCAAGTCCCGATAACAGAGTCGAGAATATTACTAAGGAATGGGAAACCATGGGAGGGAAAGAAGGACAAAGGTTTGTTGAAAGATATCAGCAATTCAAAAACAGTTTGCCATAGGGATAGAATTATTAATAAAGCGAGACTACATTGATTTCACTACAAGATATAGGTTTCCATTTTGGAGGCAGATACCTATACAAAGACGTTAACTGGCAGATATTTGAAGGACAAAGAATCGGATTAGTCGGCCTCAACGGAGCCGGAAAATCCACATTACTGCGCATTCTTTCCGGAGATTACACCCCGTCAGAAGGGATTCTCAACAAAAGCAACGATTGTACTATCGGCTTTCTTAATCAAGATTTATTGTCATTAGAATATTCTCAGTCAATCTATGAAGTTGCCTTAGATGCTTTTGCAGATGTCTTAAAAATGGAAGAAGAACTGCATGAACTATACAAACGCTTAGAAACTGACTCCAGCGAAGAGCTTCTTACAAGATTAGGCGATGTTCAACATAGGTTTGAAAGTTTGGATGGATATAATATCAAACACAAAACAGAAGAAGTACTTGAAGGTTTAGGTTTTGAAACAAAAGACCTTCACAGACCTTTCAGCGAGTTTTCCGGAGGATGGAGAATGAGGGTTTTGCTTGCAAAAATCCTCTTAAGACAACCGCGTTTACTGCTTTTGGACGAACCCACTAACCACCTTGACTTACCCTCTATTGAATGGTTGGAGGAATACTTACGCAATTACAAGGGAGCAGTGATAGTTGTATCACATGACCGTTACTTCCTTGACCGCATGGTAAACCAAATTGCTGAAATTGCTTATGGTAAATTTTATTTGTATCCCGGCAATTATTCATTTTACTTGAAGTCCAAAGCCGAACGGGAAGAACTACAACAAAGACAGTACGAAAACCAACAACAATTTATCAAACAGCAAGAAAGATTCATTGAGCGTTTCAAAGCCAAGGCTTCAAAATCTACCCAAGCCCAAAGCAGGGTCAAGATGTTAGATAAATTGGATAGGATTGAAGCAGTTGATAACCCTGATATTAAGATAAACCTTGATTTTAAAGTAAAACACAAATCAGGAAAAGTACTCAAAAAGTTTCATAACCTCAGTAAGGCATACGACAGCAACCTCATATTAGACAGAGTTGATGGTGAAATTCAAAGAGGAGATAAAATAGCATTAATCGGAGCTAACGGAAAAGGAAAAACAACCTTGCTGAAAATATTGGCAGGAGAAGAGTCCTATGAAGGAACTTTAGAAACAGGATACCAAGTTATCAAATCATTCTATGCACAACACCAATTGGAGGCTCTCAATGTAGAGAATGAAATTTTACAGGAACTTGACAGCATGGGTACGGCAAAAACCGAAATGGAATTAAGAACTGTTCTGGGTTGCTTTTTATTCACAGGAGATGATGTATTCAAAAAAATAAAAATCCTTTCCGGGGGTGAAAAAGCTCGTGTGGCATTAGCAAAATGTTTGATTCAGGAGGCAAATTTCTTATTGTTGGACGAGCCTACCAACCACTTGGACATGCAATCCACAGACATACTGGTCCAAGCATTGAACAACTATACCGGAACCGTTATTTATGTTTCACACGACAGACATTTTATCTCTCGGGTTGCAACTAAAATTTGGTGGATTGAAGACCATAAACTTAGAGAATATCCGGGAGACTATGCTGAATTCACTTATTGGAAGGAAAATATAGAAGAAACCGGCACAAAGCCTGAACTGAAAAAAGCTAAAGAAAAACAGCCTGTTCAACCCCCTAAAGAAGATAATTCGGCAATAAATTTGCTCAATGAACGCAAGTCTCTTGAAAAAAAGCTTGCCCATCACGAATCTGAATTAGAAAAATTGAAAATAAAAAAGGCTGAAATTGAGTTATGGTTAGGAAAACCTGAAAATCTAATTCATGAAGATGAGATGATTGCAAAAACAAAATTGTATAACAAATTAGAATCGGAAATTGCAAACGAAGAGCTCTCTTATGAAAAGGTTTTTGAATCTTTACTAAAACTCGAATAATGTTAAATCAATACATGAAACACTCTATTATTTCTCTCGCACTGCTATTAATCGCAGTAAATGCTCAATCAGCAAAAGTGCCATTGGAATATAAAAACAAAGTATATGAAGAAGCTATTCAGACTGTAATTTTACAAAAAACAGGCACTGAAGAGAGAATACCTTTAGTGAGTTTATCAAATCCGCTAGCTGCACTCACACTGAAATTTGATGAACTCCGTCCCGAAAATGACTATTACCAATACAAATATATCCATTGCAGTGCAGATTGGAATCCTTCAGATATTCATGTTTTTGACTACATAGAAGGTATGCAATCTGAAAATATTGACAACTACGGATTTTCACAAAATACTTATTTTCAATACACCAATTACTCTGTCACTTTTCCAACCGAGTACATGAGACCTAAATTATCCGGGAATTACCTTTTGGTTGTTTTCAGAAATTACAACGAAGAAGACATCATCCTCTCGCAACGGTTTATGGTTGTCAATGATATTTTCAAGATCGATGCTAAAGTAGAGCGCTCAAGCGAAGTTGAATATCGATTCAAAAAACAAGAAATTGACTTCACAGTCACTTATGACAATTACGAAATCCCAAACCCTATGTCTGATATCAATGCAGTTATCTTACAAAACACAAACTGGACCACAGCAAACTTCAATATAAAACCACGATTTATTAATAATGGGGTACTTGATTTTAATTATAATAATGAGGTAAATAATTTTTGGGGAGCAAATGAGTTCCGATATTTTGATATCAGAAGTCTTCGAACAATGAGTCCGAGTGTAAATCACAAATATATAGATGAATATAACCGTCCCGTTGCGGAGCTATTCAGAGAAAAAACAAGAGCAACAGACCCCTATTTAGAATATAGCGACTATAATGGGAAAATTGTATTTGACAACAAGGATGCCGGATCAAGAGACCCTAATATTAGCTCTGACTATGTGAATGTGAAATTCTATTATGTTAATCCGGGAGGAGAATTAAACAACCCTTTGTATATTTTTGGGGAACTAACCAATTGGGAGCTCAAAAATGACTTCAAAATGGTTTATGATAAAAGTAAAAATCTTTATTATTGTGAAGCTACTCTTAAACAAGGATATTATTCCTATTGGTATGTAACCCCGTCCTCAAATACTCTAATTCCAATTGACCTAACACTCACTGAGGGTAATTTCTACCAAACTGAGAATGATTATAACATTTTGATATATCATAAAAATCAGTTTCTGCGATATGATGAACTACTTGGATACACTAAGATTTCTTCAGCCGGAGAACAAAAATAGTTTCATAGTGGAAAATTGGTTCATTGAAATTCATTATATTCAATTGAAACCTTACCTTCGCAGCAAATAATTAAAAATTATGAGCCACTATCCCGGTCAAGAAGCAAAACGTGTTACTACGCACACTCTTCAGGAAATGAAGCAAGCCGGAGAGCCTATTTCGATGCTAACCGCTTATGATTATTCACTCGCACGCATTGTTGACGAATCAGGAGTGGATGTTATTTTAGTCGGAGATTCTGCTTCAAACGTAATGGCAGGACATGAAACAACCTTACCCATTACACTCGATCAGATGATTTATCACGCTTCTTCTGTAATACGCGCAGTCAAAAGAGCACTGGTGGTTGTAGATTTGCCTTTCGGTTCCTATCAAGGCAATTCAAAAGAAGCACTCAACAGTGCCATTCGCATCATGAAAGAATCAGGTGGACATGCAGTCAAAATAGAAGGTGGAGAAGAAATCACAGAATCCATCAAAAGAATTCTGACAGCCGGGATTCCCGTGATGGGACACTTGGGGTTAACTCCTCAATCTATCTATAAGTTCGGCACTTATGCTGTGAGAGCAAAGGAAGATGTAGAAGCCGAAAAGTTATTATCAGACGCAAAAGCACTACAAGAGGCAGGCTGTTTTGCTTTGGTTTTGGAAAAAATACCAAATAAACTTGCAGCTAAAGTGGCCAAAACCCTTGATATTCCTGTAATTGGAATAGGTGCAGGAGGCGGCATTGACGGTCAAGTTCTTGTTCTTCACGACATGTTAGGCATCAACAAAGACTTTAGCCCGCGTTTTCTCAGAAGATACCTCAACTTGTATGATAGCATCAGTGGGGCTATTCAGCATTATATCAAGGATGTAAAGACCCGTGACTTCCCCAATAAAAAAGAACAATATTAATCTTGTAGGTTTTTATCTGCTACACATTAATCCAGCTTCGGGTCCCAAACAAAATATAGCATCAAATATGGGTGCTTCACTTACAAACCCAAATCTGTCAATAAATGGCTGAAAATAGGCTTGGATATTGCCTTTCTGCTGTATCAAACTCGGTTTATCCTCCACAAATTGTATTTGAACTTCCCATTGTAATGCCTTGAAAGCCCATTCAAGCAAATCTACAACCAAACCGAGAAAGCTTTCATCAGAACGATTCTCAAAGACATGCCATAGTTTATAGTCATAATATTCAAAATAAGGTGTTTTGCCATAAACAGTTTGAAGTGTATTTTTTAGCTCTTTAAACCATTTAGACTGATTGGAAATCATTAAGTCTGATACATTTTTTCCAAATGAACTTTTTTGTAAAGGAATACTGAAAGTATTGATTTTATTAGGACCTACAATCAAAAATCTATTGCCGGAAAACGTTTTAGGAGAATCTACCAAATTAGACAAACACAATAAGGTATTATTCCCTGAAAAGTTCAAAAACCAATTTAAGTCAGCAAAAATCTGTACCGGAGCTATTGGTCTATCAATATTTCTCGACAAATCCTTTATCATTACACAATTCCAAGAGTCTTTTATTACTTAATTTCAATGTTGGATGAATGAAATCAGGCAACATCTCATTCAAAGGAATCAGACAAAATCTTCTGTTTTGAAGTTCTGGATGAGGTAGAATTAGCTCAGTTTTCTTCAAAACAGTATTTCCACAATACAATATATCGAGGTCGAGATTTCTAGCACCCCATTTTTCTATGCGAACCCTTCCCCTTTTTCTTTCAATATCCAAAAGTCTGTTAAGAATATAAATAGGTGGGAGAAGGGATTTAAAGATAAACAACTGATTAAAAAAATCAGGTTGGTCAGTTTTTCCCCATGCTTTTGTTCTATACAATGATGAAGATCGTATTCTTTTATTGAACGAAAGTTTACTTAACTCTTTTTTTGCATAATTAATGGATGAAATAACATCACCCATATTTCCACCGGCTAAGATGACAAAAAAATTTTTATTCAACTTATTTATTTTAACTTTGCCTCTATGTTTCATTATGCTTCATCGGGGTTTGAGACGTTTATCTATATAGTCTTTGGTATACTGTATCTTCTTTACAAGTACTCATCGGCAAAGAAAGAGAAAGAAAAAAAGACTCCACAACATTCGCTGCCAAAAGTAGATATTCTTGAGCAATTTGATAAACTGCTCAATAGAAAAGAGGCAAAAATTCCGGAAGACAAACCAAGTCCAGTATCAGTTCCTTATCATTATAATAACAAGCCACAAAAAAAAGCTACTCAAAAGGAACTTGAACTGATAGATATTGACGAAATTCACAATACACAAGAAGGCAAAATATTAGATATTTCAGCAAGAGAAGCGATTATTGTTTCAGAAATACTTAAGCGGCCAGAATATTAATAATTAATCAAAGTACAATTCACCCTTTATAGGTTTAAGGTCCTTGAAATTAAATAAATAACTAAAATTCATGCCCACATAAGTTCCTGAGTATCCCATTTGAAAAAGAGGTTCTCTCGAATCTTTATCATTAATAACATTCAAAATAACAGGGGTACCAAGTCCTCTCTTATATATAATCCCGGCAGTAAAACAATGTCCGCTTTCAAAAGTTCTCATAAACTCAACACCAAGATTTAAGCTATATGAAATTCGTTTATCAATGATAGCTTCAAGTGCAAAAGGGTTCTCAGTTTCTGAACGATAAAAGGACACTTTATCCTTATTCTGGTTTGTAAAAACACTCATCCCTACCAATTCTCTCATCGAAGACTGCTTATTGATTGGTTGACGTAAATAAAAACCTACCGGAATTTCAAAACCCCACATATTCCCTCGAATATATTCATTGTAGGGATTATCATAGTTAATAATAGTGTAGCTCCTAGAGGAAAGCAAGAATCCTGTATGCAGCGCAAAACCCTCGTTCATGCCATATTGTGCCATCAATCCTCCAACCAAACCAACAGCATTTTTCCTGCCAAAATCTGCCGGCAAAGGGTCCATAAGATTTGCTCTTGAAAGATTTGGTGTAAATACCAATCCTGCCCTAAATCCCCTTTGAGAATATGAATCTATGGAAAACAATGATATGATTGAAAGAAGTAATAAAAAAGCACGTTTGTTGGTCATGGGTTCAAAAATAGTTTTTTAACTTGAATTCTTCCCTATTATTCATTGAAAGGCATATTGAATAAAGGTCCTTTACCTACCTTTGCGACATGACATTATCCCCTATCAAACTACTTTCTACTCTCCATCATATTTTTGTTTCAAATATTGAAAACCAAGCACTTTTCAGAAAAGCAGAGGTTTCCAATCCTTGGTTCACAGAACAGAATTGCAAAACAGCTTTTGAATCATGGGCTTATGCACTCAGGGAGGAAAGTGCCACAGAATGGTGTAAGCTAGAAAGTTTGGGTACATCAATCAAATTATCAAATAAGAAGGTTGGTTTAATACTTGCCGGCAACTTGCCATTGGTTGGACTTCATGACATTATTTGCACAATTATTACAGGGCACTTCATTATCATAAAACCATCTTCTCAAGATAGTGTCTTGATAAAATGGATTATAGATGAAATTAGTATCGCTTTACCTGAATTAAAGGAAAGAATTGAAATTTGTGAAGGATTTATAAAAAATGCCGATGCCTATATTGGAACCGGCAGCAACAATAGCGCTCGATATTTTGAATACTATTTTAAAGATAAGCCCAATCTTATTAGAAAAAACCGTACTTCAGTTGCAATTCTTGATGAAGACATATCTGACAATGATTTGAAATTGTTAAGCAAAGATGTTTTCAGCTATTTCGGGATGGGATGCCGAAACGTCACACATCTGTTTGTGCCGGAAAAATTTGACTTTGAAAAATTATTTAGAATTTGGCAACCTAATCATGAGTTGATAAATCATCATAAATACGCTAATAATTACACATATCACAAAGCAATATTACTGATGAACCTCGACAAACATTTTGATACAGGCTATTTGATAATGGTAGAAAGAGAACAAATTCAATCTCCGGTAGCATTACTCTCGTACAGCTATTATACAAACAAAGAAATGCTGAGAAACAAGTTAAATAATGAAAAAGAGAATATTCAATGTATTGTATCCGGAAATCAATCCATCATCAATAACACAATAGCATTTGGAGAAACCCAATCACCTGAGTTATGGGATTATGCTGACGGAATCAACACCATTGTGTTTTTAAAAGGGATTTAAAACGGTGAATCAAAATCCTCGAAAAAAGGCAATTTAGAATCTTTATCAGAAACAATAGGAGCATCGACATTCCATTGGATATTTAAATCTTTATCATTCCAAAAGATACCACCTTCTGTTTCGGGATAATAAAAATCGGAACATTTATATTGGAAAATAGTATAGTCTTCCAAAGTAGCAAACCCGTGTGCAAACCCAACGGGAATATACATCATGAGTTTATTTTTCTCAGAAAGTTCAGCAGCGAAGACTTTAGCATAAGTCGGAGAATTTTTTCTGATATCCACCGCAACATCCAAGACTTTCCCCTTCACGACTCTGACTAACTTAGCCTGCGCATGGGGATTTTTTTGGAAATGCAGACCTCTTACCGCACCTTTCATACTCATAGATTGATTGTCTTGAACGAATTGGTCTGAAATTCCGTTCTTAGAAAATACCGCTTGATTATAGCTCTCAAAAAAATATCCTCTGGCATCCTCAAAAACACGAGGTTCAATCAATAATAGTCCATTGATACCTGTTTCAATAACTTTCATTTACGGTTCCAAAAATATAATATAATCATCAGCAATATAGAATGTTTATACACGAATTGCCAACTACATATAAATGAAAAAGCCCCGACAGAGCGGGGCAATTCCAAACCATTAACTTTAAACTATGAAAAACTTTCTAAACTAATTTTGAACAACAGACACAAAACTTCTGTTATTTCTTTTTTTCGTAAAAGTAACAATACCATCAGTCAAAGCGAATAAAGTATGGTCTTTACCAATACCTACATTCTCTCCGGGATGATGAACTGTACCTCTTTGACGAACAATTATATTGCCGGCTTTAGCAATCTGTCCACCGTACAATTTCACACCAAGTCGTTTACTGTGCGACTCTCTACCATTGTCTGAACTACCTGCTCCTTTCTTGTGTGCCATTTCTCTTTATATTTATTAAATTAAATACTAATCTCTTCTACTTTAATCTTTGAAAACTGTTGTCTGTGACCGTTTAACTTCTTGTACCCTTTTCTGCGCTTCTTTTTGAATACAAGAACTTTATCTCCTAAAACATGTTCAATTACAGAAGCTTTCACAGAGGCACCCTTGATTGTGGGTGTACCAACTTTAATTTTACCTTCGTTGTCAACCAACAATACATTTGTAAAATCAACTGTATCGCCTGCATTATTTTCCAATCTGTGTACAAACAAAGATTGATTTTTTTCTACTTTGAACTGTTGACCTGCTATTTCTACGATTGCGTACATTTCTCTTGATTTGAGGGGTGCAAATATATGACTATTATTTTCTTTCACAAACATATTTTCAAATTCTTTTAAACTTTGCTTTAATGACTTTATCGAGAAAATGATTTATTACTTTTTCCCTTCATTTACAAAGAAACCCTCTATCTTTGCTCCCTCTTATTTGCATCTATGATTCTTAAAAAGAAAAAACTAACACATTATTCCAATCAGAACGAATGCGTTGAAATCATCGTTTCAGGTTCGGTTCAAGGTGTTTATTTTCGAAAGTTTACAAAAGAAATTGCAAGCAAATTAGAGATTAAAGGCTGGGTAAAAAACTTAGAAAACGGCTCTGTGCTAATCAATGCATGTGGAGAAAAGCAGAATCTCGAGCTATTCATTCAAAAATGTAAAGAAGGTAATCTATGGAGCAAAGTAACAGAAGTTAATGTAAGACCTATCACTATTTCTAAGCCTTTCAAAAGTTATGAAATTGTGAGAAAATAATTTCATTCCGATTATTCATGATGATAAGGCAACCCCTTAAGGATTGAAAACGCCCTGTATAATTGCTCACAAAAAATTGCCCTTACCATTTGATGATTAAAAGTCATTTTAGAAAGTGAGAGAGAAAAATCCTTGCGGTCATAGACTTTGCCTGAAAATCCATAAGCACCACCAACTAAAAATACAATCCGCCCTCTAACATTGTTAATCCATGCTTGTAATTTATTCGCGAAATCAACAGAAGGGAACTCCTTCCCTCTCTCATCCAGCAGAACCACATAATCTTCATTCTTAATAAATTCAAGAAACAACTCACCTTCTTTTTCTATCAAAAGTTCTTTAGACAAACTCTTTGCATTTTTAACATCTGAGATAACAACCGATTCAAATTTGCAGAATCTATTCAGTCTTTTAGAATACTCCTCAACGAGTGGTTGAACACCTGAAAGATTTGTTTTCCCGATAACACAAAAGACAATTTGCAAGACTCTAAATTAATTAGACAATATCTTAAACAGTTCATCAAGGTTTGGTGTCAGGATAATTTCTGTTCTTCTGTTTGAAGCTCTTGCCTCAGGTGTTTTGGCAGGATTAATTGGAAAAAACTCCCCTCTTCCTGAAGCAATAATTCTCTTTGGTTCAATCTTACCATCATTTGTAAGAATACGTACTATAGAAGTTGCTCTCAAAACACTCAAATCCCAATTATCTTTAACGTAGCTGCCTTTAATAATCGGAACATCATCAGTATGGCCTTCTACCATAATAGTAACATCTTGCTGCTCCATCAACACTTTGGCTAATTCCAATAATGCTTTTTTCCCTTGTGGGTCAACTTCAATGCTACCTGACTTAAACAACAGTTTTTCTTGCATTGAAACATATACTTTCCCATTTTTTACTTCTACTGTGAGCCCGTTATTTTGGAAGTCAAAAAGTGCTTTTTGCATCTTATCTTTAAGGACTTGAACCGTTGAGTCTTTTGCTCTCAATATTCTTTCCAGTTCATTCACTCTGGCTTCTCTCTTAGCTAAATCAGCTTCCAACGCTTTTATTCTGAGCTCTGTTTGACGCAATTGCTCTTCTTTTTCCATCACATCTTTCTCTCTTTGTTTGAGCAACTCAGAGGTTTGTAGCAAATCGCGTTGAGTCCTATCTTGTTCATCGCGAGAATTTGCGATTATCCTTTGCTGCAACTCCTGAAGGTCATTGTATAATTTCTTGGTTCTTTCTAAAGCCATATAACATTCTGCTGAATCAATCCTCAAAGATGCAATTTCTCTTCTCAAACGTTCATTTGTTTCCTTTTCGGAAAGTAATTGTTTCTCGGCTTCTGCGAAACTTGTCTGATACTTATCTCTTTTTTGAACACATTCATCATACATAGATTTGAGTTCGGAATATTTTCGTTCAGACACACATCCCACTGCTAAAACGGATAAGAACCAAATAAATAATGACAATTTTAACACTTTCATATTGATAATTTTAGTGCACGAAAGTAGTATATCAACAAACTTGAACATACTTACAGAATGCAATCATCTTGATTTTTTATTAAGAAGTGTTTAGAAAAGCAGACGATAAAAAAAATAACCAAAGAAATATAGAGTGCCCGGGACCGGGGTCGAACCGGTATGAGTGTTAGCTCACTGGTGTTTGAGACCAGCGCGTCTACCAATTCCGCCACCCGGGCATATCTTTGTGAACAGGGCTGCGAAATTACTATTTGAATTCATTTTAACAAAAAATATCTTTGCAGTAAATTTCTTCTACTTGGTAAAGCGACTTATTATATTGGTGTGCGCCATATTGGGATGTATTTTCTTGATTGAAATAATCCTTAAATTCTACAATCCATTTATTGGTAAAAAGGATTCGAGTATTGAATATTGGTCGTCAGAGCCGAATTTTACATTTAGGATTCAACCTGAAAACTTTCAAAGAAATAATACCATTTTTTTTCTCAGTACTTCTCCCAAAGATTCTCTACATAGCAACTTATGGGTACAAGAAATTCTTAGATTGGACTCAAATCATACATCCTATGAAATTGCAGATATCTCTATTGGAATCAATGCACTTCACAATGTAATTCCACTCAAAAAGTATCTTACTAAATACAAGCCCAACACTTTGATAATAAGTATGGATGTTGCTATAATGAACGACTTTATAAAAGTGCCAAATATTCATTTTGACAATGTTAATTCCGGCACATTTATATCTGCTCACAACTCTGAAATACTTAATTCTCTCAAATTCAATGTTTCCCGATCAGAAAGTGACAGTATCATTCTATTTAATCCTTATCAAACACATATTACTTATCAAGACTCAACTCCAACTATTGAGAAAAAACTTTTAAGCAGAGCAAAATCAGAAGCAGCTTTATTGACAAGGAATCTCTTGTCATTATTTCGTTTTTGTGAGACAGAAGATATAAAATTAATAATCACACCATCTCCAATATTGTGGCGGTCTGATACCATGATTGACAGACATAGTAAGATTGCACTTAACAAGGTCGTTCTCATAGACAGAATCCCCTGCGCTTGGTATTCAGAACTATATTTTAAAATGCTAAATGATATTGAAAATAAATTACCAAAAGAAATGACATGGATTGAACTATATAAGTACTTTCCCACCGATAGCCGCTTTTTTTATGATGGATGTAGATTAAATAAGGAGGGACAAATTCTTTTCGGTGAAATGTATCATGGAAGGGTAAACCTTGTGAAAGAGTACAACATACTTTTTAAATAATTCGACATATCTTTTTTTACAGTTAAATGATTTATCAGACTTAACTTTGCGCCTTAAAATGTCGGGAGTACTCTCAAATAAAATCATTAATAAACTCAAGTATACATCACAAAATACCGGCCAACAAGCTTGGCTAATTGGAGGATATGTCAGAGACTTATTACTCAAAAGAGATTGTAAAGACATCGATGTGGTGGTATTAGGAAGTGGGATTGATTTTGCGAAACAATTTGCCGAAAATCTCAATGATAAAGTCTTGGTTACTTATTTCAAAAATTTTGGAACAGCGCAGGTGAAGTATAGAGATTTTGAAATTGAATTTGTAGGCGCCCGCAAAGAGAGCTACCAAAGGGATTCTCGCAAACCGATTGTCGAAGACGGCACTTTGGAAGATGACCAAAAAAGAAGGGATTTTACTATTAATGCACTCTCAATCTCATTGAATGCGAAAGATGCGGAAACCCTATATGACCCGTTCAACGGATTAGATGATTTAAAAAACAAAATTATTCGTACGCCATTAGACCCAGATAAAACCTTTAGTGACGACCCTTTGCGAATGATGAGAGCAATTAGATTTGCTACTCAACTCGGTTTCGAAATCGAAGAAAAAACTTTAAAAAGTATTGCAGATAACAAACAAAGATTAGAAATAATTTCGGGAGAAAGAATCATTGCCGAACTAAACAAAATCATTCTCTCAAACGAACCTTCCATAGGGTTTAGATACTTATTTGACACAGGGCTTCTCAATATCTTTTTTCCTGAAATGGTTGCGTTGCAAGGCGTTGAATGGATTGGAGGCAAAGGTCATAAAGACAACTTCTATCATACGTTGGAAGTCCTTGACAATGTAGCCAAACATTCTGATAACTTATGGCTTAGATGGGCAGCAATCCTGCATGATATTGCAAAACCTGCTACCAAAAAATTTTTCGAAGGCGAAGGATGGACATTTCACGGGCATGAAGACAAGGGAGCAAAAATGGTAAGACCGCTTTTCAGAAGGTTGAGATTGCCGCTCAACGATAAAATGAAATACGTAGAAAAACTCGTTTTCTTGCACTTGCGCCCTATTGCCCTAACCAAAGAAACCGTAACTGATTCGGCAGTTAGAAGGCTCATGGTAGAAGCCGGTGACGCTATAGATGATTTATTGATATTGTGTCAATCGGATATTACGTCCAAAAATGAAGCAAAAAAGAAAAAGTATCTTGCAAACCTTGAGATAGTAAAACAAAAAATTGCAGATGTTGGTGAAAAAGACCGATTGCGCAACTGGCAACCTCCTATCACAGGAAAAGACATCATACAGAATTTCAAAATTACAGACCCTAAACAAATTGGTACTTTGAAAAACAAAATCAGAGAAGCAATATTGGAAGGCGGGATTGCTGATGATAGAAATCAAGCATTTGAGTATATGATAAAAGAAGGCAAAGCTATGGGTTTGAAGACAGTCAGCAGCCTAGAAACTACACAAAATAAATAATTAAATTTGACACCCTCATAATAAAGCAAATATGATATATAGATTTAAAATATGGTTTGAAGATGATGACGAAATCATCCGTTGGATTGATATGAAGCCCTCTCATTCTTTTAAAGATTTTCACACAGAGATTCTTAAGTCTATTAATTTCAAGGATACTGAGCCTGCCTCTTTCTTTCTTTCAAATGATCAGTGGGCAAAAGGCCTTGAAATTACATTGGAAGACATGGGGTTCGAAGAGTCTGATTCTCCCAAAAATCTAATGAAAGACAGTTTATTGAAGAACCATATCAACGACCCACATCAAAAATTCATTTATATCAATGACTTCATGCAAATGTGGACACTAATGATTGAGTTGCAAAGCATTATAGCAGAAGATGTTAAAGGGGTAACCTATCCTCACCTATATAAAAGTGTGGGCAAAGCACCCAGACAACAATCCGGTATCATCGATTTCCCTTTGATTGAAGATATGGAATTTGACAATCTTGCTGAACAGCTGATAAAAGAGAAAGGCAAACATAGAAGTGACTCAGAATTTTCAGATAATTTCACTTTTGATGACGAAGAAGACAACTTTGAAGATGATGAGGACAATGATGATGACGAATTCGGTCCGGAGTATGGAGACGGATATGACGAAAATGAATCTTTTTAATTTATTTCAATTATAGAAAGGCTTGAAAGAGCTGATAATTATTGCAGGACCAACCGCTTCGGGGAAAACATCCCTTGCTATTCAAGTCGCAAAAAAACTCAATTGCCCAATAATTTCTGCAGACTCAAGACAAGTTTACAAAGAGCTAAATATCGGTGTTGCGAGACCAACTCCTCAAGAACTCTCTCAAGCAGAACATTATTTTATAGCTTCTCATTCAATTAAAGACGCACTAAACGCAGGGCAATATGAAAAAGAGGTCTTGATTCTATTGGATAATCTTTTCAAAAAACATGACAAGGTAATTCTCTGTGGTGGCACCGGTCTATATATCAAAGCAATTATGGAAGGATTGGACACTTTGCCTCCGGCCTCAGAAAAACTAAGAAAAGAACTTAAAGAAAAACTTGAAAATGAAGGCATTGAATCCTTGCAAAAAATACTAAAACAAATTGATCCCGTATTTTATTCAAAAGTAGAAATACAGAATCCTCAAAGGCTTATCAGAGCTATAGAGATAGCAAAATCAAGCAACAAGTCTAATCTTGAGCTAAGACTCAACAAGAAGCAAAAAAGGAATTTTAGTACCATAGCCTTTTGTATAGATATAAAGCGAGAACAGCTATACAGCAACATCAATCAAAGAGTAGATGCGATGCTCGAATCCGGGTTAGAGCAAGAAGTCCGAAGGCTTATTCCTTATCGTAATTTTGAATCATTAAAAACAGTGGGCTACAAAGAGTTTTTTGATTACTTTGATGGCAAAACTGATTATCAAACTTGCATAAATCTTATCAAACAGAACACAAGAAGATATGCAAAAAGGCAGGTTACATGGTTTAAAAACCAAGGTAATTTCATTTTCAAAACAGCTGATAAAATCTTGGCTGAGTTTTAATCCTTCTTTAGAGTTTTGGTTATTTCCTCTAACTTTTCCATACGCTTGAGAAACATCTCATTCGACTCTATTACAGGCTCTAAATATTTTTCTGCATCTTCCTGTAATTGAGCCAAATCTCTTGCTTCATCACGCAAATAGATTTTAAAGTCTTCTTTTTTATAATCCCCATTCTCTACCGATTTGCGTAGGGTCTTAGTTTGAATAAACAGTTCTTCCGTTTGCTTTACAATTCTTTCAATGTTTCTATCCAGATTCTCATACATCATTGCAAAACCCTGATAATCAGTAAGGATTTTATCCAACTCAGCATCTCTTTGTTCTGGTTTAATAGTTTTATGAATAAAATCAAGTTCAGACAAGATGTATTGCTTTCTGTGGGCAATTTCTTCAAAGTCAATATTATCCAATTTGCTCTTTATTTCAAGTAGTGTGTTTTGTAAACTGTCAATATATTCTAAAGATCTCTGTTTATCATAGTCAGTTTTACTTTGATTATTACAAGCAAAAAGCAGAATTGCTAATCCTGTAATGAGATATAATTTTAGTTTCATCATCATTAGAAATTTACTTTAACTGAGAATACAAAGTTTCTACCGGCAGCTGCAATTCCTGAGCGATAAACCCTATATCTCTTATCCAAAATATTTTCCATTCCGGCAGTAAAAGTAATATTATCTTGTAAACCATACATTGCAATAAAATTGAGAGTAGCCCATTCCGGAGAATATATAGTTCCGTTTTTATCTTTGGCATAAAGATAAGGTTTGCTTAATTCAGACGCATCCATCATTTTATTGCTCACTTGAGCACAATACACAGAATAAACCTGCATTGTCAAATTGCTGTATTTATAGGTTAAGCGTGAGACACCAAAAGCAGGTGCAATATGTCTCGGGCGGCTGGTACTGCCATCATCCATTTCCTCAATTCCATCTTGATAGTTGAATTTGGTAGAGAAACTAAAACCGGCAGGTAATTTAATATCTATACCTATAAAAGCTCCATAAATTTTAGCAAAAGCAGCATTCTGGATTCCATAAACCTCGCTCATTATACCATTATACATTATGCTGTCCAAACCATTAAAAGTGAATGGTCTGCGCACCATTGCCATATCTAAATAAGTGTAAAATCCGGTCAATTCTAACTTAACAACATCGCCAAAAGCCTTGACAATATTGAGTTCGCTATTATATACGTATTCAGCTTTCAGATTAGGATTAGGAACTACCACTTCTCCGGAAACGATATCTGTTATCTTGCCAATATCATCCACATTGGGAGCCCTGAATCCGGTTGAACCATTGACACTCATAATCCAAGAAGGGGATAATTTATATATAAATCCTAAACTTCCTGTAACTGCATTATTTCTTACATCAGCAGAATTAAAATTAAACGGATAATAATCCAAAAGCCTTGTAAAATCAGAGTGGATATCATAGTTATTGAATCTTCCCCCTGCTTGCAATGTAAGTTTATTGGTGAGCAAATACTTATAGCTTAAATAAGCTGCATAGGACTGCCATTTTGATTGTGGATAACGGTCTTCTACTCCTACTGAATTTCCATTTTTAATATCAATAGCAGAACCTCTTGACAAAACATTGTTCAGTACATATTCAATTCCATAAAAGAAATCATGTTTTTTGACAGATTTATGAAAATCAATATTAACCGAATACGCTTCAACTTGTTCTCTTTGTGTTTTGAGAATATTATTTTTACTTCCGGACATCTTTCTACTAATTCGACTCTCTTCTGAATTTTGAAGTGCAATTCGGGTTGTCATTTCATCATAAAATCTGTTTTTCCTATTATTACTAATGGTTAAATTGTGCATCAACCATTTTTGAGGGCCATAGTTCCAAACAGCAGAAGTAGGAAGCCCATTTTTAATTTCTATCAATTTATCGTAACGGCTATAGGGTGAAGTTTCTGAATAATACAATCCGTATTGGAAATCCCAGTTGTTATTAGGGCTAAATCTTATCTTTTGCATAAAATGGTTTTGAGAATATCCGGTAGGCACTTGGACTTGTGGGTCAGGATTGCTAACAACCCTGTCAACACTATCCACTCTCATAATATAATATGTCTTAAGATATTCTTGAGGGCCGTGTGACCCCATTCTTAAATCTCCAAACTCATTATGTGTAATACTGGTGAGTATAGCCCATTTATTCCAACCCACATTCACATCAAAATGTCCTGTTTTTTCATTGTTGGCAGAAGCAGCTCTCATAACCACATTTCCTTTTATAAGCGGATTTTTAGAAATTGATAACTGGGGTGTTAGTGTTCTAAAACTCATCACGCCTCCAATTGCATCGCTTCCGTACATAACGGATGCTGCACCAAAAAACACTTCTGTATTTTCCATCGCAAAAGGGTCTAAAGAAATCACGTTCTGCAAATTTCCAGACCTATATATTGCGGAGTTCATTCTGATTCCATCAACAGAGTATAATAATCTATTTGCGGCAAATCCTCTAATCATTGGACTTCCACCACCTTGTTGACTTTTTTGGATAAAAACTTCTCCTGAGTTAGCCAACATATCCGCAGCGGTTTGAGGATTGTAAAAACTAATATCTCGTGGATTAATTACCGCAATATGAGATGGCACATCTTCCGAACTCTGCATCCATCTGTTTGCAGATATAACTACACCATCCATATTGACTGATATAGGATCCAGTACTAAAACAAATGATGATTTTTCAATATCAACATAACTTGAATAAACTGTTTTATACCCAAGGGCTCTAAACTCAATTCCTTTTGCAGATCTGAGCAATGAAATATCGGCCTGACCTTGAGAGTTTGTATGTGTAGCAAATGCAGGATTGGCACTTATAATACTTATACCGGGAAGGGCTTTCCCATTTTCAGAACTTATAACTGTAACTGTTTGAGAGTGAACAGACAAATGAGAAAAAATAAAAAATACGAGGATGTTAAAGTGTTTCATTTTATGAGCCTACTATTTTCAAATCAAAAAAAACGAAGTTGCATATATCAAATATCTTTAATTGTAATTAATCAAATATTTACGAATTTCTCGGCCAAGATTCTTAATCTCTACATTAATCGTTTTTCTTACATCAACAAAATCGACTATTAACTCAGGCCATTCAATCAGACAAGGCGATGTTGAATCAATATAATCTGCTCCACCTATGCTCCAAAACTCATCAATATTATTAAGTCTATAAAGGTCTATATGAAAGACAGATAGATTCTTGATATTGTATTCATTAATCAAACCAAAACTCGGACTGCTGACTTCATTTTCTATTCCGAGAATTTTGCAAACCTCCTTCACCAGAGTGGTTTTACCTGCGCCCAAATTTCCTTTTAATAAAACTAAATTTCGTTCAGGAAGCAATTCGCAAATTCTTATTGCTACTACTGAAATCTCATCTAATCTAAGTTCAAAAATTTCTTCCATCGAATTAATTACTCAAAGAAACCAAAGGAACTAACATTTCTTCGAGACTGATACCGCCATGTTGTATGGTATCACGATAATATTTTACATAATGATTATAGTTATTGGGATAAGCAAAAAAGTCAGTTCCCTTACAAAACACAAATCCTGAACTTACATGTATTTTGGGCAAAAAAGCCAATTCCGGTTTTTTGATTTCAAACACTTCTTTTGGGTTATAGCTAAGATTCTTCCCTTGTTTATATCTAAGGTTGGTCGTAGTATTTTTATCACCGATAATTTTAACAGGGTCTTTAACCCTTACAGAGCCATGATCTGTTCCAATAATCAGCCTTACTTTCTTTTCAGCAATACGTTGAATGGCTTCCCACAAAGGAGAATGTTTAAACCAGCTATCAGTCAGAGAACGGTAAGCGGCTTCATCTTCGGAAAGTTCACGCATCACACTCACATCGGTTCTTGCATGTGAGAGTGTGTCAATAAAGTTATAGACTATTACATTGAGTTGGTTATTAAACAGGTTGGGAATACTGTCCACCATTGCTCTGCCGTTATCAAGGTTGGTTACTTTGGTATAACTGTGTTTGACATTCACACGCAATCTTTGCAAAAGATCTTTTAGAAAATCTGCTTCATAGAGATTGCGTCCTCCTTCATCTTCATCATTAGACCATTTATCAGGAAATCTTTTTTCTATCTCAGAAGGCAATAATCCGCTGAAAATACTATTACGGCAGTATTGTGTAGTGGTTGGCAAAATGCTCAATGCCATCCCTTCGTGGTCAACTTTAAACAGGGTTTTAATTGTTTCTGAAATGACTTTCCATTGGTCATACCTGAGGTTATCAATCAACAGAAAAAAAACAGGGACTTTGCTTTCCAAATGAGGAATTACCTTTCTCCTTATGAGATTATGGCACATCACGGGACTATCTTCACCTGTCTGCTTCAAAAAATCGAGGTAGTTCTTTTCGATAAAATTGGAAAAATTGTGATTTGCCTCTTTCATTTGGTTCTCCAAAACCTCTTTCATGCTCTGGTCTTTGTTTTTTTGGATTTCCAATTCCCAATAGACCATTTTTT
The DNA here is from genome assembly GCA_024103355.1 of Bacteroidota bacterium. Classification (GTDB taxonomy): domain Bacteria; phylum Bacteroidota; class Bacteroidia; order NS11-12g; family UBA955; genus JALOAG01. Next base: position 22,152 of record JAGFIU010000049.1, read on the forward strand.
TGTAAATATCTTTCCATTCTGAAAGAGAGTTGGCATCCATCATTGCCATAGTGATATTTCTAAAATCTTGTTGATAGCCAAGATTGGTTTTCTCGGAGATAATACGACCACTATCGAGCAATTTTTTGAGTGAAAGAATAATTTGGTTTGGGTTAACCGGTTTAATCAGATAATCAGCAATTTTGGAGCCGATGGCCTCTTCCATAATCTGCTCTTCTTCTGATTTGGTAATCATGACAACCGGGATTTCAGGTCTGGATTCTTTGATTCTTGCGAGTGCTTCAATTCCCGACATACCGGGCATATTTTCATCCAAGAAAATTACTTTTGGGTCGTGCTTCAACACTGCTTCTACAGCATCGGAACCACTGTTGACAGTAATGACTTCATAGCCTTTTTTTTCTAAAAAAATGATGTGAGGCTTTAATAAATCTATTTCATCATCAGCCCAAAGTATTTTGATTGAATCCATAGCGCAATATTAACGATTAGACACCCTAATTTAATACACGCAAACGTAAATAATTTGGGTTTAATAGAACTATTTATTTAGTGTTTGCATATTTGCTTGTACTCTAAATGAAATTAGCAAGATTCAAATATGTTATTGTGAAGAGTAATCTATTAAGACCTATTTGTTCTTTTTTTCAAAAAAGAATTACCTTGATAAATACGTTCAATAATTTCAACCACTTTGAGTCCTTCAAGTGCGTTGGTAGTCACTATATTTCTGCCTTTAAGTGTATCAATCACATTTTCATAAAACAGATTATGATTATTTGCTGAGCCTTTGTATCCGCCATAATCATTTGCGGGGTTGGCTTCGGGTAGTTCAGGCATATCATAGTCTTTGATATTACAGATTTCGACCTCATTCATGTATTGACCACCAATTTTTACGGTACCATTTTCGGCAATAATGGTTAGCGAAGATTCTAAGTTTTTGTCCCAAACAGCGGTTGAGTAGTTCAAACAGCCCATACCACCATTAATAAAATCAAAGTTAACAACTCCGCTATCTTCAAAGTCTGTGTTGTGTTGATGTTTGAAATCCTGAAACTTAGCTCTGATATTGGTAATATCACCAAATAGCCAATACATAATATCAATAAAGTGAGAGAATTGAGTAAACAAAGTTCCTCCATCTAACTCCAAATCTCCTTTCCATGTGTCAGGTTTGTAATAGCGTTCATCTCGGTTCCAATAGCAGTTAATTTGCACCATATAAATATCTCCCAAAACCCTGCGTTCCAACAAATCTTTAATCCAAACGGATGGAGGAGAATAACGGTTTTGCATAACACAAAAAACCTGTTTAGACATCTGCAATGCTTTGAAAATCATTTTTTCACAGTCTGCTTTTGTCAATGCCATCGGTTTTTCAATTACCAAATTCTTTTTAGCTGAAAGAGCTTTGAGTCCGAAGGTAGAATGTAATCCATTGGGGGTACAAACAGAAACAACATCTATCTCGGGATGATTGTGAAGCATTTCATCTGCTGATGCATAGAACGGAACATCGTATTGGTCAATTCCCAACCCTTCTTTTTCTTTGATGTCACACAATGCAACCAACTCTGCCTCTGGATGACGGTGAACCATCTCTGCATGTCTTTTACCAATATGTCCACAGCCAATTACTGCGAACTTAACTATCTGATTTTGAATGTTCATTTATAAAAATCTTTCTATCTCTAAAATTACAATAGAGGTCTGCAATATTAGTTACTTCCTGATTATGTGATGAAAGAATTATAGTATGCCCTTTATCACATAATTCTCTAAGGGTTTTCATAATAATCTGAGTGTTTTCTGTGTCTAAGTTAGCCGTAATCTCATCTAAAAGCAAAAGAGGAGTTCCCTTATAAATAGCACGTGCCAACATCAAGCGTTGTTTTTGTCCCTCTGAAATTTTGTAACCATCTTCTCCCACCCTTCTATTCTCAACTTCTTCAACAAAATCCTGCAATCCTACACTACACAAGGCTTCCCTCACTTTCTCAATATTGATTTTATCTTCGGAACCAAATACTACATTATCTACAATCCCTCCTTTGAGCACAAAAGGTTTCTGGCTTATCAAAGCAACTTGGTTTTGCCAAGAGTTAAGGTTGTTCTCTTTGAGTAATATTCCATCTATCAGTATATCCCCTTTGGTGCAACTCATTTGTCCGGCTATAATACGCAAAAGTGAAGATTTTCCACTACCGGATTTGCCCGAAAAAAAGGTTATCGTACCTTTAGGAATTTTAAAATTAATATCCTCTAATATGGGAGTACCGGTGTTGCTATACATCAAATGAATGTCCCTTAATTCTATTTCTTTTTCAAATGGAGCCATCTCTTCAGCTGCTTCTGAGGTATTATCTGCATGAATGGTATTGAGATGATTGCTGTATAATCGAACCTGAACCAAATTGAGTTGAATCCGATTGATTGCCGGAATGGAGCGAAATAAAGCAAGCGCAAAAATTGAACCCATTGTTATAAAATCTGCGTTAGGATTAATTAACTTAGCATAAAGTATTAGAAAAATAAGCCCAATAACAGAAATCAACTCATTTGCCCTAAAAGGGATAATACGCAAGGTATTAGACTCTAATTCTCCAATTGCAAGTTCACGAACCTTTTCCGAAACACTGTCTTTAAATTTTCTTTGGGTATTATTTTGTTTGATATCGAGCATTCCACTAATGTTTACTCCAATACTGTTAAATAGTTTCTTTCTATTTTCAATATTCTTTTCACCTAATCCGATACTTCTTTTTCGAATCCATTTATTCGTAATCAAACCAGAAACAACCAAAACAGTAATCAAACCTAAGGAAACATAGGGATAAAAGACAATCATTCCTGCCAAAATAAAGAGCAACACTACTGATTCTTGAAACAAAGTAAATAATGGAATAAAAATCCCTTGTCCAATGTATAGTGGTTGAAAATACACCCTTTCAGAAAACAAAGATGTATCAGTTTCCATGCGCCTTTCATAAGGCATGTTCAAAAATTGTTCAGTATTGTTAGCAGAGACAAAACGAACAATATTGGCAACAATCCTCACTTGTTTTTTTTGTAAATAAAACGCGGCCAATGATTTGATTAAAAAAAAGACCAATACCACAAGAAGAAATACATATTGGTATTCAATTGGAAAACGCTCTATATGGCTTTGATAAACTGCACCCGTACTCAAAAGTAAAAGCAGCAGAGGGAGCAAAAAAGCCAAACCTACAAAGTCAGCCAGGGACAAAATGGTCAGTTCAACAATATGTTTTATTATTTTGGGTTTAGACAATGGTGGCAAAAAGCCCATTGACTTTAGTCCAATTTTATAGATTTCATTCAAAAACATTCTGTTAAAGATACACTTATATGAAAGACATGCAAAATTAAACTATACATAATGCAAAGACAAAGATTAATGATGTTTGGTGAAAGAAAATTGCTCACTCCATTTCAAAATTGAAATTACATTATCTTTGACGCTCTTTATTTTATGGGAAATCAAGGCAAAGTAATCATTTTTTCTGCTCCGTCCGGCACCGGCAAAAGCACTGTTGTGAATCATTTAATAAAAGTTTTTGACAACCTTGAATTTTCAATTTCTGCTACAACCCGCAAACCAAGAGGAAACGAAGTGAATGGCAGAGAGTATTACTTCTTGTCTGAGGAAGAATTTTCAAAAAAATTGAAAAACAATGAATTTCTCGAACACGAGCAAGTGTATGAGGGACTTTATTATGGAACCCTTTGGGCTGAAGTGAAACGAATTTGGGCAGATGGCAATACTGTTTTGTTTGATGTAGATGTAAAAGGAGGAATTAATATTAAAAAACAATTTGGAGACAACGCCCTTGCTGTGTTTCTTAAGCCTCCAAGCATTGAGGTTCTTATGGAAAGACTAAAGAAACGAAGTACAGAAGTTGAACACGAACTTCAAGAACGCGTGAACAAAGCAAATTATGAACTTAGTTTTGAAGACAAATACGATATAGTCATTGTCAACGATGTTTTGGAAGACACATTTCGTCAATGCGAGAAACTTGTCAGGGATTTTACTTCAAGAGATTAATCCCTTTTTATGCTCTCAAAAAATTGCAAATGTTCTTTGGCAATTTTCATCCACTCGTATTTTTTAACCTTTTCCAATGATAGTAATTTCATCTTGAGAATTTGCTCAGTTTCTAAGTGAATAGCAGATTTCATGGCATTTTGCAAAGATTCTTTGCTTCCGGCTTCAATTAACCAACCATTTTGTGAATCCACCAAAGTTTCAACAGCACCCACTCTGGTCGCAATCAGAGCCAATCCCCGTGCCATTGCTTCCAAAATAACGGTTGGCATTCCTTCTGAGAGCGAAGGGAGCAATAAAATATCACAATCATCTATTATTGAAATGATTTTCTCTTCTGTTTTTATCTGACCGTGATAATGAATATTTTTGACTCTTAATCTCAAACTATCAGGTACATCTCCAATAAAATCAACAGAAAACTTCGACCCGGATTTTATGAGTTCTTCTATCACAGGATTCAAGAGATGCAATCCTTTTCTCAACTCATTTCTGCCAATAAAAACAAACCTTAGGACATTATTTGGTTTATGCACCAATCCGGCATCTTTGAACCAAAAATTCTCAAGTCCAATTCCACATTCCCAAATTGCATTAGTTTGAGCAATATTTTTAATTATCGGAGTTAGTGCACCTCCTAAAGAATGAATGTAGTCAGTGTGTTGAATCAAAAAATTGGCGGGGATTCTCATCAATATTTTTTCAAACTTTTCTTTTTGAGAGAATGAAGGCTGGTACATCTCAACTCCATGCATATTTAAGACTACCGGAGGACGGGTATTCGGAGTTGTTCTTTTTAACAACTCCCATGCTGTAAACCCTTGAGAATACACAATATCGAAATCTGACAATCTATTTTTAAATTGTTCAAAAAGCAGTTTGCTATACCTTTTTGAATTATTGATATAATGTCCCGGAAAATGAAAAGATTGCGGGAATCGGAAGGTAAAAATTTTCTCAGAAGGAATCCCTATAACACCAGCTATATCTTTATTATTAACAACCCGGTCTTTTACATAAATACAATGAGCGAGTGTAATATCAACACCGGTCTTAAAGAGGTATCTTGCCAGATTGGCAGAATGTTTTTGCATTCCTCCCATTGCATAAGGATATATGCCATCTGTAAGTAAGAGAACCTTCATCTGTGCTGATTCAGTTTAATATACTACATACTCCTTCTGTACTGACCACCAACATTAAACAAGGCATCTGTAATTTGACCAATTGAACAAAACTTACCTGCTTCCATCAAAGCTGCAAACGTGTTTTTATTATGAATTGCATTTAATTGCAAGTCTTTTAGGGCAGTAGCAGCGATTTTTCTATTTCTTTGTCTTAGGTTATTGATAGTCTGAATTTGAATATCTTTTTCTTCGTCAGTAGCTCTAATCACCTCTTTGGGTATAATAGTAGGAGAACCTTGGCTGTTCAGAAATGTATTGACACCAATAATTGGGAACTCTCCTGATTGTTTGAGCTTTTCATAATACAAACTCTCTTCCTGAATAGTACTGCGTTGGTACATTGTTTCCATTGCACCTAAAACACCTCCTCTATCAGTGATTCTGTCAAACTCTGCATAAACAGCTTCTTCAACTAAATCTGTCAATTCTTCAATAATGAAAGAACCTTGAAGCGGGTTTTCATTTTTTGCCAAACCTAATTCTCGGTTGATAATAAGCTGAATTGCCATAGCTCTTCTCACAGACTCCTCTGTGGGTGTGGTGATAGCTTCATCATAAGCATTGGTATGCAGGGAATTACAATTATCATAGATTGCATAGAGCGCTTGCAACGTAGTTCTAATATCGTTAAAATCAATTTCTTGTGCGTGCAAGGAGCGCCCACTTGTTTGGATATGATATTTTAGCATTTGAGAACGAGCATCTGCACCATATTTATGTTTCATTGCTTTTGCCCAAATGCGTCTTGCCACACGTCCAATAACTGCATATTCAGGGTCAATTCCGTTGCTGAAAAAGAAAGATAGATTAGGACCAAAATCATCAATGTTCATCCCTCTTGACAGATAATATTCAACATAGGTAAATCCGTTGGCAAGGGTGAAAGCAAGTTGAGAGATTGGGTTTGCACCGGCTTCTGCAATATGATATCCGGAAATTGAAACTGAGTAAAAATTTCTGATTTTGTTTTGTATAAAATATTCCTGAACATCTCCCATCAATCGCAGGGCAAACTCAGTACTGAATATACATGTATTTTGAGCTTGGTCTTCTTTAAGGATATCTGCTTGTACAGTTCCTCTGACTTGTGCCAAAGTGCTTGCCTTAATTTTATCATAAACGTTCTGTGGCAGCACCTGATCGCCTGAAACACCCAACAACATCAATCCCAGTCCGTCATTCCCATCAGGTAGTTTCCCATGATATTGTGGTACAGGTTGTCCGTAACTTTTGTAAATCTTGGCAATTTTCTTTTTCACCTCACTTTCCAAGCCATTTTGTTTAATATAAATCTCACATTGCTGGTCAATGGCGGCATTCATAAAAAAGGCAAGCATTATGGGGGCGGGTCCGTTGATAGTCATAGACACTGAAGTCTTTGGATTGGCAAGGTCAAAACCGCTGTATAGTTTTTTTGCGTCATCCAAACAACAGATACTCACTCCTGCATTACCAATTTTCCCGTGTATATCAGGTCGCAAGTCAGGGTCGCGACCATAGAGTGTAACAGAATCAAAAGCAGTTGACAATCTTTTTGCCGACATTCCTTTGCTCACATAATGAAAACGCTTATTGGTTCTTTCCGGTCCACCTTCTCCTGCAAACATTCTGGTAGGATCTTCACCTTCTCTTTTGAAAGGATATATCCCCGCTGCATAAGGGAACTCGCCAGGAAAATTTTCAGTCAATACCCAAAGCAATATATCGCCCCAACTGCTGTATCGCGGTACAGAGATTTTGGGAATCTGTGAATGAGACAGAGATTCGGTATGAGTCAAAATTTTGATTTGTTTATCACGTACTTTAAAAATAAAATACTCGTCTTTGAAAGCCTTGATTTTCTTAGCCCAATTCGTAATAATATCCCAATGATGAGGGTTTAAGTTTTTCTTCTCTTTATGAAATTGAGCCACCATTTTTTTCAACAAATCATCTGAGCCTTTGTAGTTGGGGTTTGAGAGCAAATCCTCACCACCAAAACTTAAGATTGCCTGATATAAGCCATATAATTTGGAGGCTATTGCTGATTGTTTGATTGCATTGTTGTTATACAACCTGTTATTTTCAGTGATTTCGCTCAAATAGCGTGTTCTGTTTGGTGGAATAATAAATACTTTTTCAGATGGCTCTTGTGCCAACGCTTTGCCGGAACCAAATTTAATCCCTGATTTTTCTTCAATCACAGACATCAATTTGTGATAAAGATTATTCATTCCGGGGTCATTAAATTGAGAGGCAATAGAACCAAACACAGGCATATCATCCTGTTTCAGATTGAATAATTTATGGTTACGCTGGTATTGTTTCTTAACATCTCTGAGCGCGTCCAAAGCTCCTTTTTTATCAAACTTATTGATGGCAACAACATCTGCGAAATCCAGCATTTCAATCTTTTCCAACTGTGAAGCAGCACCATATTCGGGTGTCATCACATATAATGTAGCATCTGAATGCTCAGTGATTTCACTTTCTGACTGGCCAATACCTGAAGTTTCCAAAACTATCAAATCAAAAGTCGAAGATTTGAGAACAGAAATAGCATCATCAACATACTGGCTCAACGAAAGGTTACTTTGTCGCGTTGCCATAGAACGCATATACACTCTTTCGTTGTTAATTGAATTCATTCTGATTCTGTCACCCAACAATGCACCTCCTGTTTTTTTCTTACTGGGATCTACTGAAATAATTGCTATAGTTTTGTCAGGAAAATCATTCAGGTATCTTCGTACAAATTCATCAACCAAGCTAGATTTACCTGCACCACCGGTACCGGTAATACCAAAAACCGGAGTCTTGGACTTTGTAGAGATTGACTTTGAAATTTCTTTGAATTGTTTGGGGTTATTTTCAGCAAGAGAAATAAGCCTTGAGATTGTGTTTTCATCCTTTTTGGCTAATAATTTTTTAATCTTATCTGAGCTTGGCAGTTCCGGTTTTTTGCTATAATCTTTATCAATTGATTTTATCAAGTCATTAATCATCCCTTGCAGTCCCAGACTTCTTCCGTCATCGGGGGAATAGATTCGTGCAATCCCGTATTTCATTAAATCTTTGATTTCAGATGGCAAGATAACACCTCCGCCTCCACCGAATATTTTGATATGTCCTGCTCCGCGCTCTTTCAGCAAGTCGTACATATACTTAAAGTATTCATTGTGTCCGCCTTGATAACTGGTCATTGCAATTGCATCAGCATCTTCTTGTATGGCAGTATTAACAACTTCTAAAGCACTTCTGTCATGTCCTAGATGAATAACTTCTGCACCGGTTCCCTGAATAATTCTACGCATAATATTGATGGCAGCATCATGTCCATCAAAGAGAGAAGCGGCAGTTACAATACGAATTTTGTGTTTGGGATTATAAACTTCTTGATCTTTCATAATTAAGAGGTGTCTATTTTTTTGAGACGTGCAAAATTATGAAAATGAACGGGAAAAACCCTGCTTAAAATCCTAATTGAGGCAATAGATTCTCATTGGGTTGATAAGGGGCGCATTCCCACAAAGGGGGGGTACTTACAACTTGAGGAATATCAAGTGGTTCCAATTTGTAATCCAAATCTTTGTCAGCGATAACAGCTTTAATAAAATTTGCAAAAATGGGTAATGCTGAATTGGCTCCCTGACCTAAACTTGTACTTCTGAATCTGACAGCACGGCTATCACAACCAACCCATGTTGCTGTGACTAAATCACGGGTAACACCCATAAACCAGCCATCTGAGTTACTTTGCGTAGTGCCCGTTTTCCCTCCAATCGTACCTTCAATCTTATATCTACCTCTGAGTCTTGCTCCTGTCCCAAAGTTTACCACACCTTCTAAGAATTTAAAAATAGTGTAGGCTTTTTCTTCTGTCAGCACTTGGTTAATTTTCTTCGGTGCAAACTCAGCGAGAACATTCCCATTTTTGTCTTCAATTCTAGTGAGAAAAGTAGGTTCAATCCAATTTCCTTTATTAGCGAAGACACTGAATGCGCTCGCCATTTCCATAACCGAAATATCGCACACTCCAAGACAAATGGAATAAACTGCTTCTAGTTTTGAGCTATCAATACCCATTTTACGAACAAAGTCAACTACATTTTGCGGGCCGGATTCGCCCAAACTTTTCATTAATTGGGCTGTATATAGATTATCTGAGTTTGCAAGTCCTTCGGGCATATTCATATATCCACCACTGCTTCCATCTGAATTTTTAGGCGACCAGGTCTGGCCATTGTCTATAAAAAATGTAGTTTGTTCTCTAGGGAAATATTCGCAAGGATTTGCACCAAGATAAAGCGCTGAAGCATAGAAAAGTGGTTTGAAAGTAGAGCCAACTTGTCTGGTCGCACTTTTGTTTACATGGTCATATTGGAAATATTTATGATTAATCCCTCCCACCCATGCTTTAATTTGACCTGAATGTGGGTCGATGGCTACAAAACCTGTTTGAAGAAATTGAGCGTAATATTTAACTGAATCCAATGGACTCATGACAGTATCAATTTCTCCCTTCCATGTAAAAAGAGTCATCCCTACGGGTTTGTTCATTTCTTTCCAAATGAGAGTAGTATCTCCATTTAATTCTTCTTTTAAACTACGATATCTATCGGTCTTTTTGGCTTCTGTTTTCGGAAAGCTTTTCAACTCAGCCCAATTCTCTGCTCGCCAAGGTACCCTCTTTCCCCAATTTTTATAAAAATCTTCTTGAAGTGTGGTTAAGTGAAATTTGACCGCTCTTTCTGCATGTTCTTGCATACGAGAATCTATAGTGGTATAGATTTTTAGTCCATCCTTATAAATATCAATTCCTTTCTCTTTGCACCAAGGTATCAAAATCTTCTTTAAATATTCTCTAAAATAAGGTGCTAATCCTTCATTATGAGAATTTTCGATATAATTAAGTGTGATTGGCAAGGCTTTTAAGCTGTCATACTCATTTTGTGCAATAAATTTATACTTTGCCATTTGAAAAAGTACGACATTTCTTCGTTTAATTGAATTATCCAGATTTGATTTTGGACTAAACTTTGTGATTGCCTTAAGTAGCCCAACAAGTACTGCCGACTCTTCTACTGTTAGGTCAATCGGTTCTTTATTAAAAAACTCTTTTGATGCAGATTTAATTCCATATGAATGCCCTGAGAATTGCACTGTATTGAGATACATAGTTATTATCTCATCTTTTGTATAAGCCCGTTCCAACTCCACTGCTATAATCCACTCTTTGAGTTTTTGTATAATTCTTTTGAGTTTGCTACTATAATCAGGGTCATGAAATAAGTTCTTGGCTAACTGCTGAGTGATTGTGCTTCCTCCTCCTGAACCTCCGGCACCCGCTATAGCCCGTGCAAGACTCCTAAAGTCAATTCCTGCATGTTTGCTAAAACGAATATCTTCTGTTGCAATCAGTGCTTGAAACATGAATGGACTGATTTGAGAATATGATACATTAGAGCGGTTTTTATAGAAATACTTCCCTAACAAGACACCATCTTCTCCATAAATTTCTGAGGCTATCTCACTCTTTGGATTTTCAAGTTCAACAATATCAGGCATTTTCCCGAGCATCCCCTTACTAATCCCATACATAAATAATACTCCGAAAATTAAGGCTCCGGCAAATGCAATCCATAAAATTATTAGTATTTTCTTCAATTTTCTACTTGTCGATTGGAGGTTCAAAGATAGGTATTAAGGAAGTATTCCTGATATTCATCCCATTTTTTTTCCTTTAATAAGATTGAGAAATTGATTTTAGAAATAAACATAAAGTTCTTCTTATCAGCGGTTGATTTCAAACTATTAATCAGAGAATTGTTCGCCATTACATCTTCAATATATTTTTTCACATCTTTTTGATTATAGAATCCCGTCACAATCAATACTCGTGTTTCTGAACCAACAAAAGAGGTTGTAATCTGCAGACCCATGTTTGAACGAAAATCTCTATTGAAGTCAGAGAAGGCGATTTTAAGCATGTTCATGTCCATTTTCGGGGCGATATTGATAACAAAATAATACTCTTCTTTCTCAGTACTTTCCTTGAATGGATATATTTTGTTCTTAGCTTGGTCATTTTTCGAATTTTTGGTAGAGTCATTGCCAAAAAATCTGTTGTATGCTCTTACTCTATCATCGGCAAGGTTACCTAGGGGTGTTCCTGAATAATTTGCAGCAATTTTACTCATAATAGAATAATAATCTTGCATTTTTTTCTGCTCAGCCATGATGAGTCCATAGACATATTCAAACTTCCCTTCCATGTCATTACCCGAATACTGAGACTTGATAGAATCATAAATAGCAATGGCACCTTTATAATCTTGTTCTTTATATTTATGATAGAATAATTCGTATTGGTCTGATATAATCTCATCGGGAGAATTTCTTTCCCCCTTTACCAATTCAGGGTTTGTTAATAATTGGTTAAATTTACTCTCTGGGAATTCAACATTTAAACGTTCTTTTAGATAGTTTGCTTTAGCAGAATTACCCTCATTTTCATATATTTTAATCAGAAGATAAATTACATTTTCTCTGTAAGGATTGTTTTTATACTTTTCCAGAAATTGCTCAAGGATTTCCTTGGCTCTAATCGGTTCAGACAGTTTATTTCTGTATATGGTTCCTGCTTTAAAATAACTTTCACCCAGACTTTTTTCAGCATTCTCTTGTAATTTAATGTCAAACGGAACTTTCACAAAATACTTTTGGTCTTCTTTCGCAATATCTTCCGGCATTCCCGTGTTAAATTCAATTTGATTGGAAGTATCCTGATGGATTGCAGTGTCAGATATATCATTTTTCTTATATAAATCATTGTTTTCGGATTGTGCAATACTCTGAATTCTCCAAAAATCACCTAATTGTCTATTACCCCATAATTGAACAAAATCTCCCTCTCCTTTTGTCTTGAGTTGAGGGTTATAGAATGGGAAGCGCGAGTCAGTTCCTTGCCCTTGCACATTATTTTGACCCGGTATGCCTGCAAATGGATCATTAAAATTTTGATTTTCAAACGGGTTATTTTTCCTTTCCTCCTCTTCCTCTTTCTTACGTCTTTCTTCTTCTTTAATTTTTATTAAGGTCTGCCTCCTGAAATCAGCATCTTTAGCCAGTCTTAGTAAACTGTCTTGGTATGAAATATTAACTAAATTGGTAATCAGGTCTGTTAAGATAAGGTGACGCGCGCTAATTGCTTTGTAATCCGGGGATTCCGGATTCAATACTTGTACAGCACTGTCATAGTATTTTTGTGCAAATAGATAATTTGTTTTTTCAAAGTAAAGTTCTGCAACAAGTAAGTAGATTTTTGATTTTAAAACTTTATTATCTTTTGAATAGGTTAAGGCTTGTTTAAAATATTCTAGTGCAGAGTTCTTTTGTCCTTGGGAAAATTCAATCATCCCTAATTCATAATAAATTTGGTCAAGCAAGTCTAGGTTTTTGTCATCCTTCAACATTTTTGAAAGAATGTTCTTTCCTTTTCCAATATTATGAATTGGTTTTTGGGTGTAAAGTCGAACCATATTGATTCTCGAATAAAAGTTAAACTCATAAGGAGCATTGGATTTAATAACCTTATTGAAATATTTAATTGCTTCAAGAGGTTGATTGTTTAACATAGCAAGTTGTCCGGCCACAAAATTTCTTCTATATTTATAATCTTTACTTTTGAGTCGAGGCATTGCTTTTTTTAATCTATCATAAGCCAATGCGTATTTGCCTTGGCGAATCAGCCCTTCAGCACTAACAATAAATAACTCTTTTTTCAGTTTTTTTGGGAATGCTTTGTCAGCAATCATTAAATCAGAAACAGCAACTGCTTCATCGTATTTTTCGAGCATAATATACGATTTTACAATCCAAATTTCTGCCTCATAAGCAATTAGAGAATTCTTGTAAGTGCTGGCAACATACTGAAATGCCTCAAGGGCAGCAAAGAAGTCCCCTTTAAAAAAATCTGCTTTGCCTATCAACAACCAGCTGTTATCAACCCATCGCCCTAATTGTCTCCGTGTTATTATATGATTGCATTTTTTAATAGCCTCATCCATTTGTGGCGTATTAGATTTAAGTGTAGCTTGGTCAGAGAAGGGAAACAGTTTTACTACAGCATCGAAATTATCAATATTTGACAACTCCGCATTTTTCTGCGCCTCTTTTACTCTTTCATTTGCATTAAAGAAATAGTTATAATGCGACACAGTGTTGATGTATTCACGTTTAATAAATCCGGGTTTCTTTTGAGCATGTATACTCTCCAAACCCAAAAATGAAATCACGAGTACAATTTGAATAAAGATTCTTTTATGATTGGCTATTGTTTTCAAGTTTTCCTACATAACTTTGAAACCGCGAAAATATTTTACTTCTGTTAACTTTTCATGAAAAACCGAAAAAAGCGACCGAGTTGGATTAGAAAACTGCGTAATCGCTATCGATTGATGCTAATAAATGAGTCAAATTTTCAAGAAAAATTGACTTTAAAATTAACACCACTCAGTGTCTTATTACTTTTTTTTGGTGGGTTTTTAGTTTTTACTGTAATCAGCTGGTTGCTTATCTTCGCAATCCCCTCATTGCGAGTATACATGCCGGGATATGAGTTTGACAAAAACAGAAAGCAAAAAAAAGAGTTGATGCTCAGCATAAATGAAATCAATAATTCAATTAATAAATTAGAAGAAAGGCGAGTGTTGTTGGATATGTTACTCAGAGGTGACAAACTAACTAAAACGGATATTGCATTTCTACAAGACCAAATTGAACCTGGAAAGGAATACCAAGAAAGAGAGCAAATCATTTCATCAGATACTACGAGTGATGTCGACAGAACCAATCCCTCAACATTATTTATGGAACCATCGGGAAAAATGTTTAGTCTTAACAACAATGCAACCACACTTAGTTTGATATCCGGACCATTTTATCCGCCTCTCTCAGGGAAAGTGACTTCATTTTATGAAGCTTCAGTACATCCTGCTATTGATATCGTGCCAAACAAGGATGAGACTGTGAAAGCCGCTCTTGATGGTATAGTAGTTTTCACAGGTTGGACACCTGACAATGGAAATGTAATTTGTATTCAGCACCCGGAAAATTGGCTGACTGTGTATAAACATTGCGCTCAAGTATTTAGTAAATTGGGGAATAGGGTAAATGCAGGAGAGGTTATAGGGATTGTTGGTAATACAGGGGAACTCACAAGCGGACCGCATCTCCATTTTGAATTATGGCACAATGGGGTAACCCTTAATCCTCTCAGTTTTATTAGTTTTAATTAATTATCTATATGATGAAATCACTCCTATTACAGTTTCTTGTTTTTTTGTGTTTCGCATTCCTTCAATCATGCACACCCAAAACTTCTCCTACAAATCAATCAATAGACACTCACAATATTATCACTCCTGACAGTCTACCTCCAATCAAGGATAACCATATTAACAATTCCACTTCCTCTCTGGCATATGAGCAGTTCCCTTTTGGTTGTCCAACCTTAGTAAATTTTGTATTTTCTGATGAGTGGAGAATCATTGACCATTCAGGGACTAGAGAGATGGGGTTTAGTATTTATCAACGTGCTTTGCTAGATATTAATAAGTGCTTGCAACAAATTAATACACAACCACCAATCCAAAGACCAAAAATCAAGAAAGTAAATTACCTTAGATACAATAGCCATGATTCGCTTGCTTGCGATAATATTGCTTCTACTGATAGTATTATAATTAAATTACCCAATATGGGGCGTTATAAATCTTATTATGCTTATGGAAACCTTCACAATGAAAACCCATCAGACACGATTGCTCCTGAAGAGGGCTGTTTTGAATATGGTAATCTTGTTTTGGTTGACTCTGTTTCAAACTCTGCAAAAGTCATAAACTTGTATCTGATGAAGCAAAAAGAGGATAAAATATTTCTAAGGTTATTTTATATTGATGCAGAATCACTCATTCATATTATGGAGGTGAATTGCAATACAACTAATTGTTTTATAACAAATCGTTTTACGGCATCTGTTGATAATAATGGAAGCTTTAGAGTAAACAAAAAATAAAAAAGGGTCGTTTGAACTTATCAAACGACCCTTTTTCACTAACACTGTTGATTATTTCTTCTTATAAATCTTCACTTTTCCTTCTGCATTATTGTTCAAAATTTGAACCTTACCATAACCAAGTGCCTCTAACTTGGGTTTTAGCAATGACTGTGTACCCACAACAACAATAATCATATTATCTGGGTCAAGATATTTTTTGGCAAAATTGTTAATATCCTCTTTTGTTAATGAATTGATAATGTCGGCTTGCTTTTTCTTGTAATCAGAATCCAAGTTTCTAACCAGAATCCCTCTCAGGAATGATGCCTTTGAAAAAGAGGATTCATAATTGAGTGCATCACTTGCTACCAATGAATTTTTAGTAAAGGCAAGTTCTTCATCAGAAATACCTTCTTCTTTATATTTTTTAATTATTTTGAAGATTTCAACTATTGCACTATCAGTTGCCTCTGCTTTAACACTAGCACCAACAATATAGTAGCCCGGGTATTCTTTTACACCGGCAGCAAATCCTGAACGAATTCCATAAGTCCAACCATGTTCTTCTCTAATTGAAAGATTAAGTCTTGAGTTGAAACTCCCACCTAATACATAGTTCATGACATTGGCTTTAAAGAAATCACCATATGTATCATATGGCAAAGATCTATTTCCAATGGAGAGATAAGATTGTGATGCAAAATCTTTATTAATTAAGAAAATTTGAGTTGTATTATATTCAGGAAACTCTCCGAATGTAGGCAATGCAACATCTTTCTTCTCCCACTTTTCCATAAAGCTAACAGCACTCTTAACGTCCGCTTCAGATAATTCACCAACCATAACTACTTTCGTTAGTTGTGGAGTAATAAATTTTTGGTAATATCTAACGATATCATCGAGTTTAATCTTGACAAACTCATTATAGTTTCCTGTAACAAATTTTCCAAGCGGATTCTTATCACTGTATATTAATCTGCTAAAGGCTTTGGACGCAACAGTTGACGAATTTAATCTCTGATTTGCAACAGTTTCAATAAGTCGCTTTCGTAGTAAGTCAAAATCC
This sequence comes from Bacteroidota bacterium, assembly GCA_024103355.1. Classification (GTDB taxonomy): domain Bacteria; phylum Bacteroidota; class Bacteroidia; order NS11-12g; family UBA955; genus JALOAG01. The sequence goes on from JAGFIU010000049.1 coordinate 38,516, forward strand.
TCTTGCTCAAAATTAGGACTAAGCATCATTTCTTCAAGCAACTCCATAGTTTCGTTCACTTTATTCTTATAACAACTCACATAACCAATAATCCCTGAACTACTTCCGGAAAAGCTAATACTACTACCCAAGCTTTCTAATTTATTTTCTAAATCAGCTGCAGGATATTTCTTGGTACTTTCATTCATCATTTGGGCAGTAAAGAATGCTGTCCCATACGGAAAATCCTTACCATTTTCAAACAACTGACCTCCGTCAAAATTAATCAGAAACATGACTCTTGGGGTTTTATTACTTTTAGTTCCAATTACATCAACCCCATTGCTTGTACTAAACTTAAAAAAATCCGGTGTTTCAACAGTTTTGGGTGCAGCAGGAATAGGTTTTTTGCTCCTATCAAAATTGTCAACCGGTCTATTATATACAAGCCCTTCAAATTCTGAATAATCAGGTTTTGCATCTATATATGGATTAAAACTTTCAAAATGTTTTTTCTTAGTTCCCGGTTGATCATATATGGGGTCTCTTTCAACAGTGATGCATGCATAGTTTTTATTTTTTATATATCTTAAAAAAACTCGCATGACATCAGCTTTAGTAACTTTCTGATATCTTTCAATGTCTTGGTCTAAGTTATAAGACTTTCCGGGCATTGACATTTCATACTGAGTAAGGAGTGATGCTTTACCGGCATTGGTTTCAAGGGAGCCATACATCCCGGAAATTAAAGATGTTTTAACGCGTTCTAAATCAGCTTCAGTAAAACCTGCATTCTCAAAATCTTCGATAGATTTTAGTATTAAGTCCCTTGTTTCAAGTGGAGAAACTCCCGGATATGCTACTGCTTGAATAGTAAACTCTCCTGAGAGTTCAAAAGTCGGATGATACACATTAACATCTACTGCTTTCTCTGATTTAATGAAGTTTTTATAAAAAATTGAGTTTCTACCACCAGACATTAAATAAGAAAGTATATCCAAGGCTGCCTCATCTTTGTGGTATGTTGGAACAGTCGGATAAACAAACAATGTGAGTGGTAGGAAAATATTGTCTTTGTATGTTTTATAATCACTCTCAGGTAATCTTACAGGTGTAGGATGTAACCTCTTTACTTCCGGACCTTTTGGAATAGAACCAAAATATTTATCAACTAACTTCACAACACTATCTGCAACAACATCTCCGGAAACAACCAGAATTGCATTATTGGGGCCATAATACCTTAAGAAAAATGCATTAAGATCTTCTCGTGTTGCACGATCGAGATCATCTGTAAATCCTATTGTTGGCCATGAATACGGATGCCCTGCAGGATACAGAAGTTGGTCTTTCACTTCCTCTACAAAACCATAGGGAACATCATATCGCTGTGCTTTCTCATTTTTTACTGTTTTCCTTTGAACCTCAAATTTATCAACTGTGAATGCGTTAGGCAAGAAGCCCATCCTATCCGCTTCTAACCATAGAGCAGTTTCCAACATATTGCTGGGAAGAGTCTCAAAATAATTTGTTCTGTCACGATTAGTTGTTCCATTCATATCACCTCCTGCACCCTGAACAATTTTGAAATGTTCTTCATCTCCCACATGCTCTGAACCTTGGAACATCATGTGCTCAAAAAAGTGCGCAAACCCTGAACGTCCTGGCAATTCACGGTTGGAACCTACCTTATAGGTTACTTCTACGTGAACTACCGGTGAAGAATTATCTTCGCTGATTATCAATGTTAACCCGTTTGCCAATTCATATTTGCTGTACGGAATTATATACTGGCCTGGTTTTGCTTCTATCTTTTCAATAAACTTAACCGGCCCGAGGCTCTGGGGAATGACTGAAAATGGCAGTATTACCAATCCTAATACTGTAAATAATCTAATAATGTGTTTCATTTGTTTTTCTGAATTTCGGTTCAAAAGTAAGCATTGAAATCCTTTGTTTTAATCCCTTCGACTAAAAAGTTTGAGTTGTTGTTAAATCACCGCGATATTTTTCTATGCGAGAAAAATTAATAAAATCTAACTGTTAATAAAATTAAGATTAAAAGTCAATTCATAACATCATTTTTGCAAGCATGTCTACTTCAGCAATCATCCTTGTTCTAATTATTATCTCTGCACTCCTATTATTGAAATTTGCTGGTGGATTCCTATTCAAACTCATAGGCTTTTTACTTTTTATCCCTGCTATTCTCTTAGGATTATATCTTTTCAATCTCCCTCCCTTCAACCAAAATATCTTTTCAAGGGACAACCTGAACAAAAAATTCTGTATGAATGAAAAAAATCAGGATGTATGTGATTGTATTGTTATACCATATACAAAACTTATTGAAGATAAGTTTGACAAAGATGAACTCAAAGAAATTGAAAGTAAAAACTATGAGAGTGCTTATGTTTTCACAAAATTGTCAAAACAGTTATCAGTTCAAACCGCTCTTTGTGCAGGTAGCGAGGACAGTGCTAAAGTACTTATGAATAAATTCATCAAAGAGATTTCTCCATTAGGGTTTTCAACCGCTAAAGCTGCTGAATGGTTCCAAACCAAAACAAGTGAAATCGAAAACCAGCAAGTAAGAAAAGAAGAGTTAGATAAAAAACTCGAAAATTGACCACCGGAAGATGTTACTTATTTATAAACATTCTAAATAATGTGGTTTTGAGTCGGAATATTGACTAAATTTGCCGACAGATTCAATAAAAAAAATAATGGGAAAAGTAATATATAAATTTGAAGATGGTTCTCCTGAAGAAACACATGAGATTGAAGAAGGAGAAAGTATATTAGAGGTTGCATTAGATAATGACATCCATTTAAACCACAATTGTGGAGGTGTTTGTGCTTGTTCAACTTGTCATATTTATTTTGAAGAAGGAGAAGAAAATGTACAGGAAATGAGCGAAGAAGAAGAAGATTTTGTGGACAGGGCAAGAAATCCTCGTATAAATTCGCGCCTTGCCTGTCAATGCGTTTTAGAGAATCAGGATGCTACACTCGTTGTAACCATCCCCGATCAGTCAGGTATCATAGGAAGCTAAATTATCAATATGGAGAATAAAACATTTGAACCACCTATTTTTTGGAAAGACCATGAAGACATTGCCATGGCATTGTATGAGAAATTCAGAGACGATTTTGATGAAAGCAAAATCTATAGAATTCGTTTCACAGACCTGATTGAATGGGTACTTGAACTGCCTAATTTTGAAGGTAAAAGAGAAGAATGCAATGAAGGTCATTTAGAAATGATTCAAACACAATGGGTGTATGAATGGAGAGATAATCAAAACTAAAAACACAATCATTTCAACATGTTGATTCTTGAAAAACTCAAACAAGTCAAGGCCTTTATCTTTGATGTAGATGGCGTTCTCTCAGATGGCAGAGTGCTAATCACAGAAGAAGGAGCACAACTCCGGAATATGTCAATCAAAGACGGATATGCACTCAGAAAAGCCTTAGACTGCGGATACTTAGTAGCGGTCATAAGCGGTGGGAGTTCACAAGGAGTGAAAGAGCGATTAAATTATCTCGGGATCAAAGAAGTCTATTTGGGAGTACGACACAAGATTGAAATTTTCGAGAAGTTGTTAGAAGAATATCAACTAAGTCTGGCTGAAGTACTCTATATGGGAGATGACATTCCTGATTTGGAAATCATGCTTAAATGTGGTATTCCATGTTGTCCTTCAAATGCTTCGACAGAAGTCAAAGAAATCAGTGTTTATATTTCACCCAATATTGGCGGGCATGAATGTGTCAGGGATGTGATTGAAAAAACACTGAAAGTTAAGGGCGAATGGCTATAAAAAACATGCTTTTATCAGAATAACCCGTTTAAATTTTCAAAACAAACAAATGTAATCTCATAGAATAATAAAACAATATGAATCTTATTTAAAGTAGCTTTGAAAGCAGAAAGTAAATAAATTTTCCAAACAATATAAAATTAAAACATCATGGTAAAACACGTAGCACATGCCGTATGGAACGGCTCAGTAAAAGAAGGTAACGGAAAAATCACAACCCGTAGCCAAGTATTAAATAATGCAGCATATTCATTCAAAACACGTTTTGAGAACGGGAATGGAACAAATCCTGACGAACTATTAGCAGCATCACATGCAGGTTGCTTTGCAATGGCAACCAGTTTGCTTTTAGGTAAAGAAGGATTCACTCCTGAATCTTTAGAAGCAAAATGCGAATTGACAATGAATCCTGAAAAGCTTGAGATTGCAAGTTCTCATTTGACATTGAACGCTAAAGTTCCGGGGATTTCTAAAGAAAAATTCTTAGAAGTAGTAAATCACGCTAAAGAAGGCTGTCCAATCAGCAAAGTAATGAAGTGTCCAATCACATTAGATGCTTCCTTAGCAAGCGCACAATAAATTCAATTTCTCAGGCGGTCGCTATGCGACCGCCTGAGTTTTATACAAATACAAGTTTATGGGAATAAAAATTATTAAATTATTTCTCAGGTTTGCAATAGCTGCAAGTTTTCTAAATGCATCAATAGACAGATTCAATGACATTTTGGGAATATTAAATCCCGAAAAGGTATATTGGGGTAATTGGTCAAATTTTGTTGCTTATTCAGCAGTACTAATGCCCTGGTTTCCACATTGGCTCGTTGTTACATCTGCCGTCATTGCAACCGCGGGAGAAATCATCTTTGCTCTACTCTTGATTATAGGATACAAAACCAATCTAATAGGTACCCTGAGCGGTGTTTTGCTGTTGCTATTTGCTATTTTTATGAGTCTTACTGTCGGTTTAGGTCAAGCTCTAAATTATTCAGTTTTCAGTGCAGCCGCAGCCGGTTTTGCATTGGGTACCATTAAAACAAAATTTTTAGAATTAAAATAACACATCAAATTATGAACGAACACAACGATTTTTACCCACCTTCAACTCCTGAAGATAACAGAAAAAAAGCTGATTTGGCACCCAAACAGATTGAAGCTTGGCGAACCTTCAGCAGAACTGTTTTTAAAGAAGGTGTATTGGACGAAAAAACGAAACAGTTGATTGCTGTTGCAGTAGCACATGTAACACAGTGCCCTTACTGCATTAAAGCCCATGTTCCTTTAGCAATGCGAAAGGGAGCAAGCAAACAAGAAATTATGGAGGCCATTTGGGTTGCATCCGAAATGAGAGCAGGAGCAGCTTATGCTCATGCGACCATAGCGATGGATGCAATGGAGAAAGCCGAAAACAAAGAATAAACACATTGTACACCTTAAAATCTTAAAAAAAAATGAGAAGATTAAATTATGGGGCAGTTGACCCGGCAGCAATGAAAGCAATGATGGGCTTGGAAGAGTACGCACATCATTCAGGAATAGAAGCAAGCCTATTTGAGTTAATAAAAACCAGAGCTTCACAAATTAACGGGTGCGCTTATTGTCTTGATATGCATACAAAAGATGCAAGACAGGCAGGCGAAACAGAACAGAGATTATACTGTCTCCCGGCTTGGCGCGAAACTAATTTTTATACAGAAAGAGAACGCGCAGCTTTGGAGTGGACTGAATCTGTCACATTGATTTCTCAAAATCATGTTCCTGATTCTATCTATAATTCTGTTAAAAAACATTTTACCGACAAAGAAATGGTTGCACTTACAATGATTGTGATTGCAATCAACGGATGGAACAGACTTGCAATCAGTTTCAGAACAGAAGCAGGTACTTATCAACCGGGAAAGCATAGCTCAAATAGCTAAGTCAATGAAATTAAACGAGAAAACAGCTGTAGTTACAGGTGTTACAGGCGGATTGGGCAAAGCAATCACCAAAGCCTTGACAGATAAAGGAGTTCATGTTTTTGGACTTGCTCGAAATTCCGATGACTTAAATAAACTGAAAGAATCAATCGGAGCACCCTTTACTCCCGTTAGTTTGGATATTACAAATCAGGAAGGTATTAAAGAATGGGTTGGCAAAACCTTTTCAGATAATTTTCTTCCTGATATTTTGGTTAATAATGCGGGTATTGGCGGTTTTGCAAAGATTGACGAAATGAACTCGAATGAATGGCTTAATATGATAAATACAAATCTTAACGGCATGTATTTTATTACTTCCCAAATAGTTCCCTTTCTCAAAAAAAACAAAAACACAACCCATATTATCAATATAGGCTCAATTCTTGGAACAATGGGAAGAGAAGAAGGCTCAGCTTATTGCACAACAAAATTTGGTGTCAGCGGTTTCAGTGATGCACTTTTTAAAGAATTGAGATTATACAAAATTAAAGTTACCTGCATGAATCCAGGCTCGATTGAAACTGACTTTTTTAAAAGTTCAGGGATAGAAGCACACGAAAACATGCTCCATCCCGAGGATTTGGCTGATACGCTTGTACATATTTTGGAGACACCTGACAATATGCTTATCAATGAACTTACTATCAGACCACTAAATCCCAAACAACGCAAAAAGTTATAAGTTGATTTTTAACAATTAAAATCAAATAGTTCATGAAAAAAATCATCATTAAGAGAGTTTATGAAGCACCTTCAGAAACAGACGGTTACAGAATTCTTGTTGACAGATTATGGCCAAGGGGTATAAGTAAAGACAATGCAGAAATAAAAGAATGGTTGAAAGAACTTGGACCAAGTACTGAATTAAGAAAATGGTTTAACCATGACCCTGCCCTATTTTCTGATTTCAAGAAAAAGTATATAGAAGAACTGCAATCGCAATCTTCTGAACTCAAAAGAATTGCAAAAATTGCTGAAAGAGAACAAGTTTGTCTCGTTTACGGGGCAAAAGACCAAGAGCATAATCAGGCAGTAGTTTTGAAAGAAGTTATTGAAAAGACATAAACTGAGATTCTCTCATTAAATTTATGAATAGTTCAATCTATGCGAATTAAACTTGTAAATCCACGATGTATAAAGTTGAGATATTAGCGACATTCATTAATATTGCGACTTACCCGACACTTTATTTAAAAGACAGAATCATAATTTAGATGAGAAAACAAATAATTAAGTTGATTGGGGTGTTCATATTACTGCTCTCAACCCAACTCTCTTATAGTCAAACTTCCGATTCCAAAAAGGACAAAGCTGCAAAAATTGCTCATCAAGCTATCAAATTAATGGATGACGGTTATTTTAAAAAAAGTATCCAGATGTTTAAAGAGTGTAAGAGACTTGATCCTGAAAATATAATTTATCCATACGAAATTGCTTATGCATATTACCTAAAACAAGACTATAAAAAAACCATCAAAATACTGGAGAGGATAAAAAGACACAAAGATGCATTTGATTTAATCTATCAAATTCTTGGCAATGCATACGACTATTTAGATGAAAGACAAAAAGCACTTAGTACATACACATTAGGATTGCAACTTTTTCCCTATTCTGGCACATTGAATTTTGAAATGGGAATAATGAGTATCTATTATAACAATGATCTTGAAAAAGGGCTTAATTATTTTGAGAAAGGAATAGAGGTTCAGCCGATGTATCCGGGGAATTACTACTGGGCATCCAAAATTTATATTAACAAAAATGAAAAGATCTGGGGATTATTGTATGGTGAAGTATTTATGAATCTTGAACGTACAGGTAATAGAAATTCAGAGATAAGCAAACTGCTGTATGACACATACAAAAAAAATATTCAACCCAATGGTGACACATTGTCCACCAGTCTATTTTCTGATTTATCGAATTTACTCGACAGTTCTAAAACAACTAATACTCATTATATGAGCAATATTTTTGCATCTACATTCAACTCTGCAATGAAAGGAATTTCAAGAATTGATATGAATTCTCTCGATACCATTCGTAAAAATTTTATTGATATTTATTTCCAGAAGGGTTTTGACATTAATTATCCAAATGTATTATTTACATATCAGAGAAAACTTCAAAATTCAGGTCACTTGGAAGCATACAATCATTGGATATTAATGCATGGAGATGAGCAATATTTCAATGATTGGAAAGATAACAATGAGGACAAATGGAAATCATTTATTGATTGGTTTATAGTGAATGGATTAAAATTGGACGATGTTAACAGATTTCATCGACAGCAATATGATTAATAAACATAATCACACTTCAAAGTAGCCGGGATGGTCAACTCAACACCACACAGATTCTAATCAAATTGTCAATATACAAAAGGTCTAATTGTTTGATAAATTAGCTTTAACTTTGCAGCCTTTTATGTTAATTCAGGTTTTAAAGTCCAAAATTCACGGAGCAAAAGTTACAGAAACCGAACTCAACTATATCGGGAGCATTACGATAGATGAAGATTTAATTGAGGCTGCCAATATGATTGAAAACGAAAAAGTACTTGTTGTAAACAACAACAATGGAGAGCGTTTTGAAACTTATGTTATCAAAGGGGAAAGAGGTAGTGGCACTATCGGTATCAATGGAGCAGCCGCCCGCAAAGGGATTGTAGGTGACACACTCATCATCATATCATTTGCTCAAATGGACTTTGAAGAAGCAAAAAAATATAAACCAACCGTTGTTTTCCCCAACGACTTCAATAAAATCTAAGTGAAGCCTCAAACAAAAAAAGCTCTCAGAATCATCATTTTTGCTCTTGTTGGAGTATTTTTACTTTTCTTGGTTTTCAGAAATATTAAATGGAATGACTTTTATAACGGTATAAAACAGGCAGATATTCGATGGGTTATAGCTGCAATGATAATAGGTGCTTATGGGCATTGGCTAAGAGCAGCCCGTTGGACTATTATGCTAAAATCTATCGGTTATTCCAATGCTCAAACCTATCCCGGATTTTTATCGGTATTAGCAGGATATTTTATCAACCTTGCAATACCCAGAGCGGGCGAGATTTCTCGATGTGCTTTGATGGGAGATGTTTGCAAAATTCCTGTCCAAAAGTTGATTGGTACTGTAGTAACAGAAAGAATCATTGACCTGCTGATGACGGGTCTAATTGTGATTTTAGTACTTTGGTTGCAATTTGATTTGCTCTACGATTTTACTGACAAAAACATACTGACACCACTGTCAAATAAATTCAATGCGTTTTATCAATTCAGTCTATTTTATCCCATAATAATCGGGGCAGTGATAGTAAGTTTTGTAGTTTTCTACATATTAAAAAAACGGGCAAAATCACGAACTAAAAAAGAAAACAAACTTATTAATTTCATCACCGTAATATTGGATGGTGCCAAAAGTATCATACGGCTGAATCATCCCTTTATGTTTATTCTTCAGACTTTTGGAATTTGGCTAACCTACTTAGGTTCTACAATTTGTATTCTAAAAGCGTTTAGTTTCACACATGCAGAAGGTTTTTTCACAGGTCTGAGTGTTTTATTGTTTTCTACGATTGGAGTAATAGTCCCTGCTCCCGGAGGAATCGGTAGTATTTGGACAACACAAAACGGACTAATGGAGATATACAACTATTCTCTGGAACATGCTACTTTGTTTGCCGGATTGCTGTTTTTTACCCAAGTTATCGGGTTTATTCTTTTGGGTACTTTTGCATTAATTCATTTAAGTATCTTGAAAAACAAAAACAATGCGACATCCTAAAAATAAAATAGTAAGCCTTGAAGAAGGAATGAGAATCATTGCTTCTCAAAAGATTTTTGACAAAAAGGTCGTATTTACAAATGGGTGCTTCGATATTATCCATCGAGGACACATAGAATACCTTTTTGCAGCACGCGAATTAGGCAATTTCCTTGTTATAGGTTTAAATTCGGACAACTCAGTTCGCAAATTAGGTAAATCTCCTTCTAGACCTTTGCAAGATGAAATAAGCAGAGCTACAACATTGGCTTCTTTATTCTTTGTAGATTTGGTTATCATATTTGATGAAGAGACTCCCCATCAACTTATCAGCAACATTCTTCCCAATATTTTGGTAAAAGGTGCCGATTACAAACCTGAAGAAATTGTCGGCTACAAAGAAGTAGTAGAAAATGGCGGTGAAGTAAAAACCATCCCGTTTATTGCAGGTTATTCTACAACGGCCATCGAACAAAAAATTCTTAAAGGAAATCAATAATAGTGCGTAATATACTACTGTTGCTCTTTGCCTATTTCTTTGGTTGTTATGCTTATGCTCAACAAGATACTGCTGTACATTCTAATACTTTTGTTGTAAAGCAAATTTTTCTCATGGGGCAAAAGAAGACCAAAGACGGTATTATTTTGCGTGAATTAAATTTCAAAGAAGGTGACTCAATCAATATTGACGAACTTCCAAAACTATTTGCAAAAAGCAAAAAACAGCTCCTCAACACTAATCTTTTCAACGAAGTTGAGATTGTCAGCGATTCTAATATGAATGTCTTTGTGGTTGTGAAAGAAGATTGGTACATTTATCCCGTGCCCATATTAAAAATTGCTGACAGGAACTTTAATCAGTGGTGGTTGAGCAAAGACTTCAATAGAATAAATTACGGCTTGTGGACTTATTGGTATAATTTTACCGGTAATGCAGACAAACTGAGCATTTTGCTTAATAGCGGCTATACCCATCTCACTTCAATCGGATATTCAATTCCGTTTATTGACCGCAAAAAACATTGGGGATTAGGATTTCAAGCAGCATATTCTGCTAATCGAGAGGTAGGAATTTTGTCAAAAAATGACAAACTCAATTTTTTCTCTGACAGAAATCATTTTCTTATATGGCGAAAGGGAATTTCACTTAACTCTTCATACCGCAAGGGACTTTTTGACAAACATCTGCTTAGCATTACATTTTTAAACATTCATGTTGCAGACACGATTGTTTCAAACGAAGTGAATAACCAATATTTATCAAAAGGGAAAAGCAGACAAAATAAATTGAGTTTAGGGTATGACTATATTTATGATAAACGGGATTTGAGGGGTTACCCGCTCAATGGTTATTTCTTAAAAACATCCTTTGATTATGATCTTTACAATCCGTTAAATAGTGTTTCGGAACAGAATTTCAGAATAAGTACAACCCTGAATTATTACAAAGAACTTCCTCAAAAACTATATGCAAACGCGGGGATAACTGCATCCACAAGTCATTTGAAAATGCCCGCCTACGATGATTTCATTGCATTGGGCTACGGCAACGAATACATCAGAGGATATGAGTATTATGTTATAGATGGTAAGGATTTCGCATATTTCAGAAGCAATCTCAAATATGCTTTGATAAAAGAAAAGAAGCAATTTACATGGATGCTACCTTCCGCATTTCGCACCATTACTTTTACCTGGATGGCAGGTCTATTCTTTGATGCAGGTTATGTAAACAGCCCTATGGAATACCCTGACAACACTTTGCCTAATTCATTAATGATTGGTTACGGGTTAGGAACTGATTTAGTTTTCTTCTATGATAGGGTTATAAGGTTGGAATTTTCGCGTAACAGAATGAATAAAAACGGCTTCTATATTAGTTTTTACGCTCCTCTATAGCAAATTAGTTTCTTTAATAGAACTATCTTTGCGCTTTCATTTATGAACTTTCTTTCAGCAGAAAACCTTACTAGAAGATTTGGAGAGCGCACTCTTTTTGAAAACATCAATTTTGGTATAGAAAAAGGAGATAAAGTCGCTTTGGTCGCTCCCAATGGCACCGGCAAAACTTCTTTGATGAGAATCCTTGTCGGGATTGAACAACCTGATAAAGGACAAGTAGTTATTAGAAACGGGATTACTGTTGCCTTGCTTGAACAAGAGCCAAACTTCGACCCGATGAGTACGGTTTTGGAAAGTATTTTCGAAGGTAATTCACCTATTGCAAAAGCCGTCAGCAATTACACCGAGAGCATGGAATCAGGTGATAGTGATTCAATTCAAAGAGCCTACGAACAACTCGACAATCTAAACGCTTGGGATTATGAAGCAAAAGCAGAACAGATTTTAGCTAAATTAAATATAACACAACTCAAACAACTGACAGGCAACCTGTCCGGTGGACAGAAAAGAAGGTTGGATTTAGCAAAAGTTCTGTTATCAGAACCTGATTTACTTTTGCTTGATGAGCCAACAAATCATTTGGATATTGAAATGGTTGAATGGCTTGAGCAATACCTCAATGCAAGTAATATCACCCTGTTTATGATTACACACGACCGCTATTTTCTCGACAGGGTGTGCAATACAATTATTGAAATTGATGAGCAACAACTATATTCCTACAATGGAAACTACCAATACTTTCTCGAGAAGCGCGAAGAACGCTATGCAAACATGGTTTCCAACATTACAAAAGCAAAAAACCTTTATCACAGAGAGCTTGAATGGATTCGCAGACAACCCAAAGCAAGAACAACAAAATCACAATCAAGAATCGATGCATTCGATGACTTGAGTAAGCAAGCACACAGAAAAATTGCTGACAGGCAACTTCATCTCAAATCTGATATGATAAGGCTGGGCAACAAAGTTATCAATGCTAATAGTATTGGAGTTACATTCGATGAAGAGCATTGGCTTTTCAGAAAATTCACACACAAATTTCTTTCCGGTGAAAGGGTCGGTATTGTTGGCGCAAACGGGAGCGGAAAATCCACTTTAATCAAAACATTAATAGGTCAAATAAAACCAACTGAGGGCACCATCGATACCGGAGATACAGTTATCTTCGGATATTTTGGTCAGGACGGTTTGAAGTATAAAGAAGGGCAAAGAATGATTGAACTTGTCAAAGAAATTGCTGACAATTTTGAACTTCCCGAGGGGATGAGCGTTAACTCATCTCAACTTTTAGAAAGATTCTTATTCCCCAGAAACAGCCATTATACACCCATAGAAAAACTCAGTGGTGGTGAAAAAAGACGCTTATATCTGTTGACAGTCCTCCTTCGCAAACCCAATGTTCTAATTTTGGATGAGCCAACCAATGATTTAGACTTGCTCACACTGAATGTACTCGAAGAGTATCTTGAGAACTTTGGCGGTTGTTTGATAATCATCTCTCACGACCGTTTCTTTTTGGACAAATTATGCGACCATCTCTTTGTTTTTGAAGACAATCATACAATCAAAGATTTCCCCGGTAACTACAGTCAATACAAAGAATTTCTTGAAATCAAAGAACCGGAAACGATAGTGAGCAAACCTGTCAAAGAAGCACAAAAACCAATTCCCAAGACTGAGAAGAAAAAACTATCCTATAAAGAAAAACTCGAATTTGAAAATCTTCCTTTAGAAATTGCCCAACTGGAAACTCAAAAAAACGAGCTCACTCAAAAACTCAATGACAAATCGCTTTCACAAACAGCACTAGTCGAAATCAGCGAAACCATCAGTAAAATCATTACTCAAATTGAAGACAAGGAATTGAGATGGTTGGAATTGTCAGAGCTATAAAAAAAGCGTTTATCCAAATCTTTTGCATAAAAGAAATGAATAATGCACTTTCGCAAACATGAAATTTTCCGGCAATAAGTTATATATTTTACTAGCAGCATTCGGTTTTATTATATCCAATATCATTAGTGCAGATGCACAGGAATTAAATTCAGGCGAGATATACAAAGAAATTCAAAAACTTAACCAGTTCGGTTCTGTATTGTATATAGCAGCACACCCTGACGATGAGAATACAAGATTAATAAGCTATTTATCAAAAGGTAAACTTTATAGGGTTGGGTATCTTTCATTGACACGTGGTGATGGCGGACAGAACCTTATTGGACCGGAGCAAGGAATAGAACTCGGGCTAATCAGAACCAATGAGTTATTGCAAGCACGTTCTGTGGACGGAGCTGAACAATTTTTTACCCGAGCTTATGACTTTGGATATTCTAAGAATCCCGAAGAGACCTTCTCATTTTGGAATAAGGATTCAGTATTGCGAGATGTGGTTTGGGTTATAAGAAAATTTAAACCTGATGTTATCATCACTCGATTTCCCGACACAGGAGAAGGTGGTCACGGACATCACACCGCTTCAGCAATTTTGGCCAAAGAAGCATTCAAAGCTGCCGCAGACCCCAATAGATTTCCGGAACAACTGAAAGAAGTAACAGTATGGCAAGCAAAGAAACTATTTTGGAATACATTCAATTTCGGAACTAATAATACGATTTCAGAAGATCAGTTTAAATTGGATGTAGGAACTTATGACCCAATTTTAGGAGTGAGTTACGGAGAGATTGCATCTCAAAGTCGTTCTAAACATAGTAGTCAAGGGTTTGGCACACCACTGGTTCGCAAACCTATCTATGAATATTTTGTAACTTGGGAAGGTACCGAACCTAAATCTTCATTTTTGGAAGGAATTGATACAGGATGGGACAGAGCTATCAACAACCCTTCAAGAGCAAAATTAATTACACAAAAAGTTAATGAAATACTTACGAAATTTGATTTCACTGCTCCTTATAAATCCATAACAGCTCTTTATACATTGAGAAGCGAAGTTGAAAAAAATTATGAATTCACTTCTCCTACCCTCTTTTGGCTCAATAAAAAAATAGAAGCCATCAATAAAATTATAAGCCAATGTGCAGGTGTTTACTGTGAAATTACCTCCAACAAACAGAATCTTGTGCCCGGCCAAACTGCTGAAATTACTTTTTCTGTAATTTCAAGAATGCCCAATATACAGAGTTTTGAGTGTCATTTTAAATTTGAAAATATAAATATCAAAAAAGATATCAAGGGAAATTATTGGGATACGACTTTCACATATACAATCCCAACTTCATTGAATTTTGAAACTTCGCAACCTTATTGGCTAAGAAAACCAAGAAACAAAGGACTTTTTGCAGATGTTGATTTGAATTTATTGGGATTGGCAAAGAACCCTTCACCTTTCAAAGCGGAAGTATCACTAAACTTCAATACGCCTGATTTTTATATTACACAAAATCCCACACTCAACTACAAATACAACGATCCTTCAAAAGGGGAAATAACCCAACCTGTATTTATAACACCGCCAGTTGTCATCATCCCTGAAACCGACAGAACATTTTTTCAACTTTCCGAAGTTAACAACCGTACAATAGAAAAGACTGTCAATGTAAAAGTAAAATGCTACGCAGAAACTTTCAAAGGAAACTTAATTGTAGAAGTGCCCGAAGAATGGCAATTGCTCAATACTCCTGATGAACTCAAGTTAGATTTTTCGAGTGCAGGCAGTGAAAAGAATATCGAAATTAAATTGCGGTTATTTGAAAATCCCTCCCTTATCCAACAAAAAGGCAGCTATAATGCTGTTATATCTTACTATGCACTTTCCCAAGGACAACAGTTAGATATCTCAGAAAAACGACTTTCTTATCCCCATATTCCCAATCTAATTCTTTATTCAAAAGCCAAAACAGAACTAGTACTATCCCCTATAAGCGTAGAAACAGCCGGAAAAATTGGCCGTATAGGATATATTACAGGGGCAGGAGATAAAGTAATGGAAAGTTTGAAAGAAATAGGTATTGATATTTATGAACTCAGTGAAAGTGACCTCTCCAACCCTTCCATTCTTGGAATGTATAAAACTATTATAACCGGAGTTCGCGCATTCAATGTTCATTCCGAACTTAAAACACAAATGCCTAATCTGATGTCATTTGTGAACAATGGCGGGAGGCTCCTGGTTCAGTACAACACCAACAACCGCTTAGCACCTCTGGATTTCAACATCGGACCTTATCCACTCACGATAACAAACAAACGTATTACAGACGAAACCGCCATTGTAACCTTTCTACATCCGAATGACAAATTGTTGCAAGAACCTTTTAAAATCACTCCTTCCGATTTTAACAATTGGGTCCAAGAGCGTGGAATATACTTTGCGGGAGATAGGGATCCTAATTATGTTTCATTGTTTTCAATGGCAGACCCAAAGGAAGCATCCAATGACGGTTCTTTAGTATATGCAAACTATGGCAAAGGGGGTTATATCTATACAGGGTTGGTATTTTTCAGAGAGTTACCTGCAGGAAACATAGGTGCATACAAGATTTTCATCAATCTGATTTATAATCCGTAGAAAATTCAAAATTGAATTTTTTCTAATTATCAAATGACTATATTTGCACCCCTGAAAAGCCTATCCGCACCCATAGCTCAACAGGATAGAGCAACTGCCTTCTAAGCAGTAGGTTTCAGGTTCGAGTCCTGATGGGTGCGCATAAAAAAAGGGAGTAACTCACTCCCTTTTTTTTTACACATGTCTGAAGTGTTGTTTATTCAAAAAAGCTACCATAAGCCAATGTATATCCACCCTCTTTGGGGTTAATACACATTACAGGTATTCGCTGGCTTTGATTAACAATCTGTTGCGCATAAGAACCGATGATAAGCTCAGAAAAACCAACTTCTTGTTGAGTCATAATCATAATCAGATCCGCATCAATCTCGTTTGCGTAAGTAAGTGTTTCTTTAGCGAAATTATCAGGATACTTTTCTTCATCTAAGCTCTTAACAACATATTTAACATTATTTTTATCCAATATATCTTGAACGCTATTCACTGATGCAAAGAGTTTGGAACGGGTATATTCATCCTCAACATTCTCGAAAATAATATGGATTGTAGAATTAAACTTTTTAGCTAAATGTATTGCCCAAGTAACTTTTTGACGGGTTTCATATGTAGTATCAATGGGTAGTACAATTTTTTCATAGCCATTACCAATAGGTTTTTCTTTAACAACAACAACAGGTTGCTCACTAAACCTAATTACTCTTGAGGCATTAGACCCAATAATTTGCTCCATTCCTGCAGCACCATTAGAACCCATCACAATACTATCATAATGGCCTTCATTGGCAATCCTTACAATAGTTCTATGTACCCTTCCTTCTTCAACTAACTTATTAATTTCAATGTGTTCTCTTGTTTTGATATCATTGATTATTTTATCCAATTTATTTTCAAGTGCTTCTCTAACTAGCCCTTCTTTCAATGGATTTGACCCAAATACAGATTCTAATAAATTATCTTCCACAATATGAAGTAAGGTAATCTTATTGTTATAGATTTTAGCAATTTTTACAGCATGACCTAATGCATTTTCAGCTATCTCGGAAAAATCATAGGGTACCAAAATGGTATTGTTGTTTTCAATAGTATTTGACATATCTTAAAATTTTAAATGTATAATAAATAATTAAGCGGTTTGATGTAAGGCTATTATCTCGGCCATTTTTGAACCAATTTCTGCAGGAGATTTAACTACATGAATTCCACATTCTGACATGATTCTCATTTTGGCTTCAGCGGTATCGTCTTTTCCACCAACAATTGCACCCGCATGTCCCATTCTGCGTCCGGGAGGCGCTGTTTGCCCGGCTATAAACCCTACTACGGGTTTTGTTCCATTATCCTTAATCCATCTAGCAGCCTCTGCTTCCATGCTTCCACCTATTTCGCCAATCATCACAATTCCGACAGTTTCTGGGTCATTCATAAATAATTTGACTGCCTCCTTGGTTGATGTCCCGATAATAGGGTCGCCTCCAATCCCGATAGCAGTAGAAATGCCCAATCCTGATTTCACAATTTGATCCGCTGCTTCATAGGTTAAGGTTCCTGATTTTGAAACAATACCAATTTTCCCCTTTTTGAAAACAAAACCGGGCATAATTCCAACTTTGGCTTCTTCAGGCGTAATAACACCCGGGCAGTTAGGACCAATTAATGTGCAATTCTTGCTTTTAATATAGGCACCCACTTGAATCATATCTTTTGTAGGAATTCCCTCCGTGATACAAACAATTACATTAATACCAGCATCGGCAGCTTCCATAATAGCATCGGCAGCAAACGGAGGTGGAACAAAAATAATTGATACATTAGCATTAGTTGCCTTCACTGCATCGGAAACTGTATTAAAAATGGGCTTATCCAAATGCTTTTGGCCTCCTTTCCCTGGAGTAACACCACCTACAACATTGCTTCCATATTCAATCATCTGAGAGGCGTGAAATGTGCCTTCCTTTCCTGTAAAACCTTGAACTATTATACGAGAATCTTTGTTAACTAATACACTCATTTTATTGATGTTTTATCTTTTTTTAATGTGTCGCAAAGGTACGAACTCCACAAGTAAAAAAAAACTAATTTTGAAGCCTGATGAAAAACTTTGATGATTACAAAACTTTAATCGAGCAGTCAATTAATATTCTAGGGATTGATCCGATGCAAAGCCGTTGTAGCGAACCCGGTCAATGGCTACTTTTCAATGGCGACACAGAGATATATGTTGATTTATGGGAGCAAAAAGAGATGACGGGTTGGCAATATTTCCAACCTGAGGGTTATACACTCAATATTTTTCAGGTTCTCGCACCCATCTGTTATTTACCCGATGACCCAAAATTAAGAAAACAGTTTTATGAAGAACTGTTAGAAAATAACCTAAATTTACTATTTGCAGCCTTTACTGTGAATACATCAGAAAACATGTTAGCCGTTAAGTTTAGGCGAATTTGCAACTCCCTTAAACAAGAGGATATTATT
>JAGFIU010000052.1 GCA_024103355.1 Bacteroidota bacterium
CAACACCCGGACCCGGGTCAAAGTCAACTGTATTATCAAACAATCCTGCCAAAACTACATTGTTTGAAGAAGTAGATAATATGGATAACGGAACCATAGCTCCTAAATCAAGAATGTCATTATCCAATAGAATCATCCAAGTTGTATTTCCGCTTGAATCTAATTTTAGAAGATATGTTCCAACGGTTGATTGATCATCCTCATTTGTAAATCCGTTTCCAAAATCCACAATTCTGCTAAAAAAACCGGTGGCAAAAATATTACCATCTGTATCTAATGCAATCTTTTTGCCAACACTTCCTTGTGGGGCAAAACCATCGGTTCGCGGGTAAATTTTATACCATTGAAGAAGACCATCGGGACTGTATTTTGCTACTAATGCGCCGGCAATATTTACACTTTCTTCTGTTCCTAAAGGATTAAGGTCAACAGTAAGTTCAATACCCGGGCCAAGTACTTGAGCGGTAACTCTTCCCGTTAAATATATATTTCCTGCATCATCGGTATCCGCACCGGAAAGTTCTTGATATGCACCGTTTATACCACCGTTTATTGAATTAACTGCATAATATGGAAATGCCCAAAGAAGATTTCCGTTTGTATCATACTTAGCCGCGTAGGCTGTTGATTGCGGACCTATTAATAATGTCGTTCCACTGCCGGGATCAAAATCAATTCCTTGATCGGGATAGCATTCATATGCACCTACGATAATAATATTCCCGTCCTTGTCTATATGAAAATCATTAATATCAAAAAAATCATAGCCATCGGATTCAAGCGCTCCGATTGCAAAAGCCCAAATAATACTTCCACTTGCGTCATATTTGGCTATGAAGATAGGTGAACCAACATTTGGCGGATGAAAGTCTTGAACTGTGTAGCTTCCATCACCGTTTAAATTTAACTCTAAAGTTCCCTCAAATTTTCCGGCTAAATATAGATTACCATCAGGGTCGGTATCAAGATGCATTTTATTATCATACTGATTAATATTCCCTTCGGTTTGTTTTCCCCACTGCAGAACTTGAGCACTAAGGTTAACTGTTAAAAATAATGTTAGTATGGTTGATAAGAGAAGCAACTTATTATGGCTGTTTATTTTTTTCATGATCACTCCAAGTGTTTATTCACATTAACTTGGTGGTCAAGTTAATTTCATAGAAATGCGATTTCAATTACTCATATGAGGTATTTTGTTGAGGAAGAAAGATTAACGAATACTATCTCAAACAAGATTTTCGTTAATTGCTTTTGATACAGCGGCGGCGCGTGTATTTACGTGAAGTTTTTTATAAATATTTTTTATGTGAGCGCGAACAGTATTTCCGCTTACAAAAAGCGCACCGGCAATGGTTTTGTAATTTTCGCCTTCACAAAGCCGTTTTAGTACTTCGGTTTCTCTTTCTGTAAGCGGTGATTTTAAATTTTTTCTGAACGAATCGAGTACTTTTCTCGCGATCATAGGACTCATAGGCGAACCTCCTTGAACAACTTCCTTTATCGATTGAAGAAGTAGAACAGGTGGAGTATCTTTTAATAGATAACCTGTTGCACCTGCTGCCAATGAGTTAAAAACAGAATCGTCGTCTTCTTTAATCGTAAGCATTATAAAATCAGTTTCGGGAAGGGATTCCTTCAATAATCTCACGCCCTCAATGCCGGAAATTCTGGGAAGGTCTATATCCATCAAAACAACATTCGGCTGATTCTTTGGAATATTTTTAACTGCATCCTCACAGTTCGCATAATTTTGACTGCACTCAAACCCCGGGGAACCATCAATTATGATGGTCAACAGATTTTTTATCTCTTCATCGTCTTCAACAATTGCAACAGTTATGTTATTTGTGTTTTTGTCATTCATATCCAAAACAAAATATT
>JAGFIU010000004.1 GCA_024103355.1 Bacteroidota bacterium
AAGAGTTAATGAAAGTGTCTTTAGATCAAACTAAAAATACTTTTTCCATTGCCCATTTGCCATCCGGAGTTTATCTGTTAAGCAATGAAGCAGGGACGTGTCAAACCAAGATTATAAAAGAATAAAACATAGAGAAATGTAGCTTGAGCACTGAATTTTCAAATTCTCACAACACTATTTGTCTCAGATCTATATTTTGGATTATTAGTAGAAATAAAAAAGGTTGCAGAAAATCTGCAACCTTTTTTGTTGTCGAGGTGGCAGGATTCGAACCTGCGACCTCCTGCTCCCAAAGCAGGCGCGATAACCGGACTACGCTACACCTCGATAATCTGTGCGGTGAGGGGGGGATTCGAACCCCCGGAACGGTTTCCCGTTCGACAGTTTAGCAAACTGTTGGTTTAAGCCACTCACCCACCTCACCAAACTTTAAAGAACGCCTCACGGTACCTTTAAGGGGCTGCAAATATAGAGCTATTTTTAATTAAAAAAATCGTATTCTAAAGTTTCTTTAATTTATGATTTCATACTAATATTGAAGTCTGATATGGCAAATAAAATGCAGATCGATTTTAAATTTAGAGACATCAAAACGTACGGCTCAACAGAGTGGCTGGCAAACAATACAAAAAAATACCGCTCTGTCTTTGATGAGCAAGAAGCATCCTATATCTACTGCGAATTTTCTTTCTTCAACAAGAAGTTTGATATTGATGATTGGAATATAAAATTGCAGCTCAAGTGTTTGGATGAAAATGGCAATGAAGTATGTGACTTAAATTGTGATAGAACCATTGATAAACGGGACCCTGTTGTATATGTGAGAGAAGGTTGGGGAGTGAAAACTCCCGGTACATATTGGAAAGCTGGTATTTATAAATGGGAGGTTTGGAATGATGGAGAATTAATAGGTTCTAAACCTTTTTTTATTGAAAAACAAGGTGTAGTCAAAGACGGCTTGAATCCATACTTCGATGTAAGCTCTGTTAAACTATACGAGGGACCGGATGCAAATATGAAAAATTCTGACCGCAAATATTATGTGGTCTTTAATGCACTTTCAACCCGTTATATCTGGGTAGAGTTCAATGCAAACAACTTGGTTCGTAAATCAACAGATTGGGCATGTGAATTGACTTTCAATTTTAGAACGAACACTGGATATACTAAAGGAACTGTTACTAAAATTCTTTTTGTTAAGCCCGAAGATGAAATGATTAATGCAACGGTGGGTTGGGGCTCTGATTTGCTTGGAACTTGGGGTAGGGGCAGATATTTTGCCGAAATTGTTTTTATGGATGAATTGGTAGCCTCAATCCCCTTTGAAGTTGGAGATGATTATATAGAAGCTACTGACGATGATTTTATTCCGTTCCAACAAACCGGATTTATAGTTGAAGAAGATGACCAAAAAGTTGAAAATCCTTCTCAGGGAAGTGTAAAACCTCAAAGTCTTGATGATATTATGAATGAATTAGACAAGATGATTGGGTTGGATAGTATCAAGACAAAGATTCGCGAATACAGTAATTATCTTCGGTTTATTTCTTTAAGACATGAAAAAGGATTTAAAGATGAAGAAAAAATTAACCTTCATGCTGTTTTTAAAGGCAATCCCGGAACCGGAAAAACAACTGTTGCACGAATGTTGGGTAAAATCTACAAAGAATTGGGATTGCTCAAAAAAGGACATGTACATGAGGTTGACCGTGGAGATTTGGTTGCAGAATTTATTGGACAAACTGCTCCAAAAACAAAAGAAGCTATCAAAAAAGCAAAAGATGGAATCCTCTTTATTGATGAAGCGTATTCATTGGCGCGAAAAGATGATGACAGCAAGGATTTTGGTAAAGAAGCAGTAGAGATTTTATTAAAAGAACTCAGTGACAGTACTGACATCGCCATAATTGTTGCGGGATACCCTGCTGAAATGGATATTTTCCTCAATTCAAATCCCGGACTCAAATCAAGATTTAATATGGTCTATGATTTCCCTGATTATGTTCCTCAAGAACTGATTAAGATTGCCGACTATGCCTGTGCAAATAGAGGAGTTACATTAAATGATAAAGCGAAAGATGCACTTTATAAGTACCTTGTGGAAGAATATCGTAAGAGAGATAAATTCTTTGGAAACGCAAGGCTTGTAAATTCTCTTGTAGATGAGTTTAAGATGAATTTAGGTCTTAGGATAATGAAAACAGATAAACCGGATAAATTGACCAAAGAAAACCTCTCAATTATTGAACTAGAAGATGTAGAAAAAGCTTTTGAGGTTCAAAAGGGTATGTCACCCGATATCCCGGTAGATGAAGAATTACTTAAGGAAGGGTTAACAAAACTGAAATCAATGATGGGATTAGAGGAAGTGAAAAAAAGTATTGAGGAATTGGTAAAGTTGGTGCGCTTTTATAAAGAGTCCGGTAAAAATATCAGGGAAACTTTTTCGCTCCACTCAGTTTTCTTGGGGAACCCCGGAACCGGAAAAACTACGGTAGCAAGGATTTTGGCTCAAATTTATAAAGCACTCGGTATTTTGGAAAGGGGGCACTTGGTGGAATGCGACAGACAGAGTTTGGTAGGTGGTTATATTGGACAAACTGCCATAAAAACTACCGAAGTAATTGATAAGTCAATAGGAGGTGTTCTATTTATTGATGAAGCATATTCTTTGACAGAAGGTGGTTCATCTGATTATGGAAAAGAGGCAATAGAGACCTTGCTCAAACGAATGGAAGATCAACGCGGTCAGTTTATTGTCATAGCGGCAGGATATACCCAAAATATGGAAAGATTTTTGGAAGCAAATCCGGGACTCAAATCCAGATTTGACAGGGTATTCATGTTTGAAGATTTCAAACCCGATGAATTATATGAAATCGCCATCAATCAGCTTGCTGAACACAATATTATTCCTGATGAGGCAGCCGGCAAACATTTGAAAGATTATATCACATTTGTTTACAAGAACAAGGATAAATACTTTGGAAACGGCAGAGAGGTTAGAAAAATTATTGAAGAAGCTATCAGAAATCAACATCTACGTTTAGCTGAAATGCCTAAAAATAAAAGAACTGAAACCAAACTACATACACTTGTGATGGAAGATTTGGCAGAATTCTCCCTTGATAATAAACCAAAACAAAGAACAGGTATTGGATTCAGATGATTCATCAAGTGTTAATTTCAGTGAGAGTTTTTGGACTCGAACTCGGTTTAGTACCGTTAATATTGACTGCCATGGCAATATCCTTTGCCGTATGGCAAATTGTTTTTCATTATGTTCATTTTCTGAAGCTGATTCAATTCAAACAAGATTTGAAAATCAATACCGATCATCCTGTTTCTGTAATTATTTGTGCTAAAAATGAAAAAGATAATCTTTCTAATTATCTGCCTTCCATACTTGAGCAAGATTACCCAAGTTTTGAAGTTATAGTGGTTAATGACGGGTCTTGGGATGGGACTGAAGAAATATTAGCCTACTTTTCTGAGAGATATTCAAATCTCAAGGTAGTTGAATTAAAAGAAGAAATAAAGAGAATCGATGGTAAAAAATTTCCGTTGACCTTGGGTATTAAAGCAGCTAAAAATGAGATTTTACTTCTTACCGATGCTGATTGTGTAACAACAAGTAATCAATGGATTAAATTGATGGTTGCTCCTTATGCAAATCCCGAAATTGAAATGGTTTTGGGGTATTCCCCATATCACTATAAACAAGGATTGCTTAACTTATTGATTCGAGCCGAAACATCTCTGACTGCGATGATGTATTTTTCTTTTGCAATCAGTGGAAAACCTTATATGGGAGTTGGACGCAACCTGAGCTATAAACGAGAATTGTTTTTTAGACATAAAGGATTTGCCAGCCATCATCATATTCCCTCGGGAGATGATGATTTGTTTGTAAGAGATGCCGCGACTTCTTCAAATACCGCTGTGGTTTTTGACCCTAAATCAAGAATGCTTAGTGTGCCCAAGATTACTTTCTCTGATTGGTTCAAACAAAAAAGAAGACATTTATTCGTGGGTAAATACTATCATTCTGATATTAAAAGAAAACTTGCTTCCTTTTCTTATTCTCACTTCTTATTTTGGGCTTCTGTCATTGCACTATTCTTCTTTAGCCCTACTTTTTTATTGCCGATTTGTATCATTGTTATCCGTTGGCTTATTCAATTTCCCGTAGTTTATTATTCCTTCAAAAGATTAGGTCATAATTTGTTAGCCCTTTTTATGCCTCTTTTGGATATCGCATATCTGTTTTATTCAATATTTTCCGGGATGGTTTATCTGTTTAGTAAGAAACCTAAATGGTGAATACAAATTTATTTGAGCAATACCTAAATATTACTGAGGAGCAAAAAGAAAAACTCCTTGAATATGCTGATTTATTGCTACAATGGAATGAAAAGATCAATCTAATCTCCCGAAAAGATACGGACTTTGTGATTGAAAGACATATTCTGCATTCTTTGGGAATAGGAAAATTAAAAATTATAAAACCCGGTTTCGATGTGCTTGATGTAGGTACAGGTGGCGGATTACCCGGAATTCCGCTTGCAATTGTTTATCCTAAAACCAATTTTGTATTG
Organism: Bacteroidota bacterium; assembly: GCA_024103355.1. GTDB lineage: Bacteria > Bacteroidota > Bacteroidia > NS11-12g > UBA955 > JALOAG01. The sequence continues at coordinate 4,599 of JAGFIU010000004.1, forward strand.
GTAGATAGTATTCAAAAGAAAATAAGAGCTACCAACGATATGGTGAAAAAACTTGAACTATCCAATGTTGTTTGTATGAATGCAAGAGTAGAAACATTGCAGAGAAAATTTGAAATTGTTACAGGTAGGGCTGTTACCAGGTTGAGTGATTTTTATAAACTCACTCATAATCAAATTCTTAAGAATGGAAAATTTCTGCTGCTCAAAGGTGGTGATTTGAAAGAAGAAATTGCGGAATTTGAAAGTATGACAGGGCTTAAAGTTTGCGTACACGAGTTGTATAAAAATTTTCCTTTACCCTTTTTTGAAACTAAATTTGTGTTGGAAATAACCAACAAAAAATGATACCGGTATTAAATTCCGAACAAATAAAAGCAGTTGATACTTATACAATTGCAAACGAACCTATCGCATCCATAGATTTAATGGAACGCGCGGTTGACAGGCTTTTACCGCATTTCCTTTACCTGAAAAATAAGAACATTCATATTATTTGTGGCACAGGAAACAACGGGGGAGACGGGATTGTGTTAGCGCGAAAACTCTGGCACAGTATGGTACATTGCCATGTAACAATTGCTGATTTTGGGAATAGACATTCTTCGGATTTTTCTGAGAACTTGTTGAGATTACAACGGAAAACCGAAGTTCCGGTGCTAATAGCTTACAACATTTCTGAAATAAAAATAGAAGATGGCGAACTGATTGTGGATGCGCTTTTTGGGAATGGACTAAAGAGTGTATTGGAAGGGAGTTATTTAGAACTGATATCATTATTAAACCAATCACAAGCTGAAATTATCAGTATTGATATGCCCTCAGGTTTGATGTCAGAAGGGGAAACCCCTGAGGATAAATATGTTCATGCAGCAAAAACCTATGTTATCCAATTACCAAGGCCGTCAATACTTATTCCTGAGCACAGGATTGATTTCGAAATAGTTGATATAGGCTTAGACAAGGAATTTATAGGTAAGCAAAAGACCAATAGTTATTTAATTGAAGAATCAGATGCAGAGTTGAATCCACGCAATCGTTTTGCTTATAAAAACAGCTTTGGACATTTACTTGTTGTTGGTGGGAGTAAAGGAATGTATGGAGCACCGGTTATCAGCACAAAGGCTGCATTCAAATTTGGAGTAGGGTTGGTAACATGTCTTGTGCCTGAGAATGGCAGCGAAGTTATTCATAACAACATTTTGGAAGCAATGGTGCAGAATGCGGGCTCAGACTTTCTTGAAGGAAAGCTGCCTGATTTATCTAAATATGATGCTTTGATAATCGGGATGGGAATGGGACAAGAATATAGTAGTTTTGGGTTTCTGAAAGAAATAATTTCTAATGCAAAGGGCAGTATTTTATTAGATGCAGATGCCTTAAATCTTATTGCTCAACACCATGCCATTGATATTATCAAACCCGGCAGCATTTTAACACCACATATAGGTGAATTCAAAAGACTTGTTGGCAACTGGAAAACGGAATCAGAGAAATTGCAAAAACTACGCTTGTTATCAGAACAAACCCAATCGATTGTAGTGTTAAAAGGAACCTATACGGCTATTGCAGAGCCGGGCGGAGATATTTTCTATAATACCACCGGTAATGTTTCTTTGGCAACGGCAGGAGCTGGTGATATGTTGAGCGGTGTAACAGGTTCTTTTTTGGCACAAGGTTACACACCATTAGAAGCAGCGATTAGGGGAGTTTATTATCATGGGAAATCGGCCGAAAACTTCATGGGTTCCCCCGTGAGAATTACCGAAATCATAGAATCTATAAGATTCTGAGTTTTATGTTAATCAGGCTATTATTTTCAGGTATTTATAAACGCTGAATAGTTAATAATGGAATAAAGAAAGGCATACATTTGCACCCGAATTTCTTGATTTTTTATGATTTCTAAACGTGTAGATAATATATCCGAACCCGAGACAATTGCAATGGCAAAGAAAGCAAGAGAACTTGCAGCAAAAGGATACGATATCATCAGCCTGAGTATGGGAGAGCCTGATTTTCCAACACCTGACCATATTAAAAATGCAGCAAAAGCAGCTATAGATGCCAATAAAACTCATTATCCTCCTGTGGCAGGTATTCCGGAATTGCGTGAAGCTGTTTGTCATAAACTAAAAAGGGATAATAAATTAGATTATAAACCCGAAAATATAGTAGTTAGTACAGGTGCCAAGCACTCGTTGATGAATACAATATTGAGTCTGGTTGATCCGGGAGATGAAGTAATTGTCCCGGCACCTTATTGGGTTAGTTATAGAGATATCATAACTTTTGCGAGAGGGATTCCTGTTTTTGTTGAGGGTACATTAGAAAATGACTTTAAAATAACACCCGAGCAGCTTGAGAATGCAATAACATCAAAAACAAAAGTCTTTCTTTTTTCAAACCCGTGTAATCCAACCGGTTCATTTTACAATGAAGCAGAATTAAGACAATTAGCAAAAGTATTTGAAAAACATCCCCGTATTTTCATCTGTTCAGATGAGATTTATGAATATATCAATTATGTCGGTGCTCATTACAGTATTGCACAAATTCCTGAAATGTATGACAGAACAATTGTTATCAACGGGGTTAGCAAAGGTTATGCAATGACAGGATGGAGAATTGGTTATATTGCAGCACGAAAGGAAATTGCAGTGGCTTGTGAAAAGATTCAAGGTCAGTTTACCTCAGGTGCCAATTCTATTGCACAGTATGCTGCTGTAGCAGCCTTAGGAGACAACTTAGAACCGAGTAAAATGATGACAGCGAAATTTAAAGAAAGAAGAGACTTGGTGTTGAAACTGGTGTCTGAAATCAAGGGAATTAAAACCACGGTTCCGCATGGTGCCTACTATTTGTTCCCTGATGTCAGTTCATTTTTTGGCAAAACCACTGAAAAGGGAGAATTAATCAATAATGGCGGGGACTTAGCTTTGTATTTACTCAATGAAGGGCATGTTGCAACAGTACAGGGTTCTGCCTTTGGTGAACCTAATTGTTTGAGGCTGTCCTTTGCTACTTCAAATGATAAACTTACGGAGGCTTTTGCCAGAATGAAAATTGCTTTGGATAAATTGAAATAAACAAAAAATGCAACAGAGTTTAAAGGAATTATTTAAAGGTAAAAAAGTGTTGATAGCGGGTGATATAATGCTCGACTCATATATCTTTGGCAGTGTGGATAGAATTTCACCCGAAGCTCCTGTTCCTGTTGTGGCCATAGAAAAAAGAGAAAATCGTCCGGGTGGTGCAGCTAATGTGGCATTCAATATCAAATCTTTGGGTGCAGAACCAATGCTATGTGCAGTTATTGGAAATGATGCCGAAGGTGAAATTATGAAAACAATACTGTTGGAAAACGGAATTTCAACCGATTATATTTTTGTTTCACCTACCCGAAAAACTACCGCAAAACTCAGAGTAATGTCTCAAAGAAATCAGCTCTTACGACTTGATTATGAACAAACAGATGATTTGGATGAGGCTGAGAATAAGCAATTTATGAAAGTGTTTGAAAATGCTGTTAAGAATGCTGATGTTATGATTATGGAGGATTACAACAAAGGATTGCTCACTTCAACAAATATTCCTGAGTTAATTTCTCTGGCTCACCAAAATAATGTACCCATAACTGTTGACCCAAAGAAGAAAAACTTTTGGGAATATAAAAATGTAGAACTCTTTAAACCAAATCTCAAAGAACTCAAAGAAGCGCTTAATTCAACAGATGATCTAACCAATGAAACTCACTTTCTGAAAGCTATTAGAGAGATGGAGGCTAAATTAAATAATAAAATAAGTTTTATTACACTTTCAGAGAGAGGAGTTTTTATTAAGGATAAACAACAACATCATTTTTTGCCTGCTTTTATTCGCAGAATAGCAGATGTGTCCGGTGCCGGTGATACTGTGATAAGTGTTGCTTCCCTTTGTTTATCAATAGGCTTAAGTGTGAAAGAAACTGCTTTTATAGCAAATCTTGCAGGAGGATTGGTTTGTGAAGAACCTGGCGTTGTACCTATAAATATAGATAGATTAGAAAAGGAATACTCAAAGGTTTGTCAATAAAATGCTACTGTTTAATAACAATCGGAAAATATGGATTTTTGAACATAATGCTGTGATTCTCAGGTGGAATCGCATTATTATAAATCTGATTTCACTGCTTGTTTTTGGTCTAATGATTGCTCGATATGGATTTAACTTCGAGGGAAAGACATCCATATTTTGGATTCCAACAATCAGAGCTTTCTATTTTATTTATGCATTTAACTTTTTATTTAGGTTATCTTTATCACGAAAGAAATTGGAGTTTATACGGAGTCATTTGTTTGAGTCCATTATTTTCACGTTAATAGTATTGAGTGGAATAAGCTATTTTGTATTTTCTACATCTCATCTTAAGAATCTTGCTATTCTATTCGGAAGTGATAGGAAATATTATGAGTTCTTTTTGCTCTTTTTCTTATTAATACTTGCAATGATTGAATTTATTAAATCACTTAATTTTGTTGCCTCAAGCTCCATTAAACCGGCAACATTATTTATATTTTCATTTGTCTTCGTTATTTTTATAGGTACCGGGCTATTGTCTTTGCCTGGATTTAATGTAAACAACCAGTATTTGAATTTTTTTGATGCATTCTTTGTATCAACAAGTGCTGTTTGCATTACAGGATTAACTACGGTAGAAGTTGGTCAGTTTTTTAATATAAAGGGACAGATTATTCTCTTAATCCTTATTCAAATTGGCGGAGCTGGATTACTCACTTTTGCATCTTTTTTTGCGTCCTATATACGCAAAGGAATTGGAATCAAACAGCAGGTGCTAATGAATGAATTGTTTAATATGGAGTCACTTAACAGCTCATTTTCATTTGCCAAACGTATTTTGTTGCTATTTTTTGGGATAGAAATCATTGGGGTTTCTGCATTGATGCTTTCGTGGGGTGATTATCCATTTACCTCTTTTGGACAAAAATTTTATTATTCCATCTTCCATGTTGGTTCTGCGTTTTGTAATGCCGGCTTTACATTATTCCCTGATGCCACCAAGAATGAAATAATTAATCACATGTATTTATGGCAGTATGTAATGGGGAGTGTTATGATTTTTGGTGGGTTAGGTTTCCCAACAGTGATTGATATGTTTTCTATCAGAAGATTAAGAGAGAGAGTAAGATTAACATGGAAAAATTGGGAATTGGGAACTAAAATCTCTTTATACTCATCGCTAATTTTGTTGGCTATTGGATGTGGTTTCTTCTTTTTCCTCTATGTGAATACTCATTTTAAGAGTGAGAACTTAATTGAAAAATTTTCCATCTCATTCTTTCAATCAGCAGGGTTAAGAACAACTGGGTTAGGTTCTGTTAATCTTGGTGAAGTTCCTCAAGCATTGATTCTCATCTGCATGCTTTTGATGTTTATTGGAGGAGGTTCTTCTTCTTTGGCAGGGGGGATTAAAACAAGTACATTTGTGATTGCATTTGTAGCAATTCTTGGAACAATAAGAGGAAAAAAGGAAATGACATTAGGGAATAGAAGTGTTCCCAATGACTTGATTTACAAGGCTTTCGCTATCATTGTCTTTTCTGCAAATTTTATTCTCATAATCGTCACTGCGCTCAGTTTTTCAGACCCCAATATTCCTTTTTTACATTTAGCCTTTGAAACCGTTTCTGCATTTACAAATACGGGACATTCTATGGGCATTACATACGGTTTAAGCGATGCCGGTAAAGTAATATTGAGTCTTGCAATGTTTGGTGGAAGGGTTGGAGTTTTAACTCTTGCTTTTGCACTAAGTTCAAAATCTAAACCCAACACCATTCATTATCCCAAAACACATCTAATTATTGGTTGAATGAAAATTCTTTCTAAAAATAAATTTAAGATATACCTCTCCTTAGCAATTATTACGCTTGTAACATTGTCGTTGATATTACTTTATACGATTTTTTATTAAAAAAGTCCGTTGAGTGAAGCTTCTATTCTAGATATAACTTGGTTTGTTGCTTCCGGTGAATTAATAAAATCAAGTTCATCAATATCGATGATTACAATATTTCCCAAATTGTATGAAGAAACCCAAGCCTCGTATCTCTCGTTTAGGCGTTTAAGATAATCTAATCTAATAGAATCTTCATATTCTCTACCCCTTTGTTGTATTTGACGTACCAAAGCAGGTATGGAAGCTCGTAGATAGATTAGCAAGTCCGGAGGTTGAACCATAGAGTTAAGTGACTGGAAAAGAGAAATATAGGTTTCGAAATCTCGAGTACTCATTAGCCCCATTGCATGCAGGTTTGGTGCAAAAATGAAAGCGTCCTCATAGATTGTCCTATCTTGGATTACTGTATTAGAGCTTGACCTTATCTTCTTAATATTGTTAAACCTTGCGTTCAAGAAATATACTTGAAGATTAAAACTCCATCGTTGCATATCTTCATAGAAATCTGTGATGTAAGGATTGTCTTGCAGGTCTTCTAATTGTTCATCCCAATTGTAATGTTTTGCTAATAATTTTGCCAATGAGGTTTTGCCTGAACCAATATTTCCTGCAATGGCTATATGCATATTCTGTCCTTTCATTATGTTATATATGACGAGTCAAATTTCAATAAAATTTTTTAAATCCAATAATTTCTCTTACTTCTTTTATGGTTTGAGAAGCGCTCTCTCGGGCTCGTTCAGCACCTTGTCTTGCTACTCTTGATAATAATTGCTTATTTTCGAGAGTGTCCTTGATTCTTTCTCTATATGGAGAAATAAATTTTTCCATATCTTCAGCTAATTGTTTTTTTAAATCTCCATATCTGATACTGCAATCTGCATACGCATTTTTGAAACTGTCTATCACGTTTTGCTCCGATACCAATTCCATGAGACTGAAAATATTTGCAACAGGCTGAGATAATTTAGAATTAGGTTTCTGAGGCCCGGAATCTGTAACTGCTCTCATGATTTTCTTCTTTAGAACATCCGCATCTTCTCCAACATAAATACAATCAGATTCCCCCGCAGATTTACTCATTTTCCCGGTTCCGGTTAATCCGGGGACTTTAATAAGTTTTGAATTATATGTAAATGCAGTAGGTTCCTTAAAGTAGTCAGTTTTATATAAGCGATTAAAACGATTCGCAAATGTCCTTGTCATTTCCAAGTGTTGTTCTTGGTCTTTTCCTACCGGGACTTTGTCAGCATTATGGATTAGAATATCTGCTGCCATTAATGTAGGATAGGTCAATAGTCCTGCGTTGATATTGTCCGGTTGTGTTTTGGCTTTTTCTTTAAAGGTACTTACCCTCTCCAATTCACCTTTGTAGGCATTCATATTTAAATATAGATATAGCTCAGTTACTTCCGGTACATCACTCTGTAGATATATCACTGATTTATCAGGGTCTAAGCCGAATGCAAGATACTCTGCAAGAACAATACTTACAGATGAATGCAAGTCAGTAGGAGTTGGATGTGTAGTTAGGGAGTGAAAATCTGCTATAAAAAAATAACATTGATGATTTTCTTGCATTTTCAGAAAATTGCGTACTGCACCAAAGTAGTTACCAATATGCAATTTACCTGTCGGCCTTATACCGCTCACTACTATTTCCATTGGCAGCAAAAATACATTTATAAATGGTAACTATTGATTCATTGTTAATAAAAAAGGGCTTCATATTGAAGCCCTTTTTTATAGGATATTATTAACTTAAATTATTTCTCTCTAATCAGTACAACAATACCGCTTACACTTTCCTCTTCCATCCCCTTAAATTTGTATTTAAGTTGATAGATGTATTGACCATCAGGACAGATTGCTCCGGTATTATTTACCTTACCATTCCAATCTATCTTGTCATCATCTGATTTGAAAACAACATCACCCCAACGGTTACGTATTGTAAGTTCATATAAATCGTGACCATTGATAGGAATATCGAAAACGTCATTTAATCCATCTCCGGTTTTGCCCTCGGTCGGTGGTGTATACACGTTAGGAACATGGATTTTACGGAAGAATGATATCTCTTTACATACTGTATCAATACATCCCCCGGCATTCTCTACTATCAGACATACATACCAAGTTCCAAGAGAGTCAACAAAGTTGTTACAAACTTTCTCATCGTTAGACTCAATTACTTCTTTGAAAGGTTCACCTCCTCCCTGGGTTATATCGGTTGTATGATAGAATCCCCAACGACTCTTAACGGAGTTTAGCGAAGTGTTTTTGAAACAGTAGTCAGGCATTTTGGTAGAGTCAATTTCAAAATCAGCTTTGACTGAGTCAACAAACACATAGAGTGTATCTGCATCAGGACATTTCAGAATATTAGGATCCATATTTCCTGAAGTAGTAATCATAAATGTACCCACTCCAAAGAATTGTTTACGTTGTATTGTATCCGGGCTTGTGAGTGTATCGCTATTGCCTCTTTCGGCATCAAAATTCCAGAAATAGCTTATATAATCAAGATCCCCATTAACCTTAAATTCTACTATATCTCCGGGACAAATTGTGTCCTTATCAGCGGTTAATGTAACAACACTCTTTCCGATAACTTTGATTGCGTATTTGGGTTGGCTGTTACCCACTGTATCCGGATAAGTAAATCCGCAGAATCTTCCGGAAACTGAGTCGAACATTGTCAAGTATGCATAATAGGTTGTATCAGCACCGGCACCATTATACCTAAACTCATGTTTGAATGAATCTAATTGATTAGGGGCTTTTTCTGATTTAGTGAATCCATCACCAAACCTCCAAACCCATTCTGAGTGCCCTGTAATCCTACTACTCTTATTATAGAATGTAATAGAATCACCGGAACAAACCTCTAATTTATCTGTTGTAAATTCAGGAATAGGTCCTGCAATCACAAATGTCTTTCGAATAGAATCCTCGCAGCCTAATTCTGTTTTTACTTTAAGAAGTACCTCAAATGTTCCGGCACGGGTATAGTTATGACCAATATTAAATCCTAAATAGGGGGGGTAAGTATTTTTGTTGAATAGGTCAGGTTGTTTGTCATCTCCCCAATCTATATACCATTCAATGATTTCATCGCAAGGAGTACCTAATTGTCTCACACAAGGGTCTGTTAGTATTGTAGAATCAAAAAGTGTAACTATGTTTACACAAGCATTGAGTGTGTCTTTGAAACCAAAATTGGCATCTAATCGAGTTACATAAATATTTTGATATAGGGTGTCCGGGCAACCTGTACTATCACTTGCAGCAACACGAAGTGTGTATATTCCTGAATCAAGGTAGTAGATTTTGTTTGAGCCATTTCCACCTAAGATCACAGGGCTGTAACTGTAGGTTCCATATGGATTAGTTCCTGAGTTGTTAGGAGCAAAGATAGTGTTTGGGTCTGTGATATTGTCATCATCTTTAGACCAATCCCATTTAGTAAATCCTTCAATTTTTGGCTGACCGGCTTGAGGTTCTCTAATTGTCCAATAGTCAGTACAATCCATCCATGTTGGCATACCGCAAGGTGATGGAACATTGTTGTCCGGGTCTACATGGAAGTATCTGAAGGTGGGTGTACCCTCTATTTCTGTGTCTTTACAGATGATAGAGTCAGTAACTTCAAGTTTGTTATAGAAACCTACAATTACTCTATTTAGATTTTGCATTATACAACCTCCAATTCTTGATCTGATTGTGAAATCAAAATTGAAAATCCCGTTTTCTTCAGCAATAAAGGTATATGCATTTTTCTCATAATCTGCAGGAGAGTTATCATATTGGTCCAACGAGAAGATGGAAGTGTCGCGATAGTGAGTAGAAGTTCGCTGAAGAGGTAAAATTGACCATGTTATGTATCTTCCCAAACCGGTTGTATCAATACATTTTAGTTGGAATACTTTTGCGATATCTTCATCACTCATAGTAGCAAGGTCAAAGCCTAACGATTCAAATGCGGGTTCTATTTGGTCAAAAATTTGTGATACGTCTGCAAGGGCAATCCATTTTTCAACTGTACCAATAGAGAATCTTTCTTTCTTAAGTGATTGTGTTGTAGGTCCATATGTACGGAGTACTTCACGGTTTAAGAAATTTTCAAGATAAGTTCCGCCATTTTGAGGCACGAACCATTCATAATTTTCAACTACTTCATAGGAGTAGAATGGGTATCGCCCGTTTTCTTCAACATCACTTGGTGCAAAGCGCCTAAATGAATATGTAATTTGGTCTGCATCATACGGAACCGTAATATTACTCTTTGAAACTCGCATTACCAGAGAGTCACCCCTACAAACTTTAAAAAGATTGGGTGTCGTTGGTGTCATTGGCGCAGGTATAACTATTTCAACATCCGGATCAATTACAGGGAATTTAAGGAATGAATCGTAATAAACTGTATCATAGCAGTTTGCTGGGCTTCCATTGCCGATTATAAACCCAACAGTAGCATATCCGGTAAGCGTATCTTTGATTGATTTTGGGTTTGGATATGCCAAAAATAATTTGTTTGGATAGGGGCCGGACATAGGGTAAGGCATAATAGGAGACGGAGATTGGTATGTTCCTGTCATCCCCCCCGGAAGATATGGAATCCAACTTGAACTTGAGTCTATATTATGTAAGGCAGTGTCAGGGTTAATATAAACTTCTGTAGTTGTACAACCGGGTTTTGTACCGGGGTCTAAGTTAAAAGTAACACCGTAGTTAGGTGGCCCTCCAAAACAGTATCTACCTTCTTTTCTAACCCCGGCAGCATTAGGTTTCATAATAGAAATTTGGGTTGTTGCCTGGCTTTCACAGAATGGCTCGTGGCATGTATCTTTGTGATATAACTTGACATTATAACAACGAGGTATTTCTTGATAGAATAATCGTCTGTGTTCTTCCTTGTCAGTTGTGTCAACACTTATTCTGTAGCATCCGGGAGTTGGAGGGTCTGACACTATGATGGTCTTGTCAAATGGTTTGTTGGGAAGATAAAATGAATCGTAATAGATTGTATCCCAATCGGTGTATGTATGAACAGGTAAGCTATCCATTGACCATTTACAATTTACTCCGACATTAATTCCGGCAACTGTATTTGTAGTACAACGTGGGGCATAATCATCATCAAAATCCCAAATTCTGAATACGCAATCTTTGCCTCTGTTTGGTAGAGAATCTTTTTCAGGACTTAGTGTTAGGGTTGTAGAATCAAAATGATATATCCACATGTTTAATGAATCATCTTCGAAATAGCCTCTAGCATCGTTAAAAAATTTGGTATCATTATGGAAAAACTTAGATTCATTTGGGAAGTGAACAGGTTTTTTTGCTTCGCATTGATATCTTTCATCAATTGGAATTTTTGGACCGGGAATTGAGGAAGCCGGACCTAACATGGCAACTTGCTTATAAATAGCTCTGCTACCGCATATTGGGTGAAAATAGGTGTAAGACACTAAAAAGGGTCCGGGTTTAGAAAAATCGTGTTTAGATGTAAGTGGATTTTTATTGTCAAAGTTCATAGGACCGGTATCAGGGTCACCAAATGTCCATAGGAATCCGCTTGCTCCTGTTGGAAGCCCCGGAACTAATTCAAAATTGATTGGATTGTCTGCCATACAAGCAGAGTCTTTATCCGGAACAATTTTTCCTCCCACAAGTAAGTTGACAGCAGAGGCATCAAAACAAAATGTTTCAGTACATCCGGTTGTGTCTGTAACTGTTAGACAAGCTTTGAATGCTCCTTGATCAGGGCCTTCAAGATAATACATGTGCTTAACGGTGGGGCCCCAATTTGTTTCATCGGTGTTCCCGTCCCCAAAATCCCATTTAAAACTAGAAATTGCGTTCGGATTAATAAGAGAGTTATTTGTAATGGTCATCAGAGTAGAATCACAACCCTTGGGCTTGTCAGAAGTGAAGTTTAGTCCCAAAGAAGGTTTTACTTCAACAATATTGGCAAATCTTTTGACAACGATACACCCATTTGCGTCTTCAATCTCAACGTCAATACTGTAAAAATTTCCGCCCGGATCTGCAGTGCTAAAGTCAAAGCTGAATGGCATTGTGGGATTGTTTTGATCAACTTGTAAACCGGCAGCTACATACTTTACCCTCTTAATAAATGAACCGGGGGCTGCCTTACTATTATCTACCAAAGTGAATTTGTTCCCTGCAAAACATTGAACAGTTGGGGTGATAATATTAATGTCCAAAGTTGGAGGGGGTAAGATAGTAATCTGAATAGTTTGACTACATGGATTCCCTGCAGCATCGGTATAAGATAATGTCACATTGTAGGTTCCCGGGGAATTAAAGGAGAATGATGGAGTCGGGTTGCCTGAATTGTCTTTAGTGCCATTAAAATCCCATACAACATTCGTTGCACCAACTGCTTGCATCTTGAATTGAATGGGGGAGTTGGCGCATAATGAAGAACTTAGAATACTCGGAGGAATACATTGAGCATTCAAATTCTGATTAGCCCAAAATGACATAATGGCTATTAGCAGCCATTGGGTTAGTTTGAATTTTTGATTTTTCATATAGGTAATTTTTATTTTCATTTTTTGATTTTAATTTCTGATTACTTGAATGATCCCGGTTTTTGTAATTATATTTTTTTGATTAGGTAATTGATAATTGAGTATATAGATATATGCACCTGCTGGAACAGCATTGCCAAGCATGTCGTTCCCGTCCCAATAGTGATTCATGTCATTGGTTTGAAAAATAATGGAATTGTTTGTTCCCATTACTTTTACATTAAACAATACTGCTCCGTTAATGTCAATAATCCATTTATCATTCAGTCCGTCATGATTAGGAGTAATCACTGTAGGAATCATGAACTCTTGATTGTTCTCGAAATATTCGGAAATTTCGTTGGAATAAAAGACTGGGCAACCTTTTTGGTCTGTTGCATTCACCAATAAATTAATAGGTGTCCCCATATTAAATTCCATGTTGCGATAATAAACAATCTGTTTTAAATCTTCATTAATTAATTCATTGTTAATATACCACTTGATATTAGAAAGCTCATTTGAGTTGAGTATTTCGCAAAAAATGGAATGTTTCCCGTTGTTTGAGATTTCTATAGAAATAGTGCTAGAACTTAGATAATAACGCCTCTTAAGCTTATCTCCGGAATTGGTCTCAATTTGAGCAATCAACCACTTATTCTTCAAACCCATTGGAAGTCTGTCATATTGTTTTTCACCATCATAATATTCAATGCGTTTTGCTATTGATTTGTTGAAAATATTGATTTCTTCTTTATCTGATAATAGGCAGATAATGGTGTCTGATAATAATATATAATCATTGTGACTTACATTCTGTGACTGATTATAATTATTTTCGGGTTCTATAATCTTTATGTTTGGGTTTGTTGGTATGGGAATATTTTTTTCCTCCTTATAAATGTTTTTGTTTTCAAACTTGCTTACATCTGTTTTAGTTATATAGGTAGGTGCTTCGATTTTGTTTTCATTAAGAATAGGGTCTCTTTTGGTGCTATTGTATAATTCTTTATTGTTATTAATTGAAAGGAGATTACTTTTATCATTAGTATTGCTTTGATTTAAGGAATTATCTTCGTTGATAATAGATTCTGATTGTTTGACATTGGGTTGATGTATCGGGGTACTCTTTTGTGTAGGTTTGTTTGCTAAATAAACTCCTATAGCCGTAATAGCAGCCGTAGAAGCGAGTACAACTATTTTGCCCAAGGTTGATATTCCGGAGAATAGGTTAGCACCGGAATTAGGCAAACTTTCGGAATGAGGTTGTAAGGTAGATGTAATGTTGGGTGCAATCTGATTCCATAGACCATTAGGTGCAGGTACTTCTGCATTGTTCAGTGTGTTTTTGAACAATAAATCAATTTCTTGCTCTATGTTATTCTTTTCTACCATATCTATCTTTCCTCTTTGATTTTGGAAATCAGAAACAATCTTGCTTTTCGGAGCTGCGTTTTTGAAGTATTCTCGGAAATGTCTAATTCCTTTGCAATTTCTTGATGGGAATAGCCTTCAATAACAAACAAGTTAAAAACTGTTCTGTATCCTGTCGGCAAACTACTTATGAGTTTGAGCAGGTCTTTCATGTTGAGGTTTTCAGGAATTTTGTTATCATATCCGAGGTTTTCATAATATTCAATTCCAATTTCTTCAACAGACTTGACTTGCTTTCTGCAATATTCTAATGCTGTGGTTACAAACACTCTTCTTATCCAACCTTCAAATGAGCCTTCAAAGCGAAATTGTCCAAGTTTTTGAAAAACTCTTATAAATCCTTCTTGAAGAAAATCTTTCGCAAGTTCTGTGTCAGAAGCATATCGCAAACAAACTGCATACATTTTTGCCGAGTAAATATCAAATAACTTCTTTTGAGAAGCAGCATCTCCCTGCAAGCATTTCAACACTAAATCTTTTTCTTCTTCTGCTTGTAGCATTTTTTGTCATTACTCAGATTCACATTACTTCTCGAATAGTAAGAGTATGATTCTCTCTGAAAAGTTGTCTGAGAGTATTATTTTTTTTTAATATTTAGGAAGATTTCTCAAGGCGCTTGACTCCGTAGCGCTCCTCGAGAATATCTTTTGTTG
>JAGFIU010000054.1 GCA_024103355.1 Bacteroidota bacterium
CATACCGAACCGGTCGCGAAAGATATCCTTGAGTTTCGGGTAGTTGTTAACGTGCTCGTATACCGTCGGGTCGCCCCATTTCCACCAGTCCTTACGCATGCGGTTGGTTTTGGGGGTAAGATAAGGACACCGATTAATAAAAATAGAATACCACTCCAAAATAATACCAACTTATTATCTTGGTATCAGGTTAAATAAAATGAAATTATGGAAACAGAAATAACAACATTTTCTTACAAGAAGATTAGCGAAATGAAGCACAATAACTTCCTGCGAATTAATCCAGAGTATCAGAGGGGAGAAGTTTGGAGCACAACGCAACAAAAAATGCTGATAGATTCAATATTAAGGAATTATCCAATCCCAATAATATACCTCCATTACAATGAAGTTTCTAGCGGAAGCCTTACAAATCAATACTATGAAATAATAGACGGTCAACAAAGAATTAAAGCGATATCAGATTTTATAAATGGGGAATTCAAATTACTTGATCCTAAAGCAACATCTTCCAAAAATCACTTTCCCGAATACATTAGAAAGGATGATACTCCATGGGCAAATTGCTCATTTGACACTTTACCAAATAAATATAAAGAATACTTTACGAATGAAAACATCCATGTAATTATCCTTAAATCTTCAAACAATAACGAAGTTAGAGATTTATTCATCAGATTACAGGCCGGATTGCCACTTAATGCGCAAGAAAAAAGAGATGCATGGCCCGGAGGCTTCAATGCTTTGGTGCTGAGATTGGGCGGAAAAAGAGGAACCAAATATTCAGGGCACCCCTTTTTAAGGGAACATTTCCAGACAGCAAAAACAGAAAGAGGAAATCACAGAAAACTTTGTGCTCAACTTGCCATGTTATTTTTTGAACAAAAATATAACAATTTTATTGACATAAGCTCCAAATCAATTGACAATTTTTATTATAGAAATTTAGATCTCGAAATTGATGATCCTAGATGCAAGAACTTTGAAGATCATCTTGATTATTTGTACGAACTATTTAATGGATTCAAAGGGCCAAAATTCAAGGCATTTGAAATGATTGACATACTTTTATTCACCAAAGATTTAAGAGATAACTATTCCAACAGCTGGGAAACAGGATTTCAAAATGCATTAACTACTTTTAGAAGTGATCTTGCCGATGCAAGAAAGGATAGGGATGGTGAATTTTGGTATAATTATTCTGTACATACAAGTACCAGTTCTGACAAAGCTGACACAATTAGAAAACGACATATCTTTTTTGTTTCGAAAATGATTGCGCTCCTAAATCCCATTAGACTTGATAATAATAGAACACTAACAGCAATAGACAAGCAATTGATCTATTATAAATATGGTCAAAAATGCCTTGTTTGTTTCGAAGATCTAACTTGGAATGAAATGGAAATTCATCATGTTATACCATACAATGCAGGTGGACAAACTTCTATTGATAATTCAGCCCCAGTTCACTTCAAATGTCATCCTAAATCGCAACACGAAGTAAATAGATTTAGAGAGGAATTCATGAGAAATAAGGAAAATGGCACATATGGCGATATCGCTTCCTCTGTAAAGGGGCGAAAAAGAAAAAGCAATTCACCTGACCCCATTATTTATGCAAGCAAGGTTGATGAGCTTAGGAAATACATTGAAGAATCTTTAACTTGGAAAAAATTGTGTGACCATCTTGGCATTGAGGTTAATAAAGATAGTGCAAAAAGAGCTTTGGAACGATGGATTAAGAACAACAGACCCGAATGGCCTGAGATTAGTTAACAATAATTATTCAGGGGTTCAGGGCTATGACAGTGATTATATGTACAAAAGAATAATAATTATTCGCCGTTTAGATTAATCGTGCTCCCATGTGCCAAATGCCGACCAAACATTCTGTGACAATAATTACTAGATCATTGGGGTTGAGTTTGATCATGGATCATTTCAAACAATAGAATTTATA
>JAGFIU010000058.1 GCA_024103355.1 Bacteroidota bacterium
TAAAAGTCTGATTGGCAGAGCCGTCACTCCAAGCGTATGTAGAACCGATGTTCTTAGCATCTAAATGAATAAAAGTGTTATGGCAGAAAATGGTATCATTTCCAAGGTCTAATTCCAAATCTGATTCCGTGATTTGAATG
Source organism: Bacteroidota bacterium (assembly GCA_024103355.1). GTDB lineage: Bacteria > Bacteroidota > Bacteroidia > NS11-12g > UBA955 > JALOAG01. Next base: position 141 of record JAGFIU010000058.1, read on the forward strand.
GAATCAGAAATCATACATCTGTCTTTATAAACATTCACCCAATACTTTCCGGTTTGATTAGCGGTAAAAGTCTGATTGGCAGAGCCGTCACTCCAAGCGTATGTAGAACCGATGTTCTTAGCATCTAAATGAATAAAAGTGTTATGGCAGAAAATGGTATCATTTCCAAGGTCTAATTCTAAATCTGATTCCGTGATTTGAATAGTGTCCGAAATCATACATCTGTCTTTGTAAACATTCACCCAATACTTTCCGGTTTGATTAGCGGTAAAAGTCTGATTGGCAGAGCCGTCACTCCAAGTGTATGTAGAACCGATGTTCTTAGCATCTAAATGAATAAAAGTGTTATGGCAGAAAATGGTGTCATTTCCAAGGTTAAGTGCCAAATCGGATTTGATTACATAAACAGAGTCACTCCAAGGACCCGGTATTCCAAATTTATTTATTCCACGAACCCTATACCAACCTACGTTTGATGCAAGTATAAAAGATAAACTGTCACCGGTGTTCCATTCATATTTTTCAAAAGATTCATTCACACTCAGTTTGACATTCAATTCATTAGGACAAATACTAATAGTATCCTTAGGGTTGATGCTCGCTTTCTCTGGAACAATTCCAACAAAGGCATTGATTTTTCCTTGGCCCCACACATTATTTCCTGCAAAAGGAATAGTTCCGGTGAAACTATCGCGCAAAGCAGTTTCTAAAAAGATACTTTTGATTTGTTTATAATTAAGTTGCGGATACATCTCTAACCATAGTGCAATGACTCCGGTAGCAAAAGGTGTTGCCATTGAAGTCCCTTGCATTACGCCATAGTACCACGATTTTGCTCCGAACGTAATCATATTTGTGATGATTGTTGAAGTTGTAGAATTAGTATAAGAAGCATTAGCAATATAACTATTATAGGAAGAAACAATAGCTGTCCCCGGAGCGGAAATATCCGGTTTTACTCTTCCGTCTAAAGTAGGTCCCATACTAGTGAAGGGTGCGGCTTCTCCTCTCGCACTATTACCTCCATAACTGTACGATGTTGAAGGATAAGCATAAGGATACCAAAAATCTTTTGAAGTATATGCACCAACTGAAATAATCTTTTCACCTGTTGCTAACTCATTTATTGTCATATAACTGTCTCCGTCTTCGGTATTTGAATACCCATTGCTTACAAAATGAGCAGAAGCATTAGCCGTCCACATATTGATTGTAGATTTTTTTAATGATTTGACATACAAAAGCAATTGTCTATTTGCTGATGTTTGATATCTATTATCAATTGCAAAAGTAATTCTAGGCCTAGAATTATCTGAGCTAACTCCTTGATAAATATCAATATAACACGGGATTGGAGTTGGGTTGTTGTCGTATAAAGTAATTGAAGTAAAGGTATCTATGTGAGCTCCATAAAGGAAAGGAGAGAAGCTCTCATAAGAGTTAGCAACTTTATTGTAAACACCTATTCCCACAAAGAATGTATCACCAACTTCACCCCAAATGTCAACATAGGTTGAACCATTCACTTTGATACCGGAACCCGGAAAAGAAATGAATGAATAAAAATCACTATCTGATGCACTTACTCCTTTTATTTCTCTATTGACATGTACCTTATTAGAAGTTCTTCCATCATTTCCGGCAGCCACTACCAATATATTGCTTTCCTTTACAAAGCTATTATCACATAATTGTGAAAAACTTCCGGTTCCATCATGATTACCAAAAATAGAACCTAAGCTCATGTTGATAACACAGGGCTTTCCAACCGAAGCAGCATATTTCTCAATATATTCAATACCATCAGCAATATCGGTGGTGTACATAGTTGTTGCAACCAACACAATATCGGCCATTGGCGCAGCTCCTATCATATTGAAGTTATTAACTCCAGCTCCTGCCGAAATTCCGGCTACGTGCGAACCATGGGTTTGGTCGGTTAAGTCTGTCTTTGCATTGAGAATATCTGACTGTGTTGTCAATTCTCTGCCATACGAGAAGCCGGATGGGGGAGTCCCCGTTTTCCGTTGTTCCCAAACTCTTTTAATACGATAACCTCCTGTCCCGGAACTATCATAAAAATTTGGATGTGTATAGTCAAATCCGATATCAATGACTCCAACGATTACCCCATTCCCTTTGTAAGATTGTGAAAGAGGTGCATAACCTGCATGTACACTGTCTGTCCGGGAATAAATTTTAGAACTGTCCAAATTTGATTCGACTTTGTTGCCAATATCAATATAACGGACTCCATTGTTTTGCAATACTTCTTCAAACTTATTTAAAGGAATGAGTCCTGTAATAATGTTACCTTTATTTATTCTTGTTAAAACACCCTTGGAAATAAGAGCATTGATGCTCTCAGCGTTGTTCAGATGAATAAACGCATTGATATACAATGTTCTTTCTTTAATCACTATTCCGTACTTAGCGACAAATTCTGTCTGAGGTATATCTCCGACCATAAATCGGTGATAATCCAAAAGCATAAATGCAGTGGTGGGTGAAATTGAATTGGCACAACTCTTCACAGCTTTGTTGCCGGAAGGATATTGAATCTCATAAGTTAACGGCACTTGCGGTTTAAGCCCCTGTGCTTGATTTAGAAATGGAAATATGAATAAAATGAGAGTATAGATATATCGCATATAGTTTCTATAAAATGATTGATAAATGCAAAGGTATATGAATTTGTGTATAAGAAAAGAGTGTGATAAACAGGATATTTAACCCTTATTTTCCTCTAATCAAATAAATGCCTCCCAAAATAAAGCAAAGAGAAAATAATTCGCTTTTCCCAAAAGCCTCACCATCCAAAACGCCCCATATAGCAGCTACAAAAGGCAACATATAGTTTACGGCAGCACCAAAAAGAGCATTGGTTTTCTGTATGAGAGCATTGTACACAAACAAGGAAAGAGCAGTACCTACTATTCCTAAGACGAAAACGGCAGCTAAGGAAATATTCCAATCAACCCCAGGAGTTTGAAGAACATCAGGAACACCGCTCGCAAAGACAACTCCGGTAGCAGGAAATGCCACAATACTCAATGGAATCATGCCGGCAAGAATTGGTTTGATATGCCCTATCTTTGATTTGATGATGTTCAGGTTAATACCGTAAAAGAAAGTGGCAAGGAACACTATCAGAAACGGAAGAACAGAGAATCCCTGAAAGGTAATTCCGGTTTTGTTGAAAATCATCATTACTGCACCTAAAAGCCCGATAAACAATCCAATAATTTGTTTAAGGTTTGATTTGATATTAAAAAAACTAACACCCACGATAAGCGTAAAAACAGGAGTTAGTGCATTTAATGCGCCTGCCAAAGAACTTTCTACACCTGCTTTTTGTGCATAAGTAAACATAAAAGCAGGAAATCCGTTTCCTATAAAGCCTGCCAGCGCTAACCAAATCCAATCTTTTTTCTCAATCTCTTTTCTATACCTGATAAAAAAAGGAACTGCAATAAGTCCCGCAAAAAATAAACGCATGGATGCAACTTGCCAACTATTGAAAGCAATAAGACCTTTTTTCATCAAGATAAAAGAGCTTCCCCACACAATCCCCAAAACTATCAGGATAAAAAACTGACCAAACTTATTATTGAGCATATATAAAATCAGGGTGCAATATTAATTTGAAAGCAGTATTTGTTTGATAAACACTTATTTTTTAATCTAAAATAAAAAATCTACAACCCAATATTGAAATTAAAAGTATAAGGCTATATTTGCAGCCCCAAAATACGGTGATTGTAGCTCAGTTGGTTAGAGCACCTGATTGTGGTTCAGGGGGTCGTGGGTTCGAATCCCATCATTCACCCTTCACTAAAAAGCCTCTCAGTTCTTGAGAGGCTTTTTTATTTTTACTCTGTACTCAAAGTGTTTCTTGTAACCATTTAAAGAACTCGCTTTGCCAAATCATACCATTTTGAGGAGATAAAATCCAGTGATTTTCTTCGGGGAAGTAAACAAACCTACTTTTTATACCTCTTAATTGAGCAGCTTGAAAAGCCTCTTGTCCTTGTCCTATAGGAACTCTAAAATCAAGGCCACCCTGAATAATAAGGATGGGAGTATTCCAATTTTGTACAAAATTACTTGGATTAAATTCGTTGTATGCTTTTTGTGCGTCTTTATTGCCGGTTTCCCAATAAGCACCGCCCGCATCAAAATTAGGGAACCAAACTTCTTCGGTTGTGCCATACATACTTTTTGTATCAAAGACACCGGCATGAGAAATCAATGTTTTGAATCTGCCTTGGTGGATGCCGGCAAGATAAAAAACAGAATAACCCCCATAGCTTGCACCAACAGCACCGCGTCTGTCTTTGTCCACATAAGATTCTTTTGATACATCATCTATGGCAGAAAGATAATCTTTCATTGCCTGTCCACCCCAATCTTTGCTTATTGCTTCATTCCATTCCACACCAAAGCCCGGCAAACCCCTGCGATTTGGTGCCACTACAATATATCCTTGCGCTGCCATCAATTGAAAATTCCATCTGAAGGAATAAAATTGTGAAACCTCTGATTGCGGACCTCCCTGACAATAGAGTAGGGTGGGGTATTTTTTGTTCGGGTCAAAATCAGGAGGGTAGATCACCCAAACTACCATGTCTTTGTTATCAGTTGTTTTGACAATGCGCTTTTTGATTTCACCTCTGCTTATGTTATTGTAAGCTGCATCATTTACAGAAGTCAGTTTTTGAAATTGTTTTGTTTTCAGGTCAAAACTATAAATCTCAGCGGCTGTATTCATGTCTGTACGTGTAACATACAATTTGTTTCCAATCTGGCCGATAATACCTGTAACATCAAACTGACCGTCTGATAGCTGAGTAACCAAAGGCATCTTTTTTGTTTTACCCGGATAATCAACAGAAAATAGCTGTATAGTACCGCCAATAGGTGCAGTAAAAAACAATGTTTTGTCATCATCTGCCCAAATAAACTGAGATACTGTTCCATCCCATTGTTTGGTGAGATTTTGCTTTATGCCGTTTTCCAATACGTAAATATCATTTTTGTCAGCTTCATAGCCGTCCCTTTCCATGCTTAACCACGCCAAAGCACCTTTTTTGTTAAAAGCAGGTTCTGTGTCATATCCTTTCATTCCGGAAGTTAGGTTTGTGGTTGATTTAGTAGCAATGTCATATTGGTATATGTCTGTATTGGTGCTCAGTGCATAAGCTGTACCTTCGCTTTTTTTGGTAACATACAGAATCTTCTTGCTGTCAGGAGACCAAATATAGTCATTGTCTCCGCCAAATGGTTTCTGAGGACAGTAGTAACGTTTGTCTTCAAGCAAATCAATGCCATAGGTGTCGGGCTGACCTACTTCTTTGAAAAATACATGGCTGTACTTGCCGTCAAACCATGAACTCCAATGTCTGTAATCCAAACTATTATAGATTTTTACATTGGAAAAGGGATAATCATATAAATCAGTCCCAAGAACCGGTTGTAACATGATATCCATTGTATAAAGAAGATATTTGCCGTCCGGTGAAATGTTTTTGTTATTCAAATAAGAATCCGCCTCTTTGATTTCAGTTGCATTTCCACCTTCAATGGGGATTATAAAGTACTTTGAACTGAAATTATTATTCTGAACAGAAGGTGTCGTAACCTTATAAACAATGTGTTTTTTATCTTTGCTGATTCCCAAGGCAGAAACCCTTCCTAGTTTCCATAACAATTCAGGTGTCATTACTTCACGGTTAGAAGTAGTTACGGGATTGGTCAAACTGATTTCTTGTGCATTTGTTTGTGGAATTGCAATACAAACGGCTGAAAGGAACAGGTACAATTTCAATTTATTCATTATTTTCATTATTTGTTTAGTTTAATTCGATTTGGTGCTTTGCAAAGAAAAGAATTTAGTAGCTCAAAGTTTTGATTAAGAAATAAATTTTATCGAAACCATTGCTTGTAATCACCCGTTAAATGTTGCTCCGGATTGGTGCGCATTTGGCTCATTTTGTTTCGTTTTTAAATGTCAAATATTCTTGTCGTGTTAGTGTTGTGTCGTAAAGTCCAATGTCTTCGTCAGCGTGTTTGTTGATTCCTGTGTATTCCAAACTGGCGTCTTCGTAGCGTTTGAATTTGTAAACAGCATCATTCATTAAAGCGGAATTGAAAACGCCTAAACTCACCAATAATTCAAAGTCCTTTACGTTCAGTCCTGTTACTTTGCGGAAAAGTTTTGGTTCAAGTTTGGTAATTACATCTTTTAAACTGCGTTCACGGTAATCTGTCAAATACATAAATATTGGAACTCGTGTCGCAAACTTGATTAAATTCTCCTGAATTTGTTTTCGTAAATTCTTGTATTCCTTTTCTTCTTCGGTTAGTTCTTTTTTCTTTTTGTCGCTTAGTTTGTCTGTGCCTTCTTTTTTAGCCTTTTTAATTTTATCGGATTTGTTGATGATGGTTTCAATATCCTGGTTTAAGTTACGGAAGCCTTCAATGTTCATCAACGCTTTCATGGCTTCTTCGTTGTTCATCAAACGTTGTAAGGTGTTGTTGTCCACGTTTACAAGCAAAGCACTTTCCCAACGCCTGGCAAGCAATGTAGCCGTTGTTCCACTCATTGCAATATCTAAAATTCCTGCGGCATCAATTTGTTTCATGGAGCTGCCGTCATAAGCCAGCACAGGCAAGAAGTTGATGAATTCTTCAACATTCTTTTCGGGATTGCTTTCGTTGATGTTTAAGTTACAGGCATACTCGGCAATTTGTTTTAATGCTCGGTTTGGTGCAAAGTCAAACACATAACATTCTTCTTTTAAAATTTCTTCTTTGTTGGGCGATTTGCTGTCGGGATTTTTAATTACCCAAGGTGTTTGCACACGAAATGCCGCTTGAAAATAGGTTTCGGGACTTGATGAATTTCTAAGCATAAAAATTCCTGTCCACGGTTTTACCGAAACGCCTGTTGTTAGTTTGCCACAAGAAATGGTAATGGTTTTTGATTGTAAGGGTTCTTCCATAGCGCTTAAAACAGGTTCTAGTGCTTTTACGCCAATGCCTGCTTCTGTGCCTGCTGCAATAATTACTTTGTAATCGTGATAAAACTGGTTGTTGCGTTTCTTCAACAAGTTTGCCATTGCGTGACACGAAGCAACAGAAGGTAAAAACCAAAAGGTATGATTTAATACGCTTTTCAATCGTGCATCCGAATAGGGTAAAGGTGGCTTTTCTGTTTTTAATTTCAGTGTATCAACAATTTGTTCAGAGAACGAACCACGAATTAAATCCAACCATTTTTGCACATCATCTTCGTATTTAAAATGTGCTTTGCTTCCTTCACCTTCGGCTTTAAAAAATATATTCAAGTCAAAACCGTCAAACTCGCCTAACTCTGCAACCTTTGTAATGGTTTCGGGAAGTTGGTAAGTGAGCATGACCATTCTCGGCAAACTGGCGTAAGGATTTGCTCCGTCTTTTTTATTCCAATTTTCTTTGGCTCTCTGCTCGTCTGAATAGGTCCAATTGAAAATTTGTTCTTCAATAAATTCTCCAGAATGGATGGCACGAAATGGCGTTCCCGACAAATACAAAAAGTGATTGGCTTTGATGGGTAATATGTCTTCCAATACATCTACTTTATCTTCATCAGAAAATCCTTTTTGTTCTATTTCCTTAAAATCTTCAATTTCTTTTTCTGCTTCGCTGTCTTTGCCAAACAAATCTTTGGCATTATCTCTCCAGGCGCCAAAATGGTATTCGTCAAACACAATGCAGTCCCATTCGGTATGATGCACCCACTCGTTTTTTACTTTGATACTGCCGTCTTTTTGTGTGCCTAAATAATCTTGAAACGAACCGAAACACACTAAATTGGTTTTGGATAAATCGGTTTTCTTTGAAATATTCTCAGCTTCATTTTTCGAGAAGAATGTCCACCCTTTAAAATCGGTATGGGTGTTTAAATCTTCACGCCACGCATCTTCTACGGCTGGTTTAAAAGTTAAAACCAATACCTTTTTCCATTTCATTATTTTAGCAAGCTGATAGGTGGTAAAGGTTTTGCCGAAACGCATTTTTGCATTCCAAAGAAAGTGCGGTGTTTTGTTTGGGTTTTCTTTTTTAAAACTTTTGAAGTAAGCCATGGTTTTGGTTACGGCTTCTTGTTGCTCTGGTCGCATACCAAAGTTGAGCACCCGGTTTTCTTCGGTGCGTTCGCCTGTTTTAATTTCGTGAATAGCTTTGCGTAATTGGTTAAGTGTGCAAACAAACCATTCGCCTTCAGGATTTTTTATTTTGTCTTTGCGCAGCAATGCGTGAACAGTCTTGTCTGTAAAACTACTTCCGTCAGGTCGCATTGCGCTTTCTTCAAATACAATTTTAAAAGCGGCACGGGTGGCACCAATTTGTTCCTTGATGCGTGTATGAGCATCACGGTCGGTATAGCCAATTTTTATTTGCCCTTTGCGTTTGCTGTCGTTGGGCAACTCGTAAGCGTAAATGGTAGGATTTACGCTTGGACGTGGCGGAAAAAATTCTTTTTTACTCATACATTATTCTTCTGATTGGCTCACGTCCATTGGGCGTATCATACTTTCTATATAATCTATCTCATCTTGCGTTAACCCATATTTTTTATAGAGTTTTTCGTCTGTCCAAGGTTCTGTGAAATCTTGGATTGGGACGAAACCGTAAGTTTTTGAAGTTACGTGTTGCGTTGGCTTCAAAAGCAAGATTAAAAATCTTGTAAATCGAGAACGCAAATAAATGGATACGTTCTTACAAATTGTTTCATTTGCAAAAGGTCCAATAACTAAATATGTTTCTGTGCAAGCAGAATTAGGTTCTGCTATAATAGGCTTACTCAAAATTAAATGAGGGAATGAATCATCGCCAGGGCTTGAATAAGGAATTATAACTTTCCAATCTTTTATCCATTGTCTATTTATTAGAACTTTGTCTTTGTTGATATAGGCTATACCGCCATTTTGATAGAGTCTTATTGATTCCTTATCTTTTACTTTTTCTCCTCTTACATTTGTGGCTAAACCAAATGGCTTCCTTGAACTAACAAAGATTGAAAAGGGCTTTTCATTCTGTTTTTGCACTTTTTTCAAGATGCTCATTGCTTGATTATATCTAACAAAAATATTTGCTGACTTTTCAAGTAAAGGCCGTGTTGCGGATATTGTTTCTCCTTTGTTATGATTGATTACTTCGCAATCTCCTTTATAGTCTTTGTTCCAAAGAAAATAACAGATGCCACCTCTAATGTTTAAGCCAGGAAATACATCCGAAGTTTCGTGAAAATCGTGCAAAACTTGCATTCGTGAATCTTTCAACATTTCATCTCGAAATTCATCTAAACCTTTGCCACCCGAATACCAACGTGCAGGAATAATCATACAAAGATAATTCGGGTTTAACTTTTTAGCTTGTTGTATAAATTTATGATAAATTGGGCTTGCGCTCATTTGCGCACCTCCATCACTCAACTGATACGGTGGGTTTCCAATAATTACATCAAAATACATATTAAATATTGTTTCAGGGTTTTCGGTGTGAATAAAATTATAAGCATAGCTTTCTAAGGCTTCTTCTCGATCGTACACTTCTTGGCTGGCACCGCAATAGGTGCATTTGCCATTTTGCCAAGTATGCTGCATACGTTCGTAGCGTATATTGCCTTGTTCGTTGGTAAAGGTTTCACAAACCGCATATTTTCCGTTAGCGGTTTTGCTGCAATACACACTTCTGCGGCTAAGCAGTGCTGTTAATTCGGTAATGGCAATGCCATAAAGTTGGTTTTCAAAAATGTGGTTGATGCGTTTTTGTTTGTCGGGTATCTTTTTTTCTAAACCGAGCATCAGTCGTTTGGCTATTTCACGCAAAAACACACCACTTTTACTCACCGGGTCTAAAAATTTTGCATCAGGATTGCTCCATAATGCTGTGGGCAACAAATCCAACATATTGTTTACCAAACCGGGTGGCGTAAATACTTCATCGTTGCTTAGGTTAGCCAAGCAAGAAAGTACATCGGGGTTGTAATTTGTCTGTATCATTTGTCTGAATCAGGATTTAAAGGATTTTTAGATTTACAGGATTTTTGGGTTGTTAGCATCTTATTTAAGTCTATATCGCGTGAATTTTGATTCTGATGGTAATTAGGGTTAAAGATTTTTTTGAATTGCAGACTATTGGAGCCAAAATTTATCAATAATCCGATGGGTTTATCGTACGCAACTACGTAATTCTTTGCTTGCGCAAGATGAACATCTTCCAAATTTATTATCGCTTTTAATTCGACAATAATTTCATTTCCAACTACGAAGTCAGCTCTTCGGGTACCAACATGCTTGCCTTCGTAAAAAATATCCTGTTCTAATTCACGCGAAAATTCAAGACCTGCCTTTTCAAGCTCTATGGCTAAACATCGTTGATAAATAACCTCTTGGAAGCCATTACCTAATGTATTGTGAACTTTCATTGCGCAACCATTTATTTTATATGTAACATCATCGTACTTATTCATCTTGCTTTTTTAGTGTTTTAATCCTGTTCATCCTTAAATCCTTCCCATCCTGATTCAGACAATTTCATAAAATGAATAAGCGGAAAATCTTTTACCGGTTCATCAATAGCCGCAGCTTCGCCTTCGTCATTAAACAAAGAGAATTGATGTGTTTTTTGCACCAAAAATTTAAACATATAATCTCTGCGTTTCAGCATTGTGCCGTTTACGGCACTCCACTCACTGAAAATGATGGGCTGTTTGGTTTGTGGATTGGTAAAGTCCAAAGCATCGCCCCACAAAATATTTCGGTGTAATAGAAAGTCCACGCTACGCAACACTTCGGGTTTGCATTTGTCGGCAAACAAAGCATTGTAGCGTTCATTAAAAATATTAAATAACCGCTTGCGACATTCTTCGGCATTGTCTTCCAAAATGTCCACGCCATAAATGTTGCACACAGCAAGGACTGCATAACGTTCCCACTCAATTTGAGCATGGGAATATTTGTGTTCTACAACATTTAGTTTTCTATTAAGCACTTCTGCAAGGAAGTTTCCGTTACCGCAAGCAGGTTCCAAAAAACGGCTGTCAATGCGTTCGGTTTCGTGTTTCACCAAATCAAGCATAGCGTTTACTTCACGTTGGTTTGTAAAAACTTCTCCGTGGTCAGCAACACGTTGTTTAGATTTTACTTGCTTGTCTTGTTTTATTTCTTCGTTCAATTCTATCACTTAATTTTTTAATCGTCAAAGTTAAAATTTAATGCCTTTGTTCAGTCCATTTTTGTTCAAAAGTTCGGTTGTCAGGGTAGTGGTGACATTCTGTTTGTTGGCTGACACCTGTTTTCTGTTGCTTGATTGGTTGTCATAACCTTGCGGATAACATCCTTCATTTTTGCGAAGTTTGCAAAATAAAATTACTAAACTTCCCATTTACAACGTGTCAAAAATAACTCAAAACCATTACAGTTAAAAAACAGAACAGCAACTTTTGAAGATTGATGATTTGGGAAGTTATCTTTAAGGTTGTATGAAAGTCTATATCTGTTAACGATTATCATAGTTTTGTGTAGATTTAAGAAAATTAACAAAGGTGGAATTTTTAGTATTGAACTTCAAGCAGTGCAGAACTATGACCTCACCCAAATATTCTATCGAAGAAATTTCTGCACTCTTCCCAATTTGTTTGTTAAGCACTGGCGTTCTCGTTTTTAGTTTTATTTTACCGCAGATATTATGTCTGTCAATGATGTAAAAGTCTGCGGTTTCCCTTTGTAACCAAATGAAACTTTTAAGTCGTCAATTTTCTTATTCTTGAAGTCGCCGCAATAGTTCATAATTGTCGGTTTCAAAAGTTTTAATTCCAATTGCTTTATAAATTTCGTTAATGTCCAAAATTGTTTTTAAATACTCTTTTTCTCTAAGAAGGATGGATTGCAAACAACCCGAACGAATTTATTCAAGTATATTTAGATTTGTATATATGTGTAGGGTTACGATATGGCAAGATGGAGATTTCCGAAGGCGATTAAGTCCTCTATTGAGGAAGTACGAGAGGACGATTATATTTGAGTAACCACTTCAGCCCCAGTTTGTTATATCGTGTGTTGTGCACTGCAAGTTATTCTATTTTAGTTTTACCTCCAATCCAATCTTTGCAAATCCCTCCATATAATAATCAGGTCCTACATGAAAATTCAACGGCATTATCTCAAAAGCTATCCGACTGTTTTTTGGATTAATTCGTAATCCACCACCAAGAAATCCACCATAATGCCAATCACTAATATAGTCCGAGCTACTCACAGACGGTGGGTATCCACCTGTACCTAAAAGTCCTATTGTGTTATTTATTACACCACCAGCACCAATTGTCAATGAAAAGGCTTTTAATCGTATCATATCAAAATAAAGAATTGTCTCGAAATTTATCGAGTTAAACCATTGGTCACGAACATCTTGAATATATTTAGCATTAAAGTATCCAACTGTCAAATTGGGATTTAATCTCAGTCTATTTTTCCATAAATCACGTTGGTATCCAACCGATAATAATCCGCCACCGCCAGTTGTTCTATGACCATCCGAAACTCCTATCCCGATACAATATTTTAATGTGCTTTTTGAGAATTCTTTGTCCTGTCCTTTCGCATTAAAAAAAACAAAAATTGATAATAAAATCAATCCGGTTTTTAATTTTGATATCATAATTATATTTTTTCTTTATCAGATAAATTTTATGTCAGAATGGTATCGTCTCAGCTCTTGTGACGCACAACGTCTAAATATAAGAAGTTGGTTTGGATGTGCGTTATCATTTATTTTTTTCAAGAAGTTGTTTTAGAAACTCAAATCTATTTTGAAAAAAATGTTTGTAGTCTTCTGCATCAAATACATCACTCTTGTCGTTGTTGCAAAAATAACAAGCTAAAACGCAATTATTTTTTGAATAAGGTTTCATAGGGTTCTTTCGATCAACTTCAAGCCACATACCCCTTGATTTTCCTTGTTTTATTTTTCCATTTTGTGGAAACCTATTTGATGTCAAGAGCCCTCTAATTACAATTTCTTGTGATTGTGATTCTGTTAGTCCACAATAATGGCAAACTTTTTTCTGCTTAATATACCAAGTCAAAAAGTCCTCTAAATGAGCAAAATCGTTTAAGTTCTTTTTTTCCCTTGAATTGTAGTTAGCCTTTAATTGATTATGAGTTTTCTGTCTGTATTTGAAGTCTAGTTTGTTGCTTTCTTTTGTCATATTTTGATGTTGTAAATTGTTGTTCAAAAATTGCAGGTTATCCTCTATAATATCCGCAATGCTAATTCATTTCATACTTTCTTCAAAACAAAAATCACTTTTTTCGCAATCTTTTGTGTGATAATGATTTTGATGACTTTATTTGAAGATAATTTATTTCAAAATGGGACAATACATATAATCACAATCATCATATCCAATGGCATTACGGATAATAGAGATGTCAATTTTTGTTTTTAATGATATTCCTCAAAGACTTTATTTTATCTGTTAGTCTTGGCTTAAATTTGTCCGCTCAAATTGATGTTGAAATATGATAAGAATTGACGGTGTTAAAGTTGCCAAGGAAGTAAAAGAAAAATTACGTGAAGAAACCAATCAGATTGTAAATTCCGGTAGGCGTGCTCCACACTTGACAGCGATTTTAGTAGGATTAGATGGTGCGAGTCAAACTTATGTTGCATCCAAAGAAAAGGATTGCCATGAGATAGGTTTTGGGTCTGAGGTTATCAGGATGCCGGAGACAACTACAGAAAGCGAATTACTGGAATTGATTGAAAAAATCAATCAATCCGAAACCACCGATGGACTTATTGTACAACTTCCTTTGCCCAAACATATTTCCGAGAAAAAAGTTACGGATGCAATTTCTCCTCTCAAAGATGTAGATGGATTTACCCCAGCCAATTTTGGATTGGTAACAAGAGGCGAGGGAGGCTATATCCCTGCTACACCTTTTGGAATTTTGAAACTATTGGAAGCTTATAAAATTGAAACCAAAGGCAAGCATGTGGTTGTGCTGGGTAGAAGCAATATTGTGGGCAGACCCATGAGTATTCTACTCTCTCAGGCTTCACCTACCGGAAACGCTACTGTTACGCTCTGCCACAGCAAAACAGAAAATCTTGAATTCTATACTAAACACGCTGACATTGTTGTTGTTGCAATAGGAATTTCAGAATTTTTGAAAGGCAATATGCTCAAAGAAGGAGCAACTGTGATAGATGTTGGTATTACACGTGTATCAGACAGTAGTAACCCCCGAGGTTATGTGCTAAAAGGTGATGCTGATTATGCTTCACTGGAGGGTGTTTGTTATGCAGCTACGCCCGTGCCAGGTGGTGTAGGTCCTATGACAAGAACGGGTCTGATGCTTAATACTTTGGAAGCTTATAAAAAGAAATTTAACCTTGACTGATTCAACTCTATTGCCGGTTATGGAGCGTTTCTACACCATTCAAGGTGAAGGAAGCTATAGCGGATATGCTTCGTGGTTTATTCGTCTTGCCGGATGTGATGTGGGTTGTGTATGGTGTGATGTAAAGGAGAGTTGGAATGCAGAAGGTTTTCCGCGAATGGATGCAAAGGCGCTTGCACAGGAAGCAGCGCAAAGTGGTAGTAAGATTGTGGTTGTTACAGGTGGTGAACCTTGTCTTTATGATTTAACAGAACTCTGCAATGAGCTACATGACAAAGGATTGCGTGTTCACTTGGAAACTTCTGCCTCATCCATAATCAGAGGCGATTTTGACTGGATTTGTATTTCACCCAAAAAATTTAAGAAACCCATTGAAGGACAAATGCATAAGGCTGATGAACTGAAAGTAGTTGTTTTCAATAAGTCTGATTTTAAGTGGGCTGAAGAGTATAAAAATAAAGTAAACCCACAATGTCGCCTACTGCTACAACCGGAGTGGGGAAAGTCAAACGAAATTCTACCGCAGGTAATTGATTATGTGAAACAGCACCCCCAATGGCAAATTTCTTTGCAAACACATAAGTACATGCAGATTCCATAAAATACAAACGACTTCAAATGCTAATACTCTCACAACTGCTTGGTTTTGCATATATCGTAGTAATGATATATTTTGCTGTGGGATTTCGAAAAGCACGGAGAAAAATTAAGCATAGAGACATTGTAAAAAACCATTCTGATTTTTCGGTTATTATCCCTTTCAGGAATGAAGAAAAGTCTATACCAATTTTGTTGAAATCTCTTAATGCTCTTGATAGGCCGGTCTTTTCAAAGGTTAAATTTATATTTGTAGATGACCACTCGGACGACAATTCAGTACAAATTTTAGAAAACAGTCTGAAATCATTTACTTATGATTTTGAAATTCTGAAAAACGAAGGGACGGGAAAGAAAAGCGCACTAAACACAGGGATTAACAAAGCACAGTCTAAATGGATTGTTACTACTGATGCGGACGTTGAATGTGTTAAGACTTGGCTTACCGAGTTGGAAAAGGCAATAGCCACTACCAAGGCTCAAATGCTGGTAATGCCAATTCAGTTACAATCGGACAATCGTTTTTTTGACGACTTGCAAAAACTCGAAAGCGCGGCTTTGGTAACAATGAGTGCGGGAGCTTTGGCAAATGGCAAAGTATTCTCCGCCAATGGTGCAAACCTTGCGTTTACGAAGTATATTTTTGAAAAGGCAGGAGGATATTCTCCCGAGATTCAGCTTGCAAGCGGTGATGACGAATTTTTGTTGAAAAGGGTTTTTGAAATGGACAAGGAATTGGTTGAGGTCTATTTTGTACCGGAGGTAATGGTTCTGACAAACCCTTGTAAATCCTTGACGGAACTTGTTGAACAAAGAACGCGTTGGATTTCGAAGGTTAATCCCCAAAAAATTTCATGGAAACAATTTCCCGTAATTATTCCCGCTCTATTTATGCTTACATTTATCATTTCGATTCCATATTCGTTGTTTACTCCTTACAATTTGACATCTTCCGGTTTGTTAATTGACAAATGGTTTGGCGATTTAATTTTGTTCTCGTCTTTTGCTTCGTTTTTTAGAATGTCGGTGAAAGATTTACTTCAAAATTTGTTACTCATTGTTGTGATGCCTTTTTATCAACTATTGTATATGGTTCCGGCATTTTATAAAAGATTTTTTGGAAGATACTCATGGAAAGGGAGGAGCTATGGAGCTTGACCCGCTTGCACTAAAGATATTGTCTTCTCTTATTTTTGAAGAACCCTTTGAGTTCATTTATCAAGAATCGGGAGAGCCTGATAGAAACATTGTTTCAGATGTTTTGAGAGTTTTGATAGTAAAAGACTTGGTAAGGGTTTTTGAAAAACAAGACGGGCGCTTTATTCCTGTTGCACATATAGAACCGGACACCTATTCTGAGCAGTATTTCAGGATTACAGCAAAAGGAATGAGGTATATATGAACTGTCCTATGGTTGGTGAGGGCACCAACCACGAGAAAAAAGAGTAGGTAGTCGGTGAGATACTAATCACGAGAAATGTATAGGTAGTTGGTGAGGGCCCCAACCAAAGGAAAACCTATTATCTCCTGAAGTTTATAGTTCCCAGTCACCAGTCTCTAGTTCCCAGTCACTCTAAAACACTTTTAACTTCCCACTCATTCTTTAACAATCTTCCTTACATATCTTTGATTATCAGTGCTAATTGTCAAAATATAAACTCCTTGTGTTAACTCGCTTACATTGATTGAGTTTTCAAAAAATCCGTTTTGGATTGTTCTGCCACTCATGTCTTGGATACTATAGTCCGCCTTTGATATACCAGAAATGTTGATTTCAGAAGTTGTTGGATTAGGATAAATTATAATGTTGTAATTAGTATGATTCTTTGGTACGCTTGAACTCCTATTGTCTCTATAATAATAAAACCTAAAACCGTAATATAAATCAAAGAAAATACCAACCCCAATTTCTGCATTTTTAAATTTCATATAAATGATTTCATTATCATTCGGTGGAAAATATTCATACCAAGTTTCCCCTTTGTCTATACTGATAGCATTATAATTATCTTGACCATTCGTAATTGGCAAATATAATATATAAAAACTTTCTGCAATATCTGTTTGATATGCTGCAGTTGAGACAGCACGCTTATATCCTGATATCCACAAATTGTTTTTCTTAAAAGTCTTGCCTCCATCATTAGTTTTATAACATTCCCATTCAACTCCTAAATTAAAACGAGTTGTCACAAAGACAATTCCATTTAAAGAATCTATAAATGCTAGGTTCTGTACAGTCCCATAAGTTGAACTATCCCATGTATATTCTTCTATCTTGTTTCCATAATCATAAATTCGAATAATTTTATTTTCACTTTCAGGATGTTTCGTAAAAATTTTATCGTCAATCACATTGTAAAATTGATGATGAATAGGAAAGAGTAAATTATTACCAATTCCGTCTATGTTACTGATTTTTATGTTTGAACAATTATTTTTAATCCATGTGTTTCCAAAATCATTTGATAATAAAACATTATAACAAGAATCCGTTTGATTGTAACCTGAAATAATCAATGCTTTTCCATTTCTCCAAAAATGATAAAGATTAATAATACCAAGTTTTATTATGGTATCATTTTCAGCATCACGCAGAATTAAAGTATCCCATGATTCTCCCGAATTATAACTCACTTGAAAAAAACTATCCCAAGCACACACAATCATGCTATCCGTAACCGTGATAGCTGATTTTGGATTAACAGGAGTAGAAAATTGTTTTTTCACCTTAAAGCTTTTTCCGTTGTCTTTACTAATGAATAATAAATTATTTACCAAATAACTAACAGAAGTATCCCCACCAAAAGAAAAATTAGGACCTACAGTTGAGAGGTTGTAGTTAATATCTATATAACCCCAACTACCATTATACTGTGCATTGACATTTAACAAAGAAATAAAAAACAATCCAAAGACTAATTTTAGTCTTTGGATTGAAAATAAATGTTTAGTAAAATTGTGTTTCATATTAATAACCATAATCATACTCATACTCAACATGGACTAATAGTGATTTTATAATTATCATAATCATAATCAACAATAACACAACTACAAGGACCATTACCTGTATATTGATATCTCTTTGTACCCGGATAAAATGCAAAAGAATGACCATGTTCAACAGAGTACAAATTACCACTTAAATTAGTGAAAATTATGGTTTGTCCCACTAACCCCCAATTATTGCGCAAGTCATTTGTAGTAAATTGTGCGGAACCATAAGCTGTAACTGAAACATTGTAAGTATATTCCTGTCCATTATTCAAAGTGAACCATAAATTTAGATTAAAGTTACAACCTGTGTGGTTTTCTATTTTCCACAAAGGATTCATGTGAGGAAAAATCGGATCTGGTTGATGACCCACGCTTCCTTCAGAATAATGACCACTTGGAATGTTTTGAGTTTGTTTCTTCTGTATAGCACTTGTTAAAAACAAAAATACTAAAACAGAAAAGGCTGAGATGTAAATTAAATTTTTCATTTCATTTTTTCATTTTAATTTTTTTAATAGCGATAAGTTAATATTATCGGATTGATAACGATTTCACTCCCGAAGCGACCTTTTTATTGGCTAATGCATTCTACTTAATTCATTTTAAATTTATTGTAGATTACAAAGTTAGAGAAGATTTTTATTTGTAAGGACTTATTTATATGCCTATATTTTTTGTTCTCTTCTTTGTCTTGTTATATTGCATCACTCACTACCTCTCTACTCACACACTACCTAATGATAAAATACAACCTTTTAACAATAAATGCCAATAGTTTTTGAAAGATGTGCAATTATGTAAGTTCAAAGAACTTGGTAATAGCGAAACAAAACAAATATAGTTATCAACATTTATCAACTATTAAGCAAATCAAAGATTGTAAAGTATAAAACATAATTGGTGGTAAATATGAAATTTGGACTATCTATAGTCGTGATAGGTGTTTTGCAAACCACATTTCAATACTCATTTCCTGTTGCACATATAGAACCGAACACCTATTCTGAGCAGTATTTCAGGATTACAGCAAAAGGGATGAGGTATATTTGATGTGTTATTTTGTTTTTTAACTTTTTTACTCATACATTTGTAATCAGTTTTATTATCAAGCTTATGAAAAAAGTAATACTAACCACAATTTCCTTGTTTGCACTTCTTAATATTGGGTTCTCGCAAGGACAAACTTGTCTGCCTACCGATCCCAATTATTGCAACCCTCCGTGTTCTACGTGTATTGATATAATCAATGACACTAATTGCGACCTTTATTTTGCATGGGGATATCAGGGATATCCATGTAGCGACCCTGATGTTCCTGCTGGTATTGTTTTAGCAAATAATCAGGCTTCTACCCCTCCTATGCCGTGGTATGCACCATGTATGAAATTTTGCGACTATCCATGTGAATGTCCTACAATGTTTAGGATATTTGACTCTTCAAGCAATACTTTTGTTGCACCTTGGGGGAATGGAATATTTACTTGTTGTTGGTCTGGTACTTTTAATGGTTTTATACAATGTAATGGTACTTTAATAAGTGCAGATGTAACTGTTAATGCTGGGGGGTGCGTTACAGTACGTTTCTATTAATAAGATTTAATTTTGAAACACATTGCTGTCATATTTTTCTTGATTTTATCAGGGAGTCTGTCTGCACAAGCTCCACAGAAAGAATACAGCAATTGGATTTTATACGATAATATTTCGCTTAAATTCAATGACTCGTATTCCGAGCCTGAAGTTTCTAAAGACTTAAACCAACATTACCAAACACATGGGACAAGTGGATATGGACTCATTGGTTTGATAAATGTTTCGGATTCTAACGGAAATTTGCTGTTTTATTCAGGCGACAGCATAACGATGATTTATAATAGAAACTTTCAACCGATGAAAGGATTTGAAAGACTACCCACAGGTGTAATCTTCGAAACTGTGGTAAAGAAACCCAACAGTAATCAATACTATTTGGGAGGAGAGCATTGGCTAAGCTATGAACAGAAGTTGTTTTATAAGCATATATGTATAGATATGTCATTGGACAGTGGTTTGGGAGAAATTATTGTTGACAGCAGTTCTTATTTTCCACCATTTACTGATTATATCAATCATCCGAGTGGACGTTTCGTATGGCTCCTCAACAGTATAAAGTCAAAACGAGATTCAGCAGTATATCTTCATGCCTACAAACTTACAGCAGATGGTGTTGATTCAAATGATGTTGTTGTTTCAACTTTGACAGACAAACCGTATTCAATTTTTGTATTAAATCAAGTAACACCTAGTTGTAAAGTATCTCATGACGGCAAGTATTTAGTGGTTTCTAATGTGGATTTTGACAGTATTTATAAGTTGTATTTTTATAAAGAACAATTATTTCCTGATAGGCGTAGTATATTTTTGGATTTTGACATAGAAACGGGAAAAGCCACAAACCCAAAACAACTAAGGATGCCATATAGCGACAGTGCAGGAAACAACAGAATCAATACTACTCAGTACTTATCTTATTTTGAATTCCCTAAAGAATCAAATTACCTTTATCTTTATGTAAGTAGTGTTTGGTTTGGTACTAAAGGCGAGTTATTTCAATGTCCAGTTTCTATTGATAAAGACACATTTTATACGGAAATTTGTAAAAAAATCAATGGTAGAAATTTATTAAACTATGGATATTTTTCACCTCCTAAACTTGCTCCAAATGGGAAAGTTTATCTTGGTAGATGGGATAGTAGTACAAGTCATGATTCCAGTATTACTGTCATTAACGAACCAGATAAAAATGGAGACAGCTGCGATTTGACCCGTTTTCCTATTGAAATTGAAAACATAGATGACAAACATGGACATCATTTTCCTTTGCCAAATAAAGTACTTCCTTCTCTTTATTACCCTCAAATTAAAAGCGATGGCAATTGTAGTAATCAATCATCTTCTTTTTGGATAACATATTCCGAATATGATTCTATTGCATGGGATTTTGGTGATGGAATAAAAGTTGTCAGCTACAAGGATACTATCGAACACCAATACAGTAAATCAGGCGAATTTGTGGTTTTTGCAAAGGTTTTTAAATATGGAGAATTTGATACAACCACATTTTACAAAACAATTCACTCCATAAATCCTCTTAAACTCGGGAATGATACATTAATTTGCAATGGAAATACTTTTGAGATTGATGCCTTTAACTCAAATTATACATCCTATAAGTGGAATAATGACAGCACTAATTCTTTTATTGAAATAGACAAAGAAGGCTTGTATTCTTTGGAAGTTGAGAATGAATTTTGCAGCACAAAAGACAGTATTTTTTTTGGTTTTGTGGAATGTAGCTTCTCAGCATCAAACTTTTGTTTGGGAGATACTTTGGAAGTTTCTTTACAAGCAAGTGCGTTAGATTCAATAGTTTGGAATTTTGGTGATGGGACTGTAATTACAAATAATGAAATAAAGACACAGCATTTGTATCAAAACAAAGGGGATTATACAATAAATGCGAGTTTATATTATAAAGGATTATCGTTAAAAATGAATAGTTTGAATGTAAATATTCATTCTATTCAAAAGCCTTTTCTTCCTGATGACACAAGCTCTTGTATGCCAATTGTTATTGGAATTCAAGCAAATTCTGATTATACTTACTTATGGAATAATGGAGATACAATTGCGAACATATTGGTTAAAAATTCAGGATTATATTTTTTAACAATAAACTATGGAGATTGTCAAGCGACAGACTCTATTGATGTTGAAATTATTTTGGTTACAAAACCCGAATTACCTTCTGATACTTCAATCTGCGAACCTTTTCTATTTGCCCCAAAGAATATTGACAAAGACTATACTTATTTTTGGAATACAGGTTGGAAAGAACCAGAATTAATGGTCAATGAATCAGGTCTTTATATTGTCAATGCTTATTTTAAAGATTGTTTCAATTCGGATTCTATTGAAGTAGAAAAACTTATCTGTGATTGTGATGTTTACATTCCAGATGCTTTTAGTCCAAATAATAACGACAATCTTAATGATGTTTTCTACTTTGTTGCAGCTTGCCCATTGGAAGTAAATTACTTTAGAATACTCGACCGTTGGGGAAACTTGCTTTTTGATAGCAAAGAAAATACCGGTTGGGATGGAACATATATGAATAAGAAAGTTCCTACCGGAGTGTATGCATATATGATTTCTGTAACAAGTCTAAATGGGAAATCGTACGTTTTTAATGGTTTGGTTACACTTGTTAGGTGATTAAAAAATTTGTTTTTAGCCGCAGTCGGTGAAAACACTGGGCCATGGCTTATTTCTTTTTATTTCCATTAATCATTAACAATTAACCATAGACCTTTTTTCACTTATTATCCTCTCTAGTTTCCAGTTTCTAGTCACCAGCCACCAGTCTCTAGTTACCCTAAAACATTCTTCAATTTCCACTCATTCGTATATTTAACCTTCACTTCTTCAAAATCTCATAACCAATCAAGCAATCCATACATCTTTTTTTTGTACAATAACTTTCTTTGAGTTCTATCAATGCTTGAGTTTCAAAACAGTTTGTGGGTTTGATACCAATGCTCCTCCAGTATTTGATTATATTATTATTCTCGGGTTTGATATTTTCAAGCCATGAAAGCGCTTTTTCACAATATCCTTCAGTCCCTGATTCTTTGCCATACAGAAAAACAAAAGGAACACAGGTATTGATAATAAGTAGGTCTATGGAGTCCTTGGACAGATCATTATTTTTAAACTTTCCTTCAACGCCCGGTTTGTAATGGTCTTTCCAGTATTCGGAAATATTAGTGTTGAACAACCCTATCAATTCCTTGACTGTTTGAGCTTCCAACACCCTTGCCGGCAATTGATAGTTTTGGTTTAGCAATGAAGCAAGTTGCACGAGTCTTATAAAGGGAAAATTGTGTGGACGCATTTTGGAAAACTTCCAAAGGGTGGGAGTATGCTCATTCAGATTGTATTTGTGTTTCAAAAATTTGAATTCTTCCTTCAGAAAAACAGTGTATTCATCAGCGGTTTCACCAATAGATAAAAGACCGGAGCAGCCAATTAACAAAGCTTCACTTGTCAATGGCTTGTCTTTCAATAAATCAAATACCTTAACAGGAATTCTGTCTGCCAAGTCTTCAAACGCATGTTGATTGGTCTTGAATCCAAAATTTCTAAAAAGCGTTTTATAAAATGCTTTGTGCCAATCATTTTGGCTCTCACAAAGTATTTTGTGTATTCTCTCCGTTTTGCGTTCAATCCGATCAACCACAGTCCTTTGCAACATCTGATATACAGTAAAAGAATCTACTTCTCTGATTGTGTCTTCACATGGAATTTCCTTCAAAGACTGAATCAGAGCTAAATAATTGTTTAATTGCTTTTGCGAAACAATATTCTTGAGTTCAAGGCAGGGCAGGATGTACCCGTCCTGAGATTGGATTTCTGTATCATGCTCCCACACAATATGCAGAATCACATTCTTGTATGCAGGGTCGGCAGAATGACCATGTTTTATCCAATCCGAACTTTTGACGTGAAACTCAATACTACCTGCCCAAATTGTATTGTCAATTCTGATTTTAGCTTGACTAAAATCAGGTCCGTTATTTTTGTTGTGAATACCGCGGTTAATGATTTCGAGTTTTCTGCCATCGGTCAATTGCAAATCAGGTTTTAGAAAAAGTCCTGTTTTCCAGCCTGCCTGCAAGAAATCCTCGTGAATCATAGCATAGATGTTTAGATGTCAAACTTGATGCCCTGAGCCAAGGGGAGGGTAGAACCGTAGTTAACCGTAACAGTCTGCCTTCTCATATAGGCTTTCCATGCATCAGAACCGCTTTCGCGTCCTCCTCCGGTTTCTTTTTCTCCTCCAAATGCACCGCCAATCTCTGCTCCTGATGTTCCGATATTGACATTTGCAATTCCGCAATCAGAGCCGTTTGCTGCCAAAAATGCCTCAGATTCTCTCAGGTCATTTGTAAATATTGCAGAACTCAAACCTTGCTTTACATCATTCTGCATAATAATCGCTTCTTTAATTTCAGAGTACTGCATTACATAAAGTATTGGAGCAAAGGTTTCTTGTTGCACAATGTTGTAATGATTTTGTGCTTCTACAATTGCAGGAACAACATAGCATCCTGATTCATATCCTTTTCCTGACAAAACTTCACCGCCAAAAAGCACTTTGCCACCCTCTTTTTTTACTTCTAACAAAGCCCTAACAAAATTTTCTACAGCAATTTTGTCTATCAATGGCCCGACAAGATTATGCTCATCCAAAGGATTGCCTATTTTAATTTGTTTATAGACTGAGATGAGCTTCTTTATAAAGTCTTTGTAAATATTCTTTTGAACAATAATTCTTCGGGTGGTTGTGCATCGTTGTCCGGCAGTACCAACTGCACCGAATACAACAGCGCGAAGTGCTAAATCCAAGTCTGCTTTATCAGAAATAATAATGGCATTGTTTCCCCCTAATTCGAGAATGGATTTACCCAATCTTTCACCCACTGATTTTGCAACGGACTTGCCCATTCTTGTTGAACCTGTGGCGGATAATAAA
The DNA here is from genome assembly GCA_024103355.1 of Bacteroidota bacterium. GTDB lineage: Bacteria > Bacteroidota > Bacteroidia > NS11-12g > UBA955 > JALOAG01. The sequence continues at coordinate 24,765 of JAGFIU010000058.1, forward strand.
GCAATTCTTGAGTCGGTTGCGAGTTCTTTTCCTATTTCAGCACCTCCGTTTATCAAAGTAATAACTCCTTCGGGAATTTTATTTGCAATCAACACTTCTTGCAAAATATTCATCACTGCTATTGCAGAAAGTGCTGCTTTTTCACTCGGTTTCCAAACACAGGTATTGCCACAAACCAAAGCAATAAATGCATTCCAGCTCCAAACAGAAACCGGAAAGTTAAAAGCGGAAACAATACCTACAACTCCCAAAGGATGCCATTGTTCATACATCCTGTGATGAGGTCTTTCCGAGTGCATTGACAGTCCATACAGTTGTCTGCTTAAACCCACCGCAAAGTCACTGACATCAATCATTTCCTGCACTTCACCCAAGCCTTCCTGCAAACTTTTTCCCATTTCATAAGATACCAATGTGCCTAATTCTTGTTTGTACTCACGTAGTTTAAGACCCATTTGTCTGACAATTTCTCCTCTTTGAGGTGCGGTGTATTTTCTCCACTTATGAAAAGCATCTTCTGCTCTTTTCATAACAGCTTCGTATTCTGTTTCACCTGCATAAACAATTGAACCAATGGTCTTGCCGTCAACCGGAGAAACAATGTCACGGCTTTTGGTACCAACGGCTGTAATCCATCCGGCTCCTGTGCATACGCTCTCATTTACTTTTCTGATTCTGAGTTTTTTTAAAATATTGCTGATATCTTCTGTTCCCTTTGCCATAGCGTTATTAAAATGTGATACAAAAGTACGATTTTAACTGATTGCTTGAAGAGTTTGGATGCGAGAATGTTTATTTTATTTATATTCACAATCTTTTTAAGAACGTAATAAAAATACGCTATTAAAATCAATTAGATTTGAAGCACAGCACATGCAAATAAATAAACATAGCCTATTTCTGATGTTTGTATTAGGGTATTTTGCCCTTGTATTGTTCAATTTGGTTTATGTTCCCATTGTTTGGATTGATGAAATTATGGATTTAGATCCTTCAATGCGCTGGGTTGAAGGGCAGGGGTATAACAGTTATTTGTGGCAGTATAAAGGCTCTGAGCATTTTTTTCTCGCAAATCTTCCTTTACGAAATCTCCCTTTTGCTGTGATGGGATTTTTTTTTGGTGCTGATGTATTTTGGATTCGCTTGCCCTCAGTGCTTTTCCTTGCAGGAACTTGTTATTTCTTATGGAAATTGTTGAAACATTACTCCAACGAAAATATTACGTGGGTTGTTTTGCTTTTCTTTATGTTTGATAAAGGGGTTTATGAGAGTTTACGTTCAGTAAGGTGCGAGATGCAACAGTTGTTTTTTCTTTCTGCAGCTTTATATTTTACTTTGATAAACATAAAAAAGACTTTGGCAATTCTGCTATGTAGCCTTTTAGCTCTTGTTCATCCTGCTTCATGGATTATTTCGCTTGTAATTGCAGTAAGAAATATCTTAGATAATCATTCTGTCAGAAATAGGTTGTTTGTGATGGTTCTTTATATAACGCCATTTTTGCTTTGGTTTTGGATAATAGGATTTGATTGGCTCGGGATAAAAGAACAATTAATTTCAGCCGGTGAGGACCATACTGAAAATCTAAATGGGTTAGGTGTGCTTGTACATCATTTTTATGACAGGTTTAGTATTTATACCAAAACTCAACCTTGGGTGTGGTTGGCTGTGTTGTTTGCACATGTGCTCGCATTTAGGAATCTGGTTAAAAAAAAGGATTTTATCTCTTTTGTATTTCTTGCTCATTCTGTGTTTTGGATGCTTGTACTGGCGCCAAACTATCGCTATAATCCAACAATGCTTATGTTGGCATATTTACTTATAGCAAGTTTTTTTAAAAATCTGAATTGGAATAGAACTTGGCAAAAGGTATTGATATCAATCATTTTGCTTATTCAGGCTATACCATTTTTGAGTGTCAACACTTTAGGTATTCTTCAACGCAAGGAGCGCAATCCTTATGAAGTTCAACATTGGTTGTCAGAAAATATTTCTGTTAAGGGGAAAACACTTATTTGTGGCGAATCTATCGGTCTATATTGGATTCATAATGTTCCGTTTTCGCAAAGAAATATTGAGTTTTGTGCACCCAACTATCCACATAAATTTGATTTTGAATCCTATGATAAATTAATTCTACTTTCTTCGGAATCATTGGATTTTGCGCCATATTCAGAATATAGTCCTCAAATAAGATTTCCTCAATTTGAAAAGTTATTAAAAAAAGCAGGTTCACCTACCTATAGAGGGATGAAACTTTATGAGGTTTCAGCCGAAGATTTGAAAGCCTATTGTTTGAAGATTAGACATGGGGATTCTTGGTAACAAAAAATCCCGTTCAAAGACGGGATTTGAGAGTTCAGTCGGGATGACTGGATTCGAACCAGCGACACCTCGCACCCCATTCGAGTGCTCTACCGGGCTGAGCCACATCCCGAACTCATTTTTGAGGGCTGCAAATATAATGATTAAACCAAATCTGTCAAGGACAATTCTAATGCTTTCGCAAATAGTCCTGTACGTTTTGGATTGAACTGATGAAGACGCATTATGCTTAGTCTTATATTCTCGGAGACATCTTTAATTATAGCCATATCGTTGGGTTGCGCTTCTTTCTTTAATAAATAAGCTGACATTCTTTCCTTGCCATTATTGGAAATAATAGGATGAATAAGTGAAATTCCGGAATCTAAATATGCGGCAGTTTCGCCAAAGAAATCTTCTGTGTCTTCAAAAGGGTTATCCTCACCAAATGAAATTACTTCAATCCCTGATTTAACAATCCTTTCAGCCTGATTTTGAGAAATACGAAGATGTCTATCTGCATGAATAAATATTTCGGCAGGAATATCCCAAAAACTCTTTGATAGTCGTTCAAAGCTAATCTTTTGTGAACTTTCCAGAGTTTGTCCTTTGTCATGGTTATAAAGTGCTTTTATTTCCTCAAAGCCCATTCCTTTTTCACTGATTATTCCTCCGTTTTGGTCTATAATTCCGGCAACCAATGCTCCGTATTTGCATAGAAAGAAAGCCGCAATAGCCGAAATAGGATTCCAACCTTGTAACACAATAAATTTATTATTGATAAAACCTCCGTAAATCATATAGTAATGCCGAATAGATTCTGCAATTCCCCAGCCGGCTATTATTTCATCTACAGTAAATTTTTGTAATTCGTTGGGTATAAACCTATCGTCAGAAAGAAGGATATTATTTCTTTGTTGCAATCGACTGATACTCCCAAGTTTTTCTTCATTGTTATAAGGTTCAAAACCTTGAAGAGCGCGGATGGTACTTTTAAATTTATTGTCCGGAGTATAGGAAAGATAACCTTCTACAATTCCTTCCCACGGATGTAGCAGTCCTAAATTGTTGCATTGAATTTCAATTTCTTGATTTGAAATGTTTTCACCGGCTTCCACTCCGCAATAGTTCTTGAGGATAGGAGAGAGTGCTTTGAGAAAGCGATTCATAATGGAAAGAAAACGAGTATCTTCTCTGTCAAAATTTAATCCTAACGCAGCTCCACCAACCGGAGGTCCGCTGATGGTTAATTTGACTTCCAATGCTTTTGCTTGTTTTTCGAGTATTTCTTTGGTTAATCCTTTTTTGACAAAGGTTAAAGATTTGGCTGCACCATTCTTTATTGATTGTATAACAAGCCAGCCTTCTGCTTCTGATAGACGGTCTTTCCATTCAAAAACAACTTCAGGCCTTTTTACGGTATATTTACTTAGTCGTCTGTCAAGAACACTCATAGCACACCCGCACTTCCCTTAAATTTGGTTTTGATGGTCATATAAGTACTCTTTGGAAGCGGTTTACGCAATATTAATTTTATGACCAAAAAGATTTCATCTTTTTTAAGATATTCTTTCATGTTGTTACCGCTTGGTGTAAGAGAGATACTGCTTTGATGATTCTGCGGCACATCGTGCAGATATGCACCTAAAGATTCCTTCATTCCATCGGCTGAAAGATATACATCAATGTCTTTCAATATATCAAAAGTGGTGCTGTCATTCAGTACAATTGCCATGTCCATTTTGTCAAGAAAAACATCCTGTAATAACTCTTTAGCTGAATTTTTGGGTACCAAATAAGCATCTATACCTGTTGGAAAACGATAAGTTTCGAGAACTAATTGAGTGTCTATGTCAAGGATTTCAGGGGTTGCATAAGGTGTATTAAAACTCATATCTACAGGGATTGTAATAAGTTTTTTATTTCCCTTCTTACAAGAACTTTGAACAAAAATAAGTGGTATTATGAGTAAAAGTAAGATAACGTTCTTCATGACTGCATATTTGTTCAACAAAGGTAATTATTAATTCATTTGAAAGTGCGGTTCAATAAATTGCAAGTCTTTCACTTTCCCTCAATCCAACTGACTTATGAATGGATTAAAGCAGAGAAATCTCCGTGTAACCCGCCACCAATGCTGTCGTCCGATGCGCCTGTTCCTTCTTTTAGTATGTTTACCTGATTTTGAATTCTCAGAACACCTAAAAATGCAAAAACAAGGGCTTCTTTGTAATCCACAATTTTTGCTTCAGGGATGACAATTTCAGCTTCAGTATGAGTACGCAAATGTTCAATGAGCACTTTATTGTGTGCACCGCCACCGGTTACCAAGACTTTTTTCCCGTTACCGTTATTGCTTGCCAACAGATTGATAGAGTTTGCAACCTGAACAGCAATATGGTCAACAAGGGTTTTCATTTTGGTTTCAGAACTTAAATCACCAAAATCTCTTACAACACCCCAGAATTCTTGATTAATCCAATCTCTATTAAGACTTTTTGGAAATGATTTTTTGTAAAACTCAATAGCATTGAGTGAGCCTAATAACTCATAGTCAATGTTACCTTTTTCTGCAATCATCCCGTCTTCATCATAGCTTTTTCCTTTATCTCTAGCGATTCTGTTCAAAGGAATATTGCAGGGACAAATATCAAATGAAACCCTTTTACCGTTAGTGTCATTCCCTGATATATTAGCAAATCCACCAAGATTAATGCAGTAATCATACTCGCCAAAAAGCATTTGGTCCCCAATGGTTACGAGCGGAGCCCCTTCACCACCTTTTGCCAAATCAGCTCTTCGAAAATCATTAACTACTGTTTGTCCTGATACTGCTGAAATACTAGCTCCATCACCCACTTGGGCTGTAATTTTTATTTCAGGAAGGTGAAAAACAGTGTGTCCGTGTGATGCAACAAAATCAATCTCTGTGAGTTGGTATTTTTCAGCAAATTTTTTGACTAAAGTACCGAGATAATGTCCATAGAAAACATCTGTTTTAACATAGGTAAGTGCATTTTGTCTGCGAAGTTGTGACAACCTTATTCGCCATTTTTCATCATAAGGAATAGTTTCTGCATTTTTGATTTCAAAAGACCACTTTCCATTATCAAATGTAAAATTACAATAGGCTATGTCAACGCCATCCATTGAGCTGCCGCTCATCAATCCGATTACTTTGTATGTTTTCATCTCTTTTATATATTTTTCAAAAACTAAATTTCTATTGAGTCATTAGCAATGACATTGCTTCTTTTGTTTCGCCATTTTCGAGCAATTCAATTGCCAGGGATTCTTTGTCGCTGACATTTTTATACTTAATGGCAGCTTCATTGATATCATTTTCATTGGGCATAACTTCAAGATTGCCGAGTTGTCCTAAATGGTTTCCCGTAAGTTTTTTGCTGTTTTTAATCTTTTCAGGTAATACATCTATGCCGATTCCACATGTTACAACGTGTCTTTCCAATTCAAAAATAGCATCTCCGTGTGCACGACAATACCAATTACCGCCCATTCTTGCAATTAAATCTATTTTGCTTTGATCAATCATTTTATTGTCATCTAAAATATTCTCACGGATATGTATGAGTTTTACCTCGCAAATAATAAGATTACCTGCAGCACCACCGGTACCTAATTCTTTTACCTCCAATACCTCACATTCCATTTGTACAGGACTCTCTTTTACTCTGTATGGTCTGACAAGTTCTGATTTTATTGGTGTAAATCCGGCTTTGGAAAATTCGTCCGTTCCTTTAGGAAAAGGACATCCCGCAAGTGTTACTTGATGCAACATTGAATAATCTACTACATTAATAACTACTTCAGGAACTTCTTTTACATTTTCGTGGGTGTGTTTTGTTTCACTTGTTCTACCGCTTCGAGCAGGAGAAAAAATTGCGATAGGAGGGTTTGCACTGAAAACATTAAAGAAGCTAAAAGGTGCCAAATTTCTATTTCCGTTTTTGTCAATAGTACTTGCGAAGCAAATAGGTCTGGGTCCGACAGCTCCTAATAAGTATTTATGAATAATCGGAATGGGTTGTTCTTTAGCGTTGATAGTTAACATAGAGAGTGCAAAGATATTGAATGAGATATGATTTCAATAACAAATGGTTGAATGCAAAAAAGTTTTCGGTTACAATGCTACTCCAAGTTATCCGAGAATAGAGTGCTATTGATTATAGCTTTCTTGACTGCTTTTCTTCTTTGCATCCTTTCTTTGTTTTTTTCCCCAAGGCATTGGGACGTATTTTTCGGGATATTTATTGATATCTAACAATAATTTGTTGAGGTCAGCAAGAGTGGAGTTTAGTTTGTCATATAGTTCCGTATCATTGATTAACTTCCCTGCTGTACCAACTCCATTATTAATTTTTTGTGTAATAAAATTAACATTCAGAAGTGTGCTATCTAATCTTGCAATTAGATTAGATTGAGCTAATGAAGTCGAAAACTCTCCAATATTATCA
>JAGFIU010000005.1 GCA_024103355.1 Bacteroidota bacterium
TCCAAATAACCCGCTTGCAGTGCTTTGTCCAAAAAGAAGTTTATCAATGCTCTTTGTAGTCTAGCTCCTTTTCCTTTATACACAGGAAATCCGGCACCAGCAATTTTGTTTCCTAATTCAAAATCTATCAAGTCATATTTTGAAACTAGGTCCCAATGTGGTAATGCACTCTCAGGAAGATTGGGAATATTTCCCCAACTATATACTTCTTCATTCTCCTCTGCGCTTTTACCAAATGGAACTGATATATGTGGGGCGTTGGGTAATTCATACAAAGCATTCTGAATTTCAGCACTCAATTCCTTGTGTCTATTTTCTGCATCTACAATATTTGCTTTCATTGACAAAGATTCTTGTTTGAGAGATTCTGCTTTATTTTTGTTGCCTTCTTTAAATGCAAGTGCAATTTCCTTAGATATAATATTAGCTTTGGCTAATAACTCATCCAAAACTTTTTGACATTGTCTTCTATCCTCGTCAAGTTTTATTATCTGTTCAATTTCTAACCTATAGTCTTTGCCACGCTTTGCTAATCTTAGAATAATCTCATCTTTAGCGTTTCTGAGTTGTTGTAATGGTATCATATCAAAATAAGTCCTGCAAAGCTAACCGATTTCCACAGTTGTTTACAAGTAAAAGTTATGCAATCATTACTGACAGTGTTTATTTGAACTATGTTTTTAAGAGTATACGCGACTTTGTTGATTTGTTTTGGAGTTTCTTCGACAAATGCACAAATTAATTTAAATTACGAAAAGCCTGATATTGAGTTTGAGAGAGCTCTAAATGCTTATGAAAAAGGCTTATACAATAAGTCTATTAGAGGATTTGAAAAGTACATTGCTTCTGGCGCAACCGGTGATTATGTTCATGAAGCAGAGTACTATATTGTTTCAGCAAAACTAAGAGTTGACCAAACCAACGCTTATGAATATGCAAAAAAGTACTTATTAGAACATCCCGTTAGTCAACGTTCAGAATTTGTAAAAAAAGAAATTGCAGATTACTTTTTCAATAAGAGTAAATTTAAGATGGCTTCTCAATACTATAGACAAGTTAATATCAGTATTCTCGATAGAGACGAGACTGATGACTTTTTGTTTAGAAAAGGCTACAGTTTATTTGAAGCAGGACGTTATGATGAAGCAAAAGAAGCCCTATATCCACTCACATTGCGCCCCACGGGTAATTTCGCTAAAGCCACCTATTATTATGGCTATGTATGCTACAAAACCGGTGACTACGGAGATGCTCTTGATGCATTTTTGAAAATAGAAGATAAAGGGCCTCAATCTATGAAACTCTACATCTGTCAGATGTACTATTTAAAAGGCGAATACAAAAAGGCCATTGAATATGCTGACAAATCAAATCTTGGTAAATTAGAAGACGATAAAAACATCTTGAAAGGAAAATCTTACTATAGACTTAATGATTTTCAAAATGCATCCAATTTCTTTTCAAAAGGATACCACTCGTACGACAGCCTGAATGAAGATGAATTATATGAGATTGGCTATTCATATTATAAGACAGGCAGATGCGGTGAAGCATTTGTTGCATTTTCGAAAATTGCCAATATTGGAACTGCTCTTGCACAGATGGCTAGCTATCACTTAGGGGAGTGTTTTATAAAAGAGGGGAAAAAACAAAATGCATATAACGCTTTTTTTGAAGCACAAAGAACTGATTTTGACAAGGAAATAAAAGAAAATGCAATGTTTAATCTTGCCAAAATATCTTTTGAACTCGAAGATTACAAAACAGCTATTGAAACCTTCAGTAAATTTATTGAGCTATTTCCTCAATCTAATAACAAACAAAACGCTCAAACAAATCTTGCCAAATTATTCTTAGTTACAAATGATTACAAATCAGCGATTCCAATACTAGAATCTATTCCAAATTTAGATAAAGACATGAGAATTGTATTACAACAAATCTTAATTCTACGCGGGGAAGAATTAGTCCTAAACAAAGAATATGCTGATGCTAAAATCGTTTTACATAAGGCGGCAAAGATGTTTGACAATCAATCATATACTGCGATAGCAAATTTTTGGCTTGGTGAAATTGAGTTCAATTCGAAAGATATGGGAAAAGCACTAAGTTATTATCAAACATTTTTAAATCTAAATGGAGCTCGGGGAACTGATTATTACATATATGCAAACTATGCTGCTGGATACTGTCTTTTTGATATGAAAAGGTATGCAGAAGCTTTAAACTACTTCAATCATTATAAAACCCTCAATAGTGCAAATCCTCAAGATATAAATTATTTGAATGATGCATATCTACGAATAGCAGATTGCAATTATATGCTTAGAAGTTACAAAGAAGCATTAGATAACTACTCATATATTTCAGCAAAAAAAGCTTTGGGAAGTGACTATTCCTTGTTTCAACAGGGTATGATCTTAGGAATCCAAAATAAAGGTAGTCAAAAAATAGCGATGATGAAGCGTATTCCCATTGAGTATCCTAACTCAATCTATATTGAGCATTCAATATATGAAATTGCAACAGAGTGGATGCAAATGGAAAACTATAATGAAGCAGAGCGAAATTTTAGATATTTATTAGAAGACTTTCCTAACAGCAACTATGGTAAAAACTGCCTTCTAGCCTTAGGAGTTATGTATTATACACTTGAAAAAGATGAACTCGCATTAGTTGAGTTCAAGAAATTAGTGCAAAGTTACCCGGGTACACAAGAATCCAAAAGTGCCATGAGTTATATTGAAAGAATTTATGTATCTAGAGGAGAATCTGATCAATATCTGACTTGGTTAGAAACGGTTCCTAATGCCGGAATCAGTACCTCTTTCAGAGATTCTGTAACATATCAAGGAGCTTTTAATCTATACATGAATAACAACTGCCAAGGTGCTATTGATAACTTCAGACAATATTTAAAAGAATTTCCAAATGGTTTTTTTAATATCAGTGCAAGATTTTATTTAGCTACTTGCCTTGATAAAATATCTGAAAATCAGGAATCAATTACTCAATACAAGGCAATTGTTGAAAGTACCCAAAATGAATTCAGAGTTGAATCGGCAAAAAGATTAGCAAACTACTATTATCTTAATAGCCAATATGATTCCTCATTGTACTACTATGACAAACTTGAAATATTCAGTTCCGAAAAACAGACTCTTATGAATGCATATTTGGGACAAACTCGCTCTGCTTACGAATTAAATTTACTCCAGATTGCCGAAACCAAAGGCTTGCGTTTGTTACGAATGGAAAATATCCCACAAAATATACAGGGCGAGGTAATGAACAAAATTGGGATGTTGTACTACGAAAATAATGACCTAACTGTTGCTGAGAATTACTTTTCACAAACACTAAAAGCAAATAAAGATGAATATGGGGCAGAAGCATACTATTTTATCTGCCAAATACTTTTTGACAGATCTGACCTTGCTGCATCTAAAGCAAAAATTTTTGATTACAACAAGCAATTTGTCGCATTTGAATATTGGCAAGCTAGATGTTTCTTATTATTAGCCGAGATTTATCACAGAGAGGCAGATGATTTTCAAGCTAAAGCAACACTTAATTATGTCCTAAGTAATTATGATGACGCTGATATATTGGAAAGAGCTCAAAAACTAAAAGCAGAAATCGAAGGTATTCAAGGATAAAATACTTTGCCCGGCAGTGGATTTATTAATCCTATCCTACTTATTTTTTCAAACTGCTTCTGAATATAATTGTAAGTGTAATTTGAATGATAAGCCTATTTTTGCAAACTTCTAAAGTGAGTATGCAGATAGAGAAAAAAATATCATCCGAAATTTCAGAAGCGTTTAAAACCCTTTTTGATACTGAAATCCCTGCGGAACAGATAATCTTAGAAGGAACTAAAAAAGAGTTTGAAGGTAACTTTACTTTTGTCGTTTTCCCTTATCTAAAAATCAGCCGATTAAATCCGGAGGCAACCGCACAAAAAATCGGAGAATATATACTTGAAAAAAACACACTCGTAGGTAGTTTTCAAGTGGTCAAAGGGTTTTTAAATATTACAATAAAACAAGAACAGTGGGTTGATTTCTTAAACAACAATTACAATAATAATTACGCTAACGGAGTAAATACAATCGGAAGGGGGCAAAAAGTAATGGTGGAATATTCTTCACCAAACACTAATAAACCGTTGCATTTGGGTCATATCAGAAACAATTTGTTGGGTTATTCAATTTCAAACTTGTTGAAAGCAAACGGATATGAAGTAATAAAAGTCAATCTGATAAATGACAGAGGAATTCATATCTGTAAATCTATGACTGCTTGGCTCAAGTTTGGTAATAAAGAAACTCCTTCAAGTTCAGGATTAAAAGGAGATCATCTTGTCGGCAAATATTATGTCGCATTTGACAAAGCCTATAAAGAAGAGATTGACGCTCTTATTGCTCAAGGTGTAGAAAAGGAACTTGCAGAGAAAGAAGCACCCATTATGAAAGAAGCTACTGAAATGTTGGTTAAATGGGAACAAGGAGACCCTGAAATCATTTCCCTTTGGCAAACCATGAACGGTTGGGTTTATGACGGATTTGAAATTACTTACAAAACTCTGGGAGTTGACTTTGACCATACATACTATGAATCTAACACATACAAACTTGGTAAGGAAATCGTAGAAGAAGGATTAAAAAAAGGTGTCTTTTATCAGGAAAAAGACAATTCAGTTTGGATTGATTTGACAACAGATAAATTAGATAAAAAACTGCTGCTCAGAAGCAATGGTACCTCAGTTTATATGACACAAGACTTGGGGACTGCCGAGCTAAAATTCAAAGAGTTTAATATAAACAAGAGTATTTATGTGGTAGGAAATGAACAAGATTACCACTTCAAAGTACTTTTTAAAATATTAGAAAAATTAGAGCGTCCTTATGCCAAAGGTCTGTACCATTTATCTTACGGAATGGTTGACCTACCAAGTGGTAAAATGAAATCAAGAGAAGGGACAGTTGTTGATGCAGACGATTTGCTTGAAGAAATGTTCGAAACTGCAAGACAGAAATCAGAAGAATTAGGCAAAACCGAAGGCATGAGTGCGATTGAAAAGAATCAACTTTATAAAATGCTTGGTCTGGCAGCATTAAAGTTTTTCATCCTAAAAGTAGATCCGCAAAAAAGAATGTTGTTCAATCCGCAAGAATCCATTGATTTTCAAGGAGACACGGGTACTTTTGTACAATACACCTATGCGCGAATTCAATCATTGATTAGACAAGCCGGAAAGGATTGGGAAAAAGACCTTTCTAAAAATATACCTTTACACGAGACCGAAGTTGAAACACTCATTTTGTTATATAAATACAATAATGAAGTTCTGAAAGCAGCTCAGTCCTTTAGCCCTGCTATTATTGCAGCATATTGTATAGATCTGGCAAAAGCATTTAATAGGGTTTATAAAGAAGTTTCTTTTTTACGAGAAAGTGATATCAATGTCAAAAACTGTCGTCTTAAACTTGCATTCCTGACAGGAAAGACCATAAAATCTGCAATGGGATTGCTTGGAATTGAAGTACCTGAACAGATGTAAAATCAATGTCAGACAAAAAACACATTCTGATTCTGGCATCATGGTATCCCAACAGATACACACCTTATAATGGCGACTTTGTTCAAAGAATAGCTGAAGAGACGGCTAAAAAGTACAAAGTAACCGTACTTCATATTTGCAACAAAAATGAGTCGGGAAAAAGTGAGTTGGTTATCAATAAATGTGCAAATAACATGGAAGAACGTATCTATTACTTGGAAAAAGCACCTGCGTTGCTTCGCTATAACTTTTTCCTTTATAGCGGGGATATGTTACTAAAACAAATTGAACAAGAAAGAGGTATTGTTGATTTCACTCATGTGCAGGTAATATGGAAAATGGGCTTGCTGGCTTATAGATTCAGAAGAAAATTTAAAATTCCTTATTACATTACCGAACATTGGACGGGATATTTGGATGAAAACTATCAGTTAAACAATTTTAAACTCAGATTTCTCACAAAGTTGATTGCACAAAAAGCTGAAAAATTTATAACCGTTTCAAAACATCTTGGACAAGAGATACTTCGAAAAGGCTATATCAAACACGATGCTTATACGCTTCCAAACATTGTGAAATGGGTTGCTCCTGCCCTACCCGAACCTAATCATATTTTCACATTTATTCATGTTTCAAACTTGAGAGACAAACAAAAGAACGTGAGTGGTATTATCAAAGCATTTGCTAATACCTTAACTCTTAACACCGAAATGAAGTTAGTTTTTATCGGCTCTAACAAATCAGATGAGTTTAAGGCTCTTTCTCAACAACTTGCCATACCTGAGAGGAGCTTACAATTCTATCCTGAGCTAACACATAATGAAACCCTTCACATGATATCCAATTCGGATTGTTTGGTTAGTTTCAGCAATTATGAAACATTTGGAATCACATGTGCAGAAGCGTTGTGTATGGGAGTTCCCGTTATTTATACCGTATCCGGAGGTCCGGAAGAATACATTGAAAACAATATGGGAATCAGGGTTGAAAAAGGCGATATTCAGAACTTGTATGATGCGATGTTTGATATTAGTACGGGTAAAATTACTTTTAATAAAGG
>JAGFIU010000028.1 GCA_024103355.1 Bacteroidota bacterium
GGCTCGTCACATCCTGGGGCTGGAGAAGGTCCCAAGGGTTGGGCTGTTCGCCCATTAAAGTGGCACGCGAGCTGGGTTCAGAACGTCGTGAGACAGTTCGGTCTCTATCTGTTGTGGGCGTTGGAAAATTGAGAGGATCTGACTCTAGTACGAGAGGACCGAGTTGGACATACCTCTGGTGTATCTGTTGTCACGCCAGTGGCACTGCAGAGTAGCTATGTATGGATAAGATAAGCGCTGAAAGCATCTAAGCACGAAACTGACCTCAAGATGAATTTTCCTTTAATGGTCGTAGAAGATGACTACGTTGATAGGCTACAGGTGTAAAGGCAGTAATGTCAAAGCCGAGTAGTACTAATTACCAATAAATTTTCCTTTAGTTAATTATTTTTTTGTTTCGATATTGTCTATCAATCTTATGGCGGTTATAGTGATGGTGTTCACCTCTTCCCATTCCGAACAGAGAAGTTAAGCCCATTTACGCAGATGATACTAGATTAAAATCTGGGAAAGTATGTTGCCGCCAAAATCTTTATAAAAAGCCACCTCTTAGGTGGCTTTTTTTTTTGATTTAATTTTAACTATATGTGTAAAAAATGAATAATACAAAAAGAATTACCGTGGCTTATGGTGATGGAATTGGACCTGAGATAATGAATGCTACTTGATGTGGCCGGAGCGGGATTTAATTATGATGTTATTGATATAGGTGAAAAAGTTTATTTGTCAGGGATTGATTCAGGAATTAGCGAAGATAATTGGAATGTTATTAATAGAAATAAAATACTCTTAAAAGCTCCTATTACAACGCCACAAGGTGGAGGATATAAAAGTTTGAATGTACTGTCAGGAAAGAAGGTCTGTGCTTTTACAGGCATTTTGCCAAAAAACAGCAAAATGCTAAGGCTCAATAATAATTTTATGTGTTTCATAATGATAATTGTTTAAGTTTTGAATTTGTAAGAAATAAATACCTGACGGCAGGTCTTTGACAGAGATTGAGGGTGAGGCTTCCTCTGAGCGGTAAACGGTTTTGCCTGTCATAATCCTTGTGAATAATAATATTGCTACCCACGTTCAAACCATTGCTTATGGTAAACCACGTGTTGGTTTGTCCATAAGCAAGGGTTGTGGCAATAAACAGAATTGTAGCGAATAAGCTTCCTCTTAATGTGAGTATTTTCATTTTGTTAGATTATTCTCTTGGTAATTTCAAAGCTATAATAATAATTCGATTAAATTATTTTTTTACTTGACCGATTGTTGGCGGACTATCAAGCAGTATGTTTTTTGATTTTTGAGCTGAAAAATACCTTATTAATATACGGTAATAAACTCTCAACCTGGCTTAGTATTTATTTTTTTGATTATAGTATAAACAAGACAGGGAAAGGCTCATGGTTAAAAAGCAATTATAGGATACTATAACTCAGTCTGGCGGAATTGAGGGAGGCGAAGGACGATATACTGCCATTAATGAGTTTGTATTTTATATCATAGTAGAATATTTACGTAAACTTTGGTATAGACGGAATATGAGTATAAACTGATGTCTGTTGGTTTAGTACTTTCTGAAAAACTTACTTTTGAAATATTCAGTTAAGGATTGAAGGTGAGATATTATAACTACTGCTTGTTGTGTATCAGAGAATTGCAAAACCGGTAAACAAAAAAGGTCACCAAGCTTGATGACCTTTTTTGTTTAGTAGCGGGGACAGGACTCGAACCTGCGACCTTTGGGTTATGAGCCCAACGAGCTACCACTGCTCCACCCCGCGATTTGAAGGTGCAAATCTAACTTGTTTTATCTTACAAACAAAATTATTAAAACCCATTTGGAACATTAATATTTAGTTTCATAGGTAACCCAAAAAGCGCTTTACTGATGTTCTGATTCTGAAAATCCTTTTTCATTTTTTTATCAATTGAAAAAAGCTTTATTTTGCCCACGGTTATGGTTCCATGCACTAATTTATTTTTTAGTGCGGGATTAAAAGGGAATCGGGTGTAAATCCCGGACAGTTCCCGCTGCTGTAATCTTCTTCTGTATTTAATATATACAGAAACTTTGCAAAATTCTTTGCCACTGTCTTGACAATGACGGGAAGGCATTGCAAAGGGAAGAAAGTCAGAAGACCTGCCATTGCCAACAAAAATATTTTACGGCTTTCGGAGAAAAGGTCGGAATGACAAACTTCTTAAAAAAAATTTGTTTTCCAATAGATTTCCCCGAAAACCGGAATAGAATGATGGTTTTGAGGATAAAAATAAATGAACTTATATTCCTGACATTTTCCCTAATGTCAGGAATAACTGCACTTGCTAATGTTAATCCACCCTCGGATTCGCTTACGCTGGATTCTGTGGTTATTAATGGACATCGTTATCAAGCTCATAGTTCAATTAATCTAATTAATGCTAATTTATCTCAAAGAAATTTTCAAAATCTAGGTGAATTACTTGAACAGTCCGGAGTTTCTGTTCGTTCTAATGGTGTAGGGCAATTGACTTTGGCAAGTATCAGAGGGTTGTATGGCAATCAAATGAATTTACTTTGGGAGGGTATTAATATTCAAAGCCCTATGAATGGAAATTTTGATTTAAGTTTAATACCGGTTTTCTTTTTAGACAATGCGTCCTTAGTTCAAAATAATTATAGTAGTTTGTCCGGAAATTCTGCTCTAAGTGGAAGTATTGCCTTTGGTGAAAAAAAGCCTCTATTTGGAACAAATAAATACTCTGCATATTTTGCACTTGGTTCGTTTGGGAAACGAACCGGAGGAACAGATATAACATTAAGCAATAACAGATTGTATTCGCGCACGAGGATATTTGCAACCCGGGCACTCAATAATTATCCTATAATAGGGTATGAACAAACTCCATTCAGAAAAGAACAGATTAATAATGATTTTTTGTCTTATGGGGTACTGCAAGAGTTGGCTATACATACCGGCAAAAAGAGTGTGTTTAATATAAAGGCTTGGTTGCAAGCAACAGACAGAGGACTGACAGATGCTATTTCTGTTCCTAATCCAAGGAGTCGTCAGGAAGATGAAATCAAAAGGATTTATGTTAACTGGGAATCAAATAGCAAAAACAATCTTTATGTAAAAATGGCTTACTTTGATGAGAAGATTATCTTTACTGATAATCAATCAAATGTGTATCACAATAAAGCTCAGACTTTTGTATTAGATGCGGGGAAAAAGGTGTTAATAGGACAAAAGAGCAGATTGAATTTTGGTGTCAATGAAGTATTAAATAGAGGTGTTGTAAGAGAATATAATGGAATTAAGACACAAAACTTGCTTTCGGGATTTGTGTCTTTTGAAAGTAAACTAAACAAGATTAACTATACTTTCTCAGTTAGAGAACAATTTCACAATGACAGAGTTTTATTACCTGCACCTGCCATAGAACTATATAGTTTTTTATACAAAAAAACTAAACTAAGAGCAAGTTCCGGTTTGTCCTATAGAGTTCCTACTTTCAATGATTTGTATTGGACTCCTGGTGGTAATCTTGATTTGGTTAATGAACAAGCTTTTAAAAATGAAATAGGAGCAGATTATATTCATAAAAAATTAATTGTCAGCCTGAGTGTTTATCACAATGAGCTTAGTAATCTGATTGTTTGGCAAGACAATGGAACATTTTGGGAAGCGAAAAATATCAGAGGTGCAAGAGTATTGGGCACAGAATTGAAGATTAAAACAGCATTTATAAATAATAAAAACACAGAATTAAATATTGGAGGCTTTGGGGCATTGAATCACTCTGTTTATACAATAACAGAGGATGGGAGTGAAGATATTATTGGTAATCAGTTGATTTTTATTCCTTTGGAAACTGCTAATGGATTCATTAATTTAAAGTTCCGAAATTTATACATAAATATCGTAGGGAATTATAGTGGTAAACGTTATATATCAACAGATAACAGTACTTTTTTAGAGCATTATTTTTTGGCAGATATCAATTTCAATTATAAATATAAAATCAAAAAAGCAGTTACAAAATTTGGCTTAACGGTTAACAATGTCTTTAATAAAGGATATGAATTGTATTTGGGCAGGCCAATGATGGGCAGGTCGTTTTTAATAAGTATGGCTATTGATATACAATGAGTTGGAGTTCACAAAAATTGAAATAATATTAAACAATATATAAAATGAAAAAAGTAAATTTAAAATCAATTATCCTAATGTCGCTATTAGGTATTTTTGGGCAGTTAAAAGCACAAGACTTTTCTGCTTTGCAACAATCAATTAAGTTTTGGACAGGTACAGGAAGCGATTCTGGTGCTGTTATTGTTACATTCCCCGGAAACGGATTATCAGATTCAAGTTTTGTGTGGGGTATTCTTTTTGATGACTCAATTTCAGGAGGAGATGCTTTGCAAAAAATGGCACAAGCAGATATGAATTTTTCTTTTTTAAATCAAGGTGGCTTTTTGGATTCCGTTTCTTACAACCAATATGAAGGTGTTAACGGAGTAAATAATTTTTGGTGGAATACTTTCAGTTTTGAAAATGGAAATTGGGAATATAATTCAGGACTTAGTGCTTTTATCAAAAAGAATAATGTCTATGGAATTTCATATACTGATTCTGACCCAAATACATGGGAGCCAATGCGATATCCAACTGCAAACCCTGCTCCTGCACTAAATCCGGAGGCTGTTTCTATAGCAGATTTTGATAATAATAATTGGAGATGGTTTGGAGAAGGAAACTCAAAAGCCTTGTTGGTAGTGGATTTTAATCCTGTAAATGGTGGAAAATCCTTTGTTTTTGGAGTTAGGTTTGATGACTCAACTACAGGTTTAGGGTTATTGGAAGCAATTTCAGCAGAGGATTCATTTTTTAAGATTAATGCCGGTAGTTTCTTGAATGATATTATTTATCATTCAGATTCAGGAATAGGTGGTTCTCCTAACTATTGGGGAACATGGTCAGCAACTAATTTTGGAAACTGGTCTATGAATGCAGGAATTTCAGAAAAAATTGTTGACGGAGCTTTCTTTGGATGTTCTTATACTGATTTCAGTCCCGCACTTAGACCTAATTATCCTCAAGTTGTTGAAGCTCCATTAGTTGACGATGATAATAATGCTGTGGTTTATACTAATGCAGAAAGTTCAGTACTTGTTTATCCTAATCCATTTGCTGAAAAAATAACTTTTGAAACAGAAGAGGTTCTTTCAATCAATATTTTTTCAATTGAAGGAAAGACAATTGCAAGTGAAAATATTTCAGGTACTAAAGAAATATTGACAAAAGATTGGAAATCAGGAGTTTATTTTGTGAATATTAATTCCCCCCAAGGCTCCTCTGTAATAAGAATAATAAAACAGTAAAATAAAATTAGTAATGAACAAAAGCTTAATTCAAACATCCCTTTTGTTTTTGTTTCTGCTCTGCGGAATGCAAATAACAGAAGCACAGTTTGATCCTTCAGCCGGAAAGCCGGGTTCAAAAGCATTGCATGCAGATTCATCAGTTTTTATTTCATGGGCTAAGACCTGTGTAGTTGAAAGAGGCTTGTACGACTGCTCTGATTCTACAGGTTTAGAAGCAAGTTATGGAGTTGATGAAGATGCAAGCGGAAAAGCAGATGGAGCGGTCGTAAGTCTTGGTGATGGAGGAGTGGCAACTTTAACTTTTAAGGTTCCTATTACAAATGGGCCCGGAGCAGATTTTGCAGTTTTTGAAAACTCTTTTTCTGATACATATTTGGAATTGGCTTTTGTGGAAGTAAGTTCAGACGGGGTGC
This sequence comes from Bacteroidota bacterium, assembly GCA_024103355.1. Taxonomy (GTDB): domain Bacteria; phylum Bacteroidota; class Bacteroidia; order NS11-12g; family UBA955; genus JALOAG01. The sequence goes on from JAGFIU010000028.1 coordinate 5,779, forward strand.
GCTTTGTGCGTTTCCCGTCTGTTTCCAATACTGATACAAATATTCAAGTATCAAGTTTTGGAAATATTGACCCAACTAAATTATATAATCTGGCAGGAAAATACAGAGCATTTTATGGAACTCCTTTTGATTTAGAAGAATTGAAAGATTCTGCAGATTTGAATATCAATCATATAACACATGTCAGAATCATTGATGTAATTGGAACGCTCAATGACAGTTTTTATACACGTGATAGTAAGGGGAACAAAGTTAATGACCCATATCCAACTGCTTTTGAATCCGGAGGATTTGATATAGATGCTGTTGGTGTTATTTATAATATTGAAAATTTTTCCTCTGCCAGAACAATAGAAGTACCGGCTTTAGAATTTCCAAATCCTGTGCAAATCAACCAAAGTTTTATGCTGTCTTTTTTCGATGATTTTAGTTTCAAGCTTTTTGATATTAACGGTAGGCTAATTTTAGAAAATTCGAAATTTCAACGCTCTCATAATTTAATAGTTGAACAAACCGGACTGTTTTTTATCAAGTGGAAAACAGAAAAAGGAAGTGAACACACAAGTAAATTAATTGTTAGATAATGAATAAGATACGCTTAGTTATTGGTATTCTTCTGATTGCATTTGTTTCTTGTAAAAAAGAGGAAAAGAACAAAGAACAGCTTGAGACAGGAGAAAAAGGAGTATTGATTCTCAACGAAGGCAATTTCGGATGGGGAAATGCTGATTTTGGATTTTATAATATTGAGACTCAGAAATATACAGACAATGTATTTAGTAATGTAAACAACAGACCATTAGGAGATGTGCTTCAATCTGCTATGGTATATAAAGATGAAATATTCTTTGCGCTCAATAACTCCGGAACAATTGAAGTTGTAGATAAAAACAGTTTTAAACATAAAAGAACATTTTCTGACCTTGGTTCTCCAAGATATTTGGCAGTAATTGAAGGAACTGATGAAGCTTATTTGACAGATACATATTCAAATAAAGTGTCAAGGATAAATCTAAAAACAGGGAAAGTCATAAAAACCATTTCTATATATGGCTGGCAAGACCGAGTTGTTCCCTTGAATAACGGCTACTATGCAGTTCAAAGCCTTTTGGCTAAGAAAGTATATTTGATTTCTTCACAAACAGATTTGATAACAGACAGTTTGGAATTTTCCGGTGATATGGGAAAACTACAATCGTTTGATGGGAAAGCTTACTTATTAGATAAGTCATCTCAATCAATAATATGGGAAATAAATGATAAAGGAGAAAAAAAGGCTTATTTGCAAGGAGGAACGATTGATTTATTTGAAATGACAGAAGGTGGTTGTTATTATTTATCCAAAGGGGAAGTGAGTTTGTTTAAAGACTCAAACACAGAGCAAATTGCAGAGCTACCGATTAGCGGAAAATATTATGCAATGTTTTATAGTTCTGATTATCAACAACTTTTCATATCAGATGCAAAAGATTATGTTCGAAAAGGGAAAGTCTATGTTATAAGAAAAGAACATGGAATAATATCAGAATTTGATGCCGGAGTGATACCAAATGGTTTTGTGATAAAATAATTTTTTTAAAAAAAATCGCTTTTCTATTCCCTTTGTTTTCAGTTATATAGTAAAAAAATGTTAAGAATAAAATCGGAATGATTTCAAAATAATCTATTGGAAATTTGGATTTGTCTATTTTGCATTCTACATTTGCCCATGAATAACGGACAAAATTAAATTTATTATTATGACAAATCTTTACAACATCAACCGAATTCGAGCAATTTTATTAGGCTTTGTGTCAATAATTTTTGCTTTTTCGCCCTCAATAACGAAGGCATCACTTTCAACGGGTACTATTTATACAATTGATAACTCAATTGCAGCATCAGCCACCAATTATACGACTTTCCAAGCATTTTTTAATGATTTGTGGAATGGATCAAGGGGTGATGGAGGACCGAGCAATGGTGGCGGAGTAACCGGAAGCGGAGATTTAATTTGTAATGTAGCAGCGGGAGCAACATTCAATGAACAGGTAACTGTTTATCAAGCAAGCGGGCTAAGTGCAAGTACCCGAGTAATTATCAAAGGGAACTTGGCTACCCTCACATTCAATGCAACCAACAGTTCAATAAGACACACAATTTGGATGAATGGAGCAGATTATTACACATTTGACAGTTTGA
>JAGFIU010000053.1 GCA_024103355.1 Bacteroidota bacterium
ACATACTAGATAAACTGATGAAAAAACTTAAAACTTATTTTTAAAATCTCATTTGAAAAATATTTGAAAACATATACTTTGTTTTTCTTTTATACACCTGAGAAGTTCTCTCAAACCTTTATCTGTAACCGGTTGTTGTGATTTTGTGCATAGGCAATCATGTCATCGAGGCTCTTGCCTTTTATTAAAAACTTTGAACTACTGAAATGATAGCAAAAACTGAAGTAGCAAAAGTGATTGTCAACTTATACAAGGCGCCCTTAATTCTTAATGCTGTGAATATAGATTAATAATACTGACTCTAATATCAAAAAAAAAGCCATGTATTAAATACATGGCTTTGAAGTTATTGTGCAAATCTGAATCTTACTTCTTTTCAGAAGAGCAGCAAGATTTTTTGTTTTTCTTTTTAGCTTTCTTGCTACTGCAGCATCCATCTTTCTTTGACTTTTCATCCTTTTTGCAATGTGATTCGTTTTTACTATCTTCTTTTTTTACATTGTTCTCGCCATTAGAGGATGTAGTTACTTCAACTTTTGAGTCTTTCTTTGTGTCCTTAGGAGGTTCTTGTGCATTAACAGCTATAGTAAAAAGCATAAATAACGCAGCGGAAATGATGATTTTTTTCATGATATAAATATATTGTTTGGAATATGGTAGGCAAAGTTAATACCAAAAAACGGAATTGTCAAGCAAAGTAGGCGATTTTAGTAATACCACCCTTTACCTTCTGTCCGATTTGAACATTTATTTTTGAATCTAATGGTAAAAAGAGATCAACTCTTGAACCGAACTTAATGAAACCCATTTCGTTAGCTTGATTGACCCTTTGTCCTTCTTTGATATACCACTTGATACGTTTTGCCAATGCTCCGGCTATCTGTCTGAAAAGCACCTCTTTGCCGGTGTCAGTTCTAATGACAAAAGTGGTTCTTTCATTCTCTGTGGAAGATTTTGGGTGCCATGCTACCAAATATTTGCCGGGATGATATTTGGCATAAGAAACGGTTCCCGAAACAGGATTGCGATTGATATGCACATTAAACGGTGACATAAAAACGCTTACTTGTAGTCTTTTTCCCTGAAAATATTCAGGTTCTTCCACTTCTTCAATTACAACTACTTTTCCATCTGCCGGACAAACAACAGCATTGGCATCGGATACAAGTGTTCGGATTGGATTTCTAAAGAATTGAAGTATAATAACAAAGAATACTAAAGAAATAACTTGGATAGACTTTTCGAGCCATAGTGGAATCCCTATGTAGTGTAAGCCTATATTCAACCCTAATAGTACAATGGTTGTAATCAGCAAAGTTGTAAACCCTTCTCTGTGTATTCTCATTTGTTGACTTATATTTTGGAGCGGCAAAAATAGGTATTTAGGCCTTGTTTTAAAACAATTACAACAAACTGAAATTATTCTTGAAAATCTTCATTGCAATTGCCAATAGGATAATTCCAAAAAACTTTCTAACAACCATCAAACCACCTTTGCCCAATGCTTTTTCAATTTTTGCAGTTGATTTTAAAACAATATAAATCACTAATAGATTGATAAGAATACCAATAAGAATGCTATTAGACTGAAAATCTGCTTTCAGAGACATTACTGTAGTGAGAGTTCCGGAGCCTGCAATGAGAGGAAAGGCAATCGGGACAATACTTCCTGTTTTTGCATCCGCATCATTTTTGAATAATTCTATTCCCAACACCATTTCTAAACCGATAATAAAAATTACAATAGAACCGGCCAGAGCAAACGAATGAATATCAACACTAAGAAGTGCTAAAAATTGCTCGCCAAAGAATAGAAATGCAAACATCAGTAAGCCTGAAACCAAGGTGGCAACTTCGCTTTGAATATGACCAAGTTTTTCGCGAAGGTTAATAATAACCGGCACAGAGCCTACGACATCTATCACCGCGAACAGTGTGAATGTTACTGTTAGGATTTCTTTATAATCAAACATATTTCAAACTGCAAAACAAGGTTTTTTTAACTTACTAAATACTACTTACCGGATTAAATGTTATTTTGCACCAATGCTAAATGAAGGAGTGATTGTCGCTTTATCCACTGCAAGCAACAGGGCTGCGTTACACGTGATTAGACTTTCGGGACAAGGTTGCTTTGAGATGGTAGATAAAGTCTTTGTAGGGAGAAAGATTTCCGATATAAAAAGCAATGCTTTGGTGTATGGAAAAATCTGTTCCCAAAATGAGGATATTGATGAAGTAGTTTTATCCGTTTTCAAAGCTCCTCACTCTTTTACCAAAGAAGATGTTGTAGAAATCAGTTGTCATGGTTCTCCTCTTATCAGTCAAAAAATCATTGATATTATGATAGAATTGGGTGCAAAACCGGCACTCGCAGGTGAGTTTACCCAAAGAGCTTATCTGAACGGGAGGTTTGACCTTGCCCAGGCTGAGGCTGTTGCGGATTTGATTAATGCTGAATCTGAACAAGCCAGAAAAATCGCCTTGTCACAACTCAAAGGCGGGGTTTCTAATCAGATTGAGATGATTCGCGAAAAACTTTTGGAATTCCTTTCTTTGCTCGAACTTGAATTGGATTTTGGAGAAGAAGATGTTGAGTTCGCTAACAGAGAACAACTGCTGGAAAGGATAGATTCTGCCGAAAGTTATATTGTTAAACTCATTAACAGTTTTGGTTCGGGCAATGCAATCAAAAAAGGAATACCCTTGGTAATAGCAGGAAAACCCAATGCAGGCAAGTCAACGCTGTTGAATTGTCTTTTGAATGAAGAAAGGGCTATTGTATCTGATATTGCCGGAACCACCCGTGATACAATTGAGGAAAGTTTTATGTTCAATGATTTGCTTTTTAGATTGATTGACACTGCCGGAATCAGACATGATGCAGAATCTGTGATTGAGCAAATGGGAATTGAAAGAACACTCCAAAAGATTGAAAAAGCAGAAATTGTTCTTTATATGGTTGATGCGCAACATATAGACGACTCAACTGATGAAATCAAAGCGATAGAAAAGTATCATGATAAGATTATTTGGGTTTTGAATAAAAGTGATTTACTGTCTTCAGAAAAAAAGATTCCCGAAAATGATTGGGTCAGGATTTCTGCAAAAAAAGGCGAGATTGAATCATTGTTAAATCGCCTTAAAGAACTATGCAATACCAAGTATCTTAGCAATGATATCACCATCAGTAACACGCGTCATTTATCTGCACTCAAAGAATCCCTAATTTCAATCCAAAAAGCAAAAGAAAGTCTAAAGCAAGGGCTGTCCGGTGAAATTGTTGTTTTTGAACTCAAGTCTGCCTTAGAGCATTTAGGTTCAATCACAGGGAAGATAACTAATGACGAGGTGCTCGGGTCTATCTTTTCGAAATTTTGTATCGGAAAATAATTTAAGAATACCACTTTTTTATACTTGTCAAAATGAACAAAAATTTGGTCTTGTATTGAGAATCAAGAGACTGAGTGAGTTATTCACACCCTTAAGGATAAACTCTTGCAAATAGTGTAAAACTACAAGACAATACCCAAGACATTTGCAATCCGGTGAGACTAAAAGGAAAATCGAAGTTTGAGTATATTTTGGAAACCTTGGCAATCCTTGAGGAGACGCCTTCTCTTAGTGCACATCTTGATGTAGTAGCTCGAAAGATTCATATTTCTCCCCAAGAGTTTCATCGTTTATTCATAGACTGGTGCGGTACCGGACCTGTAGAATTTTTAAGATTTACCAAACCCGAGTATTCAAAGTTTGTATTGGCAAACAAAAGTGCACAAAAATCACTTTTTGAAAACCCTTATGAACATTATCAAAGCGTTAATCAACCTCAAGTTACCATCACACAGATGACCAATGAAGAAGCAAAAAGTGAAAATATGATGATTCATTATTCCATGGCGGAGAGTCTTTTTGGTCGTTTGTTTATAGCTTCGACATCGAAGGGAATCTGCTATATGGTTTTTAGCCAAGATGAAGAAAAGGAAATATTGAACCTAAAAAAACTTTTTCCAAAAGCACATATCAGACATCAACCTGAGGAGATTCAAGAAAAGGCATTGTTATCGTTTTTGCCGGAAAGGGCAAAGGACGTAAAGATTTCACTGCATTTGAAAGGAACTGATTTTCAGATTCAGGTTTGGAAAGCATTGTTGACCGTGCCTTTTGGCAGTTTGGCTACTTATCATAGCATAGCAAAAAAGATTGGGAGTCCTCGTTCTGCAAGAGCTGCCGGAACCGCTATTGGAGATAATCCCGTAACCTATATTGTGCCTTGTCACAGAATCGTTCGTTCTTCGGGAGAATATGGTAATTATATGTGGGGAAGCGAGCGAAAACTTGCTATGATTGGCTGGGAGGCAGTCAATTCAAGATTGAAATAAGAATGATTGATTCTTAATCTTTACCAACAGAGTATAGAGAACAAAGTGTTCAGGCAGCTGTTTCTTCAAAATTGCTATTTGCATTTTTCATACACGACTTCACTTTTTTATAATCCGCCATATTATTGGTATAAATCATCAGTCGGTCTTTTGCATTGATAACCGTTGAACCACCCGGTCTTATGTATTCGCCATTCCTTTTGATAACCACAATAAAGGTAGAACCGGGAAATTTGAGTTCTCCAATCTTTTTGCCAACAGCATAATATTCAGGCAAAATATCCACTTCTTGCAGGGTTGAAGAAGGTGTAGCAGCAATCTTTTCATTTACTTCTGCCAGCACAGGGCTGAAATTTTGAGGTAGAGTAACATCAAGCCATTTTGCTACAATTGGCAAACTCGTTCCTTGTATGATGATTGAGGTAAGTGAAATGAAAAATACTATATTAAAAATCAAATTGGCATTTTCTATACCCGCAATCAGAGGATAAGTTGCAAATACAATTGGGACAGCTCCTCTCAATCCAACCCAAGAAATATACATTCTTCTTCTGCGTTTCATTTTGAAAGGAGCCAAACTGATTAAAACACTTAAAGGGCGTGCAATAAAGATGAGGAATAATGAAATAAGTAATCCTATGCCCATCACATCATAAACTTGGTTGGGGAAGACCAATAAACCAAGGGTAAGAAAAAGTACAATCTGCATTAGCCAAGCTAAACCGTCATAAACACTAAGGATTGTTTGCTTATATGTGAGCTCCTTATTTCCAAGGAATACACCTGCAATATATATAGCCAAAAAACCATTTCCACCAATGAAATCCGTTGCTGAGAATATAAAGAACATGAGTGCTATCATAAGAACCGGATACATGCCCTCAAAGTCAAGCTTTATTCTATTTATAGTGACTTCGCTGAGTTTTCCTAAGATAAATCCCGCAATGCCACCAATGAGCATCTGTTTAAAAAACATGAGTATTACCAACCATTCATTCATTTCAGGAAATTGTACCAATGACAGAAAGGAAATAGTCAGGACATAAGCCATCGGGTCGTTACTTCCGCTTTCAAATTCAAGCGTAGGTTTTAGATTTGTTTTGAGCAATAAATTTTTTGACCTCAAAATCGAAAAAACTGCTGCAGCATCTGTAGATGAGACAATAGAGCCTAACAACATGCTCTCATTAAAACTTAACGAGATACCGCTTAACGGGAAAATATAATAAATGAAAGTTCCAAGTGTTACTGCTGTTAGAAGAACTCCCAGAGTTGAAAGAACAATCCCTTGTCCTAATACAGGTCTGACTGATTTCCAATTGGTATCAAGACCACCTGAGAATAAAATAAAATTAAGCGCAATAATACCAATGAATTGTGCGGTTCTCGGGTTATCAAATCGAATTCCGCCTATACCCTCAGAGCCGGATAACATCCCAACACCTAAAAAAAGCAGCAATGTTGGTACTCCAAATCTATAAGAGGTTTTTCCTGCTATTAAGCTTAAAAAGAGTAAAATGGAACCTACAAGCAGGATATTTTCTATTGTTAAATTCACAACAATGATTTACAAACTGTTGCGCAAAAATAGAGTTTTAATTAGGTCTATTCAGCATAATGAAGATGATTGTTATTCAAATTTCTTCATAACGTCCATCATCAATGCTCGAATTTCTTTGTTGCATAAATTGCAGATACTGCCTTCATGCGTGTGTTTGATAGATTTATCAGGGTTAAATTTTCCTTCATTTACATCATTGCCGATTTTGCGATAAGCATCTCTGAATGTCATCCCGTTCTTGACAAGTTGGTTGATTTCATCTACTGTGAATAGAGTATCAAATTTTTTGTCTTCCAATAATCCTTCTTTTATTTTCACATCTTTGAGTGCAAACGTGAGCATTTGCAAGCATTCCTTAATAGTGTCAATCGCTGAGAATGTAATTTCTTTGGTGAGTTGCATATCTCGATGATAACCTGAGGGAAGGTTGTTTATCAAGAGGGTCATTTCATTTGGATATGCCTGAATACGATTACATTTTGCACGCAAAAGCTCAAATACATCAGGATTCTTTTTGTGTGGCATAATGCTCGAACCTGTTGTCAGAGAATCGGGGAAGATAAGATAGTCAAATTGCTGATTGAGATAGAGACAAATGTCATAAGAAAACTTTGAAATGGTTGCTGCTATTGATGCAATTGCATTGAGCAAAACTTTTTCTGTTTTACCTCTTGTCATTTGTGCATAAAGAGAGTTAAAGTTTAAAGTTTTCATATTCAGCAATTTGGTAGTAAGAGTTCTGTTGAGCGGAAAAGCAGAACCATAACCTGCACCCGAGCCGAGCGGATTTTTGTTTGCAAGTGAATATGCACTTGATAAAACTTCCAAATCATCTACCAAAGCCTCTGCATAAGCTCCAAACCACATTCCAAATGATGAAGGCATGGCAAGTTGTAAGTGAGTGTAACCCGGCATCAAATGAGAGCTGTTTTCTTCGCTTAGTGATTGTAATCTTTCAAAAAGAGTTAAACTCAGTTGCGCAATCTCTTTTATTTCAGCTTTCAAATACAGTTTGATTGCTACCAAAACCTGGTCATTTCGGGAGCGACCGGTATGAACCTTTTTCCCTGCATCCCCAATACTATCAATCAATTCCTTCTCAATCTGTGAATGTATGTCTTCAATATGTTCTTCAATAGCAAACTTACCGGAACGAATTTTTTCTTCAATTTGGTGAAGTCCTTTTTGAATATCTTCAAACTCTTGCCCGCTAATGATTCCCACTTCTTTCAGCATTTCTGCATGAGCCAAAGAAGCCATGATGTCAAAAGGAGCAAGGCGCATATCTAAAACTCTGTCATTTCCGACCGTGAAAGATTCGGTTTTTAGAGAAATATCATTGTGTTCAAAGTCTTTTTTTTGCCAGATTTTCATTTTTTTACTTGATTAAATTGATGGGAGAGTTTGTTTATCAATGAGCAATAACAATTGAGCCCATCTTCAATTTCTTGAATAAAGATAAATTCGTCAGCAGAATGAGAACGTGCAGAGTCCCCCGGACCTAACTTGATAGAATCCCAAGGCATCAGTGCTTGGTCGGAGGTTGTGGGCGAGCCGTACAAATCGATATTTAAACGTTGTGCAGCTATTATCAGTGGATGGTTTAAGTCTATAAATGAAGGTTTCATGCGGGAAGAGCGAATCTTCAGTTCAGATTGCAAATTGTTTTGAAGTATTTCTAAAACTTGTTCGTGAGTATAGTGCTCGTTGAGCCTGATATCAATGGTGAATGAGCATTTCTCGGGTACTTGATTGTGGGCAGTACCTGCTTGTATTACGGTTACATTCATCGAAATTTTTCCCAACCATTCAGACTCTTTATCAAAAGTGAGGTTTTTGATTTTTTCAATATCCTTTAGTGCGATATAGATGGCGTTGATTCCTTCATTTCGGGCAGCATGTCCGGCTTTTCCTTTGGCAACAGCATCTACAACCATTAAACCTCTTTCTGCAACAGCAATTTTGAGCAAAGTAGGTTCACCGACAATAGCGAAATCTATCTTACCGAGTTCTGTGCTAACGAGTTCAACACCACCGGTGCCGGATGTCTCTTCTTCAGCGGTGGCTGCATAGATGATATTAAACGGCAAATCTTTTTTTTCATAAAAATGAACAAATGCACCCAGCAAACAAACCAATGCGCCACCGGCATCATTGCTCCCCAAACCGTATGATTTACCGTCCTTTTCGAGTGGCTCAAAGGGATTCAATGTGTAGCCGGAATTGGGCTTCACTGTGTCATGATGAGAGTTGAGCAAAAGGGTAGGTTTTTTGGAATCATAATAAAGATTTTTTGACCAAACATTATTTCCGATTCGATATGCCGGAATTTGTAGGCTTTGCATAAAATCTGTCAATGCCTGAGCAGTTTTATCTTCTTCCTTGCTGAATGAAGGTAAGGCAATCAACTGTTTGAGCAGATTGTAAATTTTATGATTGATATCAGAGAGTGATAGCGGTTCCAAAATTCTTTTTATTTAAATCCAAAGCATGACCAATAATTACACCAACCCCGTGCTGAGCAGCAAAGAAAGCGTTTTCTGTTTTTGGCAACATCCCTTTTGTGATGATTCCTTGTTGTTTGTATTGTTGGTACAATGCTGATGAAAGTTCGGGAATAACAGAGTTTTCATCGGTCGCATCACACAAAACTCCTTTTTTCTCGAAGCAAAGAGCCAATTTAGTTTCAAACAAATGACTCAGTGCAATTGAGAGTGAAGTTGCAATGGTATCAGCATTTACATTGAGTAATACACCCTTTGAGTCTGAGGTTATGGGGGCAATAACAGGGCTAATATTTTTTTCTATAACCGATGTCAAGAAACTAGTATTGATACGGTCATGCAATAAATCACCAACAAAACCATAATCTATTTTATCTACCGGCCTTTTGGTTGCAGGAATCAGGTTTGCATCAACACCGGAAAGCCCCAAGGCCTGTATTCCCAAAGCATTTAACATTGCTGTTATTCTTTTGTTAATCAAACCGGCATAAACCATGGTTACTATCTTGATTTCTTCGGCTCCGGTTATACGTCTTCCATCTACAATCCGGGATTCAATACCTAATTTGCTGCTGAGTTGAGTTGCAATTTTCCCTCCACCGTGAACCAAAATCTTGTATCCTTGCAAGGCAGCGAATTGTTCGAGAAATTGTGCGAGGACTTTTTCATCATCTACAATATTTCCGCCAATCTTAACGATGGTCAATGCTTTTTTCATTTATAATTCTTTTAGAATTTCCGTCAGAATGGTTTGTGCGGCAATAACCCTGTTGCCGGCTTGTTGTTGAATTAAAGAAACAGAAGGGTCGTCAATAAGTTCATCGGAAAGTTCAACATTTCTTCTAACCGGAAGACAGTGCATAATTTTGGCCTGTTTGGTTAGTTCCATTTTGGATTTGTTCAGCAGCCAATTTTCCTTAACCTCCGGCATTGCTCCATAGTCTGTGTAAGAAGACCAGTTTTTCACATACACAAAGTCAGCATCTTGAAGGGCCTCCGATTGGTTATGGGTTATGAGAGATGCACCTTTTGTAAATTTTTCATCCAATTCATACCCTTTAGGATGTGCAATCACAAGCTCTGCACCTGACGCAATAGACCATTCTGCAAAAGAATTTGAAACCGCCTGTGGCAATGGTTTAATATGTGGAGCCCAAGTCAAAACCACTTTTGGTCTTTGTTCCGAGCGATGATGTTCTTTGATTGTAATCATGTCTGCAAAACTCTGCAAGGGATGCAATGTGGCTGATTCCAAACTAATGAGAGGAACAGAAAGGTTAGCCAAAAAGGCATTAAAAATCTCTTCGTTATAGTCTTTTTCTCGGTCAATCAGACCGGGAAAACTGCGGAGACCTACAATATCGCAATACTGAGAAATAACACCGGCAGCTTCTTTGATATGCTCGCTTGTTGAACCGTTCATCACAGCGCCATCTCCGAACTCTAGTTGCCAACTGTCTTTATCAAGGTTGACAGTCATAACATTCATACCCAAATTATATGCTGCACGTTGAGTGCTCATACGGGTTCGCAAACTTGGATTCATAAAAAGTAAACCGATGGTTTTGCCTTTTCCTATGACGGAGTATTCTGAAGGGTTCTGTTTTATATGAATAGCTTTGTTCAATAATGCTACGATATCAGGCACATTTTGAACAGAAATAAAGTTTCTCATGAGGCAGCAAGGGAATTTTTCAAAGCAATATTCAAAGCACTGAGAAAAGTGTCTGCTTGTTTGCGTGTTAAACACAATGGCGGTAACACTCTCAATGTGTTTTTGTCAGATGAAGAACCGGTAAAAATATGGTGTTTGTGCAGCAGTTCATTTCTAACTGGAGCACAGTTTTCATAAAGCTCTATACCTATCATCAAACCCATTCCTCTCACTTCTTTAACTTGTTTAATAAGAGCGAGTTCTTGCATGAGGTAATTTCCTATTTCCTTAGCATTAGAAATCAGGTTTTCATTTTTCATCACATCAAGAACTGCAACGGAGGAAGCGCAAGCCAAATAATTTCCGCCAAAGGTTGTTCCCAATAAACCGTGTTTTGCTGCAAAAATTGGGGATAGCAAAATCCCGGCAATCGGAAAACCGTTACCCATACCTTTTGCCATTGAAATTATATCTGCTTTGATATCAGCACCTTGATGGGCAAAGAAATTTCCGCTTCTGCCAAAACCGGATTGTATTTCGTCCAATATCAATATAGCTCCTGTTTTATTACACAATTCTCTTGCTGTTTTCAGAAAGTGTGTATTGGGAACTTTTACTCCACCCACGCCTTGAATACCTTCAATAATTACTGCACAAACCTCATCCGTTACTATCTTTTTTAAAGCCTCTTCATCATTGAGAGGTGTAAAGACAACTTCGTGAACTTTGTTAACTTCTGCCTGAATAGAAGGATTGTCAGTGCATGCAACAGCCAGCGAGGTTCTGCCGTGAAAAGCACCTTTCATCGCAACTATTTTTTTTCTGCTATTATGAAAAGATGCCATTTTAAGCGCGTTCTCATTGGCTTCAGCACCTGAGTTACAAAGAAAAAGAGCATAATCCTCATAGCCTGACAACTTACCTAATTTTTCGGCTAATTCTTTTTGAATGGGTATTTTTACTGAGTTAGAATAGAATCCAATCTTTTTTAACTGTTCCGTGAGTTTCTCAATATAATGAGGATGGCTGTGTCCTATTGAAATCACAGCATGCCCGCCATAGAGGTCAAGATATTGAACATTGTCCTTGTCATAAACATAAGCCCCTTCACCTCTTACGGGTTCTATGTCAAAAAGGGGATAAACATCAAATAAATTCATGGTATTAAAATGCAGAAGGTTTTAGTTTTAAACCGGTTGTTTCATCAAATCCAAACATCAGGTTCATGTTTTGAACAGCTTGTCCTGACGCGCCTTTGAGTAAGTTGTCAACCGCAGAAGTAATAAAGGTATAATCGTCATGTTTTTCAATTGCTATAAAACAACGGTTGGTATTGACTACCTGTTTTAGATCTATCGGTTGATTGCTAATCCTGATAAAAGGATGTGTTTTGTAATAAAAATTAAAAAGTTCTAAGATTTCTTCCCGGGTTAAGGAACATTTAAAATATACAGAAGCAAAAATTCCGCGTGAAAAGTTTCCTCTTTGCGGTATGAAATTGATTTTGCCGTCAAAATTGCTTTGAAGCGAACACAGGCTTTCGTTTATTTCTGTTAAATGCTGATGTGTAAATGCTTTGTAAACCGAAGTATTGTTATCTCTCCATGAAAAATGGGTGGTATCGCTTGGTGCTTGTCCTGCACCTGTGGAACCGGTGGTTGCATTTACATGAATTTCATTTGGCAAAATACCGGCATTGGCGAAGGGCAAGAGAGCTAATTGAACTCCGGTGGCAAAACATCCCGGATTTGCTATATTCCTTGACTTTGAAATTTTATCTCGGTTCAATTCCGGCAATCCATAAATAAACTTTCTGCCTTGAATCTCACTTTTGTTTCTATGCCTAAAATCTTGGCTCAAATCAATAATAGCAATATGTTCAGGTATCGTATTCTCTGCAAAAAATGCCTCTGCTTTGTGATGACCGCTGCACAGAAACAGCAGCTCTGCTTCAAAAGAAATTTTATTGGTAAATTCCAATTCGGTTTCTCCCAAAAGATCTGTGTGCACATGCCAAATTTTGTTCCCGGCATTGCTGTTACTATGTACAAAAACCAATTCAACATTGGGATGATTAAGCAGAATGCGGATTAATTCACCACCTGTATAGCCCGCGCCTCCGATAATGCCAACTTTAATTTTCATTTTTCTCAGGTTTATTTACTTGAAAATAAAGACTCATTTGGTTCCCGTAAATTTTGGTAAAACCTTTGACATCCTCACCACTCCAAGCATTGTTCATTTCACCGTAGCTTCCAAATTTTTCAGACATCAAGTCATGCTCGGATTCTATTCCTATCAGTTCAAATCGATAGGGAAGCAGGCGCATAAACACTTTACCGGAAACAAATTTTTGACTTGATTCCAGAAAACGCTCTATATCCCGCATTGCAGCTTCAAAATATTGACCTTCATGCAGCCACATTCCATAATATGCACTCATTTGCTCTTTCAGAAATTGCTGCCATTTGCTAAGGGTATGTTTTTCTAATAAATGATGTGCCTTGATGATAATCAAAGGAGCAGCAGCTTCGAAACCCACTCTGCCCTTGATTCCTATGATGGTATCACCCACATGCACATCTCGTCCAATAGCAAAAGGAGCTGCAATTGCTTGCAGCGCATTTATAGCATCAACGGATTTAGAAAAAGATTGTTTGTTGACACCAATGAGTTCGCCTTTTTCAAATTGAAGTTCGATTTCAATAGGGTCTTTTGTTGTCAACTGTGTGGGATAAGCATCTTCGGGTAGTGAATGTCTTGAATTTAATGTTTCTTTTCCTCCAACAGAAGTTCCCCAAATGCCTTTATTGATGCTGTATGCAGCTTTTTCAAAGTTCATTGAAACATTGTTTTTTTTCAAAAAGTCAATTTCTTGTTCACGAGATAATTTCAAATCTCTAATAGGGGTAATGACTTTGATTTGAGGTGCAATAATTTGCAGAACTACATCAAATCTTACCTGGTCGTTTCCGGCTCCGGTGCTTCCGTGAGCTATATAAGAGGCTCCGATTTCTTTGGCGTAGTTAGCAACTGCAATTGCCTGAACCGTTCTTTCTGCACTCACAGAGAGAGGGTAAGTGTTGTTGCGCAATACATTACCGAAAATCATGTATTTGATTACAGATTGATAATAGTTTTCTCTTTCATCAATGGCTTTGAATGAAGAAATACCCAAGCTAAGGGCGTGTTCACGTGTCTTTGAGATTTCATTTTCAGAGAAACCTCCGGTATTGACCATTAGGGCGTGAACTTCATAGCCTTTTTCCTTGGTAAGATAGACAGCACAAAAGGTAGTGTCCAAGCCGCCACTAAATGCCAACACCAGCTTTTTGGAGTTATTGGTCATTTATAGTATGGTTTCTTTTTGGTTGCGTTTCAAAAATGATTTAACCATCTTTTTTACATTCATATAGATGGAAGTATAGCTCTTTGTTTTTTGTTCCGGTGCAGAAACAGGTTTCTCATTTTTATGTTCAGCCGGATTGTACAACATGGCAGTACACAAGCAGTTTTTTCTGCCTTTGCTCATCAAAATGGGATAGTTTACGCAGCTTTTGCAACCTGCCCAAAACTCATCATCATCGGTTAATTCTGAATATGTAACCGGTTTGTATCCCAATTCAGCATTGATTTTCATAACAGCCAATCCTGTAGTAAGCCCAAACAATTGAGCTTCGGGATATTTTTCTCTTGAGAGGTTAAAAGCTTTCTTTTTAATCTCCTTGGCTAAACCATCCTGCCTATATTTTGGGGAGACAATCAAACCGGAGTTTGCAACAAACTTTCCGTGTCCCCATGTCTCGATGTAGCAAAAGCCTGCCCAATCTCCGTTGAGAGTAACAGCAATGACTGCTTTTCCTTCATCCATTTTCTTTTGTAAATATTCCGGTGTTCTTTTGGCAATTCCGGTACCTCTTTGTTTCGCAGATTCTTCGTATTCTATACATATCTGCTCAGCATATTTATAGTGTGAGCGGTCTGCAATAGTGATCAAATAGGTTTCTTCCATTTCTGTTGCTAAAGCATAAAAGTTGTTTTGAATAGATATTTTTTAAGGGGTGCGAATATGAATAAATTAATCAAACAAAAAACAATGAATATTGGTTAAAATCTGAATTAACCCAATCAATATATAAACGAGTAAAAAACAACGATTATCTTTGCAGCCATGAAATGGCTAAAAAAGTTTTTTGAACCCAAGATTTTCGGTGTCTGCACTGAGATTGCAGAGAAATTTAATCTGCCTATTTCTTTGGTTAGAATGTTTTTTATTTATCTGAGTTTTGTAACCTTTTTCTCACCGGTTATTTTTTATCTTGGGGTTGCATTCTTTTTGCGTTTTAAAGAACTTTTTATTACCAAACGCATTACTGTTAGAGATTTATAATAAGTGATTGTTTTTTCTTATCCTTGCACCGCAGGATATTTATGTCAAATCAAGACCATACCCAAGTTTCACTCCGAATAAAAGAATCTATTTTAGAAAATTCTGAAATTGCTTCGGCATTTTTGACTTCAATAGGTTATGTTGGTTTTGTTGAAGAAAATGAAAAACTGTTAGCGTATATTCCGGTTGATGATTATGATTCAACAGCCTTGGAAGTCTTGATTCAGGATTTAACAGAGAAAAATATTGTAGAACGTGAAATTGAAATACAAGTAATTGAAGACAGAAACTGGAATGAGGTTTGGGAGCAGCATTATTTTCAACCTATTGCGATACAAGACAGACTGTATGTTCGAGGAAGTTTTCACAAACGAGACAAGAGCTTTGAGGATGAAATTATTATAGACCCAAAGATGTCTTTTGGGACAGGACATCACCAAACGACCAAAATGATGTTGGAAAGTCTGTTAGAAGCAGATTTGAAAAATAAGTCAGTGATGGATATGGGCACAGGTACAGGAATTTTGGCTATTTATGCAGCAAAAGCCGGAGCCGTTGATATTGAGTCAGTTGATATTGATGATTGGTCGGTTGAGAATGCGGTTGAGAATTTTGAACTCAATGGGTTAAAAGATAAAATTAAGATTCACAAGGGAGATGCAAGAATCCTGAAAACATTGAACAAGTCTTTTGATGTGTTTATTGCAAATATCAATCTTGGGGTGCTTATAGATGATATGCAAATCTATTGTGAGTATATAAACCAAGGAGGAGAGCTGTTTTTGAGCGGTTTCCTGCAATCAGATATTCCGGCTATTAAGGCTGCTTGTCCGCTGAGATTGGCGGACATAAAAAAAGACGGGGATTGGTCAATGCTTAAATTTATGAAAACTAATTAGTAAAAGAAATATGAAAAATAAGAAACACCCTGCGGCTTTACCCTATTTGTTCTTCACCGAAATGTGGGAGCGTTTTGGATACTATCTCATGCTCGGCATTTTTGTGCTTTATATGATTGATGTGGACAAAGGTGGAATGGCTTTTGGCGACCGAAATGCCGATGATATTTTCGGGACTTTTATTGCACTTACTTATCTCACACCATTTTTGGGTGGTTTTATTGCAGACCGTATTTTGGGTTATGTTAAATCAGTCTATATTGGGGGAATATTAATGGGAATTGGGTATATCTCATTGGCACTGCCGGGACTTACTTCTTTCTATGTGGCATTGGCATTGATTATATTGGGAAATGGAATGTTTAAACCCAATATTTCAACTTTGCTTGGTAACCTTTACTCCGAAGAAAAATACAAACCATATAAGGACTCCGGTTACAATATATTCTATATGGGAATCAATATAGGGGCATTTATTTGCAATATAATAGCCGCTTTTATGCGAAATAAATTCGATTGGGGTGCTGCATTTATGACTGCCGGAATCGGAATGTTTTTGGGACTAATTGTATTTACTTTTGGCCTGAAACATTATAAAACTGCAAATATTATCAAACCCAAAGAGGAGGGTGATTTTGGTTTGGGCAAAGTTCTACTCATCGTATTTGTTCCCGCAATCATAGCAGGTCTGATAGGATGGTTTATTCCCGGTAACTTTTTAGGAAGCGACTCTACGGATGCCTTTATATTTGCCTGTGTACCGGTTGTGCTTTTTTATGTATCTCTTTATTTCAGAGCACACTCGGCAGATAAAAAACCAATAGCAGCACTTCTTGCTGTTTTTGCTGTGAGTATTATGTTTTGGGCGGTTTTCAAACAGAATGGAACAGCTCTGACACGTTGGGCAAAATTTTACACTGACAGAAGTGTTTCAGAGAGTTTAGAAAAACCATTGAACAAACTTTATCTTGCAGAAGAAATCAAATATGAAAATAAAAAAACACCGGTTTATGACGAACAATTCAGTGTAGTGAGAGATGAAAGTGGAAATGCAGTCAAAGAAACAGGGAAAGATATCTACTTTAGAAATGCAGCACAGAATAAATTACCTGAAGAGGGTGGAAGTGTTTTTGTAATTAATACTGAGATTTTCCAATCTGTGAATCCGTTTTGGATTATTATTCTAACACCCATTGTTGTTGGGCTTTTTATGTTCTTGGGTAGGAGAAATCGCGAACCTTCAACACCCAATAAAATTGCGCTTGGTCTGTTCATCTCTGCTTTGTCGTGTATTGTAATGGTTGGAGCAGCCTATGCAGGCAGTAATGGAGCAATAAAGGTTTCACCGCTTTGGTTGGTGGCATGTTATGGTGTTATAACTGTTGGAGAATTGTGTCTGAGCCCTATGGGATTATCATTGGTTTCAAAACTCAGTCCGCCCAGAATTACAGCACTGATGATGGGAGGGTTCTTTCTTTCAACTGCAATAGGAAACAAACTTTCCGGGGTTCTTGCGAGTATGTGGTATGACTACGAACAAAAGGCAAATTTCTTTTGGACCAATTTTGTTCTTCTGATGATTGCTACCCTGTTGACACTTTCGATTCTCAAATGGTTAAATAAGATTGTCAAAGAACACGGAGGATAAAATTCGATTTTAACCCATTAATTTTGCGACCGTCATTCATTGCACTTCATGCTTTATCCTCAAATAATACCTCCTTTTATAGACAAGATTTTCAATCATTATACTTGGAGGAAAGAGGTGGAAAGAAAAGAAATATTCTTGACTTTTGATGATGGTCCACATCCGGAAATAACCCCTTGGGTACTGTCTTTGTTGGAAAAGTATGGGTTCAAGGCAACTTTTTTTTGTGTAGGAGATAATGTTAGAAAATATCCTGAAACCTATCAACAAATCATTGCTGCCGGACACAGAACCGGTAATCATACTTTTAACCACCTCAAGGGTTGGAAAACCTCTCTTGATGAATATATTTCTAATGTTCAAGAGTGCAGGGAACTTGTTGACAGCAATCTGATGCGTCCGCCTTATGGCAGGATAACAAAGGCTCAGACATCGCGTTTGATACGTGAGTATGAAATCATAATGTGGACTCTGTTAAGCGGAGATTTTTATCATGGTTTGGATTGTGCCAAGGCTATAGACAAAATGATTAGAAAAACTTCAGCTGGTCAAATTGTAGTATTCCATGACTCAGTAAAGGCAGAAAGAAATCTCAAAGAAATACTGCCACCATACTTAGAGTTCTTGAGTAGAGAATCTTATATAGGGATTGGATTATAGTAGTGTTATCTGAACATTTGAGCTGTACTATTTACCTTGGTTGCAACACTTTCAACATCAATTTCGGTGCCTTGTTCTTGGCTAACCATTTTACCATTAGGGTTAAATACAGTGATGATATTGGAATGAGAGAAATCAACAGGGTCAATTTTTTTGTATTTCATTGATAAAACATTTGCAAACTCTTGTGTTGCAAGTTCATCGGAACGAAGAAAGATCCATTGTTTATCTTCCATCTTGTTGGATTTAGCAAACTTCTTAAGACGTTCTGGTGTGTCAATCTCCGGGTCTATAGAAACGAGAATCAGCGAAACATTATCAATATATTTTCGATCAATTTTTTTCTCTATCTGCTTCATCTTAGCAACCAAAATTGGGCAAGCGGCTTTGCAACTCGTATAAATCATGACTACTACCAATGTTTTCCCTTGCAAATCTTTTAAATAAAGACTTTTTCCATCTTGATTCTGCCAAACAGAGTTGAGATTAAAAATGGAATCCGATGGAATATCATTAGATTGATTTTTTTTACCGGTACAAGAAGCAAGGAAAACAACAGAAAGAAGGATGCTCAGGTATTTCATATTAATTATTGTTTAAAGAGGTATCTTTTGCACATCTGAAGCCGAGGTTAGCAACAGTATAATGTGCTTTCAGCGATGTCCTAAGTCCAAATCGCATAAATGCAGCATAGTTCATTACATCAGTTGAGTTTGTGGCAGCACCGGCACAAAATAGCCCTTTGTCATCGTATTGTCCGGTGCGGGAGTCACCCGTAACCATAATAGAGTTAAAGTCATCTGTCCATTCCCATACCAAATCAAACATATTATAGACTCCCCAATAATTAGGTGGACTTTGTTTTACTGGGTTAAGATGTTTGTTTTTGATAAGATAGAGGTCAACAATATAGTCAGAGTATGCAGGTTTTCTTCTGGCGTTAGGAGTGTCAGCATCTGCCATCGCAACAAATTCCCATTCATCCAATGTAGGGAGTCGTTTGCCAACACTCTCGGCAAACCATTTTGCTGCAAACCAGGATACATTGCAAACAGGTGCATCAGGGTCAGCTCCAATTGGTAATTCTAAGTCTGAAGGCCATAATTTCAGGTAATTACTATCAGCATAGATTCTTTTAACAACAGATTTTCTCCATTGAGGGTTTGCTTTTACAAATGAAAGAAATTCTTTATTTGTAACCGGCCTCTCGTCAATCATAAAAGGCTTTACTTCAACTAAGACTGTATCTTCTCCATAAAAAGGTAAATATTCCCCACCGGGAATATAAACCATCTTGACATCAACCGTTATGGGTTGGATAGTATCCGGCTCCCTGCTTTCATTCATAGCAACAGAAGCAGAAGTTTCTTCCTTACTTTTGCTGCATGAGAAAAGAATGAAAGCAAGGGATATAATGCCGAAATACTTATACATTAAATTATTTTTAGTTTAATTCTTTTTGAAAACCTTTGGGTTTGCATCCCCGGTAACTTTAATTTTACCTAAAGCACCTTTGTTAAATGTTCTTGATAGAGAGTGGTCAACAATATTGTATTCACCCGGTACTTCTACAGTAAACTCAACAATAGTTGCACCTCCTGCTGGGATTAAAGTTGTTTGTACATTATGAGAAACTGTGCTACCTCCTTCAGTATAAACATTGTCAAAAATTTCACCAATAACGTGGAATGATGAAACTAAGTTAGGACCCCCGTTTCCAACAAATAAGCGAATTTTGTCACCAACTTTTGCTTCCAGCATATTGGGTCCTAACATAGAACCTTTTTTACCATTAAATAAAACATAAGTAGGATTTTCATCATTACCTTTATCATTATCAAACTCTAATAGTTTAGGGCTTCTGGAAGTAGGTTTTGCGTAGAATTCACCTTGCATGATATAAAACTCTTTGTCCACCGGTTCAAGTCCACCTTCGGGTTCAACCAAGATAAGACCGTACATTCCGTTTCCGATATGTTGTGGAACCGGAGGTGCTGCACAGTGATAAACATAAAGGCCTGGATTAAGCGCTTTGAATGTGAAACTTGCTTCCTGTCCGGGAGATGCAAATGTTGCTTCAGCACCACCACCGGGTCCATTAACCGCATGTAGGTCAATGTTATGTGGTAAAATACTGTTTTCAGCATTTTTTAGATTCAGTTGGATTTCATCCCCTTCTCTTACTCTGATAAAACTTCCTGGAACAATATTGTTAAATGTCCAAAAAGTATAGCTAAATGTGTCTGCAATAATGGCTTCAATTTCTGTTGTTTCAAGGTTGACAATCAGTTTCTTAGGTCCTCTTTTGCCAACAGGTGCAGGGACATTAGGTGCAGCTGTGATATCAGCTACTTCAAATTCTCCGGTTGCTTCCATGTCAATTGCTTTGTTCTTGTTTTGAGCAGTGTTACCCGAATTTGAGCCACAGCTCCAGAGTGCGAAAGTCATTGCGACTGCGGCACTGATGATGAATGGTTTTTTGTTCATTTTATTTATTTTTTGGTTAAAAATTTGTTTTAAAAATTGTTGGATTGATGTTGATTGACAACCATCCCCATTGCTGAAAGTCTTTAGCATTTGGTTTGTTTTTGAGCATATTCAAGGTTGAGGTGTTGAGAAAGAATGAATATCCTCCCAACAAGGTTGCAAATTTATTGATATTATAGGTAAATCCTAAGTCCAATTCTTGTCCAAGGTTTGGTTCATAGTTTACGTTGAGTATATTGACTTTGTTGGGTGTAGTAAACTGATGGATTGTGAGATTGACAGAATAATTCTTTTTTGACTTATAATTAATTCTCACATAGTTGTCTGACAATCCAACCCCATTGTGTCCATTTCCTACATAGAAGTAATCCATTGAACCATAGAATTTATGTCCGGTATGAAAGTATGGATTGAACGCATTATTTTCTGAGCTTACAGAACCAATATCATTTCCTGATAAAAAGTCACTTCCAAGTCCTAAACTCCAGTTGGAATTTATGAAATAATCTGCATTGATTGAAGCCATAACTGCTGCTAATTTTTCTCCCATTTGATAGTATACGGCAGTTTGAAAAGAAAGCTTCTTATTATTAATAAAATAATTGACTCCATAGGTTTGAATAAATTTGGTTTTTGAGCTAGGAGGTGCTATGTAATTCTGAATTCCGAGGTTGTTTGCAAGCATTGTAATTTTCATGGTTTCATTCAAAGGGATATTAGCCCACAATGTTTGCATAGTTTTGTATGGGAGTGCACCAGCTATGCTATATAAATTCCCTGATGGGTTATTTAGATTATTGTTGTAGTTTGCCCTGTAATTTTGGTTATAAGCGAAGAAACCTTTGAGTTCGTATTTATTTTTTAGAAAACTAAAAGAAAGTGCGTCATGGGCTCTTGCGCCTTGAGCCCAGTCCAATACTCCAAAAAATCTTTCATCGTCCAACGAAATAACCTGACGTCCAAATTTTACATTCCAATACTCAGATAGTTTTAATTGTGCCCAAGATTCGAATAATGAAAATTGATTACCACTGTTTTCAGGACTTTGTACCATATTTCCTTGTCCCCAAATACTTACACTTTGAGGAGATACTAGTATGGTTAATAAATCTTTATGTTGATATTCTATACTTAGTCTGTCTCTTTGACTTATTAGAACTGCAGGTTCACCGCTTTTGTTCGCAGGTGAAAAAGCACCATCACGAAATTCTAATCGGGGTCTCAGCTGATATGAAACTTTGATGTTGTTATCGTGATTTTGATTGTTTTGAGCCTTTATGTCTGATACTAGTAAAAATAAGGTTGATACTACAATGATTTGGTAATATAATATTTTGCGAATAGATTTCATGACAATTTTGCTATCTTATTGGCAGCAAAGATGGTGTACAATTATTCTCTGTACAATGATTGTTGTCATAGGGGTATATGATAATTATCATATTGTATAATTGTTTTGTCTATTGTCCTTATTATGAATGGTTTGCACTCATTTAAATAGATATGTTGTACTTTTGTTTTGACGAAAGTGCAATTTTAGAACTATATTGAATTCTTCATTAACAGATAATTTTAATTTTGCCTCTGTGCAAACAGAGAGATTATCCTTTAATGCCGCTAGAAAAAGAATTGAAAAGTTTTGTGCATATCAGGAAAGGCACCAAGAGGAGGTAAGGGCAAAACTGTATTCATTTGGGTTGGGTTTTGATGATGTTGAATTGATACTAACCGAAATGATTCAATCTAAGTTTTTAAATGAAGAACGCTTTGCCAAGGCGTACAGTGGTGGTAAATTCCGGCAGAAAAAATGGGGTAGATTGAAGATTGTTCAGGAGTTAAGATTGCGAAAAATCAGTGAACGAAATATTAAGATAGGACTAAAAGAGATAGACCCTCATTTGTATGAAAAAACACTGAGAGATTTGGTGGAGAAACTTAAAATAAAGTATAAGAGAAGTGGCTTAAAGGATTGGCAAAAAAAACAAAAAGTGATTCGTGCTCTGATGACCAAGGGATATGAACCCGATATGATTTCGGACATTTATAATATAGAAGATTAAAGCGTTGTTTTTCTGTACTTTTGCAAAACGGAAATTTACTTGTGTTTTTTATTTTAAGCAAAATATTGGGGTTTATACTTAATCCTTTCTTTTGGATATTGGTTTTATTGACCATAAGCCTTGCAACTAAAAATATTATAAAGCGTAAGAGATTGATTTTCATATCTCTGATTTTGGTTTTTGTATTCGGAAACGGAGTATTGGTAAATGAAATCGGGCTGTTAAAAGAAAACAAATGGAGAGAAGCAGCCAAAAAATATCAAACATACCCTGATACGGCAGTCTTATTAGGAGGTTTTTGTTATTATAATAATGAGTTAAATCGGGTTGAGTTTTCTGAATCGTCAGATCGCCTATTTCAGATTCTTAAGCTATATCAATCACATAGAATAGGAACTCTAATTATTTCAGGAGGAAGTGGGAGTCTACGCTATCCGAAAGAGAAAGAGGCAATCATGGTTGAAAACTATCTCAGAGAGGGTCAATTTAGGACTGATAGTCTATTAATAGAAGCGCAATCAAGAAATACTTATGAAAATGCACAATTCACGAAAGAATTAATCGGATTGTCAAATCCTAATATTTTATTAGTAACATCTGCTTTTCACATGGATAGAGCAATGAGGGTGTTCAGCAAAGCGGGTTTTAACCCACAACCCTACCCAACAAATTTTATCTTCGAGCCAATGAGAGATTATACTTTTGAAACATTCATTCTGCCAAAAGCAAAAAATTTTGAGAAGTGGGAACTTCTTATAAAAGAAAATGTAGGCTCTATGGTATATAGAATAAAAGGGTATTTGTAGAGTAACTTTGACCAAAGCAAAAAATAAATAAATTTGCGCGCTCCTAAAATTGGTATGTGATTTGAATTACTACCGAAAATAAAAACAATAATAATAGACAGAATTATGAAAAAGTTCCTTTTAATCACAATTGCATTTTTATTAGCAACAACTGCATTTTCTCAGAAGCAGAAATTTGGATATGTAGATACAGAATATATTTTGGGGAAAATGCCCGAATATCGTTCTGCACAAAAACAATTGGATGAAATTTCTAATGGTTGGCAGGCAGAAGTAGATAAAAAGTATAGCGAATTGGATGCAAAATTCAAAGAATACAAAGCAGAAGAGCCACTGTTAACAAAAGAACAGAAGAAAGAAAGAGAACAAGAAATTGTTAGGATGGAAACCGAAGTAAAAAAGTATGAGAATGAAAAATTTGGACAAGACGGAGAACTATTCAAGAAGCGTCAAGAATTGATAAAGCCCATTCAAGACAAGGTGTTCAAAGCTATTCAGAATGTAGCTAAGGAAGGTGCCTACGACTTTGTTTTTGATATCGCAGGGAATATGGTTGTACTTATTACCGACCCCAAGTACGATTTGAGTGATAATGTACTAGAAGAACTGGGGATCACCTCTAATGATTGATTAATAAACTAACTAATAACAGATATAAAATATGACAAGCAGAATTTTAAAAAATGCAGTGTTGAGTTTGCTAATGCTTACATCCTCTTATTGCGTTAAATCTCAAGGAGTAAAAATTGGTTACCTCAATTATGGAAATGTAGTATTGGATTTACCAGAGTACAAGGTAATGAACGACAGTTTAATGTCTTATTATCTCACTTTACAAGAAGATCTAAAAAAGATAGAAGACGATTATATTGCAAAGCAAACTGAACTCAATAAGAAAATAGAATCAGGTAACCAGAATAAGAGATTGATAGAATTAGAGCAATATGCCCTCGAACAACTTCAACAGATATATCAATTCCAGCAAAGAGAGAATGAAGAAAAAATTGCACAAAAACAAGAAGAACTCCTTGCACCATTAAGGAAAAAAGTTGATGATGCAATAGAAGCTATTGCAAAAGAAAAAGGCTTTACTTTGGTCTTAGACGCATCAGTAATTCATTATAAGAGAGAAGCAGACGATGTTGAAAACCTCGTAAGAGCAAAACTAAAAGTAATAACAAAGGAAGAATCAGAGAAAAAGAGAAAGGAAGGTGGAGATAATAATGTAGAGACACCTCCAATCCCCAAGAATACGATCGGAAATTAATTAAGCCTTGTCAGACAATCCAATTGGAATATTTGATTCCGGTATTGGCGGACTCACTGTAGCCAATGCAATCTCATCACTACTGCCAAATGAGAAAATAATTTATTTTGGCGATACTGCTCATTTGCCCTATGGAGATAAGTCAGCAAAAGCTATCAGAGATTACTCAAAAGAGATTATAAAGTTCTTACTTAGCCATCATTGTAAATTGATAGTGATTGCTTGTAATTCAGCGTCTGCAAGTGTTGGTAATGCTTATCTTAAATGGGTTCCAAAAGATATGCCTGTAGTGAATGTTATTGACCCTATTGTAGAGTATCTATCTAGGGAGAAATATACACGAATAGGTCTGATAGGTACCAAACGCACCATACACTCGAGGATATTTCCTAAAAATTTGAATAAAATAACTTCTTCAAAAATTATTCAAAGTTTAGCTACTCCATTATTAGCACCTATGATTGAAGAAGGTTTTTATAACAACAATATCAGCAAGGCAGTGATCAATTCCTACCTTTCAAATTCTCGCCTTATTGGTATTCAATCATTGGTGCTTGCTTGTACACACTATCCATTGATAGAGAATCAAATTAGAGAGCTCCTAGGACAAAAAATTGAAATTGTGAATAGCGCATATGTAGTTGCTCGCAAAGTTGAGACAGTTCTCAAGCTATCATCTTCTGAAAGACATGAACGTAGATCACCCGAACATCAATTCTTTGTTTCTGACTTTACATCAGGATTTGAGCAAGCTGCTAATCGCTTTTTTGGGAAGAAAGTAAAACTGCAAGAACATAATTTGTGGAAGAGATAATTCTTTCCTTTTATATTTAAGATTGACGGCAATTTTTTTTAGAACATTTTTTTCAATCAATTTAGATTTGATGTGAATAATGCCGTTAGTAAGAATAAACTATCCATTCTTAAAAATTGGTTTTAACTTTGCCACTTCTGATAATAATTTTGCGATGAGAAAAGAAACAGAAATCCATCCAGAAGTACTGATTATTGATGATTTTCATCCTTTGTTAATGGAAGGATTATCAATGTTAAATATAACTTTTGACTATAATCCTGAAATAGAAAAAGATGAAATTCTCAAACGAATTGAGGGATATAGAGGCCTAATAGTTAGGAGTAAGATTGAATGTGACAAGTCGTTCTTTGAAAAGGCAAAACAACTTAAATGGATTGCAAAGGGCGGCTCAGGCGTTGATAGTATCGATGAAGAAGAAGCACAATATAAGAATATAAAAATTATTAATGCACCGGAAGGAAACAAGAATGCAGTAGCCGAACATACATTGGGAATGATATTGGGACTTTCAAACAATATTGTTCGTTCATACTCTGGTGTTAAGAACTATAGATGGAATAGGGAAGCGAACAGGGGTATAGAATTAGAAGGAAAAACTATTGGGATAATAGGATTTGGCAATATTGGCTCAACACTGGCAAAGCGCTTATCGGGATTTGACATGAGAGTACTCGCCTACGATAAGTATAAACCCATACAATCACCTTTTGCTATTGAATCTTCATTAGAAGAGATATTTGAAGAAGCAGACTGGGTGTCTCTTCATGTTCCACTTACTGAAGAAACCTGTGGGATGGTAAATTCGTCTTTTTTATTGAATTTTAAAAAATGCATCGGTTTAATTAATGCATCCAGAGGAAAAGTTGTAAACGCAAATGACGTTTTGGAATTCTTAAAACTAGGAAAGATATTTGCCTTTGGTGCAGATGTCTTAGAAAATGAAAAGCCAAAAAATTGGAGTAATTCAGAAAGACTAGTTTATGATAATTTGATGCGTATGCAAAATGTGATTATTACACCTCATATTGCAGGATGGACAAAAGAATCCTATAAGAAGATTTCTGAAACACTCATCTCAAAATTGTCGATGGAATATTTAGATAAAGTAAGATAAAAATAAAAATTCTGTTTTGATTTGTGGTTTTACAAATAAAAACAGAAATTGCACCGCCCAAAGAGAGCCCTTAAATAGAATTGAAATTACGAGTTAAAAAATAACTGAAAAAATACTTATGAGACTGATTTATACTAACTTACGGACCTTATTGTTTGGATTGTTTATGGTTTTTGCAGTAGTTGCAAAAGCCCAAACAAACTATGGTCAATTACGTGGAACCGTTAAGGATGCATTAACAGGAAAAATATTAGATTATGCAACTGTCAGACTTGAACAAAACGGAATTTTTGTTGATGGAGCCTATTCTGACTTTGACGGAAACTTCACTTTCGCCACACTCAATCCTGGAAATTATGAAGTAATAGTTACCTATATTGGATACGATACTGCAATAGTTTCTGTAACAATAACTTCCGACTCATATATCTTCAGAGAAATTAAAATGAGTAAAGCAGGAGGAGGAGACGGGGGCAAAGTTTTAGGCACTGTTGGAGTTTCCGGTTTGAAATCAAGGAAACTTATAGAGGCAGACGATCAGAAAAAAACTTTTACAGATAAAGATATTAAAGTTCTTCCTACCCGAAATGTTGCATCCATAGCAGGTCTTACTGCCGGTGTAAACGTAACACGAGGAGGCGTAAGTTTTAGAGGTTCACGTACAGATGGTACTGCTTATTTTATTGACGGTGTGAGAGCTATTGGTGCCTTTGGTCAAACTCAAGCATCGCAAAGTCAGATTACAATTTATCAAAATGGAATACCTGCTCAATTCGGAGACTTTACCGGAGGCGCTATCTCTATTACAACAAAAGGAGCTTCCAGACATCATCAGGGGTCTTTTGAAATTACAACATCTACTCCAACTGAATTTATAAAACTTACCGGAGATAAATTTGATAATGATAATCGATTCAAAAGAGCAAATCGTTTTGATTGGAATCAGATGGAGGGTTTTGCACAAGGGCCGCTCTATATTAAGAATAAGGGCCAAGGAGCGAAAGAGCGTGTAGTGCTAGGTTATATGGTTGCAGGAAATTTAACTTACACAAGAGACCCAAGCCCTTCTTACATTGGCGTTTACAGAGTGAATGATGAAAAGCTTTCAGAAATTGAAGCTAATCCATTGGTTACAAATGTTGACGGAGGCTTAGTTCATGCTGGTAACTTCTTAACCATGAAAGATATGGAAAATGTTAGGGTTAGACCTAATAGCCATGATGTAGGTGCAAATTTCCAAGGGAAAATTGATTATAGCCCTAAGAAAAACATGGATTTGAGCTTCTTTACAAGTTTACAGTATGCAGGAGGTCCTTCTGTTAATAACAATATAATGAATTTTAAACTCAATGCTATCACCAATAATATTACTGTCCGTTCCTATTTAAGATTTACACATAAAATACCGTCCGACACAGCAAAAGCTAGGGCAGGCAAAACCACTTTTAATAACACTTATTATACGATTAGAGTTGATTATCAGAATACCTTCAGTAGAGCGTATGATCCAGTACATGGTGATAGAATATTTGATTATGGATATATTGGTAAATTTGAAAGATACCAAACACCAAATTATGCATATAGAGCGGATCCCTCAGGTTCAAACCCTAAGATGTATGTTGATCAAAATGGTGACACGGTATATCTAAGTAATTATTTTGAACAGATTGGATTTTCTGATACTGCCTATAAATTTACTAGAGCAGACGAGTTTATACCGGGAGACAGAGGTAAAAACATGAATCCATTAAGGGCAAATTATACTTCTATACTGTATGATTATTATCAAGAAAGAGGCTCAACTATTTCTAATGAGTTTCAGGTTTTACAAGGACAAGGCTTAATTAATGGATATAATCCCCCAAACGTTTATTCAATATGGTCAACTCCCGGATTTATTACCGCAAATTGGAGCAAAGGACAAGCAGAAAGATACACTGCGTTTGCTATGTTTGAGACTCAAGTTAAAAATAACAAAAAATCAGAAACATATAAACCGCCACATGATTTACAATTTGGGTTCATGTATGAAAAAACGGTTAATAGAGGCTATGGCCTTGGGGCTGCTGGACTGTGGACTCTTATGCCTCAGTTAATGAACTCACATTTAAAAGAATTAGACAAGGATCATCCATTCTTAACCTATGATGAAAACGGTGTATTTACAGACACTGTAAAATATCAACGCTTTATTAATACAGAACAGCAAACCAAC
Source organism: Bacteroidota bacterium (assembly GCA_024103355.1). GTDB lineage: Bacteria > Bacteroidota > Bacteroidia > NS11-12g > UBA955 > JALOAG01. The sequence continues at coordinate 28,468 of JAGFIU010000053.1, forward strand.
TTTGATAAAAACTTTCGTAATAAGATTATAAAAGAAGGAATAAGAGATGTTCACGGTAACTTTTATGATGAAAGGAGCTTTATTGAAATAAATTCATTTACTCCTGATGACTTTGATTTAGGGTTATTTAGTGCCAATGAGTTATTAAATAACGGAAGTAGTTATGTGAGTTACTATGGATATGACCATCTTGGGAATATTGTCAGAGGAAAACCCAGTGTCGAATCCTTTACTAATGACCCCGCGAGAAGATTGATTGGTGCTTTTCAACCGGTATATTCAGCAGCATGGATTCAAGACAAGTTTGCTTATAAAGATATTATCTTCCGACTTGGATTAAGAATGGAGAGATATGACGCTAACCAACTTGTTTTGAAAGATCCCTATTCTCTTTTCCCAATTAGGACTGTTGGAGAAGTGAGCAAACTCAATGGTAATGATGTCATCCATCCTTCAAATATGGGAGAGGACTATAAAGTTTATGTAAACGATGTTAAGAATCCAACCCGTGTCTTAGGATACAGAAATGGAGATCAGTGGTATGACGCTTCAGGAAATGAAGTGAATAACCCTGAGATCATTGCAAATCAGACAAATTCAGGAAGAATAGCCCCATACTTAGTTGACCCAACTAACCAAAAGTTAACGGGTAACTCATTTAAAGACTTTACACCCAAAATTAATATACTACCACGTATTCTTTTCTCATTCCCTATCAAGGAAGATGCTAACTTCTATGCTAGTTTTGATGTATTAGCACAGAAACCACTATCCCAATATTCATTTGCTACAATTGATAATTACTATTTTATGGATACTCGTAATACAGGAGCACTTGCAAATCCTAACCTAAAACCTCGTATTAAAACTGAGTACCAGATTGGATTTAAGCAAATGTTGGGAGAAAATTCATCAATTGAATTAGGTTCCTACTATGCTGAAATAAAAAATGATATCCAGTTATACCAATACAATCAATCATATCCCGTTAATTATATTAGCTATCAAAACATTGACTTTAGTACAATTAAAGGATTTACAACCGAATATCAATTGGACGGAGATCATCTATCATTTAGAGCAAATTATAATCTACAATTTGCTGACGGTACAGGTTCTAATCCAAATGCCGCAAGCGCTTTAATTGCATCAGGTCAACCAAATTTGAGAACCCTTTTCCCATTAGGAGACTTGGATATTAGACACCAAATTAGAGTTATCTTCAACTATAATTTTGGTAGAAATCAAGGAAGCAGAAAGTATCAAGGTCCTACATGGGGAAATTGGGGTGAGAAAGTATTTAGAGATGTTAACGCTAATGTGGTTATTACTGCGAACTCAGGTCTTCCCTACACCCAAACTAATGTTCCTACTCAAATTGGTTCTGCTGATAGAGCTAATATCAAAGGAACACCATTTGGCGCTAGGTTGCCTTGGCAGTTTAATATGGACTTAAACATCCAAAAAGACTTCTTGATTAAGCGAGGCAAGACCCGTGATGGAAAAGACAATAAACCAATGACAGCAACTGCATTCTTATGGGTTACAAATGTGTTAAACTTAGAAAGAATCTCAGGAGTGTATCCCTACACTGGCTCTCCAACAGATGACGGATTTTTAAATTCACCTCGTGGTCAGCAAGCTGTTTCTGAGCAATTAAGTGCTCAATCATATTATGATTTATATCGTATTCTAACTACTAATCCGGGAAATTTCCTTGCGCCACGTTTCTCAAGACTAGGTGTAAGATTTAATTTCTAATTTTATTATTTATTAAAAAAGAAAAAAGCATGAAAGCAATGAATAAAATACTTTTCTGTTTAGCACTTGTTTCTACAATTTCATATGGAGAATTGTCTGCAAGAGAAATACAAGGGTTTTACAAAAATCCTCATAGAAATCAAACCAACCCTAATGATTTGCCAAGCAATAGTTTCAGACGTTTTGCTAATGATTGCAAAGCAGCCAGTCAGAGCGCTGACTTGGATATTAATAACGTTAGAACAAAGATTCTGAATGGAGGTGATATGTGGTGGGATTTAAGTTTACCTAAATATGAGATACCCAAAGTAACAGACGCCAACTCTGTTAGAAGACACTCTCTTTTTGCGGGTGCTTTGTGGATAGGCGGAATTGGAAGAGGTGATGGAAATCTTAGGGTAGCAGCAATGACTTATCGTCAGAATGGTTCAGACTTTTGGCCTGGACCTCTTGATACCGCACTTGCATCAACTGAAGCAGATCAATGCTTGGCTTACGATAAAGTTTGGAAAGTAACCCGAGAAGAGTTACTACAAGCAGAAGAATCGGGGTGGACAGATTTAAGTCCTAATTTATTGGAGTGGCCTTCTGGTTCTAATAGACCTCAAAGATATAGTCCGGGTGAACCTGATTACCTTGCGCCATATTTTGAACGAATTGGATTTGGTGCACCGGGTGTATACGAGCCATTTAATGGGGAATACCCTGTTCTTAATCCCCTTAGACCCGCAGCATCTAATAGACCACAAGATCAACCAGATATGATGCTGTGGTTTGTATATAATGACAGAGGTAATGTACATACTGAAACCGGTGGACTACCTATAGGATTGGAGCTTAGAACAACAGCTTTCGCATTTGCAACCAATGATGAGGTAAATAACATGACTTTCTATCGTTCTGAAATTGTAAATAGAGGTAATGAACCATTAGACAACACCTATTTTGGTCAATGGGTAGATGCTGACTTGGGTTTTGCATTTGACGATTATGTTGGCTGTGACGTTCCAAGAGATTTAGGATACTGCTATAACGGTGATGACTTTGATGAGGGAGTATTGGGTTATGGATTGAATCCGCCTTCAATTGGAACAGACTTCTTCGAAGGCCCTCGTGACTCCGCAGGCAATCAATTAGGTTTATATGCCTTTGTTTATTACAATAATGACTGGGATCCTGTAAATGGAAATCCTCAACAATCTATTCATTACTACAATTACTTGATGGCAAAATGGAAAAATGGAAATAATATGACTTTTGGCGGAAATGGCGTTGGCGGTTCACAAGTCACAACTTATATGTTCCCGGGAGATACTGACCCCAATTTTACTGGACAAGTTTGGAGTGAACATTCCGTTGGAAATGCACCCGGTGATAGAAGATACATGCAATCATCCGGGCCTTTTACTCTTTATCCAGGTGCAGTTAATTATGTTACTGTTGGAGTGGTTTGGTCAAGAACGACTAGTGGTGGTGCAACAGGCTCGCTTGGATTATTAAAAAGGGCATCTGATGGTGCTCAACGACTATTCAATAATAATTTCTTGCTAACTCAAGGTCCTGATGCTCCAGATGTTGAAATTCAGGAGCTAGAGAATGAATTAGTTTTCAAATTTCTCAATTCTAGTAAAGTTAGAAACTATAATGAAGTTGTTTTGAATGAAAATGGAGATTCAATCGAATATAGATTTCAAGGATACATGGTCTATCAGTTAAAAGACGGTACAGTTAGTACAGGTGATATTAAAAACATTGACAAAGCCCGTCTTGTTTTTCAATGTGATATTAAGGATGGAATTGGTCAGATGATTAATATGGAATATGACCCGATAGTACAACAAGATATTCCTGTAATGAAGGTAGATGGAAGTGACGAAGGATTGGTTAATACATTCAGTTTAACAGAAGATGCTTTTGCAACCAGTTCGAACAAAACCTTAGTTAATTTTAAGAAGTACTACTACATGGTTTATGCGTATGGTTTCCCTGCCAATGACTCTTTAAAGACTGAGCCATTACAATTTCTTGCAGGAAGAACCGTCAAAAAAGTTGATGGTGTCCCACACAAGTCTCAACCAGAATATCAAGGCACTATTTTAAATTCAAAGTATGGTACAGGTCCAAAAATTACAAGAATTGAGGGGAGAGGAAATGGAGGAAATGTGTTAGAGTTTACCAAGGAAACTATCGATAGAATCTTATTATACAATTCTGTGGATGAGGTAACCTATCTTAACGGTGCAGGCCCTGTTAAGATAAAAGTAGTTGACCCATTCAAAGTGCCAAAAGCAGATTTTGAACTTGTTTTTGTAGAAGATCCCTTATTACCACTTAAAGGACAAAATAATGCCGTTCCTCCATCTCTGCCTGATGCAAGATATAAAGATAATATTGATAGTAGTAGTTATTGGTTTTTGGTTAACAAAACAACCGGGGATACAATCTATTCTGATACTACATTAGCATTGCCTTATGAAACTGTTCAGGGTGTTGATGCACAGAAAAAGCCCCTTGTTAACAGGCCTACTTTAGCTGATTGGGGTTTGTCTATCACAATTGAACAAGTTAAGGTTCCCGGATATGCGCCCAAAGCAGACCCTAGCAATGGATTCTTGAGCTATGAAGTTGAATTTTCAGATTTAAGTAAACAATGGTTATCTGCTGTACCCGATGTGAATGGAAACCCTACTTTCAATTGGATACGTTCAGGAGGTGTCACAAGCAATCCAGCAAGTGGATTAACGGATGCAAATCGGGTTAAAGGTGAATTAATGGATCCCAATGAAAATTATGAAAAAATATGGGATGGAAGAATTGCTCCTTATGCCTTGTGTTCACGTGCTGATGGTACTTATGGAATGGCATGGGGCGCAAGCCAAACTGCTGATAATCCCATGGAAGAGTTAGCAAGTATTGATTTTGTTATTACACCGGATAAATCTAAGTGGACAAAATGTATAGTGTTTGAGTTAGGTGAAAACAAAGATTTGAACCAAGGCAGAATGTCGAAGTTCAATATCAGAAGAGCTAACTCTGTTGATAAAGACTTTAAACCTATTCCAGGAGATAGCGGGACTTCTTATTTCCCGGGATATGCAATTAATGTTGAAACCGGAGAAAGACTGAACCTTGCTTTTGGAGAGGATTCTTATCTTGTTGGGCAAAATGGTAGAGATATGATTTGGAACCCAACATCAAATTTCTATGACATACAAAATAATGGAAATGAACCTGTATTTGGAGGAAAACACTATGTCTATATTATGGGTAGTTATTCAGGTATGGCACTTAGAAACTTTAAAGGACCAATTTATGATGAGGGACAATTTTATAAAAACATTCTAAAAGTAAATAGTGACGGAGCAATACCTCTGGAAGCAAACAAACGCAGAGTACTCTCTCAGATAATGTGGGTAATTCCAACTATGGTTAACCCCGGATTTGAATTCAAAAATGGTATCCCTCCATCAGAAGTAACTATAAAAATTAGAGTTAGAAAACCTTATACAACCAATATTAATAATGTTCCACCTATCTATACTTTTAATACCAATGATATTGCTCCTGAAACCAATGTTGGTAAGAAAATTAACTCAATGGATTTGGTTAATATTGTTCCAAACCCGTATTATGCATATTCTGAGTATGAAACAAGCCCTGTAGATAGTAGAGTGAAAATTACTAATCTACCCAAAACTTGTACAGTATCAATTTATACCCTAAGCGGAACCCTCGTAAGAAGAATTAAAAAAGATGATGATCTTACATGGTTGGATTGGGACTTAAAGAACAATACCGGTGTTCCTATAGCCACAGGATTATATATCATTCATGTTGATGGAAAAGACTTGGGTGAAAAGATATTGAAGTGGTATGGTGTGATGAGAACAATAGATTTAGATTCATATTAATAAAGCTAAAACAAATTTACAATGACAAAACTCGAAATGAAAAATTTTGTAAAGAGTATTCTACTAGTCGGATTCGTGATGTTGCTTACATCAAATAACAGTTTAGCATCTGATGAAGCACGTTTTGGAACTGCCGGTGCTCCACAATTAACCATTAATGGCTGGGCTAGAAGTTCAGGGTGGGGAAATGCAAATGTAGGCGGTATAAGAGGCGCTGAATCTTTCTTTTTTAACCCTGCCGGTTTAGCAAAAACTGCACAAACTGAATTGGTTTTTGCTCGTACTGCTTGGCTTATGGGGACAGGGATTAGTATTAACAATGTTGCCTTTACTCAAAATATTGGTAAAAGTGGTTCTGATGTTATCGGAATAAGCCTTATGTCCTATGAAATTGGGAATATTAACATCACAACAGTACAACAACCTGATGGAGGTTTGGGAACATATAGACCTTCCTTTATGAATCTTGGGTTTGGTTATGGAAAGAAATTCACGAAATCTATCTCTGGAGGAATTGTAGCTAGAATTGTTCAAGAACAAATTCCGGATGTAAGAATGGTAGGGGTATGCTTTGATGCAGGTGTTCAGTATGCGGCTTCTTCTAATCCCAATAGCAAGGTAAAAAAGGACGACTTGAAATTTGGTATATCTTTAAGAAATATTGGACCTAATATGCGCCCCTCCGGAGACGGCTTAACTAAAAAGTCCACAATTCAAGGAGCCGGGTATGAAAGCTCTATGTTCTCTCGTGCAGATGAAGTGCAATTACCTTCTCTAATTAATATTGGTGGTAGTTATGATTTCAAATTAGATAAAGATCCGGATGTCTTCTTTAATCGATTGACTTTGGCAGCTAACTATAATTTTAATGCATTTTCTCCAAATCTCACTACTGTGGGTCTTGAATATGCTTATAAAGAAATTTTTATGATTAGAACAGGATATAACTTTCAACAAGGAGGATTTAATTATGAAACCAGAAATGATGCACTTACAGGATTCTGTGCAGGAGCAACCGTAGAAATCCCTCTCGGTGGTAAAGGCAACTCTGATAATAAATCTACATTGGCAGTTGATTATTCATATCGTTCTACCAATCCATTTAATGGCGTACATTCATTCGGTTTGAGAATCAATATTGATAGTAAAGGACACAAATAAGTAATTAAATAATAATAAACTTTTGATGTTGCACTTGCAAAAGCAAGTGCAACATTTTTTTTAGAATAGGTATAAATTTTATTGATATGGCTACAGAATTAAATTATGTTACGAAGGAAGGCATGGATTCCCTTCGCAAAGAATTAGAACATCTTAAAAAGGTTGAAAGACCAGGAATCAGCAAACAAATTGCTGAAGCCAGAGACAAAGGTGATTTGTCTGAAAATGCTGAGTATGATGCAGCCAAAGATGCTCAGGGATTATTAGAAGCAAAAATTGCAAAACTCGAAAATCTGATTGCACACAGCAGGATTATTGATGAGTCTAAATTGGATAGTTCAAAAATTTCATTGTTGAGTAAGGTTACAGTTAAGAATTTGAAAATCAACAAGGAAATGGTTTATACCATTGTATCTGAATCAGAAGCTAATTTAAAAGAAGGCAAGATTTCTTCTAAATCCGCAATTGGTGCCGGGTTGCTCGGAAAAGAAAAAGGAGATATTGTTGAAATTACAGTCCCTGCCGGTATAGTTAAATTTGAAATCATCAATATTCAAAGGTAAGGTTATGTCAAACTCCGAAACCATTTTTTCTAAAATAATCAGAGGTGAAATTCCTTGTTTTAAGATTGCTGAAGATAGCCATCATCTAGCTTTTTTAGATATAATGCCTATAACTAAGGGACATGTTTTGGTTATTCCTAAAAAGGAAATTGATTATTATTTTGATTTAAGTGACGAAAACATGGCTGAGCTTCATGCTTTTGCAAAGAAGGTGGCTATCGCTTTGAAAAAGGCTATCCCATGCAAGAAAGTGGGATTGTCAATTGTGGGGTTAGAGGTAGCTCATGTGCATATTCACTTAGTCCCTTTGAACCATGTATCTGATATGAGTTTCTCCAATCCTAGACCAAAATTTTCTCCCGAAGAATTTGAAGAAGTTGCCGGTTTGATTCGCTCGTTTCTATAATTTTGCATTATGATTAATTCTGTTCTTCCTGAGAGTTCTCGTGTTCATGTTTACCCTACTGACATGCCTATTGATAAAGACATCCAAATTACGATTATTGATAGCTTTAAAGCCTTTTTACATAATTGGAACTATCATGGTACTCCTTTGCAAACGGATGTGTTTTTTTTATATAACCGGTTTTTGATTTTGGTTATTAATGACGAGACTATTCCGGGTGGATGTTCATTGGATGTATTGAGCAGATTTGTAACTAAGGTAGAAAATGAAGTAGGTGTTAATCTCAATAACAGACACAATATTTATATACATAGAGACGAAGAGATTTTTTCTGTTCCCTTTAATCAAACCTCCGATTTTGTTATAAGGCCAGATGATAAAGTTGTAAATCTGCTTTGTGAAAATCTGAATGAACTTAAAACTAATTTCTTCAAAAATCTTTTGGAGTCAAATTATGCAAGGTTGTTCTCTGTGTGAAAATCGGCTATCAAAGCGCACATTTGTTTTTTAAGAACACTTCTCGTGCGGATTGGCATGCAATATAAAAACCCTCCTTGCCGTCTTTATATCCTGATTTTATAATATAATCTCTCAAAAACCTTATCAAAGGTGAAAGAAGCATTTTTGAAATTAGATATAATTTAGGTTTTTCCCTTAGTGAATCTGCTGCTAATAGAGCATACTTTTTTGTTTTTGTCTTCAACTCAATAAGGTTCTTGTAGCTATAATGAAGAAGATAGCCATCAAGAGAAAAGGGTTTTACAGAGCCTGAGTCAGCCCATTCATGTACTTTCCCGCCTTTCCATGAAACCATTGACTTTTGGTATAACCTGATTTTGTTGTCGGGAAACCATGCTCCATGCTTAATGGCTTTGTTGCCAAGATAATTTAATCTACTCAGGGAATAAACACTGTGTGTAAAGCCCTTTGATTTCTCTTCCAATATTTCGCTTGTCAGCTCTTCAGATAGTCTTTCATCAGCATCTAAAAAGAGGATATATTCAAATCGGATAATATCAGCCGCATCATTGCGTGCCTTCACCCATCCTTGCCAATCAATCATTTTAACTTTGGCATTTTCTTGTATTGCCAGATTGACTGTGTTGTCATTGCTGTTGCTGTCTAAGACCCATACCTCATCAGCAACCTTGAATGCTGATTTTATGCATTCTGCTATATTATTTTCTTCGTTATAAGTAAGAATAACAGCAGACAGCATAGTTAAAGTGTGTCATTAATAAAAAAGTAATAGACTTCTTTGTCTTGAAAAACAGCCGGATGAATAGCACTGCGAGTGTAGTTTTCGAGTGCATTGATTTGTAGAGAACTCTTGTCTTCCAGATAAATTCCAAGTTGATTCTCTGTCATAACAATAATAAGAATAGGGGCGGAAAGAATTTTTTTTACAAATTGAAAACGATGGTCGAAAATTAGAACTGAGGGTTTGCTCAATGCTTTAGAACAAGTTGTAATTAAAGGATTTTTTTTTGTTGGAGTATTGACATGTGTTGCGATTCCATTGCTGTTTAATAACTCTGTTAGTGTAGCATCTTGACAGGTAGGTTCCTTCCATCCTCTAGCTTTTTTTAGTTGGTTAAGGGTTGTTAGAAACTCAAATTTGTTACTGAATGACTGAAAAAATGCGTTCTCATTCTGAAGAAATACTTCAATGATTGATTCTTCTTTTCTCACCTTAGAATCCTTATATATGGCTGAATCAAGGTCTAAGTCTCCAAATTGCTTTTCGGATGGAGTCACCAAACCCTTCCGTATATTCTTAAGAATCTTTTCTTTAGGAATAATCTCCGACATAATAATGCAAACTTACCAAATAATTACCCTGTTTTCATCATTCGATTGCATTTTACTTTCCGGTTTGCAACCAAATGCTTCCTGAAATTCGGGCATATTGCTCAAGGGGCCTAAAACCCTGTATTTGCCGGGAGCGTGAGGATCTGTAATTACTCGTTGTCGCAATTCTTTGTCTGTAATATTGTTTGCCCATACCAAGGCCCAACCCATAAAGAAACGTTGCTGCCATGTGAAACCATCAGGAGATGCTTGTGAGATTCCCTGCTTTTCAATATGATTCTTTAATGCGTAGTATGCGATTGTCAAGCCGGCAAAATCTGCAATATTCTCGCCTTGTGTAAGTTCCCCATTGATGAAAACACTATCCAATACTTCAAACTTGTTAAATTGTTCAACAATCTTTTTGGTACGCTTTCTAAAAAGTTCATTATCTTTTTCTGTCCACCAATTTGATAAATTACCATTACCGTCATATTTGCTTCCTTCATCATCAAACCCGTGAGAAAATTCGTGGCCTATTACAGCTCCGATACCTCCGTAATTTAAAGCATCATCAGCATTTGGGTTATAAAACGGAGGTTGGAGGATACCTGCCGGGAAAACTATCTCATTTCGTGTAGGTTCATAATATGCGTTGACCGTTTGAGGAGTCATTTCCCATTCTGTTTTGTCAATGGGTTTACCTATTTTGTCAAGCATAATTTCAGTTTCTCTTAGGTTGACATTGATGATGTTTTCAACCAAAGTGTTTGGAGAAATAACCACCATGCTATAGTCTTTCCATTTGTCGGGATAGCCAATTTTGTACCCGAAAGATTTGAGCTTTTCCATTGCTTTTGCTTTGGTTTCAGGGCTCATCCAATCCAATTTTTGGATTCTTTGTCCGAAGGCAGTTCGGAGTTCTTCTACCATTTCACTAACCCTCTTTTTTGATTCTGCGCTGAAGTATTTTTTCACAAAGAGTTGCCCCAATGTTTCACCCAGATGGCTGTTTACCATGTCAACAGACCTTTCCCACAGCGGTTTTATTTCTTTGGTGCCGCGTAATGTGGTTTGATAAAAATCAAAACTTGCCTGAACCATGTCTTTGTTCAGATAAGGTGCGAAACCTCTTGTTATATGCCACTTTAGATAGGTCTTCCAATCTTCTAAATTATATTGCGCAAAAATATTTTTGAACTTTAAAAAGAAGTCCGGTTGTGAAACTACAATTTCTTCAATCCCTTTTGCACCAACATTCTCAAAAAAATTATCCCAATTAAAGTAAGCATAATCCTTTTTAAACTCGGCATAAGTCTTTTTATTATAGGTCTTTTCAGGGTCTCTCATCTCTGTTTTTGCCATTGAGATTTGAGCAATTTGGGTTTCCATTGACATGATTTTCTTGGCATCATTAACGTTTTTTGATTGGCTAATAAATCCAAGTATAGTAGAAATATAGGTCTGATAAGCCGTTCTTATTTCTTGTGAATGTTGATCTTCTTTGAGATAGTAATCTCTGTCAGGCAATCCAAGTCCGCCTTGTCCCATATAAACAGCATTGTATTCACTGTTTTTTGCATCGGTATAAACATAAAAACTGAATGGATTAAACAAACCTATTTTGTTAAATGCACCTAATAGAGAGGGTAATTCTTCCTTGTTTTTAAGATTATCAATTTGATTGAGATATTTCATCAAAGGTTCAATACCGAGTTTCTCACGAATGGCAGTATCTGATGCGGACAAATAGAAATCGTGGGTCAATTGTTCAGGACTCCCTTTTGCGGGTTTGTCTTTCAAAGGTTCTTCGAGCAATTCTCTAATTTTTTCATTGTTCTGTTTGTCAAGAACATTGAATGTACCCCATCTGCTTTCGGTAGATGGAATTGGGTTAGCAGCAAGCCAACCGCCAACTGCATATTGATAAAAATCTTCACAAGGATTAATGGTAGTGTCCATCAGGCTTTTGTCATAGCCAAGGGGAGTTTGTGTGTTTGTTTCTTTCATGGGAGTATTGCAGGCAGTAAAGAAAAATGCGGGTAATATAAAAAGTCCCGCACGGTTAAATTTTTTGTTCATTTTGCAATCTTTGCTTATTAGCGAGCGAAATTACAATTAAAATCAGAACGCAAGAAAGTTTTGTAGAGAAAGGAAACAGCAGCAGTTTGCATTATTTAACGATTTGTATTTCAGTTTTTGCAGTAAATACGGTTGAGATAAAAAATATGGAATTATTTTTTCTTCAAATCGGGCAGCCACCATGTTACAAAGCCCATCAGCAGCATAAAAGAACACAGGTAATAAACAAAATAAATGCCTTTGTAATCTGCCAAAATACCCAATATCGCAGAAGCCAATCCCCCCACACCAAAAGCAAAGCCATAAAATAGTCCTGATACCATGCCAATTTTGCCCGGCAATAACTCTTGTGCATAAACGATTATGGCGGGAAATGCTGAAGATAATACCAACCCTATGATAATACTCAATACGCAAGTCCAGAACAAGCTTACATAAGGTAATAACAGCGCAAATGGTGCTGCGCCAAGAATAGAAAACCAAATTACATATTTCCTGCCGTATTTGTCGCCCATAGGACCTCCCAAATAGGTGCCAACTGCAGAAGCCAATAGAAAACCGAAAAGGAATAGTTGAGAATGTTTGATGCTTACTCCGAATTTTTCAATCAAGAAAAATGTAAAATAACTGCTGATGCTTGCGGAATAAATGTATTTGGAAAAAATCAGAATCAATAAAATTACAATGCTCTGATAAACTTTTCTTTTGGTCAAATGCGGGTGATGTTCTCCGGAATCTACTCTCTTGTGATTTGCAGCTCTGGCGGAATATTGCTTGCTTGCCCATTTTCCTATATATATCAGAACAAAAATGGCTATGAGAGCCAAGATGCCGAAATAAACCGCATGGCTTCTGCCATATTGTACAACAATCAAAGCGGCAAGCAAGGGGCCAATTGCACTGCCGGTATTTCCTCCAACCTGGAAAATAGACTGTGCCATGCCCCGCCTTCCACCCGATGCCATATATGCTAATTTTGAAGATTCAGGATGAAAAATTGAGGAACCTGTTCCTATCAGAGCAACTGAAAGCAGTATCAATGGAAAGCTGTTGGCAAAAGAAATCAGAATCAAACCAATGAGTGTGATGCACATTCCAACTGCCAATGAATATGGCTGGGGATGTTTGTCGGTATATGCTCCTACTAAAGGCTGCAAAATGCTTGCGGTTACTTGGAAAGTAAAAGTTATGAGACCTATTTGTTTGAAGTTCAATGCAAATGATTCTTTCAGTAAAGGATAAATAGACGGAATCAGAGATTGAATGGAATCATTGAGTAGATGAGCAAAACTGACACTGATAATAATTCCAAAAGCGGTATTTTGGGCAAATTTATTGACTTTACTACTCTCTTCTGCGGAAGCACTCATTTTGAATGCGGCAAAAGTAACTTGATATTATTCAGAATGTTTGATGTATCAAGATGATTTTTGTGTGTTTGTCAAAATTTGAATGGGTTTCTATTTGGCAATAAAAACGGGAATGTCAACCAGATGCCTTACTTTATTAACGGTCTCTCCAAAAATAAAATCTTTGAAAATATGATGACCGTGACTACCCATTATCAGCAATTCGGCATTCTGATTTTTGCAATGTTCTGCAATTGATTGATGACGGTTTCTATAACCCAATACATAAGAGGCTTGAAAATTGTTTTTTCTCAACAATTCAATATAAGATTCCATAATATCTCTGTCTGTTCTGATTTCATGGTCTTCCGAATTATGCCCCAAAACCAAAGGAGAAGCACTCTCTGATACATGGATTAGAATAAGCTCTGTGTCGGCTGAGGCAAACTTGATTCCGTATGAAAGAACTTTGTCATCTGTCGGTGAAAAATCTACTGCCAATGCAATTCTTTTGAAATGATTTCCATTGATTATGTTCAATTCTGTAATAGGTGTATGAACGGTATCACTGTGTCTTCGTTTTTTCAATTTTGGGTTGAAAACAATCAGTAACAGAATAACTACGAGAATGGCACACAGCCCTATCAGCATCAGTTTGAACCAGATATTTTGGCTATTTGAAATCCAAATTGCAGTTTGATCGAAAACAAGCTTAAAATTCAGAACCACAATAATCAAAGTGATAAACCATGAGAGAATTTTTGTTTTAGTGCTAATCACAAAATCTTTCATAGTTTTTTTGTCACTCACAAAATGGATTAAAGGAATGACGGCAAATGCAAGTTGAATACTGAGTATGACCTGACTTAAGATGAGTAAGTTGCCAACTCCTTTTTCATGAGAAATGACAATAACGATATAAGCGGGAATGATAGCCAATAACCTTGTAATTAATCTTCTAAAAACGGGGTTAATCCTTATTTGCAGATATCCTTCCATCACAATTTGTCCTGCCAGAGTACCGGTAACGGTGGAACTTTGTCCCGCTGCAATCAATGCAACAGCAAAAAGTATGGGTGCCAAATTTGAACCTAATAAAGGAGCCAATAGTTTATGTGCATCTTCCAACTCCACTACTTCTTTTAGACCATTGTTATGAAAGACAGCAGCAGCCAAAATAAGAATAGCAGCATTGACAAAAAATGCAAGATTAAGTGCTATTGCCGTGTCCCAAAAATTGTATTTAATGGCTTTTCGGATAGAGGTTTCATCTTGTTTGAAATTCCTGGTTTGAACCAATGCAGAGTGCAGGTATAGGTTATGAGGCATCACTGTAGCGCCAATTATTCCGATAGCAATATAAAGAGCCTGATATCCGGGGATAGTTGGTATCAAACCCTTTGCAACCTCATTCCACTCCGGTTTTGCTATGAAAATCTGAATCAGAAAGCACATTCCGATGATAAAAATCAACCCGACTATGAATAACTCCATTTTGCGCATTCCATACCTTTGCAACAACATCAATAGTAAAGTATCTGCAAAACTGATAGTTACTCCCCAAAATAAATCCAGACCAAACAAAAGTTGAAGACCGATTGCCATTCCCAATAACTCGGCAAGGTCACAAGCTGCAATAGCAATTTCTGCAAACAAGTATAACACAAAATTCAAAGCACGGGGATAATGCTCTCTGTTGCATTGTGCCAAATCCATGCCTCTAACAATACCTAACCTTGCACTCAAACCTTGAAGCAACAATGCAATAATATTGCTCAACAGAAGTACCCAAATCAATTTATACCCAAACTGACTGCCTCCCGCTATGTCTGTAGCCCAGTTTCCCGGGTCCATATATCCTACACTAATCAAATATGCAGGACCAAAAAATGATAGAATCTTTTGCCATTTTGATTTCTTGTTTTGAACTTCAACCTTGCTTAATATATCTCCTGATGGCCTTAGATTCATTCGTAACTAATATATTGATTCTATGAATTGTACTGCAAAAGTGAAAAATGTAGTTGCACAATCTCCATGATTCTTGCAATTTATTTTTGGTGAAGCAGATTACACTCTTCTTTCATAACTCCGGTAATAACCACAGGAGCTTTCTGCCATTTGCTAATTGCATCTGTACTTAAAATATTAAAATCTGAGCTGTATCCTCCGATTTCATCAACACATAAGCCCATGACTACAGTATTTATCTTATAATGCCTGATAACATAAGAACATAATATACATGGTTCATGAGTAGTTATCAGACTACAATCCGACAAATCATTTGTGTTTAGTTTACGAACAGCATCCCTGATTGCTTCTATTTCGGCATGATAGGTTATATCATGATGGGTTTTGCCTCCTACGATACCTTCACCCACTATTTCATTATTTCTGATTACAATTGAGCCGACAGGGCTGTCACCTCGTTCTTTTGCCTTTTTTGCAAGTTCTATGCACTTGCACATAAAAGATGAATAATCCATACTCTGCAAAATTAGATTGTATGAACTTATAACAGAATTGATTTCAATTCATAGATTTTGAAGGCGTTTTCTCATACTTTTGCCTTGAAATTAAAAATCTGTAATAATGAAAAAAATAGACGGTAAATCAAGAAGCGTGTATGGAATAGTCGTGTTCTATTTGCTTTCTTCTTTTGTTTTTAACTCTTGCAGCATTGACAAAAGAGTTTATAATAACGGATATCATATTGAGAATATCTTTAGCAGCAATAAAGATTCTTATGTGAAGCATGAGAAAAGAAAAAATGAAAATACAGCCATCGTTTCTTTGAATGCTAAAACTTTTTCAAAGTTAGAGTTATCCGAAAATACGATTTCAAGTTTCCAAGAAAACTTATATTCCGGCAATACACAACTGAAGCCGTTTATTATCACTCATAAAGTTGGTGAAAGATTACAAAGATTCGTAAATGAAGATAGTTGTGATGTAATTATTTTTAAAAATGGAGAACAAATTAATGCCATTGTACTTGAGATAGGCGATAAGGAAGTGAAATTTAAGGAATGTGATAAACCAAACGGTCCTATCTTTAGCAAACAAAAATCTTCAATAGTAAGAATAAACTACCCTAATGGAACAAGTACTGTTATAAGCAGTGACCGCTATGTTTCAATGGGAAAAGATAATAGTAATACAGAAAGTAGTCCCAATGACAGGAGCTTTGTGATTACTATTTTGTTATGGCTTTTTTTAGGAACTCTTGGGTTACATAGATTTTATTTGGGGCATATCGGTATAGGGATTTTGTATTTGCTAACCGGTGGATTGTGTGGATTTGGATGGTTGATTGATGGAATATTATTGTTGACCAAACAGCTAAAACCCAAAAACGGGAACTATACCGACTTCTAATTCTTAGAATTGTTCTATAAGCTAATTAGCTTCATTCGATTACTTTTGCCACATCGAACTTTATCTTCAATATAGTAAGTGGTGGTTGTTACTCATGCTAATCATAGCAGGCGTTGCAGCCATTTGGTTATATTCCGCACCCAAAAGCAATTCTATATCTGATAAGATATTATTTTGGGTAAAACGTTTTTGTCGTTTTGCAGCATTTTTTCTGATTCTGCTGTTATTGTTATCTCCTGTTTTGAAATTTTTTAGTCATGAAGAAGAAAAACCAATTCTTCTTTTTTACTTAGATGATTCACAAAGTATAAAATCCGTTGACTCTGTTGCAGCAGCACAATTTCATCAGCAATGGGAGCAATTTGCAGACAAACTCTCTCCGGATTTTGAAGTACACAAATTCTTTTTCTCCAATGATGTTAAAGATAGTTTCTCCGGATTTTTTGGAAAGAGAACAAATCTTAGCGCTCCCGCTCAATACACTCGGTCTGTTTTTAATAGAAAGAATACCGGTGCTGTCATTGTTGCTTCTGACGGCATAGCCAATGTGGGGAATAATCCTGTTTATGAGTCATTGGGTACTGATATCGCAGTTTTTACTATGGGACTGGGAGATACATCTCAGCGAAAAGATGTTTTAATAAAAGAAGTCAATCATAACAGCCTTGTTTTTCTTAACAATGCTTTCAATATTTTAGTTAATATTCAATCCTATGGGTTTGAAGGAAGAACTATGAAAGTAAGTCTAATTCAAGCAGAAAAGGAACTTGGCTCGCAAAATATCAATATAACTTCTGCCAACGACTATAAGGTAGTTGAATTTGTTGTCAATGCAGAAAAACCCGGTTATCAGAGATATACAGTTAAAGTCAGTCCTTTGGATGGAGAACAGACTTTGACCAATAACCAAAAGGATTTTTATGTAGAGGTTATTGATGGCAGAGAGAAAATTCTTGTTGTGTATCAATCACCGCACCCGGATGTTAATGCGATAGCAAGTGCCTTGGCGCAAAACAAAAACTTTGAAGTTATTTCAAAACCGGCACAAAATACGGAAGCCTCCGATTTAAAAGAAGTTAGTCTTATTGTTGGGCATCAATTTCCTTCAGGCAATGCCAAAGATGCGCGTCTGATGAGCGATATACGCAGTAAAAAAATGGCTTTTTGGGAGATAGTTGGTGCACAGAGCCCTGTTGACAGATTGAGTGATTTTTTCCCTGAAATGAGGATTCAACGCAGAGGTAATTCATGGAATGATGCGCAACCTAATTTGAATCCGCATTTTAATGCATTTTCATTTTCAGAAAAATTAATTGAACAAAGTCCTGATTGGCCTCCCGTTATAGCTCCATTCGGACAATACAGCACCCAATCAAAGTTGGATGTTTTGGCGTATCAAACCGTTAATAAAATTAAGACTGACTATCCTTTGATTGCGTTTTCAGAAAATGAAGGAGTTAAAACAGGTTGGACTTTTGGTGAAGGAATGTGGCGTTGGAGAATGACTGATTTTGCTCGAAATAACAGCCCTGAACTTTTTGATGAATTGGTTAACAAAATTGCCCGATTCCTGATGGTAAAAGAAGACAAACGCAGGTTCAGGGTTTATCCTGTCAAAAACGAGTTTGAAGAAGATGAGTCGGTGAAATTGCAAGGAGAGCTTTTTGTCCGGAATTTTGAACCCATTACAGATGCCGAAATTATGATTACCCTTACCAATGAACAAGGAAAGGACTTTAGTTATCGAATGAGCCGCTCGGCCTCAGCAAACGGCTACGAGTTGGATGCAGGAAATTTTGAAGCAGGATATTATACTTTCAAAGCCGAAGTAACAGGAAGACCCGAATTTGAAAAAATTAAAGGCGGTTTTTTGATTAAACCGGTTCAGATTGAACTTACACAACTCAAAGCCGATTTTAGTGTTTTGAGAGAATGGTCTGCCAAAACAGAAGGCAAATTCTTCTATAAAAACCAATTTGATGCATTAGAAAAAGCAATCAGAAATGATATGAGGATTAAGCCATTAATAAAGACCAAAACCAAAATTCAAGAGTTGGTTAAAATCAAATACATCCTACTGTTGATTGCTTTGCTTTTGAGTATAGAATGGTTTATAAGAAAGTGGGAGGGGGGTTACTAAGACCTTATTTTCTTTAAAAAACTTACTTAATCGCACAGCTTGACTTGTTTTTTTTTCGCTTTGTAAATAAAGAAAATTAACCACATTTGCGCCCCAATCTTTATGAAAGCAAAAATCAATTTTGTAACATCGTTATTCCTTTCAAGTTTCTTGTGTAATAGTGCAAGTTCTCTTGCACAATCCGACACCGGTTCATATAAACTTGAGGATGTTGTTATCCAAAGTGAAAGAATGGATATCCCTTTCTCCAAACAGAATCGCGATATTGTAATATTGGATTCAAAAGCAATCAAAGACATGCCGGTTCAATCACTTAACGAAATCTTGGGATATATATCAGGAGTTGACCTCAGACAAAGAGGTCCTTGGGGCGGACAAGCAGATGTGAGTATTAACGGAGGTACATTTGACCAAACCTTGATTTTGCTTAATGGTGTCAGAATCATCGACCCGCAAACAGGACATAATATGATGAATCTACCCATCAATCCGCAGATTATTGATAGAATTGAAATCATGAAAGGGGCCGCTGCAAGTGCTTATGGTATCAATGCTTTGAGTGGTGTAATCAACATTGTTACAAAAAATCCTGACGAAAATAATGTGTGGGTGGATGTTAGTTCCGGCAGTTCATTCCGCTCGGACACAAGCAACAATAAGATGTATGGAGGAACTAATCTGAATGTTTCTGCTAGTTTTAACAACAAAAATATGAGGCATTTAATCTCCTTATCTTCTCTGAACAGCTCAGGATATCGATACAATACTGCTATGTCTAATCAAAAAGCGTATTATCAAAATCAAATTGATTTGAAAAACCAAAACACAATAAGACTTATGGGTGGTTTTGTGTATAATGATTTTGGAGCAAATGCTTTCTATGCAGCTCCGGGTGATATCGAATCAAGGGAGATTGTGCAGACCGGACTTGCTGCCGCTAAAGGAGATTTCAAGATAAGCAAATTGTGGAACTTTCGTCCAAGCCTTAGTTATCGCTATGGCTATGACGACTATATTTATATAAGAAAGAAACCTTCTGTATATCGCAATCAACATTTCACACATGTGGCAGAGGCTTCTCTGAACAACATGATAAAAACCCGCATCGGAATAATTGGATTTGGTGCAGAATATAGGTTTGAAACTATCAGAAGTAATAGTTTGGGTAAAAGAGAAAGAAATAATTTTGGATTTTATGCTAATTATAGTTTTGAAAGAATAAAGAACCTGACTTCCAATATTGGGGCGTATCTTAATTATAGCAAGCATTTTGGTTGGAAACTGTTACCTTCTTTAGATGCCGGATATCAAATCAATGAGAAATGGAGAGTGTTTTCCAATATTGGTACAGGAACGCGAATACCCACTTATACCGATTGGTATTACAAGGGTCCTCAGAATATCGGAAACAGTAATTTGATGCCCGAAAATGCAATCCACTCTGAGTTGGGAGCGAGGTTTAATAACAAGAAAAACCTAAGAATGTCACTCATTGCTTTTCATCACACTACAACCGATTTTATAGATTGGACAAAAGACAGCCTTGCGGCACCATGGCAACCGGAGAATTTCCAAACCATTACATTCAATGGAATCACGGCTGCTGCAGATTATATTTCTAAACAAGGATTTATACATCCTGAAAACAAACTTTTACTCGGAGTTTCTTATACACGATTGGAACCTAAAATTGAATCAATAAACAATGAAGTGCCGGTTATTTCACACTATGCGTTAGAAAATCTTACCGACCAACTCATAATCCATCTTGGAATAAAGTTCAAACAAAGCTATTCTGCCACGATTGCAGGGAGATATGAACAAAGAATAAGAAAGCAAGATTACTGGTTGTTAGATGCAAAATTCGATGTCAGTTTTGGAAATTTTATTGCCTATCTGAATTTGAATAATTTATTGAATATAACCTATATAGAAGCCGGTGCGGTACCACTTCCAGGCAGATGGGTTAGTGTGGGTCTGATGTGGCAGATGAAAAAGCAATAGTTAAGGGAATAACCTGCTTTTTATCCAAACTCCTTCTTTTAAATCATAACAAATTCTGTCGTGTAGGCGACTGCTTCTGCCTTGCCAAAATTCAAAATGATTTGGAATAAGTCTGAAACCACCCCAATTTTCGGGTCGTTGAACCTGCTTGGGATGTGTTTTGTGAAGATTTTCAAAAATGAGTTCCAATTCTTCTCTACTTTTTAGAATAGAGCTTTGTGCAGAGGCGATTGCACCCAATTGACTTTCAAAAGGGCGTGAATGAAAGTATTCATCACTTTCGGCTGCACTCACTTTTTCTACTTTGCCTCTGATTCTGATTTGACGAGCAATGTCTAACCAAAGCAAACTCATGGCAGCATAAGGTGTTTTCAGCAATTCTTTGCCTTTGGTAGAATTGTAATTTGTATAAAAAATAAAGCCGGAATCAACCCCTTTGAGTAAAACGGTTCGCAAATTAGGATAGCCGTTTTCGTCAACAGTAGCAAGATTCAGCGCATTGGGTTCGAGAATATGACATTCCAACGCATGGTTAAACCATTTGTCAAATTGAATAAATGGATTGGAATCAGCATCCTTCTCATCAAAAGGAGCCTGCATATAATTTTGTCTAAGATTTTGAAGGGTTTCTTTGTCCAACATTGGTACAAAAGTAGCACAGAACAACCTATTTTTGCAGCAGTTTTTGAAACATGGAAAATGCGGTCGGGAAAACGGTTGTTGTGGGCTTGTCAGGAGGCGTTGATTCTTCCGTATCTGCATTGTTGCTCAAAGAACAAGGCTACAATGTGATTGGAATTTTTATGCGTAATTGGAATGACCCGACAGTATTAATTGATGACGAGTGTCCATGGGTGGAAGATAGCAATGACGCTATGATGGTTGCCGATAAACTTGAAATTCCTTTTCAAACCCTGGATTTAAGTGAACAGTACAAACAGCGGATTGTTGATTATATGTTTTCGGAATACGAAGCAGGAAGAACGCCAAATCCGGATGTGCTTTGTAATCGAGAGATTAAATTTGATGTTTTTCTGAAAGCAGCCTTAAAATTGGGAGCGGATTATGTTGCGACCGGACATTATTGTCAAAAAAATGAACAAATAATTGATGGCAAAGCAATTTTTTCCCTGATTGCAGGAGCCGATAAAAATAAAGACCAAAGCTATTTTTTGTGTCAGATTACACAAGAGCAACTTTCGCGAATTTTGTTCCCGATAGGACATTTGCAAAAGCACGAAGTAAGGGAGTTGGCTCATCGTGCAGGGTTGATTACTGCGGGAAAAAAAGACTCTCAAGGATTGTGTTTTATTGGTAAAATAAGCCTTCCTGATTTTTTACAAAGACGTTTGGCGACAAAAAAGGGTGTTGTGGTTGAAATAGAAAAAGATTCTCCTGTTTTCAAAAGAAGAAAAGATGCTAAACCCACAGATGAAACTTCTGAAGAGTATCTGAAATGGTTATGTGAGCGTTGGCATTTTGTAAAAGAGGATGGGAGTGTAATAGGGGAGCATAACGGAGCACATTTCTATACAGTAGGTCAACGCAGAGGGTTAAATATAGGAGGGAAACCCTTGCCTATATTTGTTTTAGCAATAGATGTAAGCAATAATATTATCTATGTAGGGCAAGGGGAGAAGCATCGGGGTTTGTCAGGAACCGGATTGTTTATGAATCATTCGGATATATCTTTTGTCAGAGAAGATTTAGCACCTGCTTTGAATACCTCACTAAGAGTAAAAACACGTATCAGATATAGGCAACCACTTTTTGAAGCAGAATTGTTTCACAGACATGATGGTTATTACCTTGTTTTTGATAATATGCAATACGCAGTAGCTCCCGGACAGTTCGCAGCATTTTATATCAATGCTGAACTTATTGGCAGCGGTGCTATTGCGCCATAAAGACAAATTAGGTTTTATGGTAAAAATTTTCTGAAAAAATACTAATTTATTCAATAGTGATTTTGAGAATCATACTGATGAGTTTATTACATGTTGATTTTACTTCTCATTAATTATTAACTTTTGAGAGCTAAATTGTCCGTCCTTAGCTACAACTGAAATAAAATAAACTCCTTGCGAAAGCCCGTTAAGTGAAATATTAAACCGGGTTATTTCATTTTGATTAGGTTGACTTTTGTAAACTACTTTTCCAAAAATATCTGTTATTTTTATTTCTTTGATACCGTTCTCACTTGTCAGATTTAATTCAATTGCACCATTAGTTGGATTTGGGAAAATTGTAAAGTTGAATGAGATATATTCAGGAGTTTTTTTACTCAATATATCAATTGTATTTCCATTGTTATTAAAAGGCACTACCATTGCAGGTTCATGGTTAAAACCACAATCGTCAATAAATGGCGTGCATGGTGCTATTTGAAAACTTACTCGGTTTTGGTTGCCAAATTGAAAAAACGTGGTATATACACCAGTAGTACCTATTCTGTTAGGTGCATTAATTCTAAAGCCAGAATTAATAGTAATTCTATTACCTGCACGAATTACGTAATCAGAATTATGCCGAGGTGTAAAAAACGCTGGTGGAGAATTCTCAATACTTGTTTCGGCAATATTTGCAACGTTGACCACATTATTAGCCTGAATGATTATTTCGTTCTTAACCTGCCAGTCATTTCCCGGAAAGAAACTTCCATTAAGGTCTATTATATCCTGGCAAGCGGAAATAGGGTCAATCCCAACATGTGTAAGCGCATCCGAATTTCCCGGAGCCAAGTGTGGTTGCATTTCATCCCATGATTGGCTCAGCTTGCTGTAAAAGAAATTGGCATCATCCTCGCAATCATCTTCTTCATGCCAACTCCAAGATAGAACCCCCCCCACCTCTCTTGTTGACACAAACAATGGTGAACCAGATGACCCTCCTTCAGTGTAGCCAATATCCCAGTTTACTTTGATGCATGATGATAGTAAAGGATTATTTCTTTCCCCTTGTGAGAACTTCTTTATATCTCCGGCAGGGTGATGAATGCCAACTGCAATATCATCATTCGGTAATGAACTGTATGCTCTTCTGTTCCAGCCACTATAAAACGAATTAAACTGTAAAGGTACTGCTTCATGGGCTCTCATTATTGCAATATCAGGACATCCAAAACCTGTTAATGTTTTTTCAAAATCCAACACATTTGCTCCGGTTATAAACATACGGTCGTTTCCGTTAGTGGAAGGATTACAGGTAATACTTTGGAAATTGAAATAAAATAATACGGTGTTAAAATCATCAACACCATCAATACTGTGATGTGCAGTAAGGATTAAGGGGTCAAAATTATTGTTTGTGTTGTTTAGAAGTACTGCTGAAGAAACGGTTCTTCTTCCATTCTTTGTTTTTTCAAACTTAACAACACTTCTGATTTCATTACACCACTCATTGTACCATGGAGCGCAAATCACATTTTCATGACATTCCAATGCTCTGCCAAAATCATCTCTGTTTTTATAAACATGAATAAAACTCCTGATATTGAGTATATCAGCAAGCTGACCCAAAGTTCTTTTCTTTCGGTTTAGCTCTATTACAATTTCATTATCCCAAATCCGACCCGAGACAAACACCCCATTTGCTTTATTATTCAGTTTGCCGAAAGCCCCTAAAAAGTCTGCTGTATCATCAGGGCTGTAAATATAAAGCTTTGAGTCTTCCTGCAAATTAAAGTGACTAAAAATTACATTAAGTGCCTGTGCAGTAGGAGAATTTATTCGTAATCTGTAAATTTCAAATTCTTCAACCCCGTCAATAATTACAGACTTCATGCTATTCTGAAAAAAGTCCAGTTCGAAATCCACATCAATTGCAAAGTTTAATTTACACTCCAGGCAGGTGTCAGATTGAATTAACTCCTCATTGTTAATAAAAGGCAGGTTAAATACAGGAATACCGGCAGGTGGTAATTCATAAGCAAAACTGGCAGGGAAACCCGGTACTGAAACCTGTGAAAAACTTCTGAATGTTAGTAACATCAGAAGCAGTAACAAACTACATCTCTTATTCATATTTTTCATGGCTTTTCAACATTAATTAACTGAAATACATTCCTAATCGCATTTCCCTCCATATTATTAAACAAGACAACTCCCAAGCCTTTGCTGATATATACCCCCGACAAGTATTGTGTCCCACTTAAAGTTGTAATTACTTTATAATAAATTTTCTTGTGCAATACAACGCTATCATAATAATTAAGCCATTCTCCCCACTCTCCATCGTAATTTTCAAAAGTTACAGCCCCTGAACCTGTGACATCTGTGTACATGTTAATATAAAAAGAATTCTTTATACCTCTGCCTACTGAAACTTTAAAATCCCTTGATTTTCGGGCTTTGTAGTGAAGTATATACCCTTTTTCCAAAACCCCTTTTCTGTTTGTGTCATAGGGTTCTCTCTTTATCAACTCTATGGTATCAAAGTTTGAATTGTCCAGCGTGTCCTGATATATCCATTTTGTTCCCACTTCATAATCCACAAAATAGGCTTTCATTTCGGGGGATATGTCTAAAGTGCTTGTAATCTTTGGCTCTTTGTCCTTGCAACCACTAATGGCAATAAGTGCCAAACATAGTATAGTTAATGATGTTCTCATGGCTTTATTGTTTTTATTAAGTGGTAATTTCCTCCTTTACTTATACCTCCAGTATAGTCTCTAAACGTGAAATAGACAATACCATTATTTTTTGATACATGCACAAAAGAATACCCTCCGCCATCTGCTAAACTGCTAATGACCTGATAGTATTTTTCTGTTTTAATTTCGATACTATCATAATAAGTTATCCAATCAGCCCATTCACCATTATAATTTTCAAAAGAAACTGCACCCGCAGCCGTTACCATAGGATCAACCTTTACAAAGTAGGTATTATTAACTCCGGGACTTACCCATACTTTAAAATCTTTTGATTTAATTGGTTTATAATACAATTCATAACCCTTTTTTAAAGACGTACCATCCGTTACATCAAAGTGTTTCTTTGAAATTAATTCTACTGTATCAAAATTGTTTGCATCCAGAGTATCCCTATAAATCCATTTGGTTCCTACTTCGTAGTTTACAAAATAAGCCATCATTTCTTCCGAAAGTTCGTAGGTTTTGGTAATCTTTGGCTCTTTGTCCTTGCAACCACTAATGGTAATAAGTGCCAAACATAGTATAGTTAACGATGTTTTCATGGCTTTTGTTTTTTAATAAGTTTTAAAATTTGTTCTTTTACAATCACTATTGCAAATATGGCAAGGGTTGCAATCAATAATCCATTTTCAGCTTGACTTTTAAATGATATTTGATAATAACCTGTACTATTAGATTCAATTTTTTCTAATCTTTCTTTTAAGTTATCTATCTCTCTTTGTTGTGAAATGGTATGTAAAGTCAATGCAGTTAATGTATTTACTGCCATAGAGTTTGATTGTGTGTAATTTCTTTTTCATATTCTCTTTTATTTATATAAAAAACAAATGTAGCCATATTTTATTAATGCAGATAAATAGAATTTTATTTATATACATTGATAGGGAAAAATCTGCCTCATAATTTTATCTTTGCACTTTAATTTAAATTTATCAGCGAAACAAAAAATGAGTAAAATTGCTGCTTGAAGTAAAGCGTTGAAAATATGGAAATAAAAGTTCATAAGGAAAATGGTTTTGAGTATGTAGAAGAAGGGGAAGGAGAGGTATTGTTGCTTCTTCATGGCTTGTTTGGAGCACTTAGCAATTGGCAACATGTACTTGATAAATTTGCCGGTAAATACAAAGTGGTGATTCCTCTGATGCCTATTTTTACTATGCCATTGATAAAACTGGGAGTAAAAGGCTTGTCAGATTTCATCTATTCCTTTGTTAAATATAAGGGATATGACAAAGTTACTTTGCTTGGAAATTCACTTGGAGGTCATGTAGGACTCGTTTTTGCTACTACACACCCTGAAAAAGTTAAAGCAATGATGCTTACGGGTTCTTCCGGATTATATGAAAATGCATTTGGTGGTTCATATCCCAAACGAGGCGACAGAGAATACATCAGAAAGAAAGTTGAAGTCACTTTTTATGATCCTGCGACTGCTTCAGAGGAACTCGTTGATGAGGTTCTTGCAATCACAAGTGATAGAAATATGGTGCTGCGAATTTTGACAATGGCAAAAAGTGCTATTAGACACAATATGCGAAATGAAATACCTACTATCAAAGTACCGGTTTGTCTGATTTGGGGAAAACAAGATATTATTACTCCTCCACATGTTGCAGAAGAATTTCATGAGCTATTGCCTAATAATGAACTTCATTGGATTGATAAGTGTGGTCATGCTGCCATGATGGAACAACCGCATGAGTTTAATGAACTCTTAGATGATTTTCTGGCAAGGGTTTTGCCGGCTTAATAAAGCATGATTGCCTCTCAATTATTGAATCATAAATTAAGTGCTTTGCATATTTCTATGAATGCAAAGGAGGCTGAGCTTCTGTTTGAAAAAGCACAAGTTTTTTATTTGCCGATTATTTCAGAAGATAATACTGTATTGGGTTTGATTTGCCTCGACAATGTTTTGGCATTGGTCAATACTGAAAAGGAAGACCTAAAGTCGGTATTGAAAGATGTGATTATAACTCCGGTTCTGCCCTCTACGTGTCACTATTATGAAATCATTAATGTGTTAAATCGCTCTGAAGCCGATATTGTACCGGTGGTGGATGAACATAATCAATATGTGGGTTGTGTAACTGTTCATGAGGTAATTAGTCAGGCAGGGGCTTTGTTGTCAGTTGAATATCCCGGTGCTATTATTGTTTTGGAAATTGATAAGAAAGATTATAGTCTTGCCGAGGTCATTCGATTAATTGAAAGTAACGACATCAAAGTTTTGGGAATGGAAACCGTTGAGGTGATACATTCTAATAAATTACATCTCCACATTAAACTCAATACGGGTATCCTCAGGCCTTTATTAGCAAGTCTGGAAAGATTTGGATACAATGTTTACGCACACTTTATGCGTCAGGACATAGCTGACGATACCGAAGAGCGATATCGTCAACTAATGAATTATCTTGATTTGGATTAAGCTTTTTTGTTTGGCTTAGCAATAGAATCTCTCATTTCGGTATCAGCCATTATATTTTTCATTTTATAATAGTCCATAATACCCAAATTACCATTTCTAAATGCTTCTGCCATAGCTTTAGGCACTTCCGCTTCAGCCTGAATAACATTTGCACGTGCTTCTTGTGCTTTTGCTCTCATTTCTTGTTCACTTGCAACAGCCATAGCTCTTCTTTCTTCAGCTTTGGCTTGTGCAATATTTTTGTCCGCTTCAGCCTGATCCATTTGGAGTTTTGCTCCAATATTTTCGCCAATATTAATATCCGCAATATCAATAGAAAGGATTTCAAAAGCAGTACCGGCATCAAGTCCTTTTGCAAGAACGGTTTTTGAAATTCTATCCGGCTGCGCCAAAACCTCTTTATGATTATCGGAAGAACCAATAGTGGTTACAATACCTTCACCCACACGGGCAAGCACAGTTTCTTCTCCGGCACCTCCTACCAACTGTCTTATATTAGCTCTAACAGTAACCCTTGCTGTAGCAATCAACTGAATACCATCCTTTGCAACTGCTGCAACAGGCGGAGTTGTAATCACCTTGGGATTAACCGACATCTGAACAGCTTCAAACACATCACGACCTGCCAGATCAATTGCAGTTGCAGAATTAAAATCCAGTGGAATAACTGCTTTGTCCGCAGAAATCAGTGCATTTACCA
Source organism: Bacteroidota bacterium (assembly GCA_024103355.1). Taxonomy (GTDB): domain Bacteria; phylum Bacteroidota; class Bacteroidia; order NS11-12g; family UBA955; genus JALOAG01. The sequence continues at coordinate 56,802 of JAGFIU010000053.1, forward strand.
CATTGATAACATTTCCTCCTGCGAGATAGTGAGCCTCTAACTGGTCACGAGTAAGCCTGATACCTGCTTTGGTTGAGTTAATCATTGCTTTTACTATAATTGATGGCGGTACTTTTCTCCATCTCATAAAGATAAGTTGGATAAGTGAAATTCTTACTCCTGACAAAAGCGCTGAGAACCAAAGTCCGATTGGTACAAAATAAAAGAAGATAAAAAGAGCAATGATTACTCCTATAAAACCTCCCATGTAAAAAAGTGGATTAATTGTTTCCATATTGATTATTTATATATTATATATTAAATTTTATCTGTTGTTTGAACGTAGATTTTGCCATGTTCTATAGCAATTATTTCTATCCCTTCCCCTTGATTTATCATTTCGCCTCTTGAATCGACTTCTATTACAGAGTCCCCAAAACGAGCACTCCCCATCGGTCTAAGTGTACTAATGGCAATACCTTTCATCCCCTTTTCCGGAATAAATCCTTCGTTTTGATTTGATCTGCCGGTTAGGCTTTCGTGTACAGTCACTTTATTCCAAATATTTGTCTTTAAACCCCATACGATGAGTAGGATTGTTAATGTAATCATACCGGCAGTGGTCCAATTTCCGGCCCTTGCACCGTAAAGTAAATATATTTGGTAAATAGCACCTATCCAACATAAGAATCCAATGACCCCCACAATGAGTCCCGGAGTTAGAAATAACTCCATTAAAATCAATAGTAGTCCAATAAGTAGTAAGAAAATTATCCAACCCATTTCTTCAAAATTTGGAGGGGTAAAATTAGCACTTTTTTACTTAGTTTCTCAAACTTAATAAATACTTATTTTTACCTTATTTTCGCGCTCTACAGACAATCATGGGTGACAGTAATTACAAGCACGAAGAGATAGAAAAAAAGTGGCAGAAATTTTGGCAAGAAAATCAAAGTTTCAAGGCAGAAAACGAAAAATCCGGAACAAAAGAACCGTTTTATGTTTTGGACATGTTTCCATATCCAAGCGGAGCGGGTCTGCATGTTGGACATCCTTTAGGATATATCGCATCTGATATCGTTGCACGCTACAAAAGACATGTGGGATACAATGTTCTTCACCCAATGGGATATGATTCTTTTGGTCTCCCGGCAGAACAATACGCTATTCAAACCGGACAACACCCGGCAAAAACCACTGAGCAAAACATCGCACGTTACAGAGAACAACTTGACAAAATCGGATTCTCTTTTGATTGGGACAGAGAAGTTCGCACTTCAGACCCTGAATACTACAATTGGACTCAATATATTTTCCTGCTATTTTTTAATTCCTGGTATAATCCGGATTCAAATAAAGCAGAAAACATCCAAACACTCATTTCTCGCTTTGAATCAAAAGGAAGTGAAGGTTTAGATACTAAAAACTCAGAACCGTTTTCAGCTCAACAATGGAAAGGTTTTTCAGAAAAACAAAAACAAGATACTTTGATGAACTTTCGCCTTGCCTATCTTAGTGAAGCGTTTGTAAATTGGTGTCCGGCATTGGGTACTGTCTTGGCAAATGACGAAGTCAAGGACGGACTTTCTGAAAGAGGAGGATACCCCGTTGAACGCAAAAAAATGAAGCAATGGAGTATGCGAATAACAGCCTATGCAGATAGGCTTTTACAAGATTTGGAAGACGTAGATTGGAATGAAAATATAAAAGAAATTCAAAGAAATTGGATAGGGAAAAGCGAAGGAACGGGGGTGAGATATCACCTCACCCCTAACCCCTCTCCTCAAGGAGAGGGGGACGGCTGGCGCACGACAAGCAAAGACGTCAATGGGGATAGCAGAAATGAAAAAAAATTGGATGAAGGAAACGGCTGGCGCACGAAAAGCGAAGACAGCGAGGGAGATAGTTACGAGAATCGGAATGATGAAGATAACAATGTTGTGAATGAAATTGACCATAATCAGTTTTATACTACCGATGGTCAGCTGTGGAATATTTTAATAGAAAAAGCAAAGTCCATGAGAACTAACCCAACTAAAGCAGAATGGATTTTGTGGCAAAATATTAGAAACTGTGCATTAGGACACAAATTCAGAAGACAACATATTATTGATAGATTCATAGTTGATTTCGCTTGCCTTTCTAAAATGTTGGTAGTAGAAGTTGATGGTGATATTCATGACTTACAAAAAGAAGAGGATGAAATAAGAAGTTCCATATTAAGTAAACATGGTTTTAAAGTAATCAGATTCCGAAATGAGGAAATAATCAATCAAACTAACAAGGTTATTTCACAAATCAAACAAGAGTTAGAGTCTCTCCCTACCTCATATCCCAATATACAATCACACAACACAAGAATTATTGTTTCAGAAAAAAAAGAGAATTATTCCAAAAACGAGATTAATTCAGAAAAAGGAGAACAAAATATTAATCCGATTAAGACCGACAATTCTTATACCTCTCCAAACACTCAGGATAGTTCGTCACCAACAAACGAGATTAATTCAGAAAAAGGAGGGCAAAATATTAATCCGCTAAAGACCGACAATTCACATTTAACTCCAAACACTCAGGATAGTTCTTCACCAACAAACGAGATTAACTTAGAAAAAGGAGAACAAAATATTAATCCGATTAAATCCGACAATTCACATCTAACTCCAAAAACTCAGGATAGTTCGTCACCCCTCTCCCTGAGGAGAGGGGCCGGGGGTGAGGTGATCGAAGTCTTCACCACCCGTCCTGACACTCTTTTTGGTGTTTCATATCTAACCCTTGCACCTGAGCATGATTTGGTTTTAAAAATCACAACTCCTGACAGAAGGAGCAAGGTGGAAGCCTATATTGAATACGCAAAAAGCAGAAGCGAGCGCGACCGACAGACGGAAGTTAAAAAAATAACAGGTGAGTTTACAGGTGCTTATGTCACTCATCCTTTTAGCGGAGAAGAGATTCCTGTATGGGTTGGAGAATATGTACTTGCCGGATATGGTACCGGAGCTGTCATGGCTGTACCGGCACATGATGAAAGAGATTTTGCATTTGCAAAACATTTTGGACTACCAATCAAACAGGTTATTGAAGCACCTGAAGGATGGGATATTAACAAAGAACCTTGGTGCGAGAAACAAGGAAAAGTTTTTAATTCAGACTTTCTGAATGGATTGGAAGTAAAAGAAGCAATCAGCAGGATGATAGAGGAGATAGAAGCTTCATACATAGGAGAAGGGAAGACAAATTATAGGCTTAGAGATGCAGTATTTGGCAGACAAAGGTATTGGGGAGAACCCATTCCTGTTTATTACAAAGATGGCATTGCATATCCGGTGGCAGAAAAACATCTCCCATTGATATTGCCTGAAGTGGACAAATTTTTACCGACAGAAAGCGGGGAACCGCCTTTGGGAAGAGCAGGTAATTGGAATTACAACCCCGACAAAGGTGTGGTTGCAAATGGCGATGGATATCCGTTGGAACTCACCACAATGCCCGGCTGGGCAGGCAGTTCTTGGTATTTCTTCCGATATATGGATGCAAAAAATCCTACTGAGTTTGCTGATAGAAATGCTTTAGATTATTGGAAAAATGTTGACTTTTATGTTGGAGGAGCAGAACATGCAACAGGACACTTACTATATTCCAGATTTTGGACAAAATTCCTCTTTGACATAGGATTGGTTGGGGTAAAAGAGCCTTTCAAAAAGATGCTCAACCAAGGAATGATTTTGGGTGAGAGTGCGTTTATTTACAGAGCAGACGGTGAAAATAAATTACTTTCAAAAAATCAGGTTCACAACAAGAAAACTCATCTTATACGTGTGGATTTATCTGTTATTGACGATGCACACAATGAACTAAATATTGAAAAAATCAAAAAACATCCGCTTTATCAAGATTATAAAGATTTTGAATTTGTAACAGAAAGCAATGGGAAATTCATTGTTGAACGCGAGGTTGAAAAGATGTCAAAATCCAAATACAATGTTGTCAATCCCGATGATATATGTCATGAATACGGTGCTGACACACTCAGGATGTATGAAATGTTCTTAGGTCCGATTGAAGATGCAAAACCATGGAGTACCAAAGGAATTGAGGGAGTTTATAAATTTCTTAGAAAACTTTGGAGATTGTTTTACAATGAACAAGAAGAATTTTATCTCAGTGAAGAAAAACCAAACGAAAAAGAATTTAAAACACTTCATAAAACCATAAAAAAAGTAACATCAGACATAGAGTCATTGTCTTTTAACACATCTGTAAGTGCATTTATGATTTGTGTAAATGAGTTACAGGAACTAAAATGCAACAAAAGACAAGTACTAGAGCCTTTACTTATACTTCTATCACCCTTTGCACCACATATATGTGAAGAACTATGGGAAAAGTGCCGACACCACGGTGGAATTTCAAAAGTAACATGGCCTGAGTTTAAAGAAGAATATTTGACTGAGAGCAATATAACCTATCCTATCTCTGTAAACGGCAAGACAAGAGCTCAAATAACCGTACCTGCCACTGCCGGCAAAGATGAAGTTGAAAAATTGGTATTGGCAAATGAAATAGTCCAAAAATGGATGGAAGGAAAAACCTTGAAAAAATTCATTTTTGTTCCCGGAAAGATTGTGAATGTAGTCGTGTAAAAAGATAAAATAGCATTTATTTATGTTTGTAAGTTGAAAAACACTTAAAAAATTAAATTATTGCTATGTTAAAAATTCAAATTACACACTCCAATGGAGAAACTAAAAACTTGGGAACTCATCAATTACGAAGTCAAACAATAAAACAAATAAAAACATGAAAAATCTAAAATTACTTATTACAGGCGTACTAATTGCCTGTTTCGCAGTCTCATTTACAGGCTGCTGCTGCAAAGACAACTGCCCGCCTTGTGGGAACGATTACCTGCAAATCCCCAAAGAAATGAAAGAATGGGCATTGTTTGAAGAAGGAAGTTGGTGGGTGTATAGATTAGCAGAAGACACAACAGTTTTTGATACGGTGAGAGTTGTGCCAAATTCATTAAGGGATTTCAGGTCAAACAAATCGAAGTGTTATGACAACAATTCATTGGCAGTCCAATGTAGTGAAACTTTGACCTATGACCTGCAACATTCTAATATTGATTATTTCCCTCACCATGCTGATACCACAATTGGAGGTTTTGATGAAATTAACCTTTATTACCCACCAGGGGGGGTGTTTCTTAAATATAATAATGGGGCAGCTCCACTAACATCAGGAGTAATATTTGGGATAGAGCCAATTAAAATTGGAGAACATTATGGCAATTTTACATTAGTTGATACTCTTATTAATTTTGATTTCAATAATATTTTAGTAAAACATGGTTTTAATTCAGCCAAGAATTCTGGCAACTCTCCAATTCCTAAGACTTTTGATAAGGTCTATTGGGGAAAAAACATAGGCTTGTTAAAGATTCAAATAACACACTCCAATGGAGAAACAAAAAACTGGGAACTTATCAATTATGAAGTTAAACAATAAAATTTATACATCATAAAAAACAAAATAACAATTTTGATCTTATTCGCAACTTTCCTCGCTTTAGGTAATAGTTGCAAAGAGAAATACGAAGTACCAGAGGGCGACATTATACACCCATGGCATTTATCATTTTATTTGGCAGACTCTCTGGGTAACAACCTGTTACCTTATGATCTGCCAGATACTCCTGTTATCAACCCCGATGACTATCGTGTAATCAGTGATTTCCCTTCAACTGTCTTTTTCTATCGCTACAATAGGTTTAAAGAGTTTGGATATTCTTTTACTTTCGGTGAAGACCCTTATGTGATTAGAACTTCTTCACTATATCAGAGTGATTCTGTTTATAAAGTAACCGTTTGTTTTTCGGAGCAATGTGATACAGTAATTGCAAGAGTTCATTCCATGGATGAACAGTTTAATGCCAAAGATGTCTTTCCCTGTGGAACAAAATGGGTAGTTTGGGGCAATGACACCATATACCCCAAAAGTTGTGCTGCTATTCCTGTAAAAATCAAATAATAAAAGTGATGAATACTAAATTGAGATAGTCCAAAAATGGATGGAAGGGGAAACCTTAAAATTTCATTTTGTCCCCGGAAAGATTGTGAATGTAGTCGTGTAAAAAGATAAAATAGCATTTATTTATGTTTGTAAGTTGAAAAACACTTAATAAATTAAATTATTGCTATGTTATAAATTCCGTTCACAATTTTGATAATCGTACTTGGCTTTTTCAAGTTTGATTTTGCGTTTAACTCAAATAAAAACTCAAAAACTCCTCCCGGCACTCATTTTATTAAAGAGATTGGCTATTATGTTGACAAAAATGAAATAACCAATTTTGCATGGAGAGAATTTTACTGGTACACCAAAAACACACAAGGTGATTCTATGGCAACACTCTGTTTGCCTGACACAAATATCATTAAATCTTATTATGGGAAAAACACCTATAACAGTCTTGAAGAAGCAGACAAAAGATTGCCGATAGTTGGAGTTACCTTAGAACAGATTAATAATTACTGTAAGTTTAGGACAGAGGTTGTTAGACAGTTGAAGCAGTATAGTGGTACCAACCTAAGCTACTATCCAATAGATTCTGTAACCTATGTTAATTCAACTCTTAAAAACAATAAAATCAGTAAAATAGCTTCTAAAGTACCCGAAGTCATTTTTTATAACAATGAATACAAGGTTGCAACTACTGACAATGGTTTGCAAAGCTACAAAAACTACAATTCGGTTTTTGGTTTTAGATGTATTGCAAAGTACTAATAATCAGATAAAGAAGTACTGATTGCTCTCTCAAGTTTCTATCGCTGAGAGGTACAAACATTTTTTACTATAAATGCAGATTAATAAATATCTGTTGAGGGATTATTTCTGAGTACCAAACTCTTGAGCCCAAAATTTGCCGGTCTTAGCAATACCCATTTCCTTAAAGCCAGCTTTCATAATATTTCTGCAATGGGGTTCACTGTTTATCCAAGCATTAACAACGTCTTCTTCTGTTGGATAACCTATGGCAATATTTTCACCCCAAGTACTCCAATTATATCCCACACTTTTAATTCTCTCACCTCCATTACTTCCGTCAGAGCCGGTATGGGTCATGTTGTTCATTTTATCCATGTCGTCCGCATGAATCTTAGCCGCTTTTTCCAAAAGAGTATTCCATTTGAGAACAGGGACTGCCAGCATCTGTTCACTACCGCATTTACACCCGCTTTTTCTATAGTTGTTTACAAGTTCTAACAACTTTTGTTGACTTTCGTTCAAATTTTTGTCTTCTTGTTTCTTGTCTTTTTTGCATCCTGCAATTGTCAATAATCCTACACTAATCAGAATAATTAAGAGCTTCCCGCATTTCATATCGCGAAAATACCAACTCACGAAACAGACTGCAAGCATTTTTTTTGATAAATTTTGAAGTTTGTCCTATTGTAATAATTTGGTATCCACTCCATTTTTTTGTAACTTTACAATATGGATAAAAATAAGTTAAATGTACTATTGACGGGAGCTTCCGGAACAATCGGAAGTGAGGTTTTGGCTCAACTCGCAGACAACAGCGATGTAGCACTTACAGTGTTTGATGTCAAAACAAAAAAAGCAGAAAAAATATTTAAACCCTTTTATTCGAAAGTCAGGTTTTTGTATGGTGATATCACAAACAAAGCAGATTTGGACAATGCAGTCAAGAATCAGGATGTAGTAATTCATCTTGCCGGGATTATTCCGCCTCTTGCAGACGAAAAACCGGATTTGGCTTACAAAGTGAATGTATTGGGAATGAAAAATTTGGTAAACGCATTGAAAGAAAATGCAAAGGATGCTTTTCTGATGTTCAGTTCTTCAGTAGCAGTTTATGGAGACAGGCTAACGAACCCCAATATCAGGGTTGGAGATACGGTTTCTGCTTCCGACTATGACGAATATGCTAAAAACAAGATTGAATGTGAGCATATTATTCAGGATTCCGGGATTGATTGGACTATCTTTCGTTTAGCCGCTATTATGAAGAATCATAAAATATCAAAATTAATGTTTCACATGCCCTTGGAAACAACAATGGAAATATGCACCGCAGAAGACACAGCAAGGGCTTTTTCAAACGGAATTTGGAAAAGAAATGAACTTAAAAACAGAATTTTTAATCTTGGTGGAGGTAAGCAATGTACCACAAGCTTTGGAGAGTTCCTTCAAAAATCTTTTGATTTGTTCGGATTAGGAAAAGTAAACTTCGCAGAACACACTTTTGCAAAAAGGAACTTCCATTGCGGATATTTTGTGGACGGTGATGATTTGGAAAATATTGTGCATTTCAGACAAGATGATTTGGAAAGTTATTATGCAAAAACAAAGAAAGATATTTCTCCATTGACAAAGCTCCTTGCGAGTATTTTTCGTTTTCCCATCAAGAAATATCTCCAAAGCCAATCCGAGCCGCTAAAAGCCTTTAAAGAAGGAAATAAGGAACTGATAAAAAGATATTTTGGAGAAACGAATTGATGTTTTTCTAAGAATCAAAAATCATCTTTAATCTTCAATCATAATCTTTTTGATTGCAAGGGTTTCATTATCTTGATACAGTTTAACAAAATAAACTCCTGAGGGTAAATCAGCTCTGTCAAATACAAGTTTTTTCCCCGATATGTTATTGATTTCTATTACCTTTTGCCCATAAATATTCTCTAATATCAGTGTTGCACATTGAAGTGGATTTTGAACTTCAATAAATGCTTGAGAAGAAAAAGGGTTTGGGTAAAATGCCAGATTAGTTTCTTTTGATTTTACAACTGAATGATATTGCTCTATTTGGAGCGTAATTGTTTTTTTAGCTTCAATCTTATTTCCCCAAGAATCTGTAAGAACTAATTTTAGAGTATATTTTCCTTCCTCCAAACCCTGAGTATTCCAATCAGCAAGCGATTCGTGCTTTTTTTCTATGCTTATTTCAGGAGTAATTGCAACCCAATTTGTATCACCATTTTTCTGGAAGTATAGTCTGTAATGTGCAAAATCCATTAGAGGACTTGACTTTGTTTTGTCAATCCAAGCAGAACCTATAATAGGTTGAGTAGAATTTACGGTGATTGTAGAAGGTTGTTCTATATTTACCACACAAACAACACTTTTATCAAAGGGGATAGGGTCTTGTGGGACAGTACTTTGAGCAAGGATTAGAATTGACTGACCAATTGCGGTTGGGGTTCCATAACTTTGTGTAGAATAAGCAAATATCATCATTGCATTTCTTTCACTTCTGATGAAACTAGTTGCAATTACGTTTGCGTTGAAATAGAAAGAATTATCAGAAGCAAAGCAATATCCGCCAGAGGCATCTACCCAATAACTTTCCCCTGTCACTTTTGAAGTTCCGAATGCTCCTACTTCACCAAGGATGCAGCCTTTAATTTGTATAATCTTTGAATCAAATACATAGAGACTCCATGTTTGCAAAGAAGTGTTAACTAAATGAAGGTTTCGGTCCGATAGCGGTGCTGTAAAATCAGAATAGGTTGAGTTATTTACCATGCCGGAAATGTAGCTGGAATCACTTCCATGAAACCATAAGCCTATTGCACGTATTTCAGAGTTTGAAATTGTTAAATCGGACCCGTCCAAAGGCATCAACCCCCATTTGATATTGGTAGAAGAACTTATCTGAACATTGTATTCTATACCTGAGACTCCGGGTATATTTTTATTAAATGTAAAATTTGATAAGTTCAACCCTGAAGGAAAAGATTGGTTAACAACAGCTCCTCCGGGAATATGATACCAAATAAGTGCATCGTTTACATTGCTAAGGTTAAGGGTTGCTTTATTCATAACAATAAACTCTCCTGTTAGGTTACATTTGTTGATAGTTATGCTTCCATCTCCTGATATTCCGGTGGTTGTAAAATCAGTTTGAGTTATATTGTTCATTACTACTGTCCCGGAGTCGCTAACCGTGAAATTATGGTTAAAACCTCCATAATTTAAAGTGGTATTATTAAAGTCTATATGACCTTTCTGGAAAACGAGAATCGTACGTTGATAAAAAAATTGTTGTGGAAAAATTAAGGTTGATGAATCAGATATTATTTTGCCTTCTCCAACAACATACAAATCCCCGAAAATAGTTGCAACTGCATTTTTGAACATAACAACACCGTCATTAAGTACAAGTATATGCCCATTATGATTCCATGTACCGCTGACAAATAATGTATCCTTTGGTGTAAAACCTACTACCAGAGTGTCACCGTTATTGACTGTGTTTGGATACACGTCCCAAGCAATCGAATTGCTACGAATAATTTCATTAATCCCTTTAATGAGAGAAGAACTAAGGGAACCATTGATTTTTGAATGATTTTCTTGGAACTTCGTATTGTTATGTTGTTCGAAGGCCTCAGTACACAGGCGGTTTACCTCTTGTTGAGGAAATGCCAGCCCTTGAGATATTGCATTGTTTGCTGCGGATAGTAAAATTAGAACAAATAGTGCGTTTTTCATATATTACATTGGTTAAATAATTAAGCAAAACTATCTTAATCTTCTAATTCCATTTTCAATTCTTCCAAGAAATCCTTCACTCTTTTGAGTTTTAAAGTAATTTCATTCTGAACCTCGAGTTTTTCTTTAGAGATATTGAGGATTTCCTTAGCTCCGGACAAGGTATACCCTTTCACTTTAGTCAAATCGTATATTTGTGAAATAAGTTTAATCTGTTCTTCTCTGTATATCCTTTCCCCCCCCTTGGTTTTATGTGGTTTAAGTTCTTCAAATTCCTTTTCCCAAAATCGAAGCAGTGAGGTATTTACTTTGAACATCTTAGCAACCTCTCCAATTCTGAAATTCTTGCGCTCGCCTTGGTTTTCCATCAAGATAATATAATATTAATCAAAGGATTGGTTTGGTAATGAAGCAAGTTCTACCAGCTTTCTAAATTCTTCATCTGTCAGGTCGTTATGGAAGAAATAGGTAGGGTTGACTACGTTTCCGTTAATATGAACTTCATAATGTAAGTGAGGACCGGTTGACTTCCCTGTACTTCCGACTCTGCCTATCAATTGTCCTCTCGTGATGGTTTGACCTCTCTTCACTTCAAACTTACTCAGATGTCCGTAGAGTGTTTTGTAGCCATATCCATGATTGATTATAATATGTTTTCCATATCCACGTAAGTCATTTGAAACATCTTCAACAGTACCATCTGCCGTTGCATAGACCTCAGTTCCTCTTGGAGCAGAAAAATCCAAACCTGAATGAAATTTTCTTGTTCTGTAAAAAGGATCAATTCTGTAACCGTATCCTGATGCAACTCTCTTTAAATCCTTATTGGCAACCGGTTGAATAGAAGGGATTGCAGCCAATAATCTTTTCTTGTTCTCAGCTAACTTAATTATTTCTTCATAAGATTGTTGTTGAACTCTCATTCGTGCTTGTAGGTTGTCAATGGATTTACGCATCTCAATCAAAAAGTTGTTGCCGGTAAGGTTTCTTAAATAATTATAACGATCTGCTCCTCCTATCCCTGCTTTTCGTGTTTTCTGGCTCAATGGTTCTGCCTCGAAAATAATCCTATAAATTTCTGCATCTTTTTTTGTGAGTTCATCCAGTGAATTACTCATTGACTGAACTTGTTTTTCGATTTGTGATAACTGCTCTTTGAGTTCGGCATTCTCACTCTTTAGCATTGTTTCTTTTGGTGAGTCAACAATACCGGTAAAAAAGAAGAATATAGCAAATGCAAAACCTAAAGACATTACCAATACTATCAAACTTCTCCAAAAGTAATATTTGAACCCCTTTTTGTGCTTCTCATAACTGAGTGTATTTGGATTAAAGAAATATTTTGCTTTTGGCATTTGTATTTGTTTGGCTTACTATCTTTGCCCCGCTTGTTTTGGAAAGAGGCGAAATTAAAACAAACTAACTAAAAAAGAAAGATAACAATAATGAATAGCAGTGAAATCAGAGAAACTTTTTTGAAATTCTTTGAAGGAAAGCAACATAAGAGATATGCTTCAGCACCCATCATTGTGAAAAACGACCCTACTTTGATGTTCACGAATGCGGGAATGAATCAGTTTAAAGATTGGTTTTTGGGAAATGAAAAGCCCAAATTTCCGCGTGTTGTAAACAGCCAGAAATGTCTTCGTGTTTCCGGTAAACACAATGACCTTGAGGAAGTGGGAGTGGATACTTATCACCACACAATGTTTGAAATGTTGGGGAATTGGAGTTTTGGAGATTATTTTAAAAAAGAAGCCATAGAATGGGCGTGGGAACTGCTTACAGAAGTTTATAAATTAGACAAGGAAAGGCTGTATGTTACAGTGTTTGAAGGTGATGATAAGGAGGGGTTAGCTTTTGACCAAGAAGCTTTTGACAGTTGGCAAAAATGGATTAGCAAAGACAGAATTATCAACGGAAACAAAAAAGATAATTTTTGGGAAATGGGTGAAACCGGTCCTTGCGGTCCGTGCAGCGAAATTCATGTTGACCTCAGAAGCAATGATGAGAGAGCAAAAATCAACGGTGCAACCCTTGTAAATAAAGACCATCCGCAGGTAATTGAGATTTGGAACCTTGTGTTTATGGAGTTTAACCGCAAAGCAGACGGAAATCTTGTACCTCTGCCGGCAAAACACGTGGACACAGGAATGGGATTTGAACGCTTGGTGCGAGCAATTGAAGGAAAGTCTTCAAACTATGACACCGATGTGTTTGTCCCCTCAATAAAGTTTATTGAGCAATATTCAGGATTGACATATCAATTCAGTAGCAGTATTGAAGATATTGCCATGCGCGTTCTTGCTGACCATATCAGGGCAATTTGTTTTGCCATTGCGGACGGACAACTGCCAAGCAACAACGGTGCAGGATATGTGATTAGAAGAATCTTAAGAAGAGCAGTCAGATATCAATACCAGTTTTTGAATCTCAAAGAGCCTTTCTTGTGCAAAATGACTGATATCATTGCCGATAGCTTCAAAAATGTATTTCCGGAACTTTATCAGCAAAAAGAGTTTGTTGCCAAAGTGATTAAAGAAGAAGAACAAGGATTCCTCAGAACAATTTCACACGGAATGAATATTTTGGAAGCAAAGTTTGCTCAAGGAGGAAATGTCATCAAGGGTGAGGATGCGTTTGAGTTGTCTGATACCTATGGTTTTCCGTTGGATTTGACACAGCTTATTTCGCGTGAAAAAGGTTTTGAGGTTGATGTGAAAGCCTATGAAGCTGAGGTGCAAAAACAGAAAGAACGCTCGCGCAAGGCAAGCGAACTGACAACCGATGATTGGCAAATACTCACAAGCGAAAATCCTACGTTGTTTTTGGGTTATGATACCACAAAGGCAAATGTCAAAATACAAAAATTCAGAAAAGTAAAATCCAAAGGAAAGGAAAGCTATCAACTTGTTTTTGATCAAACACCGTTCTATCCCGAAGGTGGAGGACAGGTTGGTGATACAGGGTATATCAGCAATGCAAATGAAAAAATTGAAATTACAGACACCAAAAAAGAAAACAATCTGATTATCCATTTTGCAGATCATTTGCCTGAAAATATTGAATCTGAGTTTGAAGCGATTGTAGATGAACACAAACGCTCTTTAACCGAAAACAATCATTCTGTTACCCATTTGCTCCATGCGGCTCTCAGACAAGTTTTGGGCACCCATGTTCAGCAGAAAGGAAGTTTGGTCACAAGTGAATACCTGAGGTTTGACTTTTCTCATTTTGCTGCTATGACAAATGACGAGATTGCAAGTGTTGAACAGATAGTGAATGAAAAAATTCATCAAAATATTCCATTAGATGAACGCAGAAGCGTTCCGATTGAGGAAGCCAAGAAATTAGGTGCAATGATGCTTTTTGGTGAAAAATACGGAGACAATGTGCGTGTAATTACTTTTGATGAGCATTATTCGATAGAATTGTGCGGAGGAACACATGTGAAAAATACCGGTCAAATACGCTATTTTAAAATTACTGCCGAAACTGCTGTGGCTGCCGGTGTGAGAAGGGTTGAAGCTATCACTGCCGATGCAGTAGATAGCCTTTTTGAGGAACAATGGAAAGTGCAACAAGTACTGAAAGAGACATTGAAAACAAAAGATATTCTTAAATCCGTTGAACATCTTTTGAGTGAAAAAGCAGAGTTACAGAAAAAAGTTGAGCTGCTCGAAGCAGAAAAATCACAGGGACTTAAACAGTCTTTATTGTCAAAAATCCAAAATAAAAACGGAATAAACGTTTTGGTCGAAAGGGTGGAAATCCCCAATACAGAGCAGCTAAAGAATGTTTCTTACCAACTTAAAAATGAAATTGAAAATCTGTTTTGCATCTTAGGTGCTGAAATTAACCTGAAACCAATGCTCAGTGTCATCATCAGTGATAATCTGGTTTCTGACAAAGGTCTGCATGCCGGCAATATCATCAAAGATTTGGCTAAGGAAATCCGCGGTGGTGGCGGAGGGCAGCCCTTCTATGCAACAGCAGGAGGCAGCGATTTGGCCGGCTTAGACAAGGCGTTAGAAAAAGGAAGGGAAATATTGTAGATTGCGGATTGTAAACAACCCGCAATCTGATTATAAAAAGTTATTTAAGTTTATATTCTTAGGCTAAATCAAGCGTACAAAGGGTACTTAGCCATCAGTTTATTTACCTGTTCATGTATAGACTTGAGTTTTTGCTCATTATCGTGATTCATAATGGCTTCATCAATATAGCTGACAATTTCCGGCATTACATCTTCTTTCAATCCCCTTGTGGTAATAGCAGGTGTCCCCACTCTTATTCCTGAAGTAACAAAAGGTGAACGTGTTTCAAACGGCACCGTATTTTTGTTAACGGTAATGCCACATAAACCCAATGTTGTTTCTGCTAATTTGCCTGTGATTGCATCCCCTTTGGGTCTTAGGTCAATCAACATAAGGTGGTTGTCAGTACCTCCGGAAATCAATTTATATCCTCTGGCAACAAATTCTTTTGCCATTGCTTGAGCATTTTTGATGATTTGTTTGCAATAATCCTCATATTCAGGCTGCAAATCTTCGCCAAAAGCTACTGCTTTAGCCGCAATAACATGTTCCAAAGGTCCGCCTTGCGTACCCGGAAATACTCCGGAATCAAGCAAAGAGCTCATCATCCTCAATTCACCTTTAGGAGTTTTAATCCCAAAAGGATTTTCAAAATCTTTGCCCATCATAATAACGCCACCTCTTGGCCCGCGAAGGGTTTTGTGTGTTGTAGAGGTAACAAAATGGCAATGTTTAAGCGGGTCATTAAGCAATTTTTTTGCAATCAGTCCTGCCGGATGAGCAATATCAGCCATGAGCAAAGCCCCAACCTGGTCAGCAGCAGCACGCATCTTTGCATAATCCCAATCACGGCTGTAGCTGGAAGCTCCTGCAATAATTAATTTGGGTCTTTCTGCAAGAATTTGTTCCGCAACTTTATCAAAATCAATTCTTCCCGTTTCTTGCTCTACGTTATAAAACACAGGGTTATACAACTTTCCTGAAAAATTCACAGGAGAACCGTGTGTCAAGTGACCTCCGTGCGAAAGATTAAAACCTAAAATTTTATCTCCCGGATTTAAACATGCAAGCATAACTGAGGCGTTTGCTTGTGCACCTGAATGAGGCTGAACATTTGCCCATTCTGCTCCAAACAATTCTTTTAATCTGTCTATAGCCAAGTTTTCAGTTTGGTCAACAAATTCACAACCTCCATAATAGCGTTTACCGGGAAGACCTTCAGCGTATTTGTTGGTCATAACACTTCCCATAGCTTCCATTACTTGCTTGCTCACAAAGTTTTCTGATGCGATTAACTCAATTCCTTCTTGTTGTCTTTTCAATTCCTGATTGATTAGACCAAAAACCAAATCATCTCTTTTCATATTGGTGTGCGAAATTACTCAATTATTAAGCAATAAATAAATCAAGTCCGATTTAAAATTTTTGCAGGGTTAATAGAAACAAGTTCAATGTATTTGGGCTTGTTGTGACAGGAGAAAAGGGTAGAGGTAAGTGATAAAAAATATTAAGACAGTTTGTTCATACCTATATGCTCTCTCTTAAAGAGTTCAGAGCTATATCAAAACAGTCGGGATGACTGGACTCGAACCAGCGACCCCTTCGTCCCGAACGAAGTGCGCTACCTGGCTGCGCTACATCCCGATTGATTCTTGTTGATACGGTTTGCAAAAGTACAATTATTTGATTTTGTATGAAATGATTTGTGTATCAAATTAGCAAGTCAATTATAAAGAGCGCATTGATTATCTTTGCCCCCCCTTTTTATTGGAAGCTTGTGAGTTTTAAATCAGGTTTTGTAACTATCATTGGTCGCCCTAATGTCGGGAAGTCAACCATCATGAATCATTTTGTGGGGCAGAAATTGTCTATTGTTACCCCGAAAGCTTCTACTACAAGGCATAGGATTATGGGTGTGGTAACGGATAATAATTATCAAATTGTGTTTTCGGACACGCCCGGAGTGATTAAGGCAGCCTATGAACTGCACAATGCCATGATGGATTTTGTGTGGACGGCTTTGGATGACAGCGATTTGATTTTGTATATGCTGGAGGTTGATGAACCCGTGAACGAATTGATAGAGAATAAACTCAAAGAAGCCGGACTCCCTGTGATTGTGTTGCTTAACAAAATTGACCTGAGTACACAAAAAAGAGTAGAGGACAGAATCGCAGAACTAACATCCAATCCTTTATTTAAAGAAGTAATTCCGGTGAGTGCGCTCTATGGTTTTGACAGCAAAATGGTTTTGGATAGGATTGTAAGTTATTTGCCCGAAGGAATGCCCTATTTCCCTGAAGACCAAATTACGGATAGAACTGAGCGTTTCTTTGTTTCTGAAATCATAAGAGAGCAAATTTTTTATCTCTACTCCAAAGAAATTCCCTATAGTTGTGAGGTGATTGTAGAGGATTTCAAGGAAAATAAAAATATTATTGATATCCGGGCAGTAATCATGGTAGAAAGAGAAGGTCAAAAAGGAATATTAGTGGGCAAGGGAGGAGAAGGAATCAAAAGAGTGGGCACAAAATCAAGAAAAGAATTAGAGCGCTTTTTGGATAAACATGTTTTTTTGGATTTGAGGGTTAAAGTGGCTGAAGGATGGAGAAAGAAGGAGTTGTTTCTTAAAAGGTTCGGATATAAAAATTAAATAAAAATGGGAAATATAGTAGCCATCGTAGGCAGACCAAATGTGGGTAAATCCACGCTGTTTAACAGACTGACCGGTGAGCGCAAAGCCATTGTTCATGATTCCAGTGGCGTAACACGCGACAGACACTACGGTGAATGTGAATGGACAGGCAAAAGTTTTACTGTTATTGACACAGGAGGTTATGTACCCAATAGCAGCGATGTGTTTGAACAGGCTATTGTGAATCAAGTGAATATCGCTATACAAGAAAGCGACTTATTGCTTTTTGTTGTGGATGTTACCAATGATATCACAGACCTCGATATGGCATTTGCTAGTGTTTTACGCAAGTCAGGAAAACCGGTGATTATTGTTGCCAACAAAACCGATAATCAAATGCTTATTCCACAGGCAAGTGTTTTTTACAAATTTGGATTCGATGAACTCTATACCATTTCCTCACTTTCAGGAACAGGAACCGGTGAGTTGCTTGACAGGGTAATTGAACTCCTACCCAAAGAGCAAGGACAACCCGAGCAGGAAGTAGTGATTCCTAAGGTGGCTATTTTGGGTCGTCCCAATGTTGGCAAATCTTCACTTACCAATACGTTGTTAGGCAATGACAGAAATATTGTTACAGACGTTGCCGGAACTACCCGAGACAGTATTCATGCTCATTACAATGCCTTTGGCAAAGAGTTGATTTTGATTGATACAGCAGGTATTCGAAGGAAAAAGAATGTTTCAGAAGATATTGAGTTCTATTCAGTGATGCGTTCGCTTAGGTCTATGGAAGAAGCAGATATTTGTGTAATCATGATTGATGCTACTGTTGGAATGGATGCACAGGATGTCAATTTGTTTTATCTCGCGCACAGACGTGGAAAAGGAATTGTTATGTTAGTCAATAAATGGGATTTGGTTGAAAAAGATACTAATACAGCAAAAAACTATACGCAGGTTATTCATTCAAAAGTTCAGCCTTTTTCGGATTTCCCGATTCTGTTTATTTCAGCTATCAACAAACAGAGAATTTATGATACCGTGCAAAAAATTCAGATGGTTTATGATAACAGAAGTAAGCATATTTCTACTTCAAAACTCAATGAATTTGTCCATGAAATAATGGAGAAACATCCCCCACAGTCTAAAAAGGGAAAACATGTAAAAATTAAGTACGCAACACAACTTAAAACCAATTACCCGTGTTTTGTTTTCTTCTGTAATTTGCCTCAATATCTGACAGATGCATACAAGCGTTATATTGAAAATCAGTTGAGAAAAGAATTCGATTTTAGCGGGGTTCCAATCAAAATGTTTTTTAGAAAAAAATAATAAAAAGAATCTCCCTTTATTTCTGACAATAGCTGCAAATCAATATGTCAGCGCATTAGCTTGATTTTAACTCTGATTTTATTGAGATACAGAGCCAAGCGGTTAGTTACCTCGGGCAAGATTCCTTTCCATTCTTCTCCCTTGTGCAAATAATATTGGTCAAAGAAACCGGGTGTTATACCCCATTTTTGCATAAATGTTCTGCGACCGTCATTCATTTTGATTCTTTTTAATGACTTTGAACCAAAATGATACACCCTGCTATTCCCAATTCCTCGAAAATCCCTGATTCCCTCATTCCATAATTTCATACTAAAATCGGGATCAGAATACAAACCCGGGCTGTATTCAGTACTATATCCGCCAACTTTTTCCCAATATGATTTGTGTACCACATTGGGCGGCCAACTTGCACCATACCAATCTTTCTTGTCAAACTTAGCATAGCTTTCCAATAATTTCTGTTCTTGAAAGTCAGAAGGCTCGGTTCCGAAATTTTGATTACCGATAACACAAAGATTCTTGCCTACAAACGGTTCTATCATTGTAGAAGAATAAAAAAACTTGTTGTCCGGAACCTTTTTAATTTGTTCAAACAAAGCGCTGTCCCAACCAGGGAGCGCGTACATGTCATCATTAAAATAACAAATATAATCTGTTGTTGCTTGCTTTGCAGCGAGGTTTAATGCTTCGCAAATACCGATATTCTCTTTGCTGTAGGTAAACTCAATATCTTTATTGTTTTTTGCCCAATCCAAGGTTCCGTCAGAGCCTTCGTTAATGTGCAAAATAATCTGATGCCGAAAAGAAGAGTTTTTTAGAATGCTGCTTACACAGATTTGCAGATAAGGCAAATTGTTCCATGTTGGAATTAGTATTGAGAATAAAGGTTTTGACATCAGAGAGTGCACAAAAGTAATGTTCTTTATAGAACTTTTTCCTCTTATAAATTGAACTAAAATACAGTAAATTTGCTGCCAAAATGAGCACAGAAAAAATTCTATTAATTGGAGCTTGCGGGCAGTTGGGAACAGAATTGACCGAAGAACTCAGAAAAATCTACGGTGACAGCAATGTAATCGCATCGGATATCAGAAAATCAGATAACCATGTTTTTGAGACAGGACCTTTTGAAATAGTGAATGTTCTTGACAAGGCGCAATTAGGAGCAGTATTTGCAAAATATAAACCCACTCAGGTATATCATTTAGCAGCTTTGTTAAGTGCAACGGCAGAACAAAAGCCGAAATTAGGTTGGGAGTTAAATATGGACGGATTATTTAATGTGTTTGATGCAGCCCTTGAATACAAAACCGCAAAAGTTTATTGGCCTTCTTCTATTGCCGTCTTCGGGCCCAATACCCCCAGAGACAACACCCCTCAGTTTTGCGTTATGGACCCCACAACAGTCTATGGTATCAGCAAATTAGCAGGTGAGCGTTACTGCGAATATTACTTCAAAAGATATGGTTTGGATGTAAGAAGTTTGCGTTATCCCGGATTGATTGGTTATAAATCTGCTCCCGGTGGCGGCACTACCGATTATGCTGTGAGCATTTACCATGATGCTTTGAAAACCAAACACCATGAATGTTTTTTGAGTGAAAAAACCACCCTCCCAATGCTCTATATGCCTGATGCACTTAAAGCTACCATTGGACTGATGGATGTTTCTGCCGACAAAGTATTGATTCGTTCAAGCTATAATCTTGCCGGCATGAGTTTTTCTCCCGAAGAAATTACTGCTTCTATTCAAAAATATATTCCGGATTTTAATACCACATACAAACCGGATCAAAGACAGGCAATAGCAGATTCCTGGCCTAGAATTATTGATGATTCAAGAGCAAGAACAGATTGGGGTTGGAAACCTGAATACGATTTAGACAAAATGTCTCAGGATATGCTCAAGAATTTGGCTGCTCAATACGGAGTTAAATCCATTTAGAACCGGTTAAAATTTTGTTTTTCAGTCAATAGTGTAAAAAAATGCACTCTTTATGGATAAGTGCATGGTTTTTATTCTTGAAAAATTACCTTTGATGCTCCATCTAAAAAATAAAAGATTATGGAAGAAAACAACAAAAGAATAAATAGAAGAGAGTTTATCACCGTTGGTGGTAAAGCTGTTATAGGAATAGGACTTGCCGGCTCTCTAATAGGTTCAGCAGCCCTAAAAGCACAGGCCTGGGATAATCCTGCTTTTTTTAATAAAAAAGAACCAAAATTTAAAACAGGAATGGAGCAAAAACCTTTGCAATATGCATACAACGCGCTTGAACCCCATATTGATGCTCACACAATGGAGATTCACTACACCAAGCATGCTGCTGCATATTCCAAAAACCTTAGAGATGCTGCTAAAGAAGAAAATGTACCTGAAAATACCATTGTTGAAGATATACTCGGCAATATCTCTAAGTACTCCTCAAAAATGCGTAACAATGCCGGAGGACACTATAACCACGAATTGTTTTGGAATATTATGTCAGCCAATCCGCAGACAGCACCTCAAGGAGCGTTAGCAAAAGCAATTGATAAAGATTTTGTTTCGTTTGAAAAGTTTGTTAATGCTTTTGAAGAAAAAGCCAAAACCAGATTTGGCTCCGGATGGGCATGGCTGGTACTTAATAACGGAAAACTTGAAGTTGGCTCTACACCCAACCAAGATAATCCATTAATGGATATCTCTGATTTTAAAGGAATTCCTCTGATGGGAATTGATGTATGGGAACATGCTTATTATCTTCACTATCAGAACCGAAGACCGGACTATATCAAAAATTGGTGGAAAGTACTGGATTGGAAAAAGGTTGAGGAAAGATACAATCTGGCTGTAAAATAATACCTGATTAACATTAGTAAAAACAAGCATTGTGTTTTCTAAGTAAAAAAACTTGGACTAACTTTGCACAGCCAAAAAAATGAAAATTGCCGTAGTCGGTGCAACCGGATTGGTTGGTACCAAAATGTTGGAAATCTTGGAGGAAAGGAATTTCCCGGTTACAGAATTAATCCCTGTTGCCTCATCCAAATCAGTAGGGAAAGTTATAGGATTCAAAGGAAAACAATTTGTTGTAACTTCTCCTGAAGAAGCACTCAACCAAAGACCTCATATAGCATTGTTTTCGGCCGGAGCATCTACTTCTAAAGAATGGGCACCGCGTTTTGCAGAATCAGGAACGACTGTGATTGACAACAGCTCGGCTTGGAGAATGGATAAAAATATCCCTTTGGTTGTACCCGAAGTCAATGCCTCTGTTTTGACTAAAGAAAATAAAATTATCGCAAACCCTAATTGCAGTACCATTCAAATGGTGGTTGCATTATCTCCTATATATATAAGGTATGGAATTAAAAGACTTGTCATTTCTACTTACCAGTCAGTAACAGGAACCGGAGCAAAAGCAGTTGCTCAACTGATGTCTGAGAGAAATTCACAACATGTTACTGAAAAGGCATATCCGTATCCCATTGACTTGAATGTTATTCCGCAGATTGATGTTTTTGTTGAAGATGGATATACCAAAGAAGAAATGAAAATGATCAATGAAACCCGAAAAATATTGGGTGATGAAAAAATAGCCATCACAGCTACCACAGTTCGTATTCCGGTTACAGGGGGACATAGTGAATCAGTCAATGTTGAAACATTTATGCCATTTGAAATAGATGATATTCGCTCCTTATATAATAATACACCCGGTACCATATTAAAAGACAACCCAAAAGAACTTTCTTATCCTATGCCTATTGACGCACATAATAATGATATAGTATGGGTGGGAAGAATAAGAAGAGATTTCAGCCAACCCAACTCCTTTAATATATGGATTGTTTCTGATAATCTTCGTAAAGGAGCAGCAACCAATGCCGTCCAAATTGCTGAATACCTTATTAATCAACGTATAGTGTAATATATCAATGACAACAATACCCGGCTTTTACAGCCTTAAAGTAAAAAGAATAAACAGAGAAACAGACAAAGCAGTTAGTGTCTTTTTTGAAATACCCGAAATTATCAGAGATAAATTTGGATATAAAGCAGGACAATTCCTTACTATAGAAACAGAAATAAATATAGAAAGCGTAAGACGTTCCTACAGTATTTGCACTTCACCTTATGCAGATACTGATATTGCCATTACTATTAAAGAAGTTGAAGGTGGAAAAATGTCCACTTATATAAATAGAGAATTAAAAGAAGGAGATTTTCTTAATGTAATGCCACCTAATGGAAAATTTATTGTAGAACCTCTATCAGAGAACTCTAAAGTATATATCCTGTTTGGAGGTGGCAGCGGAATTACACCGTTGATGGGAATTGCAAAAACAGTGTTGCTCAAAGAGCCTTCTTCAAAAGTATTTCTCATCTATGCCAATCAAAACACAAACTCGGTGATTTTTAAAACTGCCCTCGATGATATGGAAAAGCAAAATAAGGATAGATTTAAAATATTCTATTCCTATGATAAAGCACCTATGATGTGGTTTGGCTTAAAAGGATTTCTTACCGAATCTGTGGTAGCTGATGTTTTGAAATATAAAATTGCCGGACATTATACTTCTGCACATTATTATATATGTGGACCTACTCCCATGATGGATGTTGTTATGAACGGATTGTCAAATATTGGAATAGACCCATCTCATATCCACAGTGAATATTTTGGAGCAACCACTAAGCATGAAAATAAAGTGAATGATGCAAAATCTGAAACTCATGCAGGATTCTCAGGAAAAGCAAAAGTTAAAATCACACTTTATGGCAAGATAACAGAGATTGAGGTTAAAGATAATCAGACTATACTTGATGCAGCCAATGCTGCCGGGCTCCAACCGCCATATTCATGCACAGTAGGTGTCTGTACAACATGTAGAGCTAAAGTTCTGAAAGGCAAAGTAGAGATGATGGAAAGGGAGGGGTTGAGCGATTCTGAAATTGATGACGGCTATGTGCTGACTTGCCAATCGCTGCCAAGAAGCTCAGAGATTGAAATTATATACGAGTAAGTAACTAGGTGCTCACCCTAAAACTGCTGTATATTCTTTTAATACATTTTATTTGTCAAATAAAATAACAAAAAATATTTGGTGGTTTATTTTTTATTCTCTAATATCGCCTATTGAAAGTATCAAAATGTACAATATTAAAAAAAACAGATATGAAAAGAATGTTTACTACGCTCAGAAACAACGCGCATCACTTTTATTTATGGGTTGCGGTTGTATCTTTTAGTTTATTACCGCGACTCGGTATCTCTCAGTCAATTTCCATAGATGGGTTTATCAGTAACTCATCACCGTATTGTAGCGGGGTGCACTCTTATACAGGGAGTAATAACCCTTGTAATACTCCTGGTGGATGGGGGTGCAATATTGAAAAGATGGAACTTGGAAATTACTATCACGATGAAGGACCTTCTTGTACAAATGTAAGGACATCTTATTCGTATTTTAATGAAACACCTATTCAGTTGGTAACCAATGCGAATCCCTATATACTTAAAGTAACAATACCGTCTGGTGGTGTTCAACGTGGGGTTACTGCATGGTTCGATTATGATTTAGATTATAAGTTTTCAGATAGTGAATATTTGGATAAAGGTACAAACTTTGGAATGACTTATTATGGGAGAACTATCTGTGATCGAGAGTTGTTAATTCCTTGCGGTATGAAGCCGGGAATATACAGACTTAGAATTGCGGTTGACTATTCAGGGTATCCATCAAATGCTAGTAATGGTTGTAACTTTATGAATCACTACGGTGAGACTTGGGATTTTGATGTTCAGGTAATTGCTTCTCCAAAAGTAGAAAAAGCACCTGACTTCCTTGTCCCTGCAAATGTTTATTTGAATTCTCCTGTTACTTTCAAAAATACTTCTTATAAATTAACATGGCCATTTATTTGGGATTGGGATTTAGATGGTGCAGATGCTACATCAATTGATTACACCATGATCCCAAATTCAGTTGGAGTACATTCTTTAAAACTCAAAATACAAGGTTGCGGAACTGCAGATAGTGTTACAAAGTCAATTAATGTAAAATCACCGTCAAAAGTTCCCGGAACTGATTTTTATTCAAACAGAACTATCATTGAAGAATTTGATGAGATTATTCTTAAAGATATTTCATCCGATGGTCCAACAGGATGGAATTGGACTATATCAAACCCGAATTATTTAGATTTAACAAACTTAGATGGTACCCCATTAGGACTAGGCGGACGTTATAATATTACTAAATTTATGTTGCAGGATATGGGATTATTTGATGTCTGTTTGAATGCAACAAATCATTTAGGTGGTTTTAATAGATGCAAAGAGGAGTATATAGAGGTGGTTCCATACTCAGAGTTTAGATTAGGTGCAGGATTATCCTCCACAGAGTTGGGAGAAGGAACTGTATATGACAAATATGGACCTGATGCAAATTATCAAACCGGGGCCAATGGAGACCCTTCAGTATGTAGACTTAGAATACAACCTTGTGGTGCAAAGACTATCACTCTGAATGTTGTCCAATTTAAGTTTGCGCAAGTATCTCATAATTTAAAAATATGGGATGGCCCAAATCCTTCATTTGGTGTACCATTGCATCCTGCAGGAGGGTTCAATCCTTCAAATTCAACTCAGCCGTTTAAAGTAGTGGCAACTTCAGGTGCTATGTATATGGAGTTGGATACCAAAGCTGCAGGTGCTGTTGACAGCGGATTAATTGCCTATTTTGAAACCGATTACGGAGTCTTAGGTAGCCCTATTCCTTCAATTGCTATTGGAGATAATCAGGCAGTTGCCTATACAAATGCAATCACTGTTGTAAAAAGTACATCAAAGAATATAGCAGGTTTGCCCGAGTATTATTGGCAAGTAGATGGGGTGGATGTGCCTCCTTCTAATTTTTTGGGAGATGGAGAAGCATTTACTTATAATTTTAATGCTGCAGGTACCTACAAGATTTCACTTTGGATTAAATCAAATTGTCATACCGGTGTTGGTAGTTTTGATGTTTACGGAGATCCAACCGGTTCAGGTTTT
Source organism: Bacteroidota bacterium (assembly GCA_024103355.1). Taxonomy (GTDB): domain Bacteria; phylum Bacteroidota; class Bacteroidia; order NS11-12g; family UBA955; genus JALOAG01. The sequence continues at coordinate 82,355 of JAGFIU010000053.1, forward strand.
GTTCAATATATAACTGTTGTAGACCCTACATCTCCTACTAATATTGATTTTGTTGCTAACAATCAAAGGCCAGATGCATACACTCCTATTATTATAACTTCAATCACAGATAAGGCAAATAAGTTCTTATGGTCTATTGACCCTCCGGGCAAGTTTTCTTTTGAATTCCCTTTTGATGCTACAAGTCAAGACCTTAGAGGTTCATTTACTGAAGCCGGAACTTATAATATTACCTTATCCGCATGGAATAGTGACGATTCAGCATTGACCGGTGCCGTATTAACAAAGAATTCTTACATTGCCGTTGTTGATTATTGTGTTCCAAATGCACAAATTGTAAGCAGCGATGTTTCAGTTAATAAAATAATAGTTAAGAATAGTAATAACGAAACTGTTTTTAATCAAAATTCAACTAACGGACTAGTAGGGTATGAATCATTTACATCGCCAAGTGCAACAAAGATACCAATGATTCTTGGTGGTAATTATTCCGTCTCAATTAGCAGAGCACCTAATGCAACCGCTGTATCTTATGCTGTGTTCATAGACTTTAATGGAAATGGTGTTTTTGATTCAACAGAAAGAGTATTGCGTGAAATAAATACAAATAATTATAGTGCAACAGCAAGCTTCAAAGTTCCGGACAGTGAGACATCATATATTAAATCACCTGTAAGAATGCGTGTTGTTACCTCATTCCAAGATCAAGAGCCAACAGCATGTGGGCCTCTCTCCGTAGGCGAATTTGAGGATTATCTTGTCCAACTATCTACATTAAATGTTACCCCAATTCTTACTTTGAACGGTGACGCAACAATGTATTCAGAACAAGGTCAAGTATTTGTTGATCCGGGTGCAACCGCAACAGATAGCTTTGAAGGTGATATTTCGGACAGAATCCAAGTGCTCTCGAATCTTGATATTAACACAGTTGGAACTTATACTATAACTTATATGGTAAAGAATTCCTCCGGTATTAGTGCAACTCAAGTTGTGAGAACAGTAATTATAACAGCGGACAATACTGCACCAGTAATAACACTTAATGGAAATAATCCTGATACCATTGAAGTATTATCAGGTACATATTCTGAACCCGGTTATACATCTATTGATGCTGTCGATGGGGATATCACTTCTCAAGTAGTTGTTACTTCAAATTTGAATGAGAATAAATTGGGAACCTATCAAATTCAATATAAATCAACAGACGTTGCAGGTAACTCCGATAGTATTAATAGGATTGTTGTGGTTGTGGATACAGAAGCTCCTAGTATAATTCAAATTGGTTCTAACCTTGTTGATTTAGGTAAGTTCTGGTATGATCAGACAGCAGTAACCGATAACTATTGGCCGGTTAAGGATATTATTGTTAACAAAGTATATGGTGTTAATGGACCAGTGCGATGGGATGTAAAAGGTGTATATTCAGTTACTTATACTGCAATAGACGGATCCGGAAATAGCAGTACTTTGACTCGTAATTACATTGTAGATGATTATACCTCACCTGAGATTATTTTAAATACATCTGACACAGTAATCCATGATGTAAATACGGCTTATTCACCTGTTCAACCTAATATTTCTGATAATATATATGCTTCTAATACTTTAGATGTAGAGTATAATACAGATCTTAATATTAATGAGATAGGCCTCTATTCTGAGTCATATAAAGTTACTGATGGAAGCGGTAATACAACAGTGAAAATTCGTTGGATAAATGTGATTGATAGAATCGCACCTGTTATTTCAGCTCCATCAATTTGTTCAAAAGTAGGTATTGATTTTGATACTAAGCCAACAATTTCAGTCTCTGATAATTATTATTCTTCAGAAGTTCTTCATGGACTTATTCAAACTGTCTTCTCTGATGTTAATCCTTATGAACTAGGTTCCTATAGTGTTACTTATTCTGTTACCGATCCTTCAGGTAATACCTCAAACATTGTAAAGCAGCAAGTTCTTATAACTGCGGATTGTGATTTAGTAACCGGTATCAATAATGTTTCCTCAAATAACAATGTTATTGTTTATCCTAACCCTTCATACACTGGATTCTTTACCGCTGATCTCAGATCTTTTACAAGTGAAGTGTCTAGTATTGAGATAGTTAATGCTATTGGATTAAAGGTAAGGGATATTAATCCGAAAGAGATAGTTGATGGAAAATTAAATATCGATATCTCAAAGTTTTCGCAAGGAATGTATATTCTGAATATTTTAAGTTCAGGAGGAAATGTATCAGTTAAATTAATGGTGACCAAGTAGTAGATTTAGTTAAAATAAGAATTGAGTGTTATGAAATTAATAAATAAAAATATAGCAAAATTGACAAGCAGATTTTCTAAAGAATTATTATTGCTTGGATTATTCACTTTCTCATATGGAATAGCAACCTCTTCGATATGGGACCCTTATTGTCCGGTTAGAAGACCAAGTAGTGCCGGTAATGGATGTACTAATAGACTAAGTATTGAGGATATTAAAATTGAACAAGGAACCAATACAATTTTTTATAAACAAGCAGACGGATGTTCTGGTCCTTGGAATATTAACCCTTTAACCAATGCTGCAGAGTATGGAAAAGTTGTCAATTCAGAGAGCAATCCTATCATGCTTTCAGCCGGTGCTACTTATAACATTGGAATTACATCATCAGGTAATAATTCAGCTGATAATGGATACGCTGGTTTATGGATTGACTTAGATTATAATAATTCATTTGCAGATGCTGGTGAATTGATGAATGTCTCTCAGTCATCATGGCCGGTTGTTTCTCCAAAGACTACTCCCGGGGCATTTTCTTATATTAGTTTTACTATTCCATGCTCTGTAAAACAGGGACTTACAAGAATAAGAGTTTCCTTGGATAGATATTCTGATGCAATTACTCAAGATAAGGGATGTGTTTTAGTTCCTAATATTCCATCCGCTTATCCATGGTTTGGTGAAACAGAAGATATATATATATATATATTGTTAAAAGTACTAAACTAGCAGTAGATTTTGTTCTTTCTGATTCTATCTATATTAATTCACCGGTTAAGTTTATTAACAATAATACAGTGGGTTATATTGCTCATGATTGGGATAACAATGTAGATGGTTACGATTTCTCAGGTATTGATTATATCACTGAATATAATACTCCCGGGACATACAATCTAAAATTACGCTCTCAAAATTGCTTTGGTATCGATAGTGTTACAAAATCCTTTAATGTAATCACTCCATCCGCAGTTCCCGGTATTGATTTCATCGCAAGTGCTACTACAATTGATTTAGGTGATGAACTTACTTTATATGATATTTCAAAAAATGGTCCAACTTCTTGGGATTGGCAATTAAATAATCCAATTCAACCTCTTTATGATTTAACAAACGTTGACGGAACACCCAAAGGGTATTTGGGTAAAACAAATCAGATTTCTTTTTTAATGAATAACTTAGGAAAATTTGATGTATGTTTAACAGCAACTAATGGACAAGGATTTGCATCTAAATGTAAGACTTCTTATATTACTGTTCAAACTCCATCTAATATTAGATTGGGAATTGGAGATAATGTTACACAATTAGAAAGAGGAACAGTTTATGACAGAGGCGGTATGTCTAGTAACTATTCAACCGGTGATCTTGGCAAGCCTAGTAATAATAATTTATTAATTCAACCTTGTGGTGCCAAAGAGATTTCTTTAACAGTAACACAATTAAAATTTGCAGATAATGCACATGGTTTGAGAGTATGGGATGGCAATAATTCAAGTGGAAAGCCATTACATCCTTCCGGAGGATTTAACTTAAGAAATAGTAGCACACCTTTTACCATTAAGGCAACATCCGGTTCTATGTATATTGAGCTTAATACATCAGCAGGTTTAGCTACTGATAGCGGTCTTATAGCTACATTTGAATCTGTATTAGGTAATGCTACTGCTCCTTCACCATCTTTTGGATATTACATTAAGGAGCAAAATAAGGCTTACACAAATGCTATTACAATGTTCCAAAGCACTTCTACTAATTTGTCGGGAATTCCATCCTATGGTTGGTATATCGATGGTGTTGCAGTACCTCCCTCAAATCTAAGTGAGAATGGAAGGGTACTTAATTACGAATTTCCAACAGTTGGGTCCTATGACGTTTGTATGATGGTCATGACCTGTGCCGGTGACTCAATGGTATGTAAGAATATCGATGTTTATGCCCCATCGGGAACTGCAATACTAAAAATTGGTGCAGATAATGTTAGACCTCAAGTTGGAGAAGTTATTTCTCTATCGGGGATGTCAAATATGGCGAGTGATTTCAAATGGGAGATTGTTCCCTTGGATTATCAGATTATACCACCCTATACTCTGAAATCAAAGGACTTAAAAGTTAAATTTACATCTCCCGGAGCTTATAATATAAGGTTAACAGGATGGAATTCATCAGACTCAGCAGGAACTCTTCGTTCTGTTGTAAATGATTCATTTATTAAAGTGGTTGATTATTGTAATGTCTCTTCAAATGTTATTTCTGAAGATGTAGGTAATAATCTATTGAAGATTAAGGATTCTGATAATGATATCATCTTTAACCAAGAGAGTTCAACAGGACAATCAGCATATCAGAATTTTACAGGAGATCAATTTGAAGTTATTAATTTATATGCAGGAGGACATTATAATTTGACTATGTCAAGAGCTACTAATTATAACAATGTATCAAGAGCAGCATACATTGATTGGGACGGAGATGGAGTATTTATGGATAATGAAAGAATTGTCTATTCCTATAACTCTGATTCTAAAGTATTCTCAGCTGATTTTCAAGTTCCGGACGCAAATAAGTTAATCTTAGGAAAGGTTAGAATGAGGGTGATTACATCACATTCTACCTTGCCATTCAGTCCATGTCAAGATTTGAGTGCCGGTGAAATTGAAGACTATAGCGTTAGATTAATTTCTTCTGACCAGATTCCTGTAATTAATCTTTCCGGTGATAATATTATTTATGTTGCTTTGGGTGGAACATACGTTGAGCCGGGCTACTCAGCAAGTGACTTTGTAGAAGGGGATATTACATACAGAGTTGTAGTTAGCAACAATATTGATGTTAATACTGTTGGAATGTACTATGTCCGTTACAATGTATCTAATGCAAGTCAAATTCCTGCTCAACAAAAAGAGCGTATCGTAGTTGTAATGAAAGATAATGATCCTCCGGTTATTACTATGCTTGGAAATAATCCAGATTATTTGGAAGCAGGAACCGGTGCTTATGTTGATTCAGGCGTAACTGCAACAGATAATTTGGATGGCGATGTTACAAGTTTGGTTGTTGTTAATGGTGTAGTTGATCAAAATCATTTAGGTACCTATACTCTTAATTATTCTGTATATGATGCAAGTGGTAACTTTGCATCTATAGATAGAACAGTCACTGTTGGTGATACTACTGCTCCTGAAATTCATCTTGTGGGAGGAACTGATATTGAATTGGGTTCTGTTTGGACTGATATGACTTTTGCTACCGATAATTTTTGGAGTCAACAAGATATTATAATCCAAAAAAGCTATGGATTTAATGGACCTGTTAATCAGAATGTTAAAGGTTCTTATGAGGTAACGTATAAAGCAATTGATGGTTCAGGAAACTTCTCAACAGCAACCAGAACTTATGTTGTTGGTGATTTTACCTCTCCTACAATCCTGCTCAATACACCGGATACTATTTACCATGATGTAAATACACCTTACACCTCAATCAATCCTACGATATTTGACGATTTGTCTGATATTAACAATCTTTCAATCTTCAAGTCCGGTACTGTTAATCCATATAAATTAGGTATCTATACAGAATTATTCAGAGCAATTGATGAGGCAGGTAATCCTACTGAAGTAACAAGAACTGTTGTTGTTTTGGATAGAATTGCTCCCTCTATTGTTACTCCTTATATCTGTACTCCTCAATTTAATGTTTATAATAATAAAACAGGAGTTATTGTAGAAGATAATTATTATTCATCAGCAGAGTTGATGCCACTCGTTGAGGTGATTTACAGTGATGTCAATATTTTCTTTGAAGGTATATACAAAAACTTGTATGTGGTTACTGACCCTTCAGGAAATAGAAGTGAAGAGGTATGGAGAGTGGTTGAAGTAAACAGAAATTGTGATGTGATTTCTTCTGTAAATAATATTGATAATGATGCCTTAGTGAAAGTATATCCAAACCCAACCAATGGTGTAATTGAATTAGATATAGATAAGATATCAAATAAAGTTGAATCAATCGAGATATATAATTCAGTTGGAGAACGCATTATGGATATAGAAAATAACGGTATACAGAACATTATAACTGTTGATTTATCTTCTTATGCAACAGGTGTATATTCAGTTAAGATATCAGGAAAGGACGTAAATATTGTTAAACGAGTAGTATTAGTAAAATAAAATAATCAAGGCATTGCCTAATGATAATAGGCAATGCCTCTTAAAATAAATTAAAATAATAATAATAATGAATATGAAAAAGTTATTACACAACAAAAGTAAATTTTCGGTTTATGCAACCGGAATATTCTTAATGTTCTTGATGGGCATAAGTATGGATTTGCTTGCCCAAAGAAACGGATTCTTTGCCCCATGGTGTGATGCAAAGATTTATCAATTCACATCTAGTAAAAATGGAACATCCATTGAAGAAGTTTGGCTTCGTCAAGATGGCAGAATTTTGTTTCATAAAAAACCGGATGGTTTTAATGCTGATCCCGGTGTATCTAGTGGCTGGGCAATACCTGGTAATATCGATAATATACCTAGTGAAGCCATTAATTTGATTGCAGGACAAACATATAATTTGCAGATAAGTTCCGATCAACGTGATTTATGCTGTGATGCTCCTTGGATTGCTTGGGCAGATTATAATATAGATTATACATTTACTTCAGATGAGTGTATCACACCGGATGGGAAGCTGATTCCTCACCCGGGTGGAACTGCTAATACAATCTATCTATTAGATGGTTTTAATTTTACAGTACCTTGTGATGCAAAGCCCGGTTTGAGCAGAATCAGAATGATGACTTCTTACTACCCTGGTTATCTGAATGCGAATGTTGGATGTACAACAAACGAGGTTTATTATGGAGAGACAGAAGATATTTATATTAATATAGTAAGCCCCACAATCTTAAAGGCTGATTTTGTTGTACCGGATGTAGTTTGGGCAAACGCACCGCAAATTATCTATAACAAATACCCTAGGCAAGCAAATTATAAATGGGACAAAGGTTTTGGCTATGATTATGTTGGAGATAATTATACAACAGTATTTCCCGGTTCAGGAAAATACAAAGTGAAACTAAGAGCAGACAATTGTTTAGGATTTGATACAATTGTAAAAACTGTTACCGTTAAAGATATTCCTTCTATTCCGGTTGCTAATTTTGCTGCAAACAGAAATAGATTAACAGAAGGTGATGAGTTTACTCTTTATGATTTGTCAACTTATGCCCCATATAAATGGGATTGGAGAATTACAAATCCAAGTGATGGAAATTTCTTACTAGACAATTCAGATATTTTGAGAGGACAAAGTTGGGAAGGGAGCTATTATAATGCAGTTTTTCAAATTTTTGATGCGGGAGATTATAATGTTAGTTTAACTTCAACCAATGTTAACGGTCCTAGCATGAGCAATAAAGCTAAGTATATCAAGGTATCCGAATATACTGACATTCTCTTGGGCAAAGGGACAACTCAAACCGAGTTAGGAAGCGGAAGAATTTTAGATGGAGGAGGAATTAATGATGACTACCCAACAGGTGCACAGGGGAAAGCTAGTTTTAACAGATTGTTAATTAAACCTTGTGGAGCAGATGAAATTACCCTAACAATAGAAAGAATGTTGTTTGGTAATAGTAATCACAAAATTATGATTTGGGATGGTGATGACCAAAGTGGTATTGCTCTTCATCCTGAAGATGGATTCAAGATGTCAAATACTTCAACACCTGTTTCTGTAACTGCACACTCAGGTTCAATGTATATTGAGTTTGATGCACAAGCACCTGGAACAGATGAAGGTTTTATTGCAACCTACGAAACAAAATTTGGAGGAACCAGCCCGGCAATTCCTTATTTTGAACAAGTTTATCCAAAGCAAGCATATGCAAGAGCTGAAGTAAATTTTGAAGGAGAAGTTTCCAATCTTTTTGGATTAAGCCAAGTAGCATGGACAGTTGATGGATTTGAGGTTGCCCCCTCTCTAATCAATGGTAATTCTATGCGTTATGTATTTGTAGATCCCGGTACATATAAAGTATGTTTAGAGGTTCAAAGTTGTACAGGAGATTCCGCGTTCTGTAGAACTGTCGAAGTAGTAGAACCAACCGGAAAAACTGCTATTGATATTGTTACATCAGATGATAGACCTGCTGTAAACCAGGTTATAGCTCTAGATGGTATTGTAGATAAAGCAGACAGATTTACTTGGCAAATTGTTCCTAATACATTTAGTATATATTCAGGAAATTTGATGGGAAAACATCCAAATATTAGTTTCACAAAACCGGGTTCATATTCCGTTTCTTTAAGAGCTTGGAATAGCGCAGATTCTGCAGGTTCTGTCAACTTTATTGTGAAAAATAATTTTATTGTTGCTGTTGAACCATGTATCCCTTCGGTTACAGATATGAATGAGGACGTTTCAAATAATAATTTGACAGTCTATGATGATCAGAATAATGTGATTTTTAATCATACATCAGATGGAAATGTTGGATATCAATCTTTCTTAACACCGGATGATCCAAATATTAATCTCATTTTTGGTAAGACCTATAGTGTAGAGATGGGTAGAAATTCAACTGCAGACACTGTTTCTAGAGCAATCTTTATTGATTTTAATTCGGATGGAAGCTATGATGCAAGTGAACTTGTACTACATGAAGTTAAAACAAAGAATGCAACGGTTTCATCTACCTTTACAGTTCCATCTATAGATAATTCATACTTTGGTACAACTCGTTTACGTGCTATTGTTACTTATGGGGCAACTGACGAGTTGAATCCTTGCGGTCCAGGAGTCCTAGCAGAGTACAAAGATTATAAAGTCACCTTTAATAGGAATCCTATACCTCCTGTTATTACTTTGAATGGCGATGATACTATCAGAGTAGAAGCCGGTTCTAGTTATACAGATTTGGGAGCGACAGCTTATGATGTAATTGATGGTGATATTACCTCCCAAATTGTTGCTAATACTAACTTAGATATAAATCAGGCAGGTATTTATTTCTATAAATATACTGTAAGAAACTCTTCAGGTGTTAGTGTTCAGAAAGTTCGTCAGATATATGTACTATATGATCAAACCCCTCCTGTTTTGACTCTAAACGGAAACCATATCGATACAATTGAAGTAAACACCGGAGCATATATTGATCCAATGGCTATTGCTATTGATAATATTGATGGTGATATAACAAGCCAAATTGTTGTAAATGGTCATGTTGACTACACAGAACTAGGCACTTATACACTTACATATTCTGCTACTGATGTTCAAGGAAATACATCTACTGATCATAGATATGTTTCTGTCGTTGATAGAACTGCTCCTGAATTTATATTCTTGACAGGTGAGCAAATTCAGTTAGGTAGTTTCTGGTATGATCAGACAACTGTTTCAGATAACTATTGGAAACCAAACCAAATTGACTTTAAGATTGTATATGGTTCTAATGGACCTGTTCAGTGGGATGTTCCGGGTACTTACCCAACAACTTATAAAGCAACAGACGGTTCAGGAAATTACTATGAGGTTACAAGAAATTATGTTGTAGGCGATTTTATTGCACCGACTGTAATTCTTAATACTGGTGATACTATTTTGGTTGAAGTAAAAACTCAATATACGAAAGTTAAACCAAGTATTCATGATAACTATTATCCTGTTGCTCAATTATCCATCTCAGAAACCTCAAACGTTAACCCTGATGTTTTAGGTTTGTATAAAGAAGAGTATACTGTTTCTGATCCTTCCGGAAATATAAATGTCAAAACTCGCTGGGTTAAGGTTGTTGACACCAAAGCTCCAATTATTACGGGTTCAGATTTCTGTTCAAAACCGGGTGTTGAGTTTAACTTAATGACAGGCTTAGCAATAAATGATAATTACTATTCAGAAGCTGACTTGCTGCCTTTAGTAAGTATTGTTAATTCTAACTTAGATGTTTGGTTTGAAGGAAGATACTATATCACATATAGTGTAACAGATCCTTCCGGTAATAAATCATTATTCTTCTCTCGTAATGTGGTTATCAATGAAGAATGTGATCTTATAACTAATGTTCCTCAGATAGATGCTTCATCATTCAATTTCAATATCTACCCAAATCCTAATACAGGCAAGTTTAGAGTAGATTTTGAAGGTCAAGATGTTGAGCAAGTAGAAGTGATAAATTCTGTAGGAGCAGTTGTGATGACTATCGGAATTAATCCAAATGAGAAGAACGTTAATATTGATTTAAGTAATGAATCTGCAGGAATCTTCCTTATCAGATTAACTACTCAAAACGGTAATAATTCAACTAAGAAAGTAATAGTAAATAACTAAACCTTAACTTCTCTAAATATAAATAAAAGCCTCTTGGATTACCAAGAGGCTTTTTTGTTAATTGAGATAATTAACAAGGCTGACAATTAATTTTTTTTGCTTTATTTCTCTTCGTAGATAACGTGTATCACTGTATTTGTAACAGCACTTAATGTTTCATAGCTTATGTTACTGATATTATCGTCATGCGTGTGCCAAGTATTTCCAAATCTGCTATAGCTTTCGGGGTCATAATTGATAATGTCTATCATTGGAATTTGTCTGTATTTCATAACATAATAATGATCGTCAATAATTGCACCTCTTCTTTCAGAGATAAACATCTTTTCATATCCAAGTCTGTATGCAGTGGTCCATACTTTATCAACGATATTTTGAGCCATACGCCAAGATTGTTCTTCTATTGCAAACTTTGCGTTTTTTCCTCCAACCATATCCAACAATATTCCGAATTGTGGTAAGTAATTGGGTTTGTGCGGATTTTGAGCCCAATATTGAGAACCTAAACAATAGCTATCCTCTATCTTTCCGGTAGTATCTCCCCAATCTTCTGCATCAAAGAAGATGATATCTACTCCCATAGCCGGCTCGTGCATGGATAATTGACGTGCAATTTCCATCAAAACGCCTACACCGCTTGCTCCATCGTTTGCACCGTCTATGGGTTTATGAGGATTATTTTTATCCATTTCGGCAAATGGACGTGTGTCCCAATGTGCTGCAAGCAAAATCCTTTTCTTTTTCTCCGGATAGAATTGGGCTATAATATTCCTTATAGGAATGGTCTTATTGTCAAATGTTATTGCAGATGAATTCTGTTCAATGATTTCAGGAGTGCGAGTTGCAAACGATTTTAACTCGGTTACTAAAAAATTTCCACACAGTTGATGGGCTTTGCTACCCGGTACACGAGGTCCAAAGTCCACTTGTTTTTTTACATAATACAAAACAGAATCTGCATTGATTGTAGGAACAAAAACAGGTTCTGCAGAAGGTTGACTTACCTCATTTTGTTTAGCACTGCCGGTTGTCTCTGCTTGTTTGGTGTTGCATGAAAGCAATACAGAACTTAGTATTAAACTGTAAAGTGCTGATGATATATAGTTTCTTTTCATTTATTTTTTGCTGAAAGTAGTCCCTTCTTTAGAATCCTTTAACTCAATACCCAAATTACTTAATTGATTGCGGATTTCATCTGATAGTGCATAGTTTTTCTCTGTTTTAGCTTTTGCTCGCAAATGAATTAAGAGTTCTATCAACTCGTTCTCTTTGTTGTTTGCAGAGGGCATTGCCGTATTTTGCAGTCCCAGTATGTCTGTAACAAAAAGAGGGAAGTGTTTTTTTAAACTATCCAAATCCGACTCATCAATTATTTCCAAACCTGCTTTTATAGAATTGATTGCTTTTACCGCATCAAATAAATGCGCGATGAGGATTGGTGTATTCAAATCATCATTCAAAGCATCATAGCATTTTTGTTTCCATAAATCCGCATTCCAGCCTTTCCTGGAGGGTTTTAGCTCTTGAAGAGTGTTCATGGCTGTTATTAATCTTTCCAGTCCTTTATCTGCCGCCTGAAGAGCTTCATTGGAAAAATCTAAAGTTCCTCTATAATGGGCTTGCAGGATAAAAAACTTAAGATTCATTGGACTATAGGCTCTTTCAAGCAAAGGGTGATTTCCGGTAAAGAAATCTTTTACTAAGATGCCGTTATTAAGTGATTTAGCCATTTTTTGACCATTGATAGTAATCATATTGTGATGAACCCAATATTTGGCAGGAGTATGACCTGTGCAGCCTTTGCTTTGTGCGATTTCACTTTCGTGGTGAGGAAAGAGCAAATCCATACCGCCACCATGAATATCAAATTGTTCTCCGAGATATTTTTTACTCATGGCAGAACACTCAATATGCCAACCCGGAAATCCTTCTCCCCAAGGTGATGGCCATTTCATAATATGGTTTTTGTCTGCTTTTTTCCAAAGAGCAAAATCATTTGGACTGCGCTTTTCTTCTTGACCTTCTAAAGTTCTTCTGGAAGAACCGGCAAGTAGTTCTTCTGTTATCCTTCCGGATAGTTCACCATATTGATAGTTTTTACTGTATGCGCTTACATCAAAATAAACAGAGCCGTGAGATTCATAAGCATATCCTTTTTCTATCAATGTCTCTATCATGCTAATCTGTTCTATAATATGGCCACTGGCACGAGGTTCAATACCTGCTGGAAGAACGTTCAGAGAGTTGAGCATACTGTGATAGCTGTAGGTGTATTTTTGAGCTATTTCCATTGGTTCCAACTTTTCCAAAATCGCTTTTTTAAGGATTTTGTCATCGCCATCATCGCTATCATCTGTGAGATGACCTACATCTGTAATATTTCTTACAAACCGAACTTTGTAACCTAAATGCAGGAGATATCTGTTCAAAATATCAAATGTAACCGGACCTCTAACATGCCCTAAATGAGGTTCACCATAAACGGTAGGGCCGCATAGATAAATGCCTACAAAAGGAGCTGCAATAGGTTCAAACACCTCTGTCTTGCGGGTTAGTGTATTGTAAATATTTAATTTGCTACTTGACATAAACGGAGAGCAAAAGTAAGGGTTTGATTAAGGAAAACGAAACAATACAACAGAATGTGTACTGATAATAGAATGATAGACTCTCGAACAAATATAAATTCTATCTTACAAAAATCCTTTTGCCCTCATCCAATCATCATTGAAAGCTTTGCCAACATACCTGCTTCCGTGGTCGTGAAAAAGAACAACCACAATATCATCCGGTCTGAGCAGGTCTTTCATTTGAATAAGTCCGGCAATGGCGCTGCCCGCTGAATTTCCGGCTATAATTCCCTCTTCTCTTGCAAGTCGTCTTTGATAAACCAAACCGTCTTTGTCAGTAACTTTTTCAAAATGGTCAATAACACTAAAGTCAACACATTCTGGGATAATATCTTCTCCTATTCCTTCTGTAATGTACGGATGAACTTCTTTTGGGTCAAAAATGCCGGTTTCATGGTATTTCTTTAGTGCAGAGCCATAAGTGTCTATACCCCAAATCTTAATATTTGGATTCTTTTCTTTCAGGTATCTTCCCACTCCGGAAATTGTTCCTCCTGTTCCGACCCCAACCACAAAATGAGTGATTTTACCATCTGTTTGTTTCCAAATTTCAGGGCCGGTACTCTCATAGTGTGCCTGCACATTGCTTTGATTGTTGTATTGATTTGCATAAAAAGCATTAGGAGTTTCCTCACTCAATCTCTTTGAAACAGAATAATATGAACGAGGATCTTCGGGTGCAACATCAGTTGGACACACAATTACTTCGGCACCTACAGCTCGAAGCAAATCTGCTTTCTCTTTGGATTGTTTGTCTGTAGTAACAAAAATGGATTTATAACCTTTGATGACACCAGCTATTGCAAGTCCCATACCGGTATTTCCACTTGTCCCTTCTACTATTGTTCCACCGGGTTTTAGAAGTTCTTTAGCTTCGGCATCTTCAATGATTTTGAGTGCCATACGGTCTTTAACAGAATTGCCGGGATTTGTGCTTTCTATTTTTGCTAAGACCAAAGCAGGAACTTCAGCAGTAATTTTATTCAACTTTACTAAAGGAGTGTTCCCAATAGTACCGAGTATGTTTGAGAAATATTGCATTGGCAGCAAAAATAGCTTTAATCTGATTAATAAAAGTCCAATGCGTATTGGAAAATAATCTAACGCGTAAGCTTAAAATGGTTATGTAATGTTAATCTACAATGAGAACTCGAGATAATTTAGTTATCGGACAAAGGAAAATTGAAAAAATATAATGGCTTGTTTTTTTGAAAATACATAAACCCTTTCCCCCGCCTCAAATCAATTTCTCTCTCCCTGAGTGTTTTTAAGTTATTTTCGCAGACTTAAAATTAACAAGAACAAACAGACCCGATGAAGATATCCTACAATCAGTTATTGCAATATATTTCACCAGAAGTTTCATTTGAAAAAATCTCTGAACTGCTTACCAATTGCGGATTAGAGGTAGAAGGTACAGAGAAGTTTGAATCTGTGAAAGGAAGTTTAAAAGGACTTGTTACAGGTTTGGTTGTGAGCAAGGAAAAACATCCAAATGCGGATAAGCTTTCACTGACTAAGGTTGATATAGGAACAGGTGAACACTTGTCTATTGTTTGTGGTGCTCCCAATGTGGAAGCAGGTCAGAAAGTAATTGTAGCACCTGTTGGCACAACGATATTTCCACTCAAAGGAGAGCCATTTACCATTGCCAAAGCAAAAATAAGAGGAGAAGAATCTCAGGGGATGATTTGTGCGGAAGATGAAATAGGATTGGGTGAAAGCCATGATGGAATTATGGTTTTGCCCGGGGATACCCAAATTGGAATTCCGGCTAAAAATCTATTTAAAATCACTGAAGATACTATTATCGAAATCGGTTTGACAGCAAACAGAGGTGATGCGGCTTCACACTTGGGAACAGCAAGGGACATTTCCGCATTACTGGATATTCCGCTTAATAAACCTCAAATATCAAAGCCGACTTACACGCAAGCAACTCCAATTAAAGTTTTGGTTAAAAATCCGGAATTTTGTCCCAGATACAGCGGTGTTTATATTAAAAATGTCAAAGTAAAAGAAAGTCCCGAATGGCTTAAAAACTTCTTGAAATCAATAGGACTGAATCCTAAAAATAATTTGGTTGATATCAGCAATTTTGTATTACACGCAGTCGGTCAGCCTCTTCATGCTTTTGATGCAGACAAAATAAAAGGTTCAGAGATTATAGTTAAACCCGCTCAAAAAGACAGTGAGTTTGTTTGCCTTGATGGAGAAGTCAGAAAGCTGAATGGGAGTGAGCTGATGATTTGGGATGCAGAACAACCTATTGCTATGGCAGGTGTTATGGGCGGTTTAGATTCTGCTGTGAGCAGTAATACACAAAATATTTTTATAGAAAGTGCATACTTCGAACCGGGAATAGTCCGCAAATCGGCAAAGGCACACGCATTGAACACAGATTCTTCCTTCCGTTTTGAACGAGGGACCGATCCGCAAGGCACTGTCACTGCTTTGGAGCTTGCAATCAGCCTTATCCTTGAACTTGCCGGTGGTGAAGTTGCATCTGCACTTACCGACATTGTAAGCAACGAACATCTTCCTAAAAATGCGGAAGTTTTTGTTCGCAAGTCTGAAATAAAAAGAGTCTGCGGAATCGAAATCCCGGACGAAAGAGTGACTGCCATACTTTCAAGATTGGAAATTGAAATTAAAAATGTTTCAACAGAAGGCTGGCAAGTTTCTGTGCCGGCATTCAAATCAGATGTAACACGCGAGGTTGATGTAATTGAAGAAATTATCAGAATTTATGGCTTTGACCATATTCCGCTTAATGAAAAAATGCATATCTCTTTACCTCAGGCACTTGGTCACACCGACAAAGTAATTGGGAAAAAAGAGAGAATTGCATTTTACTTGCGTAGTCACGGTTTCCATGAAATGCAGGCAAATTCAATGACCAAGGAAAAGTACTTCAATCCGCAGGACGAAGGAGTAATCAGCCTTAAAAACCCTTTGTCAAGCGACCTTGGTGTTATGAGACAATCCTTGATTCCCGGTGCGTTAGAATCCGTAGCATACAACCAAGAAAGGAAAGAGGACAGTATTCTGCTTTTTGAAATTGGAAAATCATACAGAAAGAAAGAAGATAAAAAGTTCGTAGAAAGCAATTAGTTGTGTATCACACCTTCGGGCAATACACATCCGGAGAGTTGGGAAAACAAAACACAAAAGTCTGATTATTATTTCTTAAAAAGAATCTTAGCGGGCATGGCACAACAGCTTGGACTTACTGAAATATCAGAAAAAACAGGATTGGTTTCAATGGGTGAGCCCAAACCGGAATGGATGAAGATAGCAGACTGCAAAGCACCGGTCGTTTGTGCTGAAATCAATTTGGACAAGTTATTAAACAACTCATTGAAACATCAATTTGTTTTGCAAGAGTTACCCAAATTTCCGAGTGTACGCAGAGATTTAAGCCTTGTGATAGACAAGCAGGTAAGCTTTGAACAAATAAGCCAAATTGCCAATAAAACAGAACGCAAGCTTTTGAAAGAAATGTTTGTTTTTGATGTATTTGAAGGCAAACCTTTGCCTGAAGGTAAAAAATCATATTCCGTTGCTTTTATGCTTCAAGACAAAGAAAAAACCATGAGTGACAAGCAGATTGACAGCATCATGGAGCGATTAATGTCAAATTTTGAAAAAGAAATAGGTGCAGATATCAGAAAATGAGTTTGAAGAATTGCAGGCAAAGGTTCAAACCATGCTTGAAGCCCTTAGCAGAACAAGGGAGGGAATTACTTTGCTCAAGAATGAAAACAATGCACTAAAGGAAGAAATTGCACATCTGAATAAACTTATTCGCATACAAAAGAATTCCATTAAGGACTTGGAGGAAAATCTAAAATCAAAGAAAATTGCTAATCTTTTGAGTAAGAAGGACAAAACCTCCGCAAAGCATACACTCAATAGCTTAATAGATGAAGTTGAAAGATGTATTAAGCTTGTACATGCAATGAGCAATTGACAGCAACTTAAAATGCTAAAAGAGGAATACTGAAACAAAGTTTAAGACCTTGAACTTACTGTTAGGACTATTGAGAATCAATAGAACCCAAAAGATAACACCACAAATTTTTCGACTTCCTAAATAGAGCTACACGTTTAGAAATATTACCGGTAACTATAAATACTTTAAATGTTTGCTTAATAACTCTTGAGTAAATTCATTAGGTGAGCTATTCCACAATAACCTTTTTGAAATAATGCTGTTGGTCAGTTATAATGGTAAGAATATAAACACCTTTTGATAGGCTCTCGATGTTGATTGTTTTTTCAAAAATACCGTTTTGCACCAATCTTCCACTTAAATCCTTGATTGTATATTGAGAAGCTTCAATACCTGATACTGTAATTTGGGAAGAAGTAGGATTAGGAAAAATTTTTATAGCAGAAATAAATTCATCTTTATTAACACCCGAACTTCTGTAATCCCTATAATAATATGCTCTTATTTTATAGCTATTTGAGAAAATGCCAAAACCGTATTCAGAGTTTTTAAATAACAACATTCCCGGTATAATATTATCCTCCGGCAAATAAAAGTCCATCCAAGAAGTCCCATAGTCTTTTGATATAATTAGGGGGTCATTAGTATAACCGGTAATAATATAGAAGCCTTCTACTTTTGAAGTGGATTTGGCAGAGCAAATTAAATAGAATCCAAACGTATTTGAATAATTATCGTATGGTAAGTTAATTTGATTAAACGTAACTCCGCCATCTTCTGTCTTAAAAAAAATATTATTGTGATTTCCATATCTTTCTTTAACGACAACTATTCCGTTCATTGAATCCAAAAATGCTAAATCAACCACTTCAAAATATTGACTTGAATCCCATGTATATTCTTCTATTTTATTCCCATAATCATTAATTATAAGCATTTTATTTAAACTCTTAGGATGTTGTAAAAATATCTTGTCATCAACAACATCATATTTATGATATCCTATAATTTGACCTTTTATTATCGCCATTTATTTCACTTATATTTAACTGTGAACAATCCTTTTTAATCCATGTGTCACCATAGTCCTCTGATAAATATATATTGTAGCACGAGTCTTGAATATAGGTATCGGGGCGTGACAGAATAATAGCTCTGCCATTTCTCCAAAAATAATAAAAGCTAATTGGCAGTGTAGTAATTGTGTCACCTTGCTTAACTTTTATTCTCATGGTATCCCAAGAGTCTCCACCGTCAAAACTTACTTTTAAATAATAATCCCATGCACTTATTATCATACTGTCAGAGACTGTAAGGATACTGGCAATAAAACCACTATCATTAAACTGATATTTGGGCTCGAAAGTTTCCCCATTATTCTTACTTTGATAGATGATTTTTGAATTATTAGTAAAAAACAAAGAAGAATCTCCACCAAAAGAAATATAAGCCCGTACAAATGAATTTGGGGGAATTAATGTAGAATACCCCCAATATCCTTGTGAATATGAACTGTTTTGACAGAAAAGAACAACCATCAGAATAATACCTATTCTGATGGTTGCAAACATATTTGTAGTGAATGTTAACATGGGTTTATTGTTATTAGTCTCGATTGCGGATTCAAATTAATTTGAAAATAGTTTCAGTTTCTTTATCAAGGTATATGTTTGAGCAAATAAATAAAAAGATTGCTATTCATAATCAAGACTTTCAACATAAGCTACATATTGATTAATATAGTTTGATGGCATTTTAACTTTCACTAAATCATACTTACTTATTTCTACTTGTGCAATTGTTTGGTTATCATTTATTACAGCGTTCTTGAAGTTTTCAAAATAATATGCAGCGGAATCTGCAAAATAGTTATTAAAACTCCTTAATTTACTTACCATCCCATCAATATTTGATATATGAATTTGATCAAAATCAAAACGTACACCCCCACCAGAACAAATAGGTCTGTCTCCCCAATAAGAACAAGTACAAGTACATGGACTTTGTGTAGAAGTACATTTACCACCTTTACAAGTTACTTGGCAACAAACCAATTGAGAATAAGCGTCTTCTTTTGTATCTGAATTTTCAATTTTTGAAATCTTGTTATTTTTTGAACTTTCTTTATTGCAGGAGTTTAACAGAAAAACTCCAAATACTACTACTATTGACAATAGTAGCATATAATAAAACTGCTTTTTCATTTTGTTATTAATTAAATTATTAAACATCGATTATGTAACGGGTTTTCTCCCGAAGTTGTCCTTTTATAGGCCAATGCTTACAACTCAATTCATCTTTTGATTTGATGCAGGTTACAAAGTTAGAGAAGGTTTTTTATTTATGCTCTATATTTATTTTATTATGAGCCTTTTTTCTCTTCTTTGTCTTGTAATATTATATCATCATTTACAAACCTAACTCTCCCATCCAAGTATGATAAAACAGTACATTTTAGCAACAAATGCCTATGTCTATTTTTTTCATCTTTTAAGATGTGCAATTAAGCAATAACGAAGATATAAAAGAATAACATTCATAAACAAATGCATTTATTAACATTTTTTTAACACATTTTCAGCTGTTCTTTTGATTACAAATCATCAACCGAGCACGTTTAAATTACATAAAATAATTAAACCTTTTGAGCAAAGGAGTATTGAATACAAAAGAAAATGCCACAAATGCACGAAAGAAAACGTTCGTGCATTCGTGGCAATAATTAACTTTACTAAAGAGATTTTATTCCTTGACTAATTTAATAACAGTATTCGCTTTTTCAGATGCAATATTCACTATATAGATACCTGATTGATAGCTACTCAATGAAATATTCAAGTTGTTTTCATCGGTATTAAAACTCTCTATAGTTCTGCCTGACAAATCCTTAATGACAATAACTTTATTACCGGTAGCTGAGTTATCAAACTTGATATTGACAAAATTGCTTGCCGGGTTTGGGTAAACAATAATATTTGAACTGTTGTCAAATATTAAGACACTATTGTTATTGTTCTGGTTATCCTCGAATGTTTGCCATGAATCGTATATTTCCTGATATACATTTGTAAATACCGGATTCCAAATACTCCATGACTGCATTGTCGCATCTAGTAGGTCGCCCTCAGAATTATAATTCAATTCATATTTATTCCTAAATTGAGTTGTGTAATTATTAACTGAATCAGTCCAGGATTCTGAAACAAAATCAAGAGTTAACCCATTTTTGTCATACCTTGTCGTATAGCGAAAGTCTTTCTTGAACTTACTTCCATCATAAATTTCACTTTCGTGAGAGTTTAGAGTATCGTTTGCAGTATATTTACTCCTTGTACTAGGTATCCAATCATTATTTAGATTGTCCCAATTATATATGGTTGAAATTTTAGTGTTTCCCGAATAAGAGTGTTCCTCTTTGATGCTATTTTCCCATGTTGAACCATTCCAAATTGCTTTAACAAGATTAGTAAGTTGAACGTCATCCATAGTAAGAGTATTTAATATTAATATGTCAACCAAAGAACCATGAAAATTGTTAAAAACAAAATTGTCAAATCTCTCAGAATTCTGCCAGGTTTTTGTCATTAAATCCCATACTGAAATAGTTGATCTCATAGGCACATTATTCGCATCGTATTCATAATACTCTTTTCTACCATCTATTGTATCGGTATTGTTAGCAATAGAATATATGATTAATTGTGAAAGTAGCCCATTTAAATATATGAAGGTTTTAAGCTCTGTAATAGACCAATTTGGATTAATGTAATTCTCATTGGTTTGAGAAATAATTCTTCCTGAATCGACCCCGTAAGTTGACCTATATCCCCAGTTAAGATCTAGTTGTTGCATTATATTATTCCATGAGTAACTGCCATTGAAAGTTACGAGTGAAGGAAAGGTTGAGTGATATTCCATAGAGTCAACAGATGTTAGAATATAAGCAGAGTCTGCGTGAGTACTAGAGAAGTAACGAGAACTAATCAGATTGCCTAGAATATTATAGGTTGTGAGAGTTTTATTCTTAAAAGTTTTTGATGCAGTATCTATTTCTTCTTTCATGGTTTCTCTTGCCGATGAGTCATATTGTTTAGTGAATGTATGTGCATAAGTCCAGGTATCAGTGTTGTTATCCCAATTCTTTCTATACCCACGTTTGGGAATTTTCTTCGGTTTCATATTTCTTCTTTCAAAATCAGTAGAAGAAAGGTTTGGGTTGTTGATGTCGGGAGTGGTGGTCAACTCCTTCAGATGGTCAGCAAATGTACTCTTTGAGTGTTGCTGTGACTGAGCAAATGAAATTAATGGTAGCGTCAACATTGCTACAGCGGAGAAAATGTAAAGTTTTTGTTTCATATTATATTATTTTAATAGTAATTACAAAAATAGTGATTTAAACTAATTGCAAAAGTGAATTTTATTTTTTTAGAAAGCTGACAGTAATATGCTACAATCCGGGCATACCCATCCCTTTTATACCTCTTCCGTTCATCTTTTTCATCATCTTTTTCATTTGGTCAAATTGAGAAAGGAGTTTATTTAATTCCTGAATATTTCGTCCGCTTCCTTTGCAAATACGTTGCTTTCGAGAATTATTCAAAATCATTGGATTTTGTCTTTCTTTGGGTGTCATGGATTGTATCAAAGATTCAACTCCTTTGAAAGCATCATCGTCTATATCTAAATCCTTTATTTTATTTCCAATTCCGGGCATCATTCCAAGCAAATCCTTTACTGAACCCATTTTCTTGATTTGTTGAATTTGTTTCAAGAAATCTTCCAGGTCAAATTGATTCTTATGAAGTCTTTTGCTGATTCTTGCCGCTTCTTCTTCGTCAAAGACCTGCTGTGCTCTTTCAACCAATGACACAACATCTCCCATTCCCAATATCCTGTTTGCCATACGGTCAGGATAGAAGATATCAAGTGTATCAAGTTTTTCACCACTGCTGACAAATTTGATTGGTTTGTTAACAACAGTTTTGATAGACAAAGCCGCACCACCGCGTGTATCACCATCCATTTTGGTCAATACCACTCCATCAAAGTCCAATCGGTCATTAAAAGCCTTAGCTGTATTCACCGCATCTTGACCGGTCATTGCATCAACCACAAATAAAATTTCGGATGGTTTTACCGCTTTTTTAATATTGGCAATCTCGGTCATCATCTCTTCATCAACACTCAGACGACCTGCAGTATCGACAATCACAGTACTGATGCCTTTTTGTTGTGCATAGCGAATACCGTTTTGAGCAAGTTCTACCGGATTTTTATTCCCTTCTTCTGAATAAACTTCAACTTCAATCTGAGTCCCCAACACTTTTAATTGGTCAATAGCCGCAGGTCTATATACGTCACCTGCAATCAAAAGAACCTTTCTTCCTTTTGATTTGAGCATTTTTGCAAGTTTTCCGGTAAAAGTTGTTTTACCCGAACCCTGTAAACCTGAGATAAGGATTATCGCAGGCGAACCGGCAAGATTGATGTCTTTTTGGTCGCCCCCCAACAGTTCTTTTAACTCATCATTGACGATTTTAACCATCAACTGTCCCGGAGACACTGAAGTTAGAACATTGGCACCCAATGCCTTTTCCTTAACCCTATCAACAAAATCCTTGGCAATTTTGTAGTTAACGTCAGCGTCAACCAATGCTCTTCTGATTTCTTTAAGTGTTTCGGCTACGTTTATCTCTGTAATTTTGCCTTGACCTTTTAAGGTCTTAAAAGCTTTTTCTATCTTGAGACTAAGATTTTCAAACATACTGTATTTTTTGGGTGTGCAAAGATAATGAACCTATTCCGAATTAACGAACAAGATGCAATGTGCCTTTGAAATCATAAGCTTTGCCATCAAGTCCAACGGCTCTGACTTTATAGAGATAAACACCGGTAGAACATGCCTTGCCTTCAAAATTGCCATCCCACCCTTGCTCAAGGTCATTGGTCATAAACAACTTATTGCCCCAACGGTCAAAAATCTCCATCTCGTAGGAGTAAAGTCTGTTATTGGTTTTTGTGGTGATATAGATTGCGCTGGGCTTAAACACATCATTGGTTCCATCACCATTGGGAGAAAATGCGTTGGGTATATATATCTGGCTTTCGGGGATATCGCAGGATACATTTGAATAGGATGTGTCTTGCAAATTATTTCTTACAGCATAGACTCTCAGACAGATATCCCTATTGTCAACTACATTGATTCCGTCAAAAACAAATGTTGTGGAGTCGGGTGGAAGTTCTTTTACAATATTGAAATCACCAAACTCATTTCTCTCCTCAACCACATATTTGACAACTCCATCAGCCCATTCTCTGTATGGATTCCATGATAAATTAGCTCTGTAGTTTTGGATATTATTTTTTAACAATATTGTTTGTGATTTAGAAGATTTGGGCGCATGATAACCGCATAAGTCCACTGCACTGATATAATATGAGTAGGAAGAAGTATTAACATCAACGTTGAAGTCTGTGTAGCTCAATGAAGTCGTGGTATCATATTCATCAATTGTTGTGTTATCACTGTGTTTAACTTTGGTAATATTATAAAACCCAAAATTGGGCATTGAAAGATAAGGTTCCCAATGAACCAGAATATCCTTTTCGTCAATAACTGTGGCTTTTCTGGGTGTAACTTTGTCGGTGGGATAAATATAATCGGGCTTTTCGCATGCAATATTGCTGACAGAACGCCATGTTTTGTTTTTGTGAACTGCTTCAATATAGTAGCAGTAATTGCGCTCACAAAGATTCATATCCAGATAGGAATCTGTTGTATTGTCAACAGTATCAATCGGAATAAACTTACCGCCTTCTTCAGAACGATAGATAATATTCCCCCAAAAATCATCTAAATCCCAACCCACATATTTAATCCAATTAATCAACAGTCTGGAAGGCCCTGATTTATCTACTTTTAGAGAAATAGTGCAATGTGGAGGGCTGTATTTAGAAACTATGCTGCAAGTGTCACCGGTTGTGGTTGTGTAGCAGTAGCGTTTTGCATTGATATCAATTCCGGTGTTGACAACAAAGGATGTATCATTGCGCTGATTGGTTTCATAAAGTTTTGTATAGCCTGTTTCGTCTAAGTAGAAAGCATATTTTGAAAACTGTCCTTCTTTAGACATAGCCCAAACACCCAGAATATCTTTATTGTTCTGAACCGTAACAAAATGCAATCCTGAGTTTGCAGGAGGAATTGTGTCCAAAACAAAGATAAACCTTCCAAAGGTATCTTGGCAGGAATTACTGTCTTTCACAACCAAAGTAACATATTTACTCAGCGGTGATTTATAGCTATATGCGGGGTCGCGTTTGGAACTTGTATCTTTCAGATTGGCAGGGTCTCCAAAATCCCAAAAATAAGAAGTGATTTTATTGCTTGTAACAGGTTGTGCATAAAACTGTAAGGGAGAATTAAAACAGATGCTGTCAGAGGCAGGAACAAAAAATGATTTTGGCTTTGGTTGAACCCAAATTCGCAGTTTGTTGGGTGCTGTAGTATCAGAACATCCGTTGATATTGAAGGCAGCTAATCTTGGTCGGTAAACTCCGGCTGTATATGATGCTGCCGGATTAAAGTCTGCGGAAGAAACAAAGTTGCCATCTCCTTTGAAATCCCATTTGAATGAAACTCCGTATAAGGATGTATTTTGAAAGTTTGAAGTAAAGGTTTCGCAACCCAATGTGTCTGAAGTGGTGAAGTTTGGTTCAGCTGACTTCTGTACACAAACATTGTTCTTATGTTCAAATGACGCAAAACAACCGTTGTTGTCCACCAATACTAATTTTGTTTTGTAACATTGCACATTCAAACTTTTGTCCATGACGGTATATTGATGGTTGTCAAAGGCTGTTGAATCCAAGGCAGTACCATCGCCATAATCAAAATAGAATCTGCTGAAATTTCGGCTTGTATTTTTAAAATCTACCTTTAATGGCTCACAACCTGAGGTGATTTTGTAATCATATTCGGGTATAGGGCCAATGACTTTTACATAACCGATTTTATCCATAGTATCCAAGCATCCCGGAGTTGTAACTACAAGCCTTACATTTACCCCCGAAGTTTCTGTGTTTCTTGAATAAACATGAGAAACAGCATTGGCTCTGGTAGTAACAAATGTATCTCCGTCACCAAAATACCATCGGTATTCACTGCCATACCAAACCGGTATTGGTTTAAAGGTGGTTATCACCGGTGCGCAGAACTGAACTGTATCTGAACTGTTGAAATCAGGTGTAGGGTCAATTACCCTGATGAGTCTTGTGGAAGTATCTCTGCAACCACCCGGACCTATTGAATATAATGTGATGTAAAAATCGCCTTGTTTGGTTACGGTAATGCCGGGGCTTCGAGTTGTGTCATTTGGTGTTATGATTACTGCTGAAGGGCTGTCAACCACCCACTTGAATGTGCTTGCATTCAAAGAACTGTTATAGATAGGGGTTGTTGTGTTGATACACCTCACACTGCTTGTAAAACTAAAACTTGAAGTAGTTCCCACAACAAAGTATTTTGAATAAAAAGAATCGTTGCAACCGGAACCGTGTGTGACAACAAGTCGGGTTAGTTGCGGTCCTTTTCTGTTATATGTTGCAAATGTGATTAAACCTGTGCTCGGAACAAAATTTGTGAAGGCTTTCATATCATTCTGTGCCTTCCAAGTATATGAATTTGGGTTGTTGTTCTTGAAATTATAATCTCCATGAACAATCCCTTTCCATGAAATATTCAATGGCTCACATCCCGACAAACTGTCCGATGTAAATAGGGATAGTCTGATTCCGCTCACTTTAATTCTGAATGGAGCTGTAACGGTGTCTCTGCATTGATTGTTTGCAGAACTATAGACAAATCGAACTTTGTAGATACCCGGATGATTTAATGCAAATTGTTGTGAATCCCTGTTATAGGATGATATTACTGTCAAGTTTGTGTCAGTATGTTGTAATAACCATTGGGTGTAATAGTTTGGAAAATCAGTTCTGGGAAAGTTTGAATACAGAGTAAATGGATACAATCTGCATGGTAGAGAATCACTCACACTGAAATTGATTTTGGGAGCATCTACATTAATTGTGTCTTTGAAAAACTTGCTGCCTGAACAACCCTGAGAATTGGTTGCACTTAAATAAACGCTATAAAAGCCTGTGTCGGGGAGCGTGATTACTTGAGGGTTAACAGTTCCGGAATAAAGTATGGTTTTGGAATTTTTGTTATAAACTTCCCAATAGTGATTATTCTTTGTACCTGTGGTTCCTTCGGGAGTGGTTGCCGTCAAGGTAATTTTCTGCCCTTTGCAGGCAGGTTGAGGAACAATGCTGAAACTCGGCAGCAATGAATCCATACCAACCGCATTTGTCATCACCAACGAATCTACACATCCGCTTGCACCGCTTGCTTTTAGTTTGATGGTGTAATATGCAGTATCACTAATGGAAAAAACGATGGAGTCTTTGGAGGATGAAGAGAAAACCACATTGTTGTTTTTTTGGTTAATAACCTGCCATGCAAATGATGTAACTCCGGCTCCCGTTAAGTCGGATTGATTGATGGCTCTGAATGTCTTGGGCAATACGCATGTCCTTGTCAAAGGGAGTGAAAACAAAGGGTTTGGCCCTTTTACCGAAACCAAATTATTGAAACTCTTGGTTGTTACACAAAGATTGTTTGTGTATGTGGTCTTTACTCCAAATGTGCCGATTTTATTAAATCCGACAGTGATTGAATTGGCAGTTTGGCTGATAATGGTAACAGAAACAGAATCAAAGTCCCAAGAAATATCTCCGCCTTTACTGTTTGTTAATGTGAAAGTTACCGGCTCTCCCGTACAAACGGAAGATTTGTCTATACTGATGTTTGCATCTATTGAATCATATACCTGAATCCAGTCTTCTTTTTGGATTGAATAGCTACAACCTCCGTAGTTAGTAAAAGTATGAGAAACGGTGTATAAACCTTCAGGCAAGATAATATTGGGAGATGAGGCAGAAGAATAAAAAGTATCGGTAGCTGATTCAAAAGTCCATTGAAAGCTTGTAAAATAGTGGTTTTGTAAAATGGGAATATCTCTTGCAAACTTGAGTGCCATAGGCCCGCAGGTGAGAGTATCCGGTGAATAGGTTAGGTCAGCCTTTAGAGAATCAAAACCCCAATATTGATAAACCGCAGAATCATAGCTTTTAACATTTCTGCAACCAAAACTATCGGTTGCAAAGACAAAGAGTGTTTTAATACCATAGCTTGAATCAAAGTAATAAGGAAAAACCTT
>JAGFIU010000001.1 GCA_024103355.1 Bacteroidota bacterium
AGTACCGTATCCAATACCAGTGAGCAAGGCAGACACACAATAGAAAGCAACGGAATGTAATAACGCAAACCCAATAAAACCAAGAGTAATTACAACCAACGCTACAATCATAATTTGGTGTAAATAACCTTTATCAACCAATTTTCCCGAGGTTACTCTTGAAAGGATAATACCTCCGGCTAAGAAAAGAAAGAAAAGCCCCGCATTTTCAATACCATTGGCTTTCCCGTATAAAACTGCAAAGGCTACTAACGTTCCCCAGCCGAATGTAAAAAACAGTTGATTGAGCAGTATAGGAATCCCTTTTACCAAAATAAACCTATCCAAAGAAACAGGCGGAATATTATCGCGTCTTATTCTGACAGGAGTATTAACAAAAGCAGCCACTAAAACTGAAACAAGGCCTATAACCAAAGCAAAAGTGATTAAAAAATGGAATCCGATTGTTTCATAAATATGAACCGCAATATAAGGTGCAATAGCCATAGCAATATTAGTATTAACGCCAAAATAGCCGACTCCTTCGGCCCTTCGTGATGCCGGTATAATATCGATAGCAACCGTATTTGCTGAAACAGTGGACAATCCCCAAAAAGCGCCATGTACAAAACGCAGTATTACAAAGAAAGTAACGGTAGCGGCAAAATAATATCCGAAATAAGTCAGCACAAAAAGCATTGTTCCAATAATTAATAAGGGTTTTCGTGCAAATGAATCCACCAAAAAGCCACAAAAGGGGCGAACAAAAAGAAGCGCGATTGCATAAGAAGACAATACAATCCCAATTTTAGAAGGAGTAACATTCAACTTTTCCGACAAATAAATCGGCAATGTAGGCATGAGCAAGTTAAAAGAAAAAGCAAACAGAAAATAGGAAGCGCCAATGATAATAAAATCCTTATTCCAAAGTTTTCGCTCTGCACTCATCCCAAATTCCAAATTAATAACTGCAAAATTAAGAAAGCATATATTGCTTAATTTATAATCTAACCCGTAATCTTACTCTTGAATCAAAAAAGTTCATTCATCCCAACTTACCCATGTTCGCATCCTGCCGTCTTTTTCATATATCAGTACACCATCATAATTATCATCACTGAGGATCAATCTTCTTGCTTCTTCAAACCCTATTACCATCAATGCAGTTGCAAGTGCATCACAATTTGCACCATACTTAGCAATCACAGTAGCACTCAAGAGATTGTTTTGTGTTGGATATCCTGTTTTAGGATTGATTGTATGTCCATATTTTTTGCCGTCTTTGCGAAAAAAGTTTCGATAATTTCCGCTGGTTGCCATCGCCTTATTGTTTAACTCAACAGTAAACATTCCGTCATTCATTGAGGTTTTGTTATCAGTTGGTCTTTCAATACTGATAGTCCATATCTTCCCATTTGGATTAACACCTCTTGCTTTTAGTTCTCCGGTGATATTAATTAAATAATCTTCAATCCCCAGTGAATCCAATAGTGCTGATATTATATCTGTTGAGTAACCTGCTGCAATCGCATTGTAATTCAACTCAGAATGAGGATTTGGCTTCTGAGGAAAACAACCTTTAAGACTGAAATTTTCATAATTACAATATTGCAACAAGCTATCAATAACAAGTGAATCAATCTTTTCGGGATTTGAAGAATTATCTCCAAAGCCCCAGAATCTAAACAAAGGACCAAGTGCAGGATTAAATGCTTTGTCTGTTTTGTGGTAAATAATTAAAGATGTTTTAAAAACATCCGTCATCCATTTGCATTGTCTCTCTGTAAGACGTTGGAAATCCTCATTTGTCAAGGTATTGTGATTGAATTTGTATAAAAAAGAATTTTCATCGTAGGTTGAAAACAACGAACTAAACTCGGTTAGGAGTGAATCTATTTTGGGTTTAAGCCCTTTGTGTCCTTTTAACTTAATACTATAAGTGGAACCCATTGTTTCGCCTGTTATTTCAATGTATTCTGTCTTTTGGTTACAAGCAGAAAGAACTAACAGAAAACTACACCAAAGAATTAGTTTATTGAATGTGTTCATTGTTGACCTCCTTGTAACCTGTAAAACTCTTGTCTGTATTTCTCTGCATTTTGTTTATCTCCACGCAATTCAAACGCTCGCGAGATGTCTGCATAAATATCTGCTTGATTGGGAGCCAATTGCATAGCATAGTTCAAATAATACAGCGCACTGTCAGTCTGTCGCAAGTTAATGAAAACTCTTGCAACCCCTTGATACCCTTGCGCTATATTCGGATTATTTTCAATCATACTTCTATAAGAATACATCGCTTGATTCAGATCATTCTTGTTCATAGAAATCACACCCAGATACATATAGGCTCCGGTATAATTTTTCTTAAACTTAATTGCTTCTTTAAACAAGCTTTCTGCTCTGGCAAGCATAGCTTGATCAATATTTTGTTCGTTTAAAGTGGCTTGAGTAAAATAGATTTCACCTAAGGAAAAATACGCCTCATAGTTACCATCTCTTATTTCCAATGCCTTCTTGAATTGTTCTATCGCTTCATTGTATCTTCCCACAACGCGATAAGATTTTCCTAAACCTCTGTGATATTCTTCTTCTAAAGGTTCTTGTTCAATTGCTTTTTTAAAATAGTAAATTGCGCTATCGTATTTCTTTTCAGAAAAAGCTCTGTGTCCGTCATATCCTGTTGCGGCTTTTCTTTTGACAACGGCACAAACCGGCACACCGGCAACATCTACTGTATGCAAGGTAACTTCCGGAGTCCAATATCCGCCCAATATTTGATTTTTATTCAGAGTTCTGCTGGTCCATATTGCATATTCCCAATTGTTTTCAGTCCATTCGTATTCTCTGGTCCAACGATATTGAATACTATCACTCCCTTTCACAAAAGTTGTCAGAGTCTCAACAGGATTATTACTATTCATCGGAATTTTCCCTTTGAAAAGTTCAGGAACATTTTTACCAATCCATTCCATTGCAGCTCGGGGAGTTTGGTTCCAATAATCCAACTCATAGTTTCCGTTAGCACCCTTCACCCCTCCGATTAATTCGTTGAAATACATGTATTGGTAAGGGTGGTTGACAAAAGACCATATCACTGCCGGAGTACTTGTGCCAATGAATGCTAAAAGCGCAACCCATTTAAGGGATAAGTTTTTCATCAAATCTACCAATTTACTCCAACCAACTGCTGAAATAACCACTAAGCCCGGATACACAAAAAGCATGTGTCTCCATCCATTATAAAGATATGAACCCTTATAAATTGTATAGGCAACAGGGAAAACAGAAGAAAAAATCACCAATCCCAAAACCAATTTCTGGGTCTGAGTCAATTTGCCTTTGAAATAGAATAAAAGAATTAGCGGGGTGCCTATCAACATCATCAAGGGTGCGGTTATCAAGATTAGTTTGGGTATGTAATACCAAGGTTTGATATACATTCTTACTCCTTCAAAAAGCTCATAATAGGTAAGAGCAGAAAAGTTTTCAAATTTTCTCAAAGCATTCAAGACTCCGTGCAGAGGGTCTCTCAAAGCATAAGGCCAAATAGAAATTCCAAGCAGATAACCAACAAGGATTATGGGAATTCCATATTTCAGATAGGGTTTTAAGGAAGCTGACTTTTTGAAATTAAGCAACCAGATAAGTCCAAAAAACATAATTACAAAAGCAAAAGACATCAAACCTCCTGCTCTTACACTTAAAACAACTCCAAGCGAAATAGCCAACATCAAACGACTTTGAAGTGTTGGTTTTGGGAACTCCAAAAGAGTCCTTGTCAGATAATATACGCTCATAATAAATCCAAGAGCAAAAGGAATGTCTTTGGGATTATTAAAACTGTGCCCGAAAAAAGACGGGGAAAAATACATGATGAGCATTGCCAGCACTCCGGCTCGTATATCAAACAACCTCCACGCAAGCAATCCGGTAAATAGAATTATAAAAAAACCAACCCATGCATTCAAAAAGTGTCTTATTGCATAAATATTGGCATCGGGACTAAAATTATGCACTATTTTTTGCGCCATGACTGCAAGAACATCAAACGACATCCCATAGTGTTGATTGACATCCCTGTTTCTTCCTTCCGCAAAATTGAACATCGTTGTATCCGAGCCAAAGGTGCTGAGGTATTTATATACCAACTCAGCAGATTCCTGATTGGTTTCCTCATCCCATGTTACATTGTAATCCTTACTTATAAAGAGCATGAAGAGCATACCAACCACAGCAAGGGCAAAGAATTTGAACCTGTAAATCAATGAATTTCCATTTACAATGGCTTCTTTGACACGGAATCCATTTTTCAACGGAGCAGTAACGAATTCTTCTTTAACGAGTTTAGCAGTAGTACCCCACCCTTTAAAAAACTCGAGAATACCCATTTTTTTGGGAGTAACGAGTGCTGAAGTATCAAATCCATCAATCGAGATTCCTTGTCTTCTACATTCACGAGCCAAAGCAAGTGGAGAGAGGCTTGCAAATGCAGGTGTTGCATTAATTATTTCCTTTACCTTATCCGTTGGGAAAGCAATACATGAATACAAAGCATGATGAGGTTCTATCCCACTATACAATCTTTCCAATACACCTTGAAACCAGAAACCGGCTTTTTTTGCAAAGCCCTCTTTTGCAGAGGGCTTATTCAACGTGGGAACAAGTATGGTATGGGGTAAAAGTGAGGTTTTGAGAATTTGTTCAATCACAATATTGAGTTTTCCAGCGGTTTCAAAATCTGATTTTGAAGGAAAACAAACCAACTCATTTTTGGCATTTTGCAATTGACTAACAAAATCAACTTTATCTGCAAATGATTTTAAATTATCCGGAAGATTATCAGCAGTACAACCGTCAGGACAAATTACAGATAGGCTCAATTTCTTTGTATGTGGGTTCGGATTTCCTACAACACTCGATTTGACAGCTTGTTTTTTCTTGCTCATTTTTTTGCAATGATTTAAGTGGCGAAAATTAATGTAGAATGCTTAAACGAAAAAGGATAAAGAATGAAAATTGACTTTAGAGATTTCAATTACAGTTTACAAAATCAATTATATACTTGTGAATCACTATTTTCAATGCTTAAAGGGAATCATTATTGCTGCTTATCGAACTGCTGCACTTCTGCATTTCCTTTAACTCTGAATTGCCTTCCTGTAGTTACTTCCTTGCACATATACCAAGTTCTCAAACGGCTCTCTTTTATCAAATGTAATCCATTGTTGAGTTTAAACTCTCCACCCATCGGAATTTCATCCACCGTCAGCAAAGCGGCATTTTTATCATATTGTCTCAATACTTTAGTAAGATTGCTGTCGGCTAAGAAAGTAGCAGGCGTTTTTTCAAAGAACCGCTGCAATGCAATCTGCAAATCTTTTGGTAATAATCCCGAATTCAAAACCGGTTTAGACATTTCTTTGAAAATCTGTCTCCATTCTTGTCCGTGCGGTTCTGCTTTTCTTCCATAGTCTTCCCATGTTTTCACGTGAGCCATTTCATGAATATATACCAAAAGAAAATAATAAGGATTGAGGTCTGAATTAACCGTAACCTGATGTTTCTTTCTTCCTTGAACAGGCGGCCGATAATCTCCGGATTTAGTGTTGCGCGGACGTTTCACACGCAAATCTACTTTATATTGAACTAACAAATCTGTACAAAAATCCGCAAATTCGTTCGGAACATAACGCTTAAAACCCGCTATGATTTGTTCTCTTGTCATTTTTTGGAAATCTTTTGTTGAAGTCTGGCCTCATATACCGCTTCAAGTTCATTATAAAAATCGACACCAAAATTTCTTATAAGAGGTTCTTTGAGAAATCTAAAGACCGGGACACCGAGTTTTTCACCTAATTTTAATGCAGGTTTACAAATATCCCATTCATGATAGTTCAATGCCGTGTACTCTCCCACTTTTGAAACCCTGATTGGGTACAAATGACAAGAGATTGGTTTTTTAAAATCGGATTTCCCCTCTCTGTATGCTTTTTCAAGTGCACAACCCAAAATTCCGCGTTCATCACGATATGAAAAAACACATTCTCCGGTTGGGAGACAAGTAGTAACAAGTTCTCCTGTAAAATCTTTTTCGTAAAACCCTGATTTTTTCAAAAGTTCTTTTTGAGCATCGGGTAAAAATGGTTCTACTGCTTTAAGATTTTTTTTTATTGGTTCAATTTCGTTGTCATTCAATGGCGCACCTGCATCTCCTTCAACACAACAAGCACCGAGACATTTTTCTAAATCACATACGAATTTTACATCAAATAAATCATCCGAAATAAGTTTGTCACCAATCAGAATCATTTTTCCATTGTTTTCAAATATGCATCAAACCCTTGTTTCTCAATCTTCTTTGCCTTATCCAAAACAGATTTTTCAAGATTCTTTTTGTATTTATCAATCTTTGCCCTGATTTTGGTATCAGACGCGCCTATTATTTGTGCTGCAAACAATCCCGCGTTTACAGAGCCATTGATAGCCATTGTACCAACAGGCACACCCGGAGGCATTTGAACAATACTATATAAACTGTCAACTCCTGAGAGATTAGAAGACTTAACAGGAACACCCACAACAGGCAACGATGAAAAAGATGCCAGCATCCCCGGTAGGTGAGCAGCGCCACCCGCTCCGGCAATAATGACTTTGAAACCTTTTTTTGCTGCTGTCCTACCATAGTCGGCAAGCCTTTCCGGTGTTCTGTGTGCTGAAACAATTGTTAATTCAAAAGAGATTCCTAATTCTTTCAAAACTTCAGCAGCACCTTTCATAGAAGGTAAATCGCTGTCAGAACCCATTACAATCAGTACATCCGCCATATTTTTCAGTGTTTTTGTGTGGCGCAAAGATAAAGATTTAGTATTGACTTCATTAATGCTTGAACAAACAAACCCATAAAGAGATTGAGGTCGTTTTGTGCAGGTTTGTAATGATAAAAAAATGCAGTCATCAAAAACTTATTCATTTGCCTTACTTTTGAAGTCCTAAAAACACAATAGAATCAATGAGCAAAGTGTCGCTGGCAAAGGGTACCCGAGATTTTGGAGCTGAAGAAATGAGAAAAAGAAAGTTCATTTTTAACGGAATTGAACAAGTCTTTCAACTCTATGGATTTCACGCAATAGAAACTCCTGCCTTAGAAAACATAGAAACACTCACCGGAAAGTACGGAGATGAGGGAGATCAGCTTCTGTTCAAAATCTTGGATAGTGGCGATTTCTGGGGAAACATCGAACAAGAATACGGGGCAAACAAAGAGATTGGGAAATTAAATTCAAAAAATATAGCATCCAAAATCGCAAGTCGAGGTTTGCGTTATGACCTTACCGTTCCTTTTGCCCGCTATGTCAGTATGAACAGGCATTTGGTCAAACTGCCTTTCAGGCGTTATCAAATGCAACCCGTTTGG
Organism: Bacteroidota bacterium; assembly: GCA_024103355.1. Classification (GTDB taxonomy): domain Bacteria; phylum Bacteroidota; class Bacteroidia; order NS11-12g; family UBA955; genus JALOAG01. The sequence goes on from JAGFIU010000001.1 coordinate 7,397, forward strand.
CGTGCAGACCGACCTCAAAAAGGTCGATACCGCGAATTCTGGCAATGTGATGCTGATATTATTGGCAGCAACAGCCTTTTGTGTGAGGCAGATTTAATGGGCATTTTTCACAGAAGTTTTGAAAAATTAGGAATAAAAAATTTCGTGATACACCTGAACAGCAGAAAGATTTTAGAAGGGGTTGCAGAAGTGCTTAATGCCTCAGAAAAGTTTGGCGATTTGACCATTGCCTTAGATAAATACGACAAAATCGGTATTCAAGGTGTTAAGACTGAGTTGCAACAACGCGGTTTTGATGATGAACAAATTGAAAAAATCTCGCACTTTTTGTTTTGTGAATCTTTAAATATCAAGACTTTAGAAAAATGGAAAACACTCCTATCCGATAGCAAAATTGGACTCACAGGCGTTTCAGAGTTAGGTTCTTTATTGTCTTATTTGGAAGCAAGCGGATTTAACAACCAAATTGTATTGGACGGAACACTGGCAAGAGGTTTGAGCTATTACACCGGATGTATTTTTGAAGTAAAAGTACCCGACTCCGGAATTGGCAGCATTGCAGCCGGAGGCAGATACGATAACCTGACAGGAATTTTTGGAATGCCGGGTATTTCCGGGGTTGGAATTAGCTTTGGTGCTGATAGAATTTATGATTTAATGGAAGCTCAAAATCTTTTTCCGAAATCGGCAGACGGAAATTGTAAAGTGCTTTTTTGCGGAATGGATGAAAATGCTATTTCCTATTGTATTCCTATGGCAGAAAAGCTGAGAAATGCACAAATCGCCTGCAAAATCTATCCTGAAGCCAGCAAACTTAAAAAACAACTTGATTATGCCAATGCTGAAAAAATACCCTATGCAGCTATTATTGGCGAGCAAGAAATGAAAGACAAGCAACTGACAATAAAAGACTTGGAAACAGGTAAACAAGAAACATTGTACTTGGAAGATTTAATAAATAAACTCAAACTATGATTACAGACCCAAATGAACATATTTCGATTGAACAAGTAAGCAAATTTGTTCTTTCCAATGAGCAACTCTCATTGAATCAACATACTAAAGAAACCATCATCCGATGCAGGACCTATCTTGAAAACAAGATTAAGTCAAGCAAAGAGCCTATTTATGGTATCAATACCGGTTTTGGTTCACTATGTAACAATATTGTTCCGTCCGACCAAATGCGAAACCTGCAATACAATCTATTGCGTTCCCATGCATGTGGTACCGGTAGTGAAATCCCATCCGAAATTGTTCGGTTGATGTTGCTTCTGAAAATAAAATCTCTTTCAAAAGGGTTTTCCGGTGTTCAATTGGAAACTGTAGAAAGATTGGTAACTCTATATAATCTTAAAGCAATTCCTGTTGTTTACGAACAAGGTTCTTTGGGTGCTTCCGGAGATTTGGCTCCTCTATCACATTTGTGCTTACCCATTTTTGGTGAGGGCAAATTAACTTATAACGGCAAAACCATTTCAGGTGAAACATTCTTAAAAGAAGCCGGATTAGAACCTGTTTCTTTGGGTGAAAAAGAAGGTTTGGCATTGATAAACGGCACTCAATTTATGAGTGCTTATGGTGTTTGGTGTCTAAATGAATTAACAAGACTAAGCCGTTGGGCAGATGTGATTGCGGCAATGTCCACCGAAGCATTTGATGGCAGAACAGAGCCTTTCTCTCCCGAATCACATGAAATACGCCCTCATCCGGGACAGATTGAAACCGCAAAAAACATATCAGAACTCAGAGAAGGTTCTCAAATTGCTGTTCAACCCAAAAAACAAGTACAAGACCCATACTCATTTCGATGTATTCCTCAAGTGCACGGTGCCTGCAAACAAGTATTACAACAGGCAAAAAGTATTATTGAAACTGAAATCAACGCAGTTACAGATAACCCGAACGTTTTTCCTGATGCTGACAAAATTCTCAGCGCAGGAAACTTTCATGGTGAAATTCTGGCATTTCAACTGGATTTTGCAGCAATCGCAGCTTCCGAGTTGGCATCTATCAGCGAGAGGCGAATTTATAAACTCATATCGGGAGAACGCGGGTTGCCTTTGTTTCTGACACCCAATGCCGGTCTGAATAGTGGATATATGATTGCACAATATACCGCAGCTTCCATCGTGAGTCAAAACAAGCAGTTGTCAAGTCCTGCTTCTGTGGACAGCATAGTCAGCAGCAACGGACAAGAAGACCATGTAAGTATGGGAGCAAATGCCGCTACTAAGTTGTACAGAGTGACCAACAACCTCAGAACAGTTTTGGCAATTGAACTCTTATGTGCTTGTCAAGGATTGGATTTTCAAGGTGCAGACAAAACTTCAAATACACTTAAGAAGCTGCATGATGAATTTAGAAAAGTTGTGCCATTCAGAGAAAAAGACACATTCCTTCATGATGATATAACAAGAGCTGAAGTTTTTTTGAATGAACAAACGCTTTAATATTCGGGTTTACGGGATTCTGACAAACGACAGAAACGAAGTATTAATAAGTGATGAATATCGCTGGGAGAAGTTTTTCACCAAATTTCCGGGTGGCGGATTAGAATGGGGTGAAGGTCTCAAAGAATGTTTGCAAAGGGAGTTTAAAGAAGAACTCAAATTAGATATTGAAGTTGGAGAAATTTTCTATGTTACCGACTTTTTTCAACAATCTGCATGGCTTGACACCGACCAGATTATCAGTATTTATTATCAAATAACTTGCTCAGAAAAAAACACACTTCAATTTGAATCTTATCAGATACCGTTCAACGCAGAACAAGAGAAATACCGTTGGCTGTCGTTATCAGAGATTTCAGAAAACAGCTTTACCTTTCCGATAGACAAAATCGTTGGGAAAATACTGAGAGAAAAATTGTCAAAATAGCCGACAGATATGTGTTCTGAAGGAAGAAGAAATATACATTACAATTCATTTTATTTTCTCATATTTGAACCCAATCTTTATTGAGCAATATGGCAAAGAATAAAGCTGCAAAGTACAAAGAACCCATAAAAAAATTTGTTCCACCTGCAAAAAACAAGCCTTCATTTTGGGAAATGAGTAACAAAAAACAATGGTGGATTGTTGGGATTATTACAGCATTTGCTTTTATTCTCAGGTCATGGGGCGCAGGAAGGGTAACCTTTTGGTTTGACGAATTTCTTCATGTGCTTCCTGCTGCCGACTTTTTGAGAGGGAAAGGATTGCACAATATTGACGGATTCAATGGAGTTTTTACAACATGGGTTGAAATTGTAGCTATGGGTATCTTTGGCATAAGCGAGACTACCGCGAGGGTTGCAATGGCTTTATTTGCTGCGTCTTCAATTTTTCCTATGTACTTTGTCGCGAAAAAGCTCTTTAATTCTCGAATTGCAGTTACAACAATCTTTCTATTTGCTGTTTCTCTCTATGCTATTTATTGGGGGCGAACCGTAAGAAATTATGCTACTTTTCTTCCTTTTTATTTATGGATACATTGGCTTCTGCTTAAAATCTTTGAAGGGGATATTTCTCAGAAAAATGATTTGAAGATTGTTTCCGGCATCAATATAAATATTAAAACCATCGGACTGTTATTACTGTCTTTTATTCTTTCTATGCTTAATCACCAACTAACCATATTTATTGTTTTCGGTTGGTTTTTTTATGGTACAATTGTATGGGTAGGCAATGCTTTTACAGGGGAACGAAAGTTTATTAATAAATACAGCATTTTTGTTCCACTCTTTCTTTCTTTCGGTTTTTTGTTTACAAGTACAGGCAATGTATTGGCTAAAAAATTTCTGGGGATATTGTTGCCACCCAATATTGTAAATAACGTAGTTCCTGACCTATCTAGGATTTTAGCTCTTTGGAAATCCGAACCGTTCAAATCTTATGATGTATATATGAATGTTTTGAATACAGACGGTAACTATATGTATATCCTTGCTATCTTGGGATTTGTTGTTTCATTTATAAAATACAAACGTTCTGCACTTTATATAGCATGTCATTTTATTTTTATTGTTCTTTTGTTTTCATTCGTTTTTAGAGAAGCTGCGCTTAGTCGATATCTCTATTTTATAATCCCATTTTATTTTATGGCCGTTGCTTACGGAATATGGTGGTTGATAGATAAATTATTTGAAAATATTTTGAAGAAACCTGCATTTCCCCGGTCCTCATTTGCTCTGATTGTTGTGCTTTTTCTGGGGTTTTTATTATTAAATCCAAAGAATCTCAAAGCATTTCTAAACAATACCTCGCATGGTCAGATTGTTGATTCAAAGATTTCGGAATGGTATTTTACAAATTGGAAAGACCCTATTGATTATGTTAAACAAAATATGGCTGAAGGAGATGTTGTGTTGTCAACTGTACCCAATGCCATACGGTTTTATATGGGAATTGACACTGCAAAATTGGGTTGGTTTCGCCAGATGATTTATGACGGTACACAAAAGAAATATGTTCAAAACACACCCGATGGCAAGAAAGTCAGTGGTTATACCACCGATGAATTCATAAACACAGTCAAAAATAATCCTCGCGGATGGTTATTGGCTGATTATTATTTTTATAATGTGATGACCGACCCACACGCCAGACAATATGCAATAGAACATTTAGACTATCATTTTGGAGCCGGCAGAGATGGCAGTGTTCAGGTTTTTAGCTGGGATCACTCAAAACCAAAAACCGAAGAAACTCCCATATTGATTGAACTTGGCAAACCCTTGGGCAGACAACAATCAGACGAATTGAGTTTTAATATAAACCTCATGGGACAAGACAAGGTATTTTTCATCTTTGACGAAGAGGGCATTGATGTTTCCGGAGAAGCCGTAATTCAAATCAATAACGGTCAGATGTTTCCGATTCCCAAACCTGAAAACAGCAGAGGTTGGGGAAAAGAATATGCTACATTGGAAATTCCTGCACAATATTTTCAAAATGGTCAGAACAAAGCCACGTTCTATTATAACCCTCAGGTTGCAGCACAAGACATTCGTCCGGGCTTTGTATTACTAAATGTCAGGATGAGATAACTCAATAGGAACAAACTGCATCAACCCATGGTTCCATTTGGTTTTGTAGAAACTGAGCTGCCTTTTCTGCTTTCTCTGTATAATCTTCTCCGTTACCGGCATAAATAATCCCACGCGAGGAGTTAACCAAAAGTCCTAATTGTGAGTTGATTCCTTTCTGAGCAACCTGATTTAGGCTTCCACCTTGCGCACCTACTCCGGGCACAAGAAGAAAGTTATCGGGGACAATTTTCCTGATTTGCTCAAATTCTTCTGTTTTGGTTGCACCGGTGACAAACATCAAATTATTCTCATTTCCCCATTTGCTAACCGAATCCAAAACCTTTTCAAACAAACGAACTCCGTTGTGTTCAAAATATTGAAAATCTTTAGCACCCGGATTAGAAGTCAATGCCAACACAATAACCCATTTATCCTTGAACTCAAGAAAAGGTCTTAAACTGTCTTCACCCATATAAGGAGAAACTGTTATGGCATCAAAATTCATTGTTTCAAAAAATGCTTTGGCATACATTGAGGAGGTATTTCCTATATCACCTCTTTTGGCATCTGCAATGGTAAATACATTATCAGGAACAAACTTTGCCGATTCCTCTAACACTTCCCATCCTTTGCTTCCGTATTGTTCAAAAAATGCTGTATTGAACTTATAGGCAACAGAGTATTTGCGGGTATGTCTGATAATTTGCTTATTAAACTCCAACAACGCATCAATGGTTTTGGGGAGATGCATTGGCAGCTTATTGATTTCGGGATCAATCCCGGTGCATAGAAATGATTTCTTTGCACAAATTTCGTTAAAGAGCTCTTGTTTGGTCAATTTTCTTTTGTTTTTAAATTACTTTTGCCTCTGTTCAGTTTAAGGCATTGCAAAAGAAATCAAAATGAAAGGAAGTACATTATTACTCAGTATAATTTTATCCGCACCGGTATTCACATTGGGTCAAGAACAAGGTAATTTTTCGGGAAATTTTCAAACCTACGTAAACTTTTATCAAAGAGATAATAAGATTGGTGCCAACACTGAAGTTTACAGAAACCAACTTTCCAGCATCGATGCATGGTTGTTTTTGAATTATGAATACAAAGGATTCAACTTTTCTGCACGCTTTGATGGTTTTCAAAATTCACCCCTCTTCAACCCTCAGGGTACTTATACCAAACAAGGCCTGGGCTTTTGGCAAGTTTCAAAAGACATTAGTTGGTTGAATGTTACTGCGGGTTATTTCTATGAACAGTTTGCATCAGGAATGTTATTCAGAGCTTATGAAGACAGAAATATCGGGATTGATTATGCCATTCAGGGTATCAGGGTAAAAGCAAATCCTATCAAACACCTAAGAATTATTGGTTTTTCCGGTCAACAAAAAGGAAACGTATTCACAAGTGACCGTTTTGGTGTTGCGCCCCCTGTCATCAGCGGTTATAATATGGAATACCGAATCCCCATTAACGAATCGATGACCTTAGATTTGGGAAGTTCTGTTATTAATAGGGTATTGGATAACAACACTTTTGAGCGGGTCAAATCAGAAATCTTGTCATATCCCGACAGCCAGCGATTCAATGCTTTCTATAATGTTTTTGGAATGAATGGATATGGGAGATTTAGTTGGAAAGATTTCTCACTATACGGTGAATATAATTATAAAACAGAAGAACCTATTGCCAATGAGGATGGAAGTAAACTTTTCTCATCTCCCGGTAACATTATCTTCGGTTCTGCCTCATACTCAAAAAGTCGCTTTGGGAAAAATAAAAGAATGTCTTTTGGGGCAAATGCTCAATACAAAAGGATAGAAAATTTCAGCATGCGAACCTCACCTTTTGAAACTCTCTTAAATGGACAAATATCTTATCTTCCATCTATAACAAGGCAGAATGCATATAGACTACTTGCCAGATATAATGCGGTAACGCAACATCTTGGAGAACAAGCATATCAAATTGACCTTATTTTTACTCCAAAACGCGGAACTTCCGTTCTTTTAAATATGTCACATGTTGAGAGTCTATCATCAAACGGATTGAATGGCAAACCGGAGAAACTTTTTGAAGAAATTTATATGGAGTTTCAACATAAATTCAAAGTTTCAGCAAGCGGAAAACAATGGGCATTTAAAGGAGGAATTCAAAGTATTTTTTATAACCAAAACCGTTATGAAGTAAAACCCGGCTATCCTAACGTTCATGCAATTACTCCATTTGGTGAATTGACCTATAAATACACACGCACAAAATCACTTAGGTTTGAATGTCAATACCTTGATACAAAACAAGATTTAGGAAGTTTTATCAATGCAATTCTGGAATGGAATTTAGCCCCAAAATGGTCTTTTGCCGCAGGTGACATGGTCAATATAGTTCCTCACCGCCAACCCGGTTCCGCTGTATCTGATGAAATCATTCACTATTACACTGCATTTGCAGCTTATACCATGGGCGCAACTCAATTTACTTTGGCATATATCAAACAAGTTGAAGGTGTTAACTGCACCGGTGGAATTTGTCGTGTTGAACCTGCATTCAGTGGTGTAAGATTTACCCTCAATACCTCTTTCTAATAATATCATTCTTAATTGTGAATGAACACAAACAACCTTTCACAATGACTAAAGAATTCAATAATCTTCTTCCTGATGACGGAACCGCACTATATTTGGGAAGAATCATGGATGCAAAAGTTGCAAATTATTATTTGGAAACACTATTAAACAACATTTCATGGGAACATGATAAGGTAATCATTTATGGTAAGGAAATTATCGCAAAACGTGAAGTAGCTTGGTATGGCGATAAAAATTTATCTTATACATATTCAGGAATTAAAAGAAATACATTGCCCTGGACTCACGAACTTTTGGAAATAAAAAAGTATGTTGAAGAATATGCAAACGAGACTTTTAATTCGTGTTTGCTAAACCTTTACCACAATGGAGAAGAAGGTATTGCATGGCATTCAGATGATGAGAAAGATTTAAAACAGGGAGGAACAATTGCTTCATTCTCTTTGGGTGCTGAAAGAAAATTTGTTTTCAAACACAAACAAAGAAAAGAAAAAATAGAAATAATACTCGAACACGGAAGCCTGCTCTTGATGAAAAATAAGATTCAACTTCATTGGCTTCATTGCCTTCCTAAAACCAAAAAAATTAAAAACCAACGGATTAACCTGACCTTCAGGACTATCAAACAATAAAAACCATATTTTAGAATAGATATAATTTTGTTCACTTATAAAAAGCAAAACCTAATGAAAGAAAAAGTAATTGTTGTAAGCGGAGCCAATGGTAATTTAGGACATGCCGTTGTTCAATATTTTCTGGAAAATGGGAATAAAGTAATCGGATTGGTTCACCGCAAAAGTCAAAATCCATTGATACACCATCATTATGAAGAATTGATTGTTGATATCTCCAATGAAAATGAAGCTCTTCAATGTGTAAATGAAATTGAAAATAAATATGATTGCATTGATATTGCGATAATGACGGTTGGAGGATTTGCTATGGGTCACATTGCAGACACCGGGATAGACCGCATGAAACAACAATACAAATTAAATTTTGAGACTGCCTACAATCTCACAAAACCGGTATTGGCATTGATGCTCAAACAAGGCGAGGGCAAGATTTTCTTCACCGGCTCGATAGCGGGTATGAATATCAAGAAGGCAAAGGGCGTTATCGCTTACGGCCTCTCAAAATCACTCCTTTTCAACTTAGCTCATTTGATCAATATGGAATCAAACAATTCAGGAGTATTTGCTCATGTAATAGTGCCAAGCATCATTGATACCCCTCAAAATCGCGCGGATATGCCTAATGCAGATTTCAGTAAATGGGAAAAGCCGGAACAAATCGCGCAGGTTATTGGGAAATATGCCGAAAATAAATCGGATAAAGTTGAAATAGTGATTCAGGAAGAAATATAAAAAAACTATTGTAGAAATTCGGAAACTACCTCAAATTTGCAGAGCAAAAATCAAGCGGGAGTAGCTCAGTTGGTAGAGCGTCAGCTTCCCAAGCTGAAGGTCGCGGGTTCGAGACCCGTTTCCCGCTCCGGTTATTAAAATTCAACCATTATTCTAAATTGGTTAAATCTATCTTCAATTTGTTGTTCTGTTAGGTTAAACAGGTTTTCTGTTCCAAATTTTTCAACACAAAAACTTGCCATCGCACTACCATAGACCAAGGCTTTCTTGAGGGTGTCAAAATCGGTTTTATCTTTCTTTGCAATATAACCAAGGAATCCCCCCGCGAAAGTATCACCGGCTCCTGTTGGATCAAAAACCTGGTCTAAAAGCAATGCCGGTGCATAGAAACTACGATCCTCATGAAAAAGAATAGCTCCGTGCTCCCCTTTTTTTATAATAAGGTACTTCGGCCCTAAGAGCATAATCTTTTGAGCTGCCTTTTTGAGTTGATATTCTCCGCTTAATTGCCTAGCCTCTTCATCGTTGATTGTCAAGACATCAACTTTTGAAATAACCTGTTTTAATGAGTCTAAAGCAATATCCATCCAAAAATTCATAGTGTCCAAAACAATCAACTTGGGTCTGTTGTGTAATCTTTCAATCACCTTGAGTTGAACATCAGGACTAAGATTACCCAACATAAGATATTCACAATTCTGATAATCATCAGGAATGATAGGGTCAAAATTTCCCAAGACATTCAACTCCGTAATCAAGGTATCTCTGGAATTTAAGTCATAATTATACTTTCCTGACCAAAAAAAGGATTTCTCAGTACTTTTAATCTGCAATCCTTTTGTATCCACCCCTTTGGAGCGAATACTATCAATATATTCCTGGGGAAAGTCTCCGCCCACAACCGCAACCAAATTAATGGGTTTAACAAAATATGAGGCAGAAAGTGAGATATAAGAAGCAGCGCCACCAATAATTTTATCTGTTTTGCCAAAAGGAGTTTCAATAGCATCAAAAGCCACAGAACCAATAACAAGTAAACTCATAATGTACTTTTTAGAGTCGGCAAATATGGCACAAAAAAACTCTCCATAAATTTTAAATTTTGATTTGCTGAATTGAGTTTAAAAATTTAATATTGCAGCCCCGTTCACAAAAAAACAAATATTTTCCTCAGTAGCTCAGCTGGTTAGAGCACATGACTGTTAATCATGGGGTCGCTGGTTCAAGCCCAGCCTGGGGAGCTTTATTCAGAAGAGGTCATTTGTGACCTCTTCTGTGTTTTTATGGATTTCTTTATTTACATATTATATTCTCATAATCTCGATAATTTCTTTCCGGGACATTCTGCTGACCCTTGGAATAGACTATTCAAATTTCATCCACTGTTTTAGTTCTAACAATACGATTGACTTCTTCTTTAAGTACTCCAATCGTCTCAAATCCCAATAATTAAATACCAATGCCGTATTTGCTCCATTAATATTGTTGTGTAATAACAACCACTTATCTCGAAAGATTATCGTATGATCTTTTATTTGTAAGGAATGATTCTTTAAGATGAAATGATTTTGAGAAATAGTATCATTCCATGAATTAAACGTGATATTACGTAGTCCATATTTTGCAATGTAAGGACGTAGATAGAATCGTTGACTGTTTTTATCTTGAATAAATGATGAATCAGAAATAAAATGAACATTCCTTCCATTAACAATACTGATTACCTTGTGTTTATTAATAGAATGCAGAATACTAAATTCTTGGCTATTAATGATTGAGAAACGATATGTTACAGATGTAATAGAAATTACAACAAGAACTAGCGTAAAAAAGAGGTAAGGTTTGTATGCAGAATAAAGCCACATAGTAAATCCAAAGATAATAAGATAAATAAGAATTAACTGAAAGGGAGTTACATATAAGTATTCAAAGCTGGCATAGGGCAAAGATTGCATAGTTTTTACTGTCCAAAGAATAAAATCAATGCATTGGTTAGCAACCCAAATAATTGCTGTTCCTAATACAGGAATCCAGGAAAATGAAACAGCGGAAATCAAAGAGAGCATAGCAACAAAAATTGCAGGGATAACAACCAAATTGGACAAGAGAAAATACAAAGGGAATTGGTAAAAATAAAATATTCCTAAAGGGAAAGTAGCAATTTGAGCAGCAAGCGAAACTGCAATTAGATCCCAGATATATTGAGTTATTTTATTTTGAGGAATAAACCAGTTTCGAATTTTAGGTTGAAAGAAAACAATTCCTAAAACTGCAGCATATGAAAGTTGAAAGCTTACACTTACAATCAAAAAAGGATTAAATAACAAGATGATGAAAGCAGAAGCATAAATACTGTTATAAATCTGCGGCCTTCGTCTTAGCAACAATCCTAACTGTACAATACTAAACATAATAGCAGCCCTTTTTACCGATGGTGACATACCCGTAATAAACGCATAAACCCATATTCCAATAATAACGATAAGAACCCTAATTACATTCTCATGCTTTGAACCACTAAATACTTTACCAATAAAATTCAGAATTAAGAATATAATCCCTACATGCAATCCCGATACTGCTAAAACATGTAGTGTTCCTGTTTTTGAAAAAGAATCTACAATCTCGGTATTAAGATTATTTCTATACCCAACAAGCAATGCTTCTGTAAAGCCTTTGTGTTCCGGATCAGGAAATAGGTCACCAATTTGCGAGATAATCTGAGCCCTTGCTTGAGATGCAATCCTTGTAATAGATTGATAATGGACACCTGTACTCTTCCATTGATCTTGGTCAAGAAAAACTTGAAAATAGATATTTTGATAGCTCAAAAATCTTTTATAATCAAATTCTCCGGGATTGCGTGGTGGCGCAACCTCTTGGATATTGCTTGCATCGATAATAACTTCCTTACCAATTGTAAAATTTTCAGAAAGTGGTTTTCTAAAATAGGCTAGGATGCTTCCTGTTTCCTTATAATAATTTTGTAGTGAATCAATACCTCCTCTAACCCTAAGTCTTACTCTAACAAAATTCTCTCTGTCAAAGGGTTCTTCTTCAACTATAGTAATAAGAAATTCAGACTGGGGAATTTTTGAAAAATGATTAGGAGTATTTAATTCATTATATGTAAACTGCCTAAAACTTCCTAAGGCAAAAAGCAAACAGAATAGAGCTAAACCATAAATCGTATCTTTACTGAACCTTTCTGATTGTTTTTGTAGATAATAATAGGTAGAAAGAATGATACCGGGAATAAAAAGGATTGCTATCTGCCATTGATTATTGAGTAAATAGAAAGAAGTAAAAACACCCAATATATAGGGAATAATCATCCGTATATAATGTATGGTGTGCCAAATGAACATATTTCATGGCTATTTAAACTGTTAATTATTTATGCACCAAATGCGGGATAATTCTCAGGGTCATATTCATTCATCATTTTATAAATGGTATTGAATACATCTTCCGCATTGCATTTAGAGAAATAATCTCCATCAGAACCATAAGCAGGTCTGTGCTCTTTTGCTGTAATTGTAATAGGCTCGGCATCAAGATATTGAAATGCTTTTTGTTCTTCCAATACCTTCTGCATCATATAAGAAGTGGTTCCACCCGGTACATCTTCATCCATAAATACAACCTTATTCGTCTTTTTAATTGATTCAACAATACTGTGGTTAATATCAAATGGCAGCAAAGTTTGTACATCTATCAGTTCAACCGAAATACCAAATTCTTCCAATTGTTTAATACCCTCTTGAGCAATTCTCAAACTAGAACCATATCCGACCAAAGTGACATCAGAACCTTCTCTTAAAACTTCCGGAATACCAAGAGGCACAGTAAATTCACCAATATTATCAGGTAATTTTTCTTTCAATCTATAGCCATTAAGACATTCAACCACCAATGCAGGTTCATCAGCTTTGAAAAGAAGATTATACATGCCCGCAGCTTGCACCATGTTTCTAGGAACACAAACGTGCATTCCTCTAACAAGATGAATAATTCCTGCCATATAAGAACCTGAATGCCAGATTCCTTCTAACCTATGTCCGCGAGTACGAATAATCACAGGAGATTTTTGTCTGCCTACAGTTCTATATTGAACGGTAGCAATATCATCACTCATAATTTCAAGGGCATACAACAAATAATCAAGATATTGAATCTCTGCTATCGGACGCAAGCCTCTCATTGCGGCTCCCAGCCCCTGCCCCACAATACTCAATTCTCTGATTCCGGCATCGGTGACTCTAAGTTCTCCATATTTATCCTGCATCCCTGCAAAACCTTGGTTTACATCACCAATCTTTCCTACATCTTCTCCGAATGCAACAAATTCAGGATATTTTTCAAAGTTTTTATCAAAACATGCATTCACTATTTCTCTGCCATCAAGGATTGGGGAGTTTTCACTATACTCAGCAGGTATAATTTCCTGATTGAATACATTGTTCTCAGAACGGCTGTATAAATGAGAACCGTATCTTTCTTTGTTTTCAGCGATTACATTGTTGTAGAAATCAAGTAAAGCTTGTCGTGCTCCTGTATGAATTTTTTGTGCGTGAGAACCTCGCAAAGCTTTGTGCACCGCTGAAAGAGTTTCTTTTCGAATAGCATTTTTGTCTGCAATAAGTTCATTTGCCAAATCTCCTGCAGGGGCATATTCGGGTGCTAAATTGTTCAATAATTCTATAGCTTTATTTTTATCAGCATTCATTGAATCCATAAAATCCTTCCATGCTGCATCTTTCTCTCTTTTAACATTCTCTAAGGCATCTTCTTCTACTTTTACAACTTCATCCTCGGTTGCAATTCCGCTGTTAAGAATCCATAACCGCATTTGTCTATTGCAATCAAACTCGGCTTCCCAAGCCAATCTTTCTTTTGACTTATATCTTTCGTGTGAGCCTGATGTTGAATGTCCTTGAGGTTGAGTAAGTTCTATAACATGAACTACAACAGGTGTGTGTTCTGTACGGCATATTTCAGCTGCTTCTTCATAAACCTTGCAAAGCGCTGCATAGTCCCAGCCTTTCACTGTAAACAATCTGATTCCTTTTTTATCACCATCTGTAACAAAGCCACTGAGGAGCGCGGACAAATCTTCTTTTGTAGTTTGGTATTTAGCGGGAACCGAAATCCCATATTGGTCATCCCATATTGACATTAGAAGTGGAACTTGCATAACTCCGGCTGCATTCATTACTTCCCAAAAGCCGCCTTCAGATGTGCTTGCATTGCCAATAGTTCCAAAAGCGATTTCATTCCCATTAATAGAAAAATCGGTTTTATCTTTCAAATTTGGATTCTGCCTGTATATTTTGGAGGCATAGGCAAGCCCAAGCAGTCTTGGCATTTGTCCTCCTGTTGGTGAAATATCCGCTGAGACGTTGAACTTATCGGTCTGTGGCAACCAATTTCCTTTTTCATCCAAAAACTGAGATGCAAAGTGTCCGTTCATTGAGCGTCCACCGGAGTTAGGATCTGCTTCAAGGTCCGGATGGGCATAGAGTTGAGCAAAAAACTGTTTGATGGTGTTGACACCTTTTGCAAACATAAAAGTTTGGTCTCTATAGTAACCTGAGCGAAAATCTCCTTTCTTGAAAACTTTTGCCATTGCAACTTGCGGAACTTCTTTGCCATCACCAAAAATACCGAATTTGGCTTTGCCTGTAAGTACTTCTTTACGTCCTATCAAACTTGCATGTCTGCTTTCTACGGCTAATTTATAATCTTCTAAAACTTGTTTTTTGAACTCTTCAAAGGAGAGTGATGTATCTGTTGCTTGCATCTTAGTCATATTCGTATTCTTAAAATCTCGATTACTTAGGCTTGTGCAAAAGTAAGCAAATAATATAAAGGTTTTGAATTTGAAAATGGTTCAAGAAGCAAATGAAACTCAAGATACACTTCTTTACTTTTTTTGACCTGCCAGCATGATAATCAATGCTAAAGACAAAGCAGCAGTAACATAAAGCAGCATCAAATTAAAACTAGGCATAGCAATACCAAAAAAAGCCCCGAAAGATTCCGTAAACAATATTGCTTCTGTGTACAATGTTGCAACAACGAAGAGATTTGTACCCCATTTTGATAATAGGTTTTCAGCATATTTAATCTGCAATTTTTCAATGAAGAAACCAAAAATAAAAAAACTGATTATACACAAGAATATTAAATGCAAAAATCCTATTACGACAGGTCTGAAATTGAAAACAAAGTCCATGATAACAGGCTCTATTGACAATGATTGCATAAGTGTTTTGCCGACAAAAGAAAAGAATGCTATCAACCAAAGCAATTTTGTAATATAAGAAAGATGGCTCGAAATCTCCTTTTTTGATTGAAAAAAGAACTTAATCAACAACACAACGGCTATCAACTGAGCAATAATCGAAATATTGGCAGACAAATTCACCCAGTAGGCATCGGTCAGTCCTATGATTGACAAGGCGTATCCAGGGAAAATACTAAATGCCAACAGCACAAAGAACTTGTAAATCAAGGCACTGTCAAAAGCAATATCTTTGCTGAAAAGCCAATGCAAAAACAGTGTAATAACAGCAAACGTAAACCATCCGTCATATTGAAAATGCAGATAAAAATACAAAGCACCATTCACAAACAACGGTTCTGTCTTCCCGCTGGCAGAAAAATATGCCAAGAAATAAGGACCCAGAGACGAAATGACGAACGAAATTACTGCTATATAGGAGAAATATTTTACCAAAGGATTTACATCGGACTTGCGAATATCTTTGATAAAAATCACCGCAAACCAATAAAAAACAAAAGTTGCTATGGATGAAAATACAATAGAAGGAACCTTATAACCTTGCAGAATAAAAGTAATCAACATTCCATAGGAACTAAAATGCAATATCCAAAAAATCAAGGCATAAGAAATACTATTTTTCTTCTCTTCAGGCAGAAGATATACCACAAAGGCTGTCGAAAGTGCCATTGTCGCCCAAGCATAAAATACAAAATGTGAATGTGAATGTAATAAGAACTCTAAATTCAAAAACGGAATCGGATAATTCATCAGGTACCTCATGGTAAGACCCATAAGTGAAGCAGTCATTAGATTAAATAGGCAGATTACCGCCCAATTATTTGGAATCCTCATTCTTTCCATTTCACAAAAGCAGAAAGAGACTCTGAGTATTGAAACTGACTCTCTTTACTAAAACATGACTGCAAATTAAGCGCTTATTTTGAACGATTTTAAATAGAGAAATAAAATTCATCATCCATATTTACTTTGACTCCTTAAAATTTGGAATATTTTCGTATTTGTCCGATTACAAAAATTAGCAAAGAGGCTGACATTACAACAGTGATGTAATAGATAATCAGAGATATATGGGGCACATGAAAATAAAAATAATTTCCGGCAGCTTGGAGAAATAAAAGTAACTCACTGATAATTGAAAAAACAAAGAATGCAATAATTCCACTTCTTGCAGGTGAAGAAGATTTGAAGCTAATTTTCTCTTTTTCAATCATATACCCAAAGAGGAAGAAACTAACAAAACATATAAAAACCAAATGGAGGTAACCTATAACAAGTGGTCTAAGGCTAAATGCTACTATTGCGAGGCTAGGTTGAAGAGACGCAATTTGCATACCTGTCTTTGCAATTATTGATAAGAAAGCAATTCCCCAAAGAAACTTAGAAAATAATGAAAGACTATTTGATATATCAACTCTGGCTCTATAAATCATTTTGGTCAATATAACGACTCCAATAACCTGTGTAATAATGGCAAAATAAGAACATATATAAACCCATAATTCGTCAACATATCCGATAAGCGATAAACAATATCCGGGAATCAAACCTACTGAAAACAAAATAAAAACTTTCAATAAACTCGGATGGCTGTATTTTATCTTATTCGTTGTAAGCCATCGGAAGAAGAGGGTAATGATTGCGAAGGAAAACCAACCATTATACTGAAAGTGCAAATAAAAATACATCGCTCCCCTTGTTACTAAAGGTGTCGATGGTCCATACAGAGAGAAAGCAGCTGAGTAATACTCTCCTATTGAGGCTATTATATATGAGATTATGGAAACAACTGCAAAATATTTCACAACTCTATGCGCTTCAATTCTTTTTAAATCAATCATGAACTGAATTGCAAACCAATAGAAAACAACTTGGGCAGCTGTCATAAACCCAATCGAGACTACAGAGTATCCTTGTAAAGAAAAGCTAATCAAAACTCCCCAAGATAGTATAACAGAGAGCCAGAATATAGCGAAATAAGCAAATGTCCTTTTAATATTATTTGGAAGAATAAGGCTGATAAATGCTGTCATTAGGGTGAGGGTTGCCCATCCTTGAAAAACAAAGTGTGAATGAGCGTGTAACAAATTTGCCTGAGTTATTCCAGGTAACGGGAAATTAATTTTATACCTCATAATAACCCCCAGGATTGAGGCAACAAAAAGATTAAAAAGGCAGATAATACCCCAATAATTTGGTAATTTAAAAAGTCTGGTCATGAATCGAATTGTATTGATAAACATTAGCAATCGAATGAATAAACCAATATCCTACAATATAATCTATGCAATCAAACAAATGAGATAGAAAACTTCGAATAATGTCGGGATTCATTGTTGAATTTCTAATTATCAAAAGTGTTATTAAGAGATGATTGATTATTCAATTCAGGCTTGCAAAACAAGGATAAAAAAAATTAAGTTCAAATGACTTATGTCATTTTATAATCCACTTTACATTTCTATCTTTGCGACTAATAAAACTAGATGAAAATGAAAAAATTATTTTTAATTGGATTTGCAGCATTATTATATGCATGCGGAGGCTCTCAAACAACAAACACTGAAGAACCCACAGAACAAACAACACCTGAAACTACTGAAACTCCTGAAACAAAAAAAGATGTAAGTGAATATGATCCTCACAGAGGGGAAGGGAAATTTAAAGACATTGAATTAGGAGCCCTTGATCCGGCAAAAGCTGAGAAGGGAAAAGCAATTTATGAAATGAAATGTTTTAGCTGTCACAAACTTACTGATGAGCGATTGGTAGGACCAGGGTGGCATGGAGTTACTCAAAGAAGAACTCCTGCTTGGCTATTGAATTTTATAACAAATCCTGACCCAATGCTTGACAAAGACCCTGAATTACAAGCTCAATTGGAAATCTGTTTAGTGAGAATGCCTAATCAAAATGTTGCAGACGAAGAAGCATTTGCACTTGTAGAATTTATGAGACAAAACGATGGAGTAAAATAATTCATTAGAAATTCATCAACTCACGTTTCAATTTAAATTCTCATAAAACCTACCCAAATTGGGTAGGTTTTTTTATTAATAACAAAGTTGTACATATCTCAATTTATTGCTTTTAAATAATATTTTCAACACAAACCTCACTTCTTCCTCTTTGCCACCAAAGCATAAGAGTGATCTATCAGTTCAAATATTAATCTATCGGGCATAAAAGTCATGACCGTATTCCAATGTTTCTTATTCATGTGATAGCCCGGCAAAACCCCATCGGGATATTCTTCACGCAGTTCAATTGCATATTCAGGATTGCATTTGAGGTTAATTCCTTCGAAAGTATTGATATTACACAGGGCAAAAATTTTCTTGTTTACTTTATAAACCAAAAAATCAGGGCCAAAAGGCAATTCCTCGTTCACAAACTCTTTCGATAAGCAATAATCTCTGAAGGTTTCAATATCCATTGTGGTTTAATTTTTGGAGCAACAAAAAAGAATGTTTATAAAAAGCAAATTTTAATCACTCAATAATAATCTAATTTGCGACCAATGCGAAACTATATTATTTTATTGGTATCTACACTTATAAGTGGAGTTCCTGCCCTTGCTCAGAAGAATGTTTATTTTGATAAACTTCAAAATGTCAATGACATATACTACTATAACGGCAAGCCATTTACCGGAATTTCACTTGTAAGACATGATTCTACCAACAAGAAAAAAATACAAATTCAATGGAAAGACGGGCTGATGGATGGAGAAAAAATCACATGGTACAAAGATGAAAAGCTCAGACAAATTATGAATTTTTCTATGGGCAAAAGAAACGGAGCTTATATCAATTATTACGAAAACGGCAATATAAAAGAACGCGGGAATTATGTTCAAGATACTATAGACGGTATAAATGAAGGTTTTTATGACAATGGTCAACTCCGATTTTCTTATAAGTACGTGAAAGGAGTTCAAACAGATACCAACACCATGTACTTTGAAAACGGTCAGATGGAGCAACAGGTTTATATCAAAAACGGGCGATTGGATGGTGTTTTTAGGGCATGGTATCCGGATGGAAAACCAATGAAAGAGATTGGGTATAAAAATGGGTTGATGGACGGAAGCTACAGAGAATGGCACATGGACGGGACAATTGCTTTATCCGGTAATTACACTGAGGGATTCAAAGATGGACAATTTGAATCTTATGAGATTTTTGTAAAAACCCCACTCAAAATTGAAAATTATAAAAATGGCTTGAAAGAAGGGGTCTGGATTACCTTTGGTTTGGAAGGAGATACAACCAAAATAGCAAATTATCACAACGACACATTAGACGGTGAGTACATAGAAAAAATGGAAGGAAGAATTGAGAATAAGGGCAATTATGTAAATGGAGTAAAAGACGGATATTGGCAACAAAACTTAGTTACACTCATTGGTGCATCTGAAGGTACCTATAAAATGGGAACAAAAGTCGGTCAATGGAAATTATATGACTTCAAAGGCAAATGGCTTGCTACCATTACTTTTGATGATAAAGGAGAAATTATTGATGAGTATTGGTATGGTATGAAAAAGAGAAAACAAAAGAAATAGAGATATACTCACTCTACTATAATAACAATTGCTACCGCCCTCCTTCCAAGACTTTTTTTAACTCATTCAGTTTCATCAATGCTTCGATTGGTGAGAGTGAGTTAACATCTGTCTCAAACACCATTCTTCGCATCTCTTCCAATCTCGGATCACTGATACCAAACATAGTCATTTGTACTTCTTGTCTTTTCATTTTTTTGAGTGTTTCCTTCCCTGAAATAGCAGCTCTGTCTTTTTCCAATTCTTCAAGAATTAAACTTGCTCTGTCCGTAACCGCTTTGGGAACTCCGGCCATCTTAGCAACATGAATTCCAAAGCTGCTTTCACTACCGCCCTCAACAAGCTTTCTCAAAAATAAGATTTTATCGCTTACTTCTTTTATTGAAATATGAAAATTTTTGACCCCTTGCAGCTTATTTTCGAGTTCATTCAGCTCGTGATAATGTGTTGCAAACAATGTTTTGGGGCTTTGCGGATGGGTAGCAATAAATTCTGCAATAGCCCATGCAAGTGAAACTCCGTCAAAAGTTGCAGTACCGCGTCCTATCTCATCCAATAAAACAAGGCTGTTTTTGCTGATGTTGTTTAATATTCCCGCAGTTTCCAACATCTCTACCATAAAAGTTGATTCCCCTAAACTGATATTATCAGAAGCACCAACCCGCGTATAGATTTTATCCACGATACCAATCCTTGCAGAATCAGCAGCAACAAAACATCCGATTTGAGCCATCAATACCGCCAACGCGGTTTGCCTTAGCAATGCCGATTTACCCGACATGTTGGGACCTGTCAGAATAATAATCCTCTGCTCCTCGTCAAATCGAATATCATTATCTATATAGCTTTCACCGGCCGGAAGCTGTTTTTCTATTACGGGATGTCTGGAAGATTTTAGCTCCAACTCAAAACCATTGATAATCTCTGGTTTGCAATAACGATTGCTCACTGATAATTCCGCAAATGAGCAGAGACAATCCAAAGTGCCAATATTAAATGCTGTAATACGGATTGGCTCAACAAAGCTGATTATATGTTGCAGAAACTCTTCGTACAATTGGGTCTCTCTTTGCAAAATAAGCGTTTCAGCATTGAGTATTTTTTCTTCCAATTCTTTGAGTTCAGGTGTAACATATCGCTCTGCATTGGTGAGTGTTTGTTTTCTAATCCAATTTTCCGGCACCTTGGATTTATGAGCATGGGTAACTTCAAGATAATAACCAAACACATTATTAAACCCAATTTTCAATGATGGAATACCTGTTAAACTGACTTCACGTGCATGGATTTCAGCTATCCTGCCTTTTCCGTTTTGTGTAATATCCCGAAGCTCGTCTAGTTCTTTATCAAATCCAATATTAAAAACACCGCCTTTGGCAATCACAGCGGGCGCATCTTCACTAATCCGGTTTATAATTTTTTCTGAAATACTCTGACATGGATTGATTCTATCAGCAAGTTCAATGAGTGATGTTTCCCCGCTTTGTTTGAGAATTGTATTGATTTCCTCTGAAATTTTTAACCCTTTCGCAAGTTGTAAAAGTTCTCTTGGGCCTGATTTTAGAAGTGCTACTCTCGAAATAATTCTTTCAATATCGCCCACCTGTTTGAGCAGCTCGGTTATTTGTATTCTAAGATTGGGGTTATTAAAGAAGAACTCAACAATATCCAATCTTTCCTGAATGGGCTTTTGCTCTTTGAGTGGCAGAACTATCCAGTTTCTGAGCGTTCTTGAGCCCATTGGAGAAAGTGTCCTGTCAATAACATCTACCAACGCCTTTCCTCCGGGAAATATGGGTTGAAGAATTTCAAGATTGCGAATTGTAAACGCATCCAACCAAACGTAGTTGTCTGTTTCGATTCTTTGTAGGGTGTTGATATGTTGCAGTCGGTCAAAGCAGGCTTCTGCCGCATAATGTAGAGCAGCTCCGGCTGCTGTAATCATTTCTGTTTCGTCTTCTATAC
Organism: Bacteroidota bacterium; assembly: GCA_024103355.1. Lineage (GTDB taxonomy): Bacteria > Bacteroidota > Bacteroidia > NS11-12g > UBA955 > JALOAG01. The sequence continues at coordinate 29,200 of JAGFIU010000001.1, forward strand.
GAAATCCCTTCAAAGAAACTGTTTTAAAATGATCTTTTAATTTATCTGAAGCATAATCCGGCTGGAATACCCAGGCATCCAGAGTTTGAATAATATAGCTATCCTGCCAGGATAACGGAAACTCTCGTTGCTGATTCTTTGCTATGATAATTTCTGAAGGCTTGAACCCACCCAAAAGCTTATCAATCATTTCTATGTTTCCTGCAGTAACAAAAAACTCTCCGGTAGAAATATCCAAGAATGCTATACCAACCTGTTTGTCGGATTTGAAAACAGATGCTAAATAGTTGCTTCGTTTAGCATCCAATACTTTGTCGCTATAAGCAACTCCGGGGCTAACCAATTCAGTTACTCCTCTTTTGACAAGTCCTTTAGCCATTTTTGGATCTTCCAATTGATCACAGACTGCCACTCTATATCCCGCTCTGACTAATTTAGGAAGATAAGTATCCAAAGAATGATGAGGGAATCCTGCAAGCTCTACTTCTGAGGCAGAACCATTCCCTCTTTTGGTAAGAACCAAACCAAGTGTAGTTGCTGTTTTGACTGCATCTTCAGCAAAGGTTTCATAGAAATCCCCTACCCTGAACAAGATAATTGCTCCCGGATATTTGGCTTTCACTTGCCAAAACTGTTTCATTAAGGGTGTTTCTTTTGTTTCCTTTGCCACTATGTTATTGGTTTGAGGGCGCAAATTAGCTTTTCATAATGTGAAATGATTAACATTTTCTCAATAAAAAAGGCGGGTAATGCCCGCCTTTTTTTATGTTTAGAGACCAGATTCTAATTAATAATTCCTAATTTTTTAGCTAAATCTCGGTATTGTGTGCTTTCTGCCTCAATCTTATTCTTCATGTCTTCCATGCCCCATTTTTCAAATGCTTGTTTGGCAAGGTCAATAAACTGAATTGATTCGGAAAACATACTCATTGCATAGGACGTAAATTGGGTTCTACCATCAAACTGATGAAGATATTTAGCCAATGCAAGGTTTCTTTGATAGAGTTCAGTCATGTGGTGAATCGCCTTTTCTTTCTCATCCAAGTCATAATAAGTAAGTGCTGCATAATACTTAGTTTGTCCCCTCATAGGGAGAATAGATTCAGGTATCTCAATAAAAACTTTATCCAACAATTTAAGAGCCCAATCCTTATTCCTATCAATGCGTTTTACCAACCATTCCTTTCTTCCTTCGGGGGCAGCAGGCATTCCTTCTGTAGGGTTTTCCAAGAGGTTCAATTCCGTTTTAAGATTTCTGTTACTCTGTTCTAAATCACTCGCAAATTGAACAAAAACATTTTGAAGATTTTGTGGAACCAAAATAGATTTTTCATCCATAAAAAAGTTTTTCTTCTCTTTCATATTAAACCATTTGAACTTCTCCATCAGGTTTTTATACAAAATTTCGTGAGCCAACCTTGTTGGTGTGCCACCTTGTGGTCTATTTTCAATAGGAACCAATCGGTATGCAAGTCCTTCTAATTGGAAATACTTTTCAAGTCCATAGTATGCGCCCCTTCCAGTTGTTGTTGTGAAATAGATTGGTCGCTTCCAGCCGGTTTTTGCATTATTGGAAATAAGATCAAAGAAAACCATATCTCCTTTGTGCATATACTGTCGATTAAAAGAAAAGCGGAGCTCATCAATAATACTACCTGTGTCTTCCATTGGAACAACCTTGTTCTCAATAACTGCTTCTTTATCAACTTTAATAATAAAATTCTGAACAGGTAAGTAATTAATCTTTCCTCCGCTTTGGTCTGTCAAAAGCTGATTTGGGTCTTTAATAAACTTCATTACATCAGCCAAAGGATAAAACTTTTCTTGGTCAAAATTACCAGGATAATATCTTACAAACTCATTGTTACCTGCTCTTAGATCTTCTTTTGTAAAAGTAAGCGGTAGCGGATCTGAGTTGTAAACTTTATCAAGCAGTATAGAAGAATACCAATCTGTTGGTAATAAACTCATATTGATAATTCTTATATCAGTTCTGATTCCTTCTACATTTTGAGCATACCATAGTGGGTATGTGTCATTGTCACCATTAGTAAACAAAATTGCATTTGGGGCACAAGACTCCAAATAATCAATAGCAAAATCAATAGCCAATCTTCTTCCTGAACGGTCATGGTCATTCCAACCTTGGGCTCCCATAATAACAGGGGCAGCTAACAATGAAACCGCAGATGCAGTGATAGCAGCCATGTTACCACTCTTAATATACTTTTTCAAAAATTGCCACATCATCAATACACCCAGACCAATCCAAATACAGAATACTTGGAATGAACCCACAACAGCATAATCTCTTTCACGAGGCTCAAAAGGTGGCATATTCAGATAAACCACAATTAAAATTCCTGTGTAGAGGAAGAATATTAGATTTACGATAAAATCATTTTTACTATTCTTGTATTGAAAGATAATCCCCAATATTCCTAAAATAAGCGGGAGGAAATAGAACTTATTTTTAGCAAAATTTGAATTTAGTTCTTTTGGCATCTTTCCTTGCGGACCTAATCTCATATTATCAATAGGTGCCACACCGCTTATCCAATTACCATCAAACTCTTTATTAAAATAATGTCCTTGTTGATCATTCTGTCTTCCTGCAAAATTCCACATAAAATAACGCAAATACATATAACCGAGTTGATAGTTCATAAAGAACGCCATATCATTTGCAAATGATGGCTTTGTCTTTTCATATTGCATTAGCTGACTACGCAATTGTTCGGCATTCTGTTGATCTTGACTGGAATTAATCTGTTGCGTCAGTTGGTCAATTCTGCTCTGAATATCGGCCATACCACCCCATAGCCTATAACCTGCTGCACTACCTTCTTTCTGCATATCTCCCATTCGTGGGAAAAAGGTCTGCATGTCTTTCTGATATTCATATTCTTGCTTATTGCCTACTTTAATATACCCCTTGTCTCCTTTTGTCCATATTGCACTTCCTTGTTCTGAACTAATTACATCAGCATTAAAATAGGGACCATAAAGCAATGGCCTGTCACCATATTGTTCCCGATTTATGTAACTTAATAAATTAAAGGGATCGGCAGGATTGTTCATATCAATAGGTGGATTAACACTCGAACGTATAACAACCATTGCATAACTAGAATAACCAAGTAGGATATACGCAAGAGTTACAAATGCAAAATTCAAATGTCTCTTACCTTTATTTATGGAGTATATAATGCCGCCAACAACGAACATTACAACCAATAAAATTGCTACTAATGAACCAGTATTAAATCCAAAGCCAAGCGTGTTAACAAAGAATAAGTCAAAGATTGACATTAGCTTTGGGATTCCCGGCAGCATCAAATTTTGGATAAATGTAAGGATAAGAAATCCTAAAACAAAAGCAATTATCCCGCCTTTCCAAGTCGGATTCTCAACTTTTTTGAAATAATAAATAAAAGCAACAGCAGGTATAACCAACAAACTTAGTAAATGAGTACCAATTGACAAACCAATCAACAATCCAATCATAACCAACCATTTATCTGCATGCTTACTACTACTGCTTTCCCATTTGAGTGCTGCCCAAAAAGTTGCCATTGTAAAACAAGATGACAATGCATACACCTCAGCTTCAACAGCAGAAAACCAAAATGAATCCATATAAGTCATAGCAAGGGAGCCAACAAATCCGGCACCAAAGATGAGAATATACTTTTCTGTAGATAATTCGGATAATCCTTTAGTCAGAAGCTTTTTGGCATAATATGTAACAATCCAAAAAGTAAACATAACAGCAAGGGCTGAGGCCACAGTACTGAGCGTATTGACCCAATAACCTACATCAGCCGGATTGGGAGCAAACATTGAAAAGATTCTTCCTAACATTAGAAAGAAAGGTGCTCCGGGGGGGTGAACCACCATCAATTTGTATGAGGCTGCAATAAATTCTCCACAATCCCATAAACTGACAGACTGTTCAATAGTAAGCTGATAAGAAATCAGTGCGATAAGTCCGGCTATTCCGCCAAACAAGTTGTTATAAAATTTGTATCCGCGCATAAGTCTATTTTCACTCTGTAAAGGCAGCGAAAATAAAGATTTTTTACAATGCTAAAGGATATTTTCCTTAGCCTTTTCTCAAAATCAATATATTGCCTCCTTTTATCACTATTTTTGCCACTCCATGAGCCAACAAAAAGTCGATTTAGAAAAACTTTTTCAATCCATGAAAAGCGGCAATGTTCGTGCTCTTGCAAAACTTCTGACTGCTGTAGAAAACAGTCAGCAGGGTATAGAAAATATATTGGAAAAACTAAGTCCCAATTTAAGCATTCCGGTTGTCGGAATCACAGGACCGCCCGGTGCAGGCAAAAGTTCATTAGTAAGTAATCTTGCAGGTTTTTGGGCAAATACCCTGAATCTCAAAGTGGCTATATTGGCGGTTGACCCTTCTTCACCCTTCAATTTGGGTGCATTATTGGGCGATCGTTTGCGCATGTCAGAACTCTATACCAACAAAAATGTCTTCATTCGTTCGTTTGCTTCAAGAGGCGCATTAGGCGGACTGACACACAAAATAGTAGAAGCCACCGACCTTATCCGCAATGCCGGTTTTGACAGAATCATCATCGAAACAGTTGGAGTGGGACAAAGCGAAATTGAGATTGCAGGATTGGCTGACACCACCGTTTTAGTTCTCGTTCCCGAAGCAGGTGATGAAGTGCAGGCTATCAAATCCGGTATTATGGAAATTGCCGATATTTTTGTGGTAAACAAAGCAGATAGAGAAGGCGCAGCAAAGTTCCATGTGTATTTACAAAATGCACTTAATCACCGTAAAGCGACCGAATGGAATCCACCCATTATCGAAACAATTGCCACACAAAACTCAGGGATTAAAAATTTGTCGGATGCTATTGAAAAACACATCAAGTCACACAAATCAAATGAAAAAATGGCCGCTCTCCTTGCCGAAAGGGCGTGGAAATTAATTGCCGAAAAGAGAATGAGTAATCTGAGCAGAAAAGAATTGGAATCAAAAATAAACCAACTCATCCTAAAGGGTGAATTCAATTTATATTCATTGGTGAAAGCATATCAATAATATAGCACCAATTTCCCGTTATCCTTGCATTACCCACTTAAACATAGTCTTATAACCCACTTTGGCTCCTTGAGTCATAATTCCTATTCTGAACACCCTTCCGGCAACCCAAAGCATGAACAATGTTGTGATTACCAACAAAAACATGGACAGCAATAATTCCCACCATGAAACATCAAATGCAATTCGCGTCATCATTGAAATGGGAGAAGTAAATGGAATAATAGACAGCCAAAAGCTGACAGAACCGGAGGGATTCTGCAGCACAAACCCCATTGCACCAATGATTGAAACCAACATCGGAATCGTGATAGGCAATACGAACTGTTGTGCTTCCTGCGGTGTTTCCACGGCAGCACCCACTGCTGCAAACATGGCTCCATATAATAGAAAACCAAAGAAAAAATAAAACAGAAACAGTACAAAAATCTTTGCATAAGGGATACCGACCAATACTTGTATCCAATCCATACCTTCGGGAACCTGCGACAAATCTGTTCCTTGAATATGCGATGTATTCATTGCCGTATTACCATCCATCATTTGTGGCAGATAAGACATGATTGCAAATGAAAATACTACAAAAAGAATTACCCAAAGAATAAATTGAAACAGTCCCACAGAAGCAATTCCAAGTACCTTACCCATCATTAGTTGGACAGGTTTAACAATAGAAACAATAATCTCAACCACTTTGCTTGTCTTTTCTTCTATTACACTTTGCATCACCTGAGAGCCATAAATCATCACAAACATATAGATGAGCATACTCAGCGCATAACCAATTCCGAAAGTAATAGTAGAATTTGACAACTTTTCATCTCCCTTCTCGGAGAGTGTTCTTTCTGTGAGTTTTATATTGGGTTGTAAAGATGCAAGAACTGCACTATCAATATTTTGCGCCTTTAATTTTTTCTCTCTTACCTGAGTCTCCAATACCGACTTAATCTCTGAAGTTTCGTTTATACTCAGATGTGTTTTGGAAAAAAGAGTAACTCCCGGATTACCTTCTGCTCCGCTTTCGGGTATATACAAAAAAGTAAAATAATCAGAATTTATAAAAAGTTGTTTTGCATCTTCAAAATCATCCAATGTCTTCTCATAAATATATCTCGGAGTGTTGTCAAACCGGAAGCTGTTACTTTGGTCAAGTACCAAAATATGCTTGGGTTTCTGTGACTCACTCTCCTTAACACTCAAATAACCGATTAGAATAAAAAATGCCGGCATAAGAATAGGAAGCAGCAAGGTGGAAATAATGAATGAACGTTTTTTCACCCTTCCCAAAAACTCCTTTTTTAAGATTATCAATATTTTCTTCATGTGTTTTCTTTTACTGAGCGTATGAAAATTTGGTTCATATCAGGTAACTCTTCGCTGAACTCCATAAGTTCGAGTTGAGAAGATAGTTTTTGTATCAATTCCTTATTGCTGACACCGTCTTTGGCTTTGATTATTGCTGTTGAGATTTCAGATGTCTCTTTGTTTTCTATAATATCAAAACTATTGTCAGCCAAAATACTTCCTTTATACTTAATTGTAAAACTATGATTTCTGAAGCGATGTTTAATCTCGGAGGTTTTGCCTTGTAAGATTACTTTTGAGCTATTGATAAGCACAATACTTTCACAAAGTTCTTCAACCGACTCCATTCTATGAGTTGAAAGAATGATAGAAGCACCTTTGTCTCTGAGTTTCAGGATTTCATTTTTAATTAAATCCGCATTGAGAGGGTCAAAACCGGAAAACGGTTCATCCAAAATAATCAAATCCGGCTCATGTAGAACGGTTGCGATAAATTGAACTTTTTGCACCATACCCTTGGACAGGTCTTCCACTTTTTTGTCCCACCAATCTTTTGCCCCAAAGTCATTCAGTTTTTCTTTGGCTTTTCGCTTTGCTTCACTTGGTGACAAACCTCTCAACGTAGAAAAGTACATAAGTTGTTCTCCCACTTTCATTTTTTTATACAAACCTCTCTCCTCCGGCAGATACCCAATATTCAGTACATGTTTTTCTGATAATGGTTCTCCTTTTATCAAAATCTGTCCTCCATCAGGCATCAAAATTCTATTTACAATTCTGATAAAAGTACTCTTTCCGGCACCATTGGGACCTAAGAGGCCAAAAATTATTCCGCTGGGTACTTGAATATCAACCTTATCTAATGCTGTAAAGTTGCCGTACTTTTTGGTTATTGCTCGTGCATCCAGAATCAGACTGTTCTCCATCTTTAATATATCAAAGGCAATATTAAACCAAATTTATTCTACTCTTAGACACAAACAATCTATTCAATATGATTTAGATATACATATTTATATTTAAGATGACCATCGATTGCTGTCTCTCAATGTTTTTTTCTGCATATTTTTAACAAATGCCTCTTGCAAGTTTATTCCTGTCTGATTGGCAAGGCAAACCAAAACCCACAATACATCAGCCATCTCATCGGCAAGGTTAACTTCTTTATCACTGTCTTTGAAAGTTTGGTTTCCATATTTTCTTGCCATAATTCGTGCTACTTCACCCACTTCTTCCATCAAAATGGCGGTGTTGGTCAGTTCACTGAAATAGCCTTTCCCAATATCGGTTATCCAATCATTCACAATGGTTTGTAATTGATTGAGTGTAAATTCCTGCTGTGTTTGCATTGAGCAAAAATAGAGATTGAGAAAACTAATGCCAATAAATTCTTCAGACTTTTAATTCATGTTAAAGATTATAGAACATTGTATTTATCCATAACTCAAGCATGTTTAAGAGATTTTTGTCAGCCCGGTATATTTTATTCTAATTTAGCGGTTCTAAAGTTATTCAATATGAAACAAATTCAAAACATTGAGGAATACCGCGCAGAGTATCAAAAAAGTATAGAAAATCCCGAATCATTTTGGGCAGAAATAGCTCAAGAATTTCTATGGTATAAGAAATGGGATAATGTTTTACAATGGAACTTTGAGACACCTGAAATCAAATGGTTTGAAGGTGGTAAAACCAATATTTGTGCGAATGCAATAGACCGTCATTTGGAAAAATTCGGGGACAAAACTGCAATTATATTTGAGCCCAATGACCCCAATTCACCCTCTCAAAAAATCAGCTATAGAGAATTGCATACCTCAGTGTGCAAGTTGGCAAATGCGTTGGAAAGTCTGGGAGTAACAAAAGGAGACAGAGTATGTATTTATATGCCCATGATACCCGAGGGAGCAATTGCAATGCTTGCATGTGCAAGGATTGGTGCAATTCACTCAGTAGTATTCGCAGGTTTTGGCGCAGAGAGTTTGAAAGGCAGAATCAATGATTCTAACTGCAAACTGCTGATTACTGCTGATGCTTTCCACAGAGGAAACAAAAAAATAGCATTGAAAGAAATTGCAGATGAAGCAATGGCAGACACTCCTTCAATTGAGCATTGTTTGGTTTATAATCATATCAATGAAAAAATCAGCATGGTTGCAGGTCGAGATATCTCATGGCACACACTTGTTTCAGTACAGCCTGACACGCATGAACCTGTGGCAATGGACTCGGAAGCACCTTTATTTTTGCTCTATACCTCCGGCTCAACCGGCAAACCCAAAGGAGTTCAACATACAACAGCAGGTTATATGATTTTTATGGCTTATACCTTCAAACAGGTTTTCAATTACAAAGATGGTGAAATCTATTTCTGTACTGCTGATATCGGTTGGGTAACAGGTCATAGCTATACTCTTTACGGGCCTTTGCTCAATGGAGGAACAACAGTTATTTTCGAAGGTATTCCAACCTATCCCGACCATGGCCGTTTTTGGGATATTGTGGACAAACACAAAGTCAATATTCTTTATACCGCACCTACTGCCATCCGTTCGTTAGAAACATTTGGTACTGAGATTTTCAAAACCAAAGATTTGAGTTCTTTGCGTGTACTCGGAAGTGTTGGAGAACCCATCAATGAAGAAGCATGGCAATGGTATTACCAAAATGTAGGTAAGAACAGGTGTCCGATAGTAGATACTTGGTGGCAGACCGAAACCGGAGGAATTCTGATTTCACCGATTGCATACGCCACTCCGATGAAACCTGCATTTGCAACCCTTCCATTGCCCGGTGTGCAGCCATTGCTGGTTGATGAGAATGGAAATGAAGTGAAAGGCAACCCTGCAGAAGGAAGACTTTGCATGCGCTTTCCTTGGCCGGGTATGGCAAGAACGCTCTATGGCAATCACGAACGTTTTAAACAGACTTATTTTACAACTTACAAAAACTTATATTTCTCGGGAGATGGGGCAAAAAGAGATGGAAATGGGATGTATAGAATAACCGGCAGGGTTGATGATGTAATTAATGTAAGTGGGCATCGTATTGGCACTGGAGAAGTAGAAGAAGCCATAAACAGCCATGATCTCGTGGTTGAAAGTGCAGTGGTGGGATATCCTCATGAAATCAAAGGACAAGGTTTGTATGCTTATGTAATTTGCGTTGACAAGAGTGGCAACGTCCATAATCTTCCGGAAGAAGTCAAAAAAATAGTCAGTGATAAAATTGGTGCATTTGCTCGTCCTGATAAAATTCAGATTGTACCGGGATTGCCTAAAACCAGAAGTGGTAAAATCATGCGAAGGATATTAAGAAAAATTGCAGAAGGTGATATTTCAAATTTGGGTGATACAACAACCCTGATTGACCCAAGCGTTGTTGACAAAATAGTAGAGGGTGCCTTAAACCAATAAGGAACCTGCACAATCGCAGATTTTGTTACTTATCTCCGGCAAGCAGATACAGAACTGCCATTCTGATGGCAACTCCGTTTTCAACCTGATTGAGAATGATGGCATTCTTGCTATCTGCAACTTCTGACGTGATTTCAACTCCCCTATTGATGGGACCCGGGTGCATGATAATTAACTCCTTACCACTTCTTTCAACACGCTCTTGTGTTAATCCATATTGCATTGAGTATTCTCTCAAACTTGGGAAATAAGCTATATCCTGTCTTTCCATTTGGATACGAAGCATATTTACAACATCTGCCCACTTAACAACATTATCCAGATTGTAATCAACTTCAACACCAAGACTTTCAATGTGTTTTGGGATTAAAGTCGGAGGTCCGCATAGTTTAACCTTTGCGCCCAGTTTTTTTAAGCAGTAAATATTGGATATAGCAACCCGAGAGTGTGTAATATCTCCCACAATTGCAATTTTTTTCCCTTTTACGTCACCCAATTTTTCACGTATAGAAAAAGCATCGAGCAAGGCTTGTGTAGGATGTTCGTGAGTTCCATCTCCGGCATTGATAATATTTGCATCAATGTGTTTTGACAAAAATACACAAGCACCGGGACTTGGGTGGCGCATCACCACCATATCAACCTTCATAGAAAGAATATTCTTGACAGTATCGATCAAAGTCTCCCCTTTAGAAACTGAAGAAGATGAAGAAGAGAAATTAACAACATCAGCACTTAATCTCTTTTCTGCAAGCTCAAAAGATACCCTTGTTCGGGTAGAATTTTCGAAGAATATATTGGCAATGGTGGTATCTCTCAGAGTAGGAACTTTTTTGATAGGTCGGTTAATGACCTCTTTGAAATTGTCTGCGGTTTCAAATACAAGATTGATATCCTCCGCACTAAGGTCTTTGATACCTATCAGGTGTTTGTGGTTAAAATCTTTCATTCTTCTTCATGAGTATTTAAGAGCCAAACATTTAATTTCTTAGGATTCCAATCCACCAATACTTTTTGACCCATACCTCTGGTGTCAATTACTTTACCACAGTAATCAGACATGATGGGAGTTTCGCGGTTAAACCTGCGATCGAGTAGGGCAAGGAGTTCAATTTTGGCCGGTCTGCCATACGAAGTGAGAGCATCCATGGCCGAACGTACGGAACGTCCTGTATACACCACATCATCAACCAAAATAATATTTTTCCCCTCTATGTCAAAATCAATCCTGATAGGGTGTGCAACCAATTGCTCGTTGCCTCTGCGAAAATCATCGCGATAGAAAGTGTGGTCTAACTCTCCATATAGTATATGAGGGTTTTTGGTAAATTCTTTGACATATTCAACCAACATCCTTGCAGGAAATACCCCTCGAGGCTGAAGCCCAATGATAGCTGAGTTTGAAAAATCGTTGTGATTCTCAATCAGTTCCATTGCAAGTCGCTTTAGGATAATTTCAATTTCTTTGTGATTTAGTATAAGCCTTTTTTCCATTTTTAACTTTCAGATAGTTCTAAAATAGTATCAAACTCTTCTCGAGTCAGGGCAACCACACTTAATCTCTGCTGTCTGACCAATCCGATTCCTTCTAATCCAGGTTCATTTTTTATTTGCTCAAGTGTAACCGGATGCTTGAGTTTTTCATGAGGAACCACGTCCACACAAACCCAATTTTTATCATCAGTCGTAGGGTCTTGATAGGCAGTTTTGACAACCCGTGCAACTCCAACCACTTCTTTCCCTTCATTGCTGTGATAAAATAAACACAAATCCCCTTCTTGCATTGCTCGCATATTATTTCTCGCCTGATAGTTGCGAACTCCATCCCAAAATGTGCGTCCGTCCTTTTCAAACTTCTCCCAAGAATACTTAAAGGGTTCTGATTTGATAAGCCAAAACTTCATGTGGCAAATTTTGATTTTTTTTGGGAGTATGCCAAAAATATTTATTGAGCAGTTCAAGGGAATATGATTTGAATATAGCCAATATTCCTTTACTGTCAATAAACAAAAGAGGGCTTAGCCCAAGCAGCCTAACCCTCTTTGATGAAAACTATAATAAATTGATTTTACTAAAACCTAAAATGGCAAATCACCTTCTTGTGCAAGTGATGCATCGGTTTGTTCGGGAACATTGTCAGCTGCAGGATTCTTTTTGTCCAACATCAAAAAATTAGATGCACGTACTTCATAAATATACTTTTTCTCGCCTTTACTGTCCACATAGTTACGGCTTGTGAGTTTCCCTTCGAGCAGGATATAAGAGCCTTTGCTCAAATACTTCTCTGCACGTTCTGCAACAGGTCCCCATGCGGTAATGTAATGCCAAGTGGTTTCATCTTGCCACTCACCATTTTTGTTTTTGAATGATTCGGACGTTGCCAAACTGATGCGGGCTACTTTTGTTCCGCTTTCAAGGGTTTTTACTTCAGGGTTTGCTCCTAAATGTCCGATTAGCTGTACGTTGTTTTTTAAATTACTCATGACTTTAAATTTTAAATTGGTTAATAATTTTGTTAAGTTAATTTGATTTCGTTATTTCGTTTCGATTTCGACTGCAAAGGTGTAACGGCTCCAATTAATGATTCGGTTTTTAACCATTTAACTCCCGAACTAACTGATTAAAACCGTTTGTTGTCGGATAAATTTTAAAAGAAAACAGACTATGGAAAAAACCTGTTTACATTGTCACAAGCCACTCAAGGGCAGAATTGACAAAAAATTTTGTGATGATTATTGTCGAAATAATTATAACAACCGATTACATAGTGAACAGAGTAATTTTGTAAGAAAAATCAATAATCACCTGCGCAAGAACAGAAGTATTCTGGCAGAACTACTTCCCGAAACAGAAGATTTTGTAAAAGTAAAAAGAGAAAATTTGATTGACAGGGGATTCAAATTTGATTATCATACTCATACATACATTACCCAAAAACAACAGACCTATATATTCTGCTACGAATACGGGTATCTATCTTTAGAACAAGACATGGTTTTGATTGTCAAAAGAAAGGAAGAATAATTAAATACGATTGTCAAATTCTCCGTCAACATAAAGCAAGAAAGCCGTTCATCTGAACGGCTTTCTCATTATACGAAGGTATTTAAATACTTAGTAAGTTGATTTCACTAACATCACATTATGGATGCGTTCTTCAGCGATCTTTGTTGCAGCCAACTGAGTATTCAGGTTTTCTGTTTCAGATTTATGGAAAATATCCAAGGTCAAATCATAAATATGTTCAGTTTGTGCCATTGCACGTTCTCTCACATAACCTGTATATTCAGAATAAACATTAATCAAACCACCTGCATTTACAAGGAAATCCGGTGCATAAAGAATGCCTCTGTCACGGAGCATGTTTCCATGTTGCACATCTTCTTTCAATTGATTATTTGCAGAACCGCAAACAATGGCACAGTTAAGTTGTGGAATGGTTTCTGAGTTGAGAATGGCACCCATAGCACAAGGAGCAAAAATGTCAACCTTTTTGGAATAAACATCATTAGGGCTAATCACTTCACCACCAAGAGCAGCAGTGTGTTTGAGGTTTTGTTCATTGATATCACTGATAAAGACTTTAGCTCCGTCTTTCACAAGCAATTCAACAAGATAATAACCCACTTTCCCAACACCTTGAACAGTAACTAATTTTCCGGCAAGGCTATCATTTCCAAAAGCTTTTTTTGCAGAAGCTTTCATACCCATATAAACACCATAAGCAGTTACAGGAGAAGGGTCTCCACCACCACCCATATTTTCAGGTAATCCAACAACATGGTCTGTTTCCATTGCAATATATTCCATGTCTTTGGTTGTGGTTCCAACATCTTCAGCAGTGATATATTTTCCATTAAGATTTTCAACAAAACGACCGAACTTACGCATAAAAGCTTCTGTTTTCTTAGTGTCTTTGTCAGCAACGATAACTGCTTTAGCTCCACCAAGATTAAGACCTGAAATAGAGGCTTTATAAGTCATCCCGCGAGAAAGACGAAGCGCATCGTTCATTGCTTCTTGTTCGTTGTTATAAACCCAAAAACGGGTTCCTCCCAATCCGGGACCTAATACGGTATTGTGTACTGCAATAATGGCTTTCAAACCGGTAGCGTTATCATTACAAACGACTACTTGTTCATGGTTGAATTCTGTAAGGCTGTTAAACAGAGAAAAATTAGATTTTTCTGCTTGTGAAGATGTTCCGCTCATATCATTCTTTGATTAATTGTTTAAGATTTCGATGGCGCGAAAATAGCTTTTTTTGTTATTACTAAATAATAAACAAAATTTGCAGCCCATTGAAATCGCTCAAATACCTCAATAAATATTTATGGAAATACCGAAAGACACTTTCTGCGGGTATTCTATTTATTATATTAACCAATATTCTCAATATTCTTGCACCCTATTTAGTAAGGATTGCCTTCGACAACTCACTCGAAGAAATAAGCTTGTTCACTTATTTCAAAGAAACGGCATTTGAGGATTTCTATAGAAGTAAGATAATCCAAACAGCCGCACTTTTCGGAGGGCTGATTTTATTGTCAACTTTAGTACGCGGTGTTTTCATGTTTCTGATGAGACAAACAGTCATCATTGCTTCCCGCAAGATTGAGTATGATTTGAAAAATGAGATTTACAGTCATTACCAAAAAATGAATTTATCATTTTTCAGGGCAAATTTTACCGGTGATCTGATGAATAGACTTTCTGAAGATGTAAGTAAAGTTAGGCAATATCTTGGGCCGGCAATTATGTACTTTATTAACTTGGTATTCACGTTTATAACCGTAATTGCAATGATGGTATCTGTAAATCCCAAATTGACACTCTATGTACTGTTACCACTACCCTTTCTTTCTGCTTCTATATATTATGTTAGTAAGATAATCAATCGTAAGAGCGATTTGATTCAATCAAAATTATCAGACTTAACAACTTTTGTACAAGAGAGTATGTCAGGAATCAGAGTTTTGAAAGCCTTTTCTGTTCAAGGAATATTTGCAGATATTTTTTCCAGAGAGAACAATCAATATAGAGACCTAAGCATGTCTCTTACAACAGTAAATTCAGTATTTCTTCCTTTGGTAATGTCATTAGTCGGTTTAAGTACAATTCTAACTATCTACTTAGGAGGTTTGGAAGTGATTCACGGCAATTTTACTTATGGAAATATTGCTGAATTTGTTATTTATGTAAATCTTTTAACTTGGCCGGTTTCTTCACTTGGTTGGGTGACAGCAATCATTCAAAGTGCTGATGCTTCACAAGCCCGAATCAACAGATTCTTAGAAGTTGACCCTGAGATTAAAACCTCAAAAGGGAAGCCTTGCAAGTTTGAGAATGAAATAAGTTTTGAAAATGTTTCTTTTCAATACAATGAAAAGAAAAAAGTTTTACATGAAATAAATTTCAAAATCAAGAAGGGACAAACCATTGGACTAGTTGGGCATACAGGTTCGGGTAAAACCACTTTGTTAAACTTACTCGCTAGGTTTTACGATCCTACTTCAGGGCAGATTTTGATTGATAAAACCAATTTGAAGGAACTCAGTCTCCACGATTATCGCGATTTGGTAAGTTATGTTCCACAAGATGTCTTCTTGTTCTCAGAATCTATCTATGACAATATCATCTTTGGGTCAAGTAAATCTGATAACTTACAATTTGAAGACGTTGAAAGAGTAGCAAAAACTGCCGCTATTCATGATAATATTGAGCAGTTCCCTAATAGTTACCAAACCCAATTGGGTGAAAGAGGAATTACACTTTCCGGAGGACAGAAGCAGCGCATTGCATTGGCACGTGCTCTCATTAGAGACCCTGAAATTATTATTCTGGATGACTGCCTGAGTGCAGTTGACCATACAACCGAAAAAATCATTTTGGCTAATCTCAAAAATGAACTTAAAAATAGAACTGCATTCATTGTCAGTCATCGTCTTTCGGTTGTTGCAGATACAAACCTAATCATTGTTTTGGACCAAGGAAAAATTGATGCAATCGGTACACATGATGAGCTTCTAAAATCAAATGCATATTACAAGAAGCTTTACAAAAAACAAATGGAAGAGATTGAGCAATTAAGTGAATGACTTATTATAAAAAAAAAGCAGAACCTAAGTCCTGCTTTTTATATATTGATTAAAGATGATTAATTCAATACATAACTAACACCAAAGGTTAGAGCACCGATTCCAAAAGAACCTGTTCCAAGTCCCAAGTTCATACTGTTGTTTTTTGTAACAGTTGTCATAGGGCCAATAGTAGTTTCGGTTTTACCCATGTTATAATTGAAAGATAGTAAATTATTGAGTCCTGCAGAAAACTTCCATTTTTCAGTTAAGAAGAAAAGAACACCCATATTAGCCCCTAAACCAATAGTAGTCATTTTAGGACCGGGGACAGAAGTTGGCGCATACTTACCTGAACCCGGTGCAGTTTCTTGAATAGAGGTTGTGGTAGAAGTACCGTTGTTAAATCCAAGATTCCCTCCATAGTACCACATCCATTTATCATTTAACTCATTGTATTTATTAACAAATAATCCGACACCAAGACCACTATTTGAAGTTTTATTTTCATATTCAAGTAACCCCGGCATTGAAACCGCGCTTGTCATTCCCGTATTTTCATCATAATATGCTTTGGGTGCTGTAGAAGTTGAACCATAATTAACGCTTATACCTGCAGCCATATTATCTTGGAAAAAATACATAAAATTTGGTGCCAAGTTAATATTGGTAGTACCTGCCATCTTAGTGGTCCCATTCTGAGATGGAATTGGCGAACCTGAGACAGTTGTGCTACCACCGGTTGAACCAAATCCAACCATACCGCCAATCCACATCTTACCTTTTCCAGTTTGAGCGTTAGCTGCCATACCGGCAACCAATAATGCTGCGAATGTTAAAATTGTCTTTTTCATGATAATAATTTATTTTAGGTAGGTGCAATAGTCTGAATAAAATGAATATGCTAATATTCATATTTATAAACAGTTATAAGCCAAAATTAGCTTTACGCTTCTCTAAGAATGCACTTGTGCCCTCTTTAAAGTCAGAAGTGCCAAAAGCTTCGCCAAATTCTTTAATCTCGGTTTCAAAGCCGTTATGCTGACTTGTAAAGTGGTCATTTACACAGTTTATAACCTGTTTTATTGCATTTGGTGACTTGGAAATAATTTTTGAAAGTCTTTTCCTGCTTTCAGAAATAAGCTCTTCTGAGCTAAATACCTCATTTACTAATCCTATATGAAGTGCCTTTTGAGCATCAACAGTGTTGGTGGTAAGAAGGATTTCTAATGCTCTTCCTTTACCTACTATTTGAACTAATCTTTGTGTTCCACCATAACCGGGAGGGACTCCCAGATTTATTTCCGGTTGTCCGAATTTGGCATTTTCTGAGGCGTACCTTAAATGGCAAGCAAGTGTTAATTCACAACCTCCACCTAAAGCAAATCCATTTACTGCCGCAATCACAGGCTTGGAACTGCGTTCAATAGCAAAAAATACTTCATGTCCTGCACGACTCATTTCAGTTCCTTCTGCTACAGAAAAATTTGAAAATTCAGCAATGTCTGCTCCTGCAGCAAATGCTTTTGTTCCGGCTCCGGTAATGATAATTCCTCTTACGGTATTGTCGTTTTGGGCTTTTGTTACTGCATCTTTTATTTCTTGAAGAAGCTGAATGTTTAATGCATTCATTTTGTCCTCGCGGTTTATTGTAATTGTGAGGATATTATCTTCCGTATTAGTTAAAATATTTTGATATGACATTTTATTAATGAATTATTTAAACTGCCACAGGAGCTTTTATCCCCGGGTGACATTGATAGTTTTCTAAAGTAAAATCTTCAAATTTGAAATAAAAAATATCTTTGATATCCAGATTGATTTTCATTTGAGGATAAGGGAATCGCTTGCGTGAAAGTTGAGTTTTTACTTGTTCAAAATGATTAGAGTATATATGGGCATCACCAAAAGTGTGTACATACTCACCAAGTTTTAACCCCGTTACCTGTGCTAACATCATGGTTAGAAGTGCGTAGGATGCAATATTGAACGGAACTCCCAAGAATAAATCAGCACTTCTTTGATATAGTTGGCAACTCAATTTTCCGTCTGCAACATAAAATTGAAATAAGCAATGACAGGGGGATAACGCCATTTTTGGCAAATCCGCAGGATTCCATGCTGTTACTATATGTCTTCTGCTATCCGGATTATTTTTAAGTCCTTTAACTAAATCTGAAATTTGGTCTATAGTGCTTCCGTCCGGACATTCCCAACTCCTCCATTGCTTACCGTAAACAGGACCTAAGTTGCCTTTTTCGTCTGCCCATTCGTCCCAAATACTCACATTGTTTTCTTTGAGATATGCAATGTTAGTTTCTCCCTTCAAGAACCAAAGTAACTCATAGATAATTGATTTAAGATGGACTTTTTTTGTTGTAATAAGTGGAAAACCTTCGTTTAAATCAAATCTTATTTGTCCTCCAAATACACTTCGAGTACCTGTACCTGTACGGTCGCCTTTATATGTGCCATTCTCGAAAACATGGCGTAAGAAATTTTCATATTGATTCATAGTATCAAAGTACAAATTTGGGCTAATAAAACCATTTTATAAAGTTTAATGCCGCTTACTTATATACAAGTTTGATACATGCTTAGGAAAAGAAAATTAAATCTTTAAGGAAACAACCCTTAGTATTCGAACGTTTCGTTGCCGTCAGTATCGATGTAGATAAACTCGTCATCTTTTAGTACTTGGCATGCTCCGTTATAAAACGTATAAACTGCATCGAATTGAATTGGGATAACAACTTTTCCTGTGTAATCAATAAAACCCCATTTCCCATTTAATTTTACTCCTGCTCTTCCTTCATTAAATGAAGTAACATCGTCATAAATACAAGGAATTTTAAGTTCTCCTTTTGTATTAACAAAACCCCAAAGAGTATCCAGTTTCACAATGGCAAACCCTTCTTTAAAGCTAAATGCACTATCAAATTTCAATGGAGTTATTTCGTTCCCTTTTTGGTCAATAAAACCATATTTGCCGGATAATTTAACAAGAGCATAATTCTCGGAAAAATCAGATGCTCTGTCATATTTTAATTCACAAATCAATTTTCCTGTAGTATCAACAAAACCCCATTTGCAACCTAAAAGGCGTTCTCTGATTGATTTGTCTTCATTATAATAATCAAAATCATCTATTTCATCGTATATGTCATACGGTACTTCCTGTGCCTCACAACCCACAGCAACCAAGCTTAATCCACAACTAAAATTAGCTGCATAAACATATTTGTCGGATGTAATTTCCTTTCCACTTTTATCAATATAAGTCCATTGTCCATCATACTTAACCGGACAAATACCATTTTGAAAACCCAATACGTCATCGTATTTTAAAGGAGTAATCAACTTGCCACTTCTATCTACAAATCCGTATTTAGATTCTGAACCTACAACGATAAATTCCGACATGAAATCACCAATTTCACTATAGATAGGTTTAACTATTTCTTTTCCAAAAGTATCAATAATGCCATAAAGCCTAAAATTATTATCCTCATTGATAACAGAAATTAAAAATATTCCTTCATAAAAGCCTTTGATGTAACTGTATTTAAAAGGTGTTAATTCATTTCCGGTCTTATTAATAATTCCGTATAGTTTCTCATTATTCACACTTTTCGTTACGATTGCATAATTGTTTTCAAATGGGTTAGCATTATAATAATTAAAGTTGATGATTGTTTTTCCAGTTTTGTCAATATATCCGTAACGACCATCCAACTTTGATACAATCAAACCTTCAGACATTTGATCTAAAATTTCAAATTTAATCGGAATTACTTCCTTGCCTTTTTTATTGATAGCACCATATTTTTCATTGATACCAACTACTGCTATGTCTTCAAAAAACGGATCAATCATATCATATTTTGGTTTAACAATTTCCTTACCCGTAGAGTCAATAAGACCTTTCTTCTCATTGAGTTCTACAACTGCATAGCCATCGTTAAAAGAATATATTATGTCATACTTGGGTTTAAGAATAACTTTCCCCTTATTGTTTTTTAAACCTTCTTTTTCAGACTTTGAATCTTTAAATACGGTTTGAGCTTGTGTGCTTTTAGCTATGAAGCACAACAATAACGCTGTAACCAAAAATATTGCTTTCTCATCAGTAAAAAATTTATAGTTTGTGAAATTAAAAACGAAATTAGGACAAAATTATGCGGTTTTGCATTCTATCTTCTCTTTATCTCGTTCAGAATATCAAATTCTTTGGGGGGAGAAAACAAGGTTTTGCGTGTTCCCATGATACCTATTGCTTTGTCTGGCTGATAGCTGTAGATGAATTCTTCATCTTTCAGGTAGTTCTTTTCTTTTATTGTGATTTCAATCAACTCGGGAACTGAGTCTCCTGACCAAAAAACATGGATGTTGCGCACCCTCTGTGTCCCGGATATGTTATCATAAAAATAATGACGGTCTTCGCCTTTGATAACGGAGTCCACTTTGTAATCATACTTAAGTTGTGGTTTATTGATATCACAGTTTTTTAACAAATAAAATTCATTGTTCCAGTCAGGTGCAGTATCTGTTGACTGACTTACATTATCATCTATTCTCACTACCCTGACGAGTGATATTTTTTGATTGCTTAGTCGTTTCGTTTCTTTGTCAAAAAAATTACTCAAACTGAAGAAATCAGCTCTTTCAACTGTATTTTTCTTGTTGCCTGAGCAAGAGAGAAGGATAAGAGGTAAAATAAATAAGATTTTAAAATAACGCATTTCCGGTCATTTCCTTAGGTTGTTCAAGCCCCATCACTTTTAGGATGCTTGGAGCAATATCAGCCAAAACTCCTTTGTGCATTTTCACATTCATTGCAGGTTCAGATACGAGCCAAATAGGGACAGGGTTTATTGAATGTGCTGTATTGGGCGTGCCATCCGGATTTACTGCATTGTCCGCGTTGCCATGGTCGGCAGTAATCAGCAAGGTATAACCCTGTTTGAACGCTTCGTTGACTATTTCTTTAACACAGGAATCTACTGTTTCAACGGCTTTTACAATCGCAGAGAAAACACCTGTATGTCCAACCATATCAGGGTTTGCAAAGTTTACACAGAAAAAGTCGGTTTCTCCTTTTTTGATTTCTTCGATAACGGCTTTTTTGAGTTCAATTGCACTCATTTCAGGTTGTAAATCATAAGTTGCTACCTTGGGTGAGTTAATCAAAATACGCTTTTCGTTTTCAAAAATCTCTTCTCTTCCACCGCTGAAAAAGAAAGTTACATGAGGATATTTTTCTGTTTCAGCTCCGCGAATTTGCTTGAAACCTTTATTAGACAAGAACTCTCCCAAAGTGTTGGGAATGTCTTGGTTGTCAAAGATTATGGAAATATTTTTAAAATCCTTTTCGTATTCTGTCATGGTTGCATAGCGTAGCTTGAGTTTTTTCATTCCAAAGTCGGGAAAATCCTCCTGAGTCAGAACCCTTGTCAGTTGTCTGCCTCTGTCTGTTCTGAAATTAAAAAACAATACTGCATCTTCTTCGTGAATTTGTGTAATCGCTTGATTGTCGGAATCACACAAAATAATGGGTTTTAAAAATTCATCCGTAACACCGGCCTCATATTGATTTTTAATAGCAGAAATAGGGTTTTGAGACTTTGTTCCTTCTGCATTAACAATCAAATCATAAGCAAGTTTGATTCTCTCCCAGCGTTTGTCTCTGTCCATTGCATAGTATCTGCCAATGATAGAAGCAAGTTTTGTATTGGGTTTATCCTCAATAAAATCGAGCAGGTTTTGCAAATAAGTCACACTGCTTTTAGGGTCTGTATCTCTGCCGTCAGTAAAAGCATGAATATAAACTTGCTTCACTCCGGTCTTATGTGCCAGGTCAATCAATCCGAAAAGATGTTCGAGTGATGAATGCACTCCGCCAGAACTGACTAAGCCAAGCAGATGTAAAGGTTTATTTTGTGATTTACAGTAATCAAAAAGTTTGTTGAGTTCATGATTTTGTGAAGCATCACCGTGTTTAAAAGCCCTGTTGATTCTCTCTAACATTTGCCACACCACTCTTCCTGCACCGATATTCATGTGTCCAACCTCTGAGTTTCCCATCTGTCCTTCGGGCAAACCAACCGCATTACCGAAAGTGGTGAGTGTTGTGTTAGGATATTTTTGGTATAAACTGTCAGTGAAAGGAGTGTTGGCACATGCAATAGCATCGGTTTTATCACCTTTCCCAATTCCCCAGCCGTCAAGGATGAGCAGTATTGCTTTTTTCATGGAACAAAAGTAAGGTTTGCAAGGCTTTGTGTGAAAGAAAGTTTATGAAGCAGGCGTTTTGAAAGATTGAAAATAAAATAGCTCTTTTTAGTGCCGGATTATTGCTGTCTTCTTTTCTTGGTTGTCGATGTTTTGTGGTGCCATCTTTTTTTCCGTAAGTCTTTCAAAATGAAATCCTCTGTTATAAACCCTTTTTTTGATATAACAAGAAGAGGCAAAAACAGTGATGAATATCAAAATCAAATAAGTTTTGGCGGAGCCAAAAAAATTGAATAGTGTTTTCATGGTTTTTACAATTTTGGGCAAAAATAATCAGAATCTATTATGAAAAATCATAGTAAAAAACATCCTGATTACTTACTCATCACTACAGTGTAAATCTCCAGAGATTGCAATGGTTTTGAGCCGATGATGTGATATTGCATGAATTGAATCAAACTGTTTAACAACTCTTTTCTATAAAGTATGTTGGCTTGTTTCTCGCTAAGCAACAGAGCCAACTGTTCCGACAATTCTACATTCAAACAATATTGAGTGTTATAAACAACCGAAAAATCTCCTTCAGCAATATTAAAAACGGCACCATTTGTATAATCATCAGCAAAAATACCATGACCAAGCAGCCGGCACAATCTAATAATAAACAAATGAGGCAGCCATTCTTGTATTCTATCGCCATCTTCTATCATCAAAATAGTATCTCTAACCAAGTCAAACAAACGGGTATTAATTTCCTCTTCAGAAATACATCGGCTTATAATTTCTTGTAAAAATGCCCCCAAGGCTCGTTTGGCAGGATTTGTATGAAAATCATGAAGGATGGGATTGCAAACAAGTTCTTTGACTCTTTTAAGATTTTTAACAGGGTGGTGATAGAAATCAATTTCCAGTAGGTTAAGCGGAATCAGATGAGCGCTTTTTACCTTACCTTTATTAGAAGAGACCCCTTGAAACAAAAAACTTTGCAAGCCATAGTCTCTTGTATAAATTTTGCAAATAACCGAAGTATCGCCATATTTGAGTTTATGCAAGATAAAGCCTTGAGTTTTGACTAACATGGCATCAGATTACTTTACAAACAAGATTTTCCCCATTGCTTTCTGTTCTCCCTTACCATCAATGGCAAAAACCAAATACACACCGGTAGCAGGTCTCACACCCGCAAAAGTTCTGCAATTCCAAGTAGCACGTCCGCCATTGCTTATTGTTTCAAAAATGATATTACCGTTAATATCGGTGATTTTCACTCTCGAATCAAGTGCCAACCCTTCTATAGCAACCTCTCCGTCAAAATCACTTCTAACGGGATTGGGGAAAATCTTTAAATTGCTCATTTTCTCTTGCGGCTTCGTAGCATTTCCCTTAACAGAAAAGAGTCCTTTGTCAGTATTGAAAAACACTTCTCCCGTATTTTCATCAATCCCTATACTAAAAATATCATCGGAAGGGAGCGGACTATTTTCTGTATTATAGTGCTTGAGAATATCCATTCCATTGCGGTCAATCAGCCATGCGCCTTTGTTTGTACCAATCCATCTTCGACCGGAACCATCCACAGCGATATAATACACCATTTCTGAGCCTAACAAATATCCGCCAACTCCACCTTGTTCAATGATGATTCTCTCAGCTTTGAAATTTCCGGAAAAAGCATTGGAAGGGTTGCGAAATACCACCAAACCGGCATCAGTACCCACCCAGACCTCACCGTTGGGCATCAAGGCAAGGCAGCGAACCATATTGGTTGGCAAATCTGAATTTTGGGTATTCAGCAAAATAGAGCGGTCATCAACATCATTAAGAGGAGTGCCATTGTCATCAAAAACACAAATTCCATTGCCGGACAAATTCGGTCGCGGGGTCATTATCCATTTGTAACCATTATTGTCAATTATCATTTCTCCAACATATCGCGTTGGAAGTTTGAACGCTTTCCATGTCTTGTCTGCGGTATAAACACTCAGTGAACTA
>JAGFIU010000018.1 GCA_024103355.1 Bacteroidota bacterium
AATGGGGGAATAGGAAGATTTTATAAAGGAATGGATAGTATTAGATTACACACTATTGATCCTACCGAAGAATGTAGGATATACTATTCTGTTAGAAACTCAAATGATGAAATAATTAGCCAACACAGCGATACACTCCCCCCCCCCGTCAGCACACGACACTATCTACCACAAAATTGAATTTTAAACAACTAAAAAATATTAGATATGAAAAAGACAAAACTAATTCTTATTGCAATTCTTATTGGAATAACAAGTACAGTAAATGCACAAGAAGAATCTGATGGTTTTTCTCTCGGTCAGTATCTCAATCACCTTTTTGCACCGATGGACAGTTCGCGGTTTATTTCTACGGGACTGTTTATGGATAAGGGAGGTATAGATGCTTTTTCCTAAAAAAATCATTTTATCCGATTTTGCTTTATCTTTGCCTTACTCAAAACTTTAAACAAATATGAAAAACCATGTCAAAACCCTACTCTTATTAAGCATTGCATCCTTGCTATGCTTTAGCTCTTGCAAGAAAGAGAAAAAAGGAACGACAAATATATTTAAACAAAAGCGCCCTACCGAACTTCCACCCATTACTACCGAAGGCAAAAACACCTTTGGGTGCTATGTGGATGGAGAACTGCTTGTACCCTTCACAAGAAAAGCCATTAAGGATAATTTCTCTAAATTCTATTATGGAGTAAAATGGGATGATTTGAATGGAACACTCCAAGTAGGAGGTACTATGGAAGATGAGATTGGTAACGGGTTTAAATCTGTTGGCTTGTATGTTTATAAACGTGTTTTTGATGTAGGAGAATATGTATTATATACTGACCCTTATTTACTTGGCAATTTCTTCGAAATGAATCGAGTCGGCTTAACGATTAAAAATCAATCAGGTGAAACAGTTTGTGATTCTTGGAAGATTCCAAACTTTGACTGTGGTCGTATGAATATTTTGAGGCTCGACACAGTAGCCAGAATAGTTTCCGGCACATTTTATTTTGATGCTATAAACAAAGAAGGCGATACCGTCAAAGTAACAGACGGCAGATTTGATTTTACTTATTAATTAACCTATAAATTTTATTACAATGAAAACCTTTAAAACCCTACTCTTATTAAGCATTGCATCTTTGCTGTGCTTTAGCTCTTGCAAGAAAGAGAAAAAAAGGACGACAAATATATTTAAACAAAAACGCCCTACCGAACTTCCACCCATTACTACCGAAGGCAAAAACACCTTTGGGTGCTATGTGGATGGAGAACTGCTTGTACCCTTCCCAAGAAAAGCTATTAAGGATAATTTTAATAAATTCTATTATGGAGTGAAGTGGGATGATTTGAATGGAACACTTGATGTTAATGCTACAATGGAAGGAGATTCTATGCATACATCTAAAACCATCAATATGCATTTGTTTAGAAGAATTTTCACATCGGGAGAGCATATACTTTATACAGATTCTACTAGAAATCAATATAACAACATTAATGCAGTAGGGTTGCGAATTAGAGATAAAAAAGATAAAACTATTTTTGATTCATGGATGATTCCTAATGCAGACTGTGGTCGTATGAATATTTTGAGACTCGACACAGTAGCCAGAATAGTTTCCGGCACATTTTATTTTGATGCTATAAACAAAGAAGGCGATACCGTCAAAGTAACAGACGGCAGATTTGATTTTACTTATTAATTAACTTATAAATTTTATTACAATGAAAACAATTAAAACCCTACTCTTATTAAGCATTGCATCCTTGCTATGTTTTAACTCTTGCAAGAAAGAGAAAAAAGGGACGACAAATATATTTAAACAAAAACGCCCCACCGAACTTCCCCCCATTACTACCGAAGGCAAAAACACCTTTGGGTGCTATGTGGACGGAGAACTGCTTGTACCCTTCCCAAGAAAAGCCATTAAGGATAATTTTTTTGCATTTTATTATGGAGAGAAATGGGAAGATTTGAATGGAACACTTGAAATAGGAGGCACTATGAAGGGAGAAAATAGTTCTGAATTCAAACATATAAGACTATATCTATATAAACGTATTTTTGATAAAGGAGAACATGTTTTGTATATAGATTCCTCTAATGGAAGTAGTGCTTTTTTTAGCAGTAATAATTTAAGAGCTTTAATTAAAGACCAATCAGGTAATACAACTTTTGACTCTTGGGGTGTCCCCAATCCGGACTGTGGGCGTATGAATATTTTGAGACTCGACACAGTAGCCAGAATAGTTTCCGGTACATTTTATTTTGATGCTATAAACAAGGAGGGCGACACCGTCAAAGTAACAGACGGCAGATTTGATTTTACTTATTAATTAACCTATAAATTTTATTACAATGAAAACAATCTTTAAAACCCTACTCTTATTAAGCATTGCATCCTTGCTATGCTTTAGCTCTTGTAAGAAAGAGAAAAAAGGGACGACAAATATATTTAAACAAAAACGCCCTACCGAACTTCCCCCCATTACTACCGAAGGCAAAAACACCTTTGGGTGCTATGTGGATGGAGAACTGCTTGTACCCTTCCCGAGAAGAGCTATTAAAGATAATTTTAGAGCCTTTTATTATGGAGTGAAATGGGATGATTTGAATGGAACACTTGAAGTAGGGGCAAATATGGAAGGAGATATAGGATACTCTTCAAAAAGTGCTGGAATCTATATACAGTCAAGTGTCTTTGACACAGGAGAATATGTATTATATACGGACATTGCCTATAATGCTCAAGGTTTAAGTTATCTTAGAAGAAGTGCAGGTGTTCAAATTAATAATGAAAAGGGTGAAACTGTCTTTGATTCATGGCGAGTTCCTAGTACTGACTGTGGTCGTATGAATATTTTGAGGCTCGACACAGTAGCCAGAATACTTTCCGGCACATTTTATTTTGATGCTATAAACAAGGAGGGCGACACCGTCAAAGTAACAGACGGCAGATTTGATTTTACTTATTAATTAACCTATAAATTTTATTACAATGAAAACGATTACAAAAAAACTAAAAATGTTTATCGTGCTCTTTTTGGGAGTGCTGATTTACGCAAATGGACAGGATGTCCCTCACGCCTATGTAGAAGACGAACCTGTCAGAGACCATGCCGTATGGTTGGATTCGGTGTTTATGAATGTAAACATGGAAAGGCTCAGCACAAATTTGTTGCTGGACAGAAGCCCCGGCATTCACGACCTCACGCTTTTTGACGGACAGTCAGACAGCAACAGTATAAACCCTTATTTGTTTGAAGGTTTATACAACACCTTGTATGCTTCCTGCACAGATTCACTAAATCCTCTTGCGGATTGGGACAGTGCAGTAGAGCCTTATTGGAAATTGAACAACAGCTATTATTCGGCAAATATAGGGCTGTTATTTTTTGACTTTGACCGCCTGAAACCTTATGCCTTAGACAGCGGACTGCTAATCACGGACAGCTTGTACTTATACGACCCTGTTCCTCTTGTGGGCAACCCTTTTGAGAAAAAGACACTATTTGCCGGAGCTTTGTCAAGGTCTTGGTTCGACTCTTTGGATGTGGTGTTTAGACTTCCTTCCTCATTACTGTTTACAAACAAAGGGATTGCATGGGACATTGAAATTGATTTTGGAGATGGCAATGGCTATAT
Organism: Bacteroidota bacterium; assembly: GCA_024103355.1. GTDB lineage: Bacteria > Bacteroidota > Bacteroidia > NS11-12g > UBA955 > JALOAG01. Next base: position 3,638 of record JAGFIU010000018.1, read on the forward strand.
CCCAATAAGTTTAGGCTCGGATGTTATTGTAAGTTATCCGGATACAGGGCGTTATACTATTGATATAAAACTTACTGCGGGAACAACTGTTTATCGCACACAGACTACTGCCAATGTGAGAAGAGGAAGGCGATATGATTCGGAGTTCTTCTCTGCCGGGCAGGGCAAAGTGTTTGTAGTGGAAGCAGAAGAAGCAGCACAGGGCATTACCCGCAAAGCAAAAGCAACCGTAACCTATGCTTACGGCTGTGGCAACACTTCACTCAAAAAACCTTTTATTGTAGTACCCGGCATCAATATACCCGAACTCATAGAACTTAATGATGGAGAAAACCCCGGAACTTATCAGGCATTTATTAATGATTTGAATAATTTTAGCAATATAAATGGTAGAAAAATAAAAGAACTTCTCGAGCGTGAGGGCTATGATTTGGTTTATATAGAGTACCACCACGGAGCAGACTGGATACAGAACAATGCCAAATTGTTAGAAACAATTATCCGCATGGTAAACCAAGAAAAAACAGCCAACGGAAGCACCGAACCCAATGTAGTATATGGCGAAAGCATGGGAGGCGTAGTAGCCCGTTATGCTCTTTGCGAGATGGAAGCAAACCACGAAATGCACGATGTGGAGCAATTCATCAGTTTTGATTCTCCTCACAACGGAGCAAATGTCCCCTTAGGTGCTCAAGCATTGTTAGCTCATTTGAATGATATTCAATTTAGAGTAGCTTTTATACCCGTACTAAAATTAAATTCATTTGTACCACAACTCAGAATCGCAGAAGAAGCAATGAAAAATAATGGGGCTGTTAAGCAATTACTCATAGATTATTATTTTCATGTTCCTAAAATCGGAAGCACAAATGCACGTGATGTTTTGATGAGTGAATTAGATGCCTTTGGCTTTCCAAAGCAAACAAGTGTGCGAGGGAATACCATTCGCAATATAATTTTGTCAAATGGCTCAGGCGCAGGTGCAGCCGGAGAATTATTTCCTTCACATGCTAAGATGATGGATTTTGAAAGTAGTATGGGTATTTTAACCTCATCATTTACAAGTTTTCTTGTATTTGGATTTACAGGGACGGGATTTAGAGCCCATGCCGAAATTTGGTCTGTGCCTGTTAACAATGCAACTCCTCTTACAGTTTATCACGGAGGATATAATGCTTCTGTGTTAGGAGTACTTTTAAATGTAATCAATAATAGGTGGTTTAAAGTAGAAAATGCTAATGGATTGGATCATTTGCCGGGCGGTACAATGGAGTCAATGCCTATTACTCCTCCTAATAATATTGGATTGCTAACTGTTTACCAACCTAACTTCTGTTTTATTCCCACCATAAGCAGTTGTGCATTATTGCCACCCTATAGAAACAATACAACTTATAATATTAATGCAAACTATAACGAGGTTACAAACACTTGGTCAAATGGAGAAAGTTCCGTACACTTAGTAATTCTTGGTAGAAATAATGTAACTAATTCTCCGGAAAACCAGTTTCATATATCATGGAATACAAGCAATAGTGATTTTTTAATACAGCATGCTTTTACCGCACCCAGACTTGAACAAACGATTCTTTCTAACTTAGAATTCAACTATGGAGGTAATAGTTCCAAAGTACTTTCTTCTATAAGTCTTGTAAATTACAGTGCAATAAAAATAAATGGTAATCAGGCAATCGGACTTTCTTCTAATAATCCTCCTCTTCCAAAACCAACAGTCGGCAGCCATTTTGAAGTACATACAAATGGACAAAATTGTAATGCAGGTAAAGTTACTGTTAGTGTTTTCAATAATTCATCTGTAATAATTGGTGATAATTCTGTTGGTAATACAGGAGTGCTTACGATACAGCCGGGCGATATTATTGAATTATATAATGGAGGAAGTCTTAAGATAGCTGATAACTCCAAGCTTGTAATCGAAGAAGGGGCAGAGTTGGTTATTCATCAGGGGGCAAACATCCTTCTGGAAGGAGAAGATGCACAGATTGAGATTCACGGGAAGCTCAGGCTTCAAAACGGAGCCGTTTTCAACCCCCAAAAGGGCAGCGCCCCGCAAGTGGGTTACGTTCATTTCATAAGACCCTCCGGTTTTAGCGGCAATCAGATTGTAGCCGAGGGTAATACCTCCTCAATCCAATTGACCGGATCGGGCAAAAGCAACCTTCTGCTCAAAGTAGAGGGCGGAGAGCTTCAGATACCACACCCCGCCTCCAATCCGGGCAATTATGTTGCCTCTTTGGCTGTAACAGACGGGCTCATTGTGGTGTCGGAAGGAAGCAGCTTGAAATGCGGTTCCGACATTGCCTACGACAATGTGCGCACCCGAGGGGGCGGTGCAGGACTTGTGCTGTGCGGGCAATCCAACTATTCATTCCTAAATACCGATTTCAGAGAACTGGCAATAGGGATTCAGGTTATCAATGTATATTCAGACAGAATGGAATTTTCAGACATCTTGTTTAAAAATAATTTTTACGCAGGAATACTATCCGATCAAAGCAGCCTCATTCTTGACAACTGTAGTTTTTATTATAACAATCAGGGAGTGCTGATTCAATCACCGGCTGCTGAGTCGGAAATCACAAACTCAATGTTCGGATTCAATGCAACTGCTGTGGCTCAGGCAGGTAATGGACTTTTGTACATTGAAGAAACCATTATTTTGAATGCTAACAGTGGTACCGGAATTTCCTTTAACACAGTATCAGATGACGGAGGAACACTTGTTCTTGCTTGTACCAAACTGTATTCAAACGCGGTTGGAATCGAAGCCGGAGTGAATACGGAAATAAACTTAAGTACAAGCACAGCTTCGGGTACTGCACCCTACTATTACGGAGGCAACAATTCATTCTGGGTAAATGGCAACTCCATCCGGCTGAATACAGCCCTGCTGTATCTGGAAGACGGATACAATAACTTCATAGGGGAACCGTCCACAGGAGGCAGCCCGCCCTATCACTTTGTTACGGGAACTATCCCGGACAACATTACGGCAAATATTGATGCTACCGATAACTATTGGTATCCTTCGCCTCCCGGCTCAGATATTATTTCCGGAGGTGCAGATTATTTCAGTATCGGGAACTACAGCGGTGCCCCACCACCGCATTTGACCACTATAAAATTACATGGCGACATCCTCGCCAATGTAAATAGTCAGTGTTATGAGGATCCGGAAAACACAATATGGTATATACCCCTCTCGCGCACAATGCCCGAAGACGGGAATCCAAAACCGCAGCCACAAACGGCTTTTATTCTCTACCCGAACCCTGTTAATGACATCTTAGTTATAGAAACGGCTAAGGATAAACTCAACCCGACAGGCATTGACAATCCGGAGAAAAATACTATAATGTCCGTTGAACTGTATGATGTTCAGGGTAAGAAGTTGGCTAAAGGTTCTCTCAACTCGGGACATTGGGAAATCTCTACACAAGAATTGGCAGAGGGTATCTATATTGTCAGAGTAATGACAGGAAATTCCGTTTATAACCAATATGTGAGGGTGCTGAGGTAGGTTAAGTATTAAAAAAAGTTGTAAGAAAATTAACGATGAAAGAATCTGAAAAAATGAAATGTTATTATCACAAATCTATTCGCCTGCCCGAACTACGGGAAGGTTCGTTCATTCGGACTCTCCACTCTCTTTAATTTAATCTGTCATTAAACTTAATGCACAATAGGTAATTATTAATCGTGGTTTGCCACCTATATTTGCCACCGCGTCAGATGAAAAATTTTTTTCAGATACTTCGCTATGCGAAAGGACATGGAAAGGAGATATTTTTTAATATCTTTTTTAACCTGATTTTTATTTTGAGCAGTGCCTTTTCTCTCACGCTGGCAATGCCTTTGCTCAAATTTCTTTTTCTCTCTGAAAAGCCTCAAATTCCGCAAAATACAAGTGGTTTTGATTTTAATACTGTGTATCAGAAATTAATGTCCTCTTTCTACGAACTTGTGTCTGAGGACAAACGCTATGCACTGCTTTTGATTTGTCTGTTTCTGATAGCTTCAATTCTAATTAAAAACACAGCGCGGTATTTGGCGTTGGTAAATCTCAAAATTCTGATTTTTAAAAGTATAGAGAAACTAAAGAACAGAATTTTTGATAAGATACTCACCTTGCCCATGAGTTATTTTAACCATGAGAAAAAAGGAGATGTTATTTCGCGTATGAGTAATGATGCCAAGGAACTGGAGTGGTCTATGTCCGCTTCTCTGGAGTCTATTTTTAAAGAACCTGTTTCAATCGTAATTTTCTTGGGAATCTTAATTTATATGAGTCCGATGTTGACTTTGTATGTCTTGTTGTTATTGCCGATTACGGCTCTTCTGGTATCTTTTTTGGGTAAAAAATTAAAAGCGAAATCTACTCAAACCCAGATAAAACAAGGAGTTTTACTCGCATTTCTTGAAGAGATATTGGGAGGTATGAAAGTAGTAAAAACTTTTGGGGCAGAAAGCCTGATGAAAAGAAAATTTGCACTTGTGAACAGAGAAACAACGCGGTTGAATATTAGTGTTAATAAAAGAGTTGATTCTGCTTCGCCCATTTCGGAAATATTTGGTATTAGTATAGCGGCAGTGCTGCTTTGGCTTGGAGGGAATATGGTCTTTCATGAGAAAATTGAACCCGAAGTTTTTATTGGCTACCTCATTGTTTTTAGTCAATTAATTCCTCCATTCAAGCAATTCTCAACCGCGTTTTATAGTGTGCAGAAAGGAATTGCGAGCGCCAACAGACTGGAAGAGATTCTGGCAACCGACATAAAGATTTACGAAAAGCCGGATGCTTTGACCATCAAGGGTTTTAATGATCAAATTGTGTTTCGTAATGTAAGTTTTAGTTATGGGCAGCATAATGTTTTACAAAACATCAATCTGGAAATTCCCAAAGGGAAAAAGATTGCACTGGTAGGTCAATCAGGCTCAGGAAAAACAACATTGACGGAACTCATACCCCGCTTTTATGACGTAACTGCCGGAGAAATCCTGATTGACAACCACAACATCAAAGACTTAACCGTTTCCTCCCTCAGAAAACTGATAGGTACCGTGAATCAGGAATCAATTCTATTTAATGACAGCATTCGCAACAACCTTCAACTGGGCTATCCGGAAGCCACTGAAGCACAAATGAAAGAAGCGCTGCGCATGGCAAATGCGCTGGATTTTGTCAATCAAAAAGAATCCGGTTTGGATGAAATTATTGGGGAGAGGGGTAATAAACTGAGTGGAGGGCAAAAGCAGCGAATCAGTATTGCCAGAGCTATTTTAAAAAATCCGGAAATCCTGATTTTGGATGAAGCCACCTCTGCACTGGATTCGGAATCCGAAAAATTTGTGCAGGAAGCGATTGATACTCTTTCAAGCGGACGCACCACTTTGGTGATAGCACACAGACTTTCAACCATTCTGGATGCAGATGAAATTGTGGTAATGTCAGAGGGGAAAATTGTGGAGCAGGGTACCCATAAAGATTTATTGGAGAAGAACGGCACCTATAAAAGGCTCTATCAGATGCAGTTTCAGGACAATTAAATTTTGCAAGACCCTTAATCCCCTATGTCGGGTAAGGAGTCAGAGAGATTTAAAAGAAATTTGAAATTAAAATTTGAAATACTTTTTAGAATTAGAAAAAGTATTCTTACATTTGCACCCCATTTAGAAAACAAGGCTATGTCAAGAGTATGTGATTTAACCGGAAAGAAAGCAATGAAGGGGAACAATGTTTCTCACTCCAATAGAAAAACTAAGAGAAGATTTTATCCAAATCTTCAAGAAAAGCGTTTCTTTATACCGGAAACTGGCGAATGGATAACGCTAAAAGTATCAACTTCTGCAATTCGTACTATAAACAAAATAGGTATTACAGAAGCATTAAACAGAGTTATTAACAACGGAAAAATCTAAGCACAATGGCTAAAAGTAAAGGAAATAGAGTTCAGGTAATTTTGGAATGTACCGAGCAGAAGAACACCAATGTTCCGGGCATCTCAAGATATATTACAACAAAAAACAAGAAAAATACAACTGAGAGGATAGAACTTAAAAAATTCAATCCTTATTTAAAGAAAGTTACCGTACACAAAGAAATTAAATAATCATGGCAAAGAAGGCAATTTCAAAACTACAAGGCGTAGAAAGAAAAGGATATATTAAAGTAATCAAAGCTGTAAAATCAGAAAAAACAGGAGCTTATACTTTTAAAGAAGAAGTTCTGCCTGAAGATTTGGCTAAGAATTACTTTAAATCATAAGATATTGTAAACAAATAGTTTCATACAAGCTCTCTGAACAGAGGGCTTTTTTCGTTTAATAAAATGGCATTTTTTGATTTTCTAAAAAAGAAACCGAGCGAGCAGGAAGAAAAAGACGCACTCAATCATGGATTAGAGAAAACACGTACGTCTTTTCTTGGAAAACTTGGACGCATAGTAGCCGGAAAATCCGAAGTGGATGATGATTTTCTGGATGAATTGGAAGAAGTACTTATTACATCTGATGTGGGTCTAAAAACCACGCTCAAAATTATTGACAGACTCAAGACAAGAGCAGAAAAAGACAAATATATCAACAAGAATGAACTGCAAACCTTTTTAAAAGATGAAATTTCAAAATTACTAACCGAGAACAAAGAAAAAGGCGCTATTCAAAATAATTTCAAAATTGAAAGCATAACAAAAGAAAACCCATTGGTACTGATGGTTGTTGGAGTCAACGGTGTTGGCAAAACAACTACCATTGGAAAGCTTGCACACCAGTTTAAGCAAGCAGGTGCAAAAGTTTTGTTAGCTGCGGGGGACACCTTTAGGGCAGGTGCTGTTGACCAATTGAAAATTTGGAGTGAGCGAGCCGATGTAGATTTCTATTCACAAGGAATGAATACAGATCCCGCAGCAGTAGCTTTTGAAGCGGTGAAAAAAGGAAAAGAGGAAGGCTATGACATTGTTATCCTTGATACAGCAGGCAGATTGCACAACAAAGTCAATCTCATGAATGAACTCGCTAAAATCAAGCGAGTAATGGGTAAAATTATCCCCGATGCTCCTCATGAAGTAATGTTGGTTTTGGATGCATCCACCGGACAAAATGCTTTCGAACAAGCAGACAAGTTTACTCAAGCGACAGAAGTCACTTCATTAGCTTTGACTAAACTGGATGGCACAGCTAAAGGTGGTGTAGTTATAGGCATTAGTGACAGTTTTGGTGTACCGGTTAAATATATTGGAGTTGGAGAAAAGATGGAAGATTTACGCATTTTTGAACCAGATGCATTTATAGAATCATTGTTTTATGAGAGTACGCTCAGCTAAGAAAAATAAAATCAATATTGTAACTTTAGGTTGCAGCAAAAACTTGGTAGATTCAGAAGTTATGCTTAGTCAGCTGAAAAGCAACAACATGGAAGTTACTCACGAATCACAAAAAGATGATGCTAATATTGTGATTATCAATACCTGCGGTTTTATAGATATGGCAAAAGATGAGTCGGTTCAAACTATTTTGAACTATGCTCAAGCCAAATCAGATGGAAAAATAGATAAACTCTTAGTAACCGGCTGTCTATCTGAAAGATATAGAAATGACCTAACCAAAGAGATTCCTGAAGTTGACGCTTGGTTTGGCACAAGAGAATTACCCAAACTTTTGCAAACTTTAGGTGCTGATTATAAACACGAATTGGTGGGTGAAAGATTGACAACAACACCCTTTCACTATGCCTACCTTAAGATTTCCGAAGGTTGTGACAGACCTTGCTCCTTTTGTGCAATCCCTCTTATGAGAGGAAAGCATGTTTCAAAACCCATAGAATTTATTGCAGAAGAAGCAAAAAATCTGGTTAATAACGGGTTAAAAGAGCTAATACTCATTGCTCAAGACTCAACCTATTATGGACTTGATTTATATGGTGAAAGAAGACTTGGTGCATTGCTTGACGCGCTTGCACAAGTGAGAGGAATTGAATGGTTGAGACTCCACTATGTTTTCCCTTCCCAATTTCCTATGGATCTATTGGATATCATCGCAAAACATCAGAATATTTGTAAATACATTGATATTCCAATTCAACATATTTCAGACACGGTTCTGAAAACGATGCGAAGAGGAATCACCAAACACAGAACAATAGAATTGTTGAATACAATCAGAGAAAAATTACCTGATGCAACCATCAGAACAACCTTGATTGTAGGACATCCGGGAGAAACTGAGAAAGAATTTGAAGAGTTATGTGAGTTTGTATCAGAATTCAGATTCGACAGATTAGGAGTTTTTGCATACTCACATGAAGAAGGAACCCATTCTTACACATTAGAAGACAGTGTTTCTCAAGAAGAGAAAGAAAGAAGAGTCGCCACAATAATGGAAATCCAGAGTAAAATTTCCGAAGAAAAGAACCTGAATAAAGTTGGCAAAACATTCAAAGTATTGATTGACAGAAAAGAAGGAAATTGGTTTGTCGGAAGGACAGAAGGTGATTCTCCTGACGTTGATAATGAGGTGCTATTTGATGCGACACAATACTTTCTCAGACAGGGTGATTTTGTGAATGCAGAAATCCTATCTGCATCTGAGTATGATTTAATTGCTAAACCTTTATAAATGACTATTTCTGTTTCACACAAAGAACTTGATATTCTGTCTCCGGCAGTAAAATCCTTTATCTTCAACGAAGCTGAAACTAAATTTCTTCAAATTCCAAATGATTTCAGCAAAGTAAAAGAACAAATTGAACTCAAGAAGGGCTTCACCCAAAATCAGCGAAATATATTGGCAGATGAGATGGAAAGGCAATATTCTTTTCTATCTGAGTCAGAAAAAATAAATTCGCTTGTTTGGAAAAATATTCAATTATTAAGACAAAGTAATTCTTATACACTTACAACCGGGCAGCAAATTCATATTTTCTTGGGACCAATGTATGTTCCTCACAAGATTATGAGTGCAGTTGCAAATTGTATTAAACTAAAGGAAGAAAACCCTGAATATGAGTTTATACCAATTTTCTGGATGGCAACCGAGGATCATGATTTTGAAGAAATCAGGTCTGTAAAACTTTGGAACAAAGAATTTGTATGGAATGAAGAAGCAGGAGGAGCTACAGGAGAATTAAGTTGTAACAATATTTTACCTATTATCGAACAAATCCGGAGCAGTTTCAATCTAAAAGCTGAGGAAAATGAGATTCTTACTGTATTTGAGCGTTTCTACTCTAATTCTCAAAATCTTTCAGAAGCAACAGCTAAGATAGTCAATCACTTTTACGGGCAATTTGGGGTTATAGCTTTGGATGCCAACAAAGGCGTTCTAAAAAACTTCTTTAAACCATTTATTATTAAAGAATTAGAAGAAGGTTTTGCATATCAGTCAGTTAAATCATTTTCAGAAATCATAAAAAGCAAAGGGATAGAGACACAAATCGGAGCGAGAGACACGGCTCTATTTCTTTTTGAAAAAGGCAAAAGAGAAAGAATAGACAGAATTGATAAAGAAACATTTAAACTTTCACCATCCGGTAAATTATATTCCAAGCAAGATTTAATAGAATTGACCGAAAATCATCCAGAACTATTTAGTCCAAACGTAGCTTTGAGGCCATTGTATGAAGAAGTTATTCTGCCGAACTTAGCCTATTTTGGTGGAGCAGGCGAAATAGCCTATTGGTTTCAACTAAAAGAATTATTTAAACAAAGCGATATTCCCTACCCAATTCTTATGTTAAGAAAAATGGCAGTTTATCTCACTGACAAATTAATTCATTCTTGGGAAGAATTAGGGTTTGAAACGAAAGAAATACTTTTATCTCCGGGGACTTTTCAAGAAGTAATGGCTGATAAGATTACCGGGAATTCTCAGTATATCCGATTAGAAAATGAGTTTGAATTATTCATTCAGAAAATTTGCGACACCTCATACAGCATTGATCCACATAGTGTAAAATCAATAAAAACGGTTTCAAAAGACTGGAAAAAAAATCTAAAATCTCATTTTGATAACTTGGCTCAAAAAATCACAGAGCAAAATGCTTCTAGAATCAGAAAAATTGAAAAAATAAGATCGGTAGTATATCCTGATAAGAAAATTCAAGAACGTGAACTTAGTTTTCTTGAGTTTAAAATAAGAGAAGTCAACAACAAGCATATTTTTCAAGACACTTACCTCAACTCTCTAGAAATATCGGTTCATACAGATTAAACTTCTAATATGCATTAATCCATTTTACAATTTACCAACAATAAAAATTAAGAAAAATGTTTGCTAAGAAGTTTCCAATACTTACTTTTGCGCCCTAATAATTAGAAAAACAAATAATAAATAACATGACTACAGTAAAATCATTATTGTTCAGTTTGTTTAGTTTAAGTGTTTTAATGGTCTATGGACAAACAGAGAACACAAACAAAACATGGAAGAACCACCCTTACGCTCAGATTAAATATCCTGATGGAAAGGGAGGTGAAAATGTACAGAAAGATTCAGGTCAACACATGCAGGCAAGTGGTTTTTTGGATAGAAGAGCCAAAAAGTGGACAATTGGTCTTAAAGGAGGTATTACACAGTTCCATGGCGATGCAGACAAAAGTAAATTAGGATGGGATGCCGGTCTATTTCTAAAATATTCAATATCTCAAACATTTGCATTAAGAGGAGAA
>JAGFIU010000020.1 GCA_024103355.1 Bacteroidota bacterium
ATCATTGTTTAGTGCTGATTCAATTCTATCCACAGCCACTTTCATGTCCTTCATAAGAAAAGGGTCATGTAGTTGAGATAATTTAGGAACAAAAAAAGCTTCCGCTTGATCATAGGTTTCAATCCCACGCTGAACAAGTAAAGTAGCAACTATAGTTGGAATATTAAGCAGATTGGAAAGATGTTCGATTTTACGTTTATCAGGCTGCGTTTTCTCTTTCCAAATATAATTCATGGGGGTTGTATATTGAGCGCAAATTTAAAACAATAAGAAGATTTAGTCTCTTAATTTTAAACTAATCAACAAGATTATTTTGTTTTATTGGCAAGTTGACCACAAGCTGCATCTATGTCTTTGCCTCGGCTGCGTCTAATAACCGCCAACACATCATGTTCCTTAAGAATTGAGGCAAATCGCTCCATTTTTTTAATATCAGATGCTTTAAATTCGGCATTGTCTATTGGATTATATTCAATCAGATTCACTTTTACTTTTGGAATTTTACTTGCAAACTTGACTACATTCAAGGCATCTTCAACAGAATCATTTGTGTTGTTAATAACAACATACTCTAATGTAATTTGATTCTTGGTTTTGGAATAAAAATACTGTAACGCAGTTTGCAGTTCTTCCAAAGGATTTGAATCATTAATCGGCATAATGGCAGAACGCTTAATGTTATCAGCCTCATGCAGAGAGAGCGCAAGATTAAATTTTACATTATCATCAGCAAGTTTCATAATCATCTTGGCAATACCGGAAGTGGAAACCGTAATCCTTTTTGATGCCATTCCCAAACCTTGCTCGGAAGTAAGATGTTCAACACTCTTCAGTACATTATGATAGTTCAACATGGGTTCTCCCATCCCCATATATACTATGTTTGACAAAGGAATTCCATAGTTTTCGATTGCGACCTTATTAAGCTCAATAACCTGATCATATATTTCTCCTGCGTCCAAATTTCTTTCACGTTTAAGGTATCCGGTAGCACAAAATTTGCAATTCAAACTGCACCCTACCTGAGATGAAACACATGCTGTCATACGGGTTGGGGTTGGAATTAATACGCCTTCAATTATTTTGCCGTCAAAGAGTCTAAACGCACATTTGATGGTGGTGTCAGCACTTTTTTGTGTAGTTACGGTCTTTAATCCTCTAATTTCAAAATACTCATTTAATCTCTGTCTTAACTCCAAAGACAGATTCGTCATATCCTCAAAATTGCGAACAGAAAACTTCCAAAGCCATTCATATATTTGCTTTGCCCTAAAAGGTTTTTCATCCCATTTCTTCAATATATCTGCTATTTCATCAACAGATAAGGTTCTAATATCAATTTTAGATTCCAAAAATTTATATTCAATAAGATTTAACTATAAGAGTAGATCTAACTCTTTGTATTTCATTCCGAACATCTCAGCCAAAATAGGACTGGTAAGTTGTCCATAATATATATAGACTCCTCTTCGAGTACCCACCATCAATTTGAGATAATCATCAAATCTCCCATACTCGGAAATTTCCATTAGTAATGGAGTAAAAATGTTGCTAAGCGCATAGCTAGCAGTACGACTCACTCTCGAAGTAATATTTGGTACACAATAGTGAATGACATTATGTTTCCTAAAAATTGGTCTTTCATGGGTAGTAATTTCAGAAGTTTCAAAAACACCTCCATGGTCTATTGCAATATCAATAATTACTGAAAGAGGTTTCATATTTTCAACCATTGATTCAGGAATAATAACAGGTGCAAGCCCTTTTTTACCTCTCAATGCCCCAATTGCAATATCACAAGTTCGAAGTGCCTCCTTAAGTATTTTCGGATGTAGTGTAGCGGTGTATACCTTTTGTCCAACATTCTCTTGCAATCTCCTCAACCTATACAACTCATTGTCAAACACCTTAACAGTTGCTCCTAAACCAATAGCTGCACGAGTAGCATACTCACCAACCGAACCTGCACCAATGACAACAACTTGAGTTGGAGGAATACCGGTAAAACCACCTAGCAATTTTCCTTTACCTATATGTGAGCTTCCCAAATACTCTGCACCAATCAGAACGCTAGCATGGCCGGCAATTTCGCTCATTGCTCTGACAATAGGGTAACTTCCCGCCTCATCTTCAAGAAATTCGTATGCTAGAGCAATAATGCGCTTCTGCATCATTTTCTTTAGAATGACAGGGTCAACACTTTTTACTTGTAGAGCAGAGATGAGGATTTGATTTGCATGCATTAATTCAACCTCATTTTCTGTTGGTGGTGCAATTTTTAAAATGATATCTGCTTTGTAAATTTCTTCTTTAGAGGTTCCAATTCTAGCACCGGCTTCTGCATATTGTATATCGGGAAAATTAGATGCTACACCTGTTCCTTCTTCAATTACTATTTCATGACCATTATTCGTTAGAAACTGAATTGCAGAGGGTGTGAGGGGGGTACGATTTTCTTGATAAGTAATTTCCTTAGGGATTCCAATAAAGAGTTTATTATTTTTCTCTTTTAATGGAGCAGCCATCTCTTGAGGCTGCATGGCAGCTTCTTCAGCAAGTTGTTTGAGTGAGTTGAAGTTGGTAATCCTAGCCATATATTAATCCCCTTTCATTTAATGAAGTGAAGTACAAAGATACTTTAAGCATTAAATATGTACAACAAAAAAAGCCCTCATTTTCATGAAGGCTTATAGAATTTAAGATTGAATGTAGCAATTAAGATACTTGCTTAAGAATAGCATCAAATGCTTCAGGGTTATTCATTGCTAAATCTGCAAGAACTTTTCTATTAATATCTATATTATTCTCTTTCAATTTGTGCATGAATTGAGAATAAGATATTCCGCGTTCTCTTGCAGCAGCATTAATACGAATAATCCATAATGCTCTGAAATTGCGTTTTTTGGTTTTTCTGTCGCGGTAGGCATATTGCATCCCTTTTTCAACCGCATTTTTTGCTACTGTCCAGACATTTTTTCTACGTCCGAAATACCCTTTGGCTTTTTTAAGCACTTTTTTTCTTCTGGCTCTAGAGGCCACATGATTAACTGATCTTGGCATATTTATTTATATTAATTTGCTCCCTAAGCGTTTGTTTATAACAAAACTTCCAGCTTGGGTGCGGGTTAAAATTTCATTTAAATTACTTTCCAATTGCCAATAAGAACTTAACATTAGAAACATCAGTGGTATCAACAAGGGTTGATTTGCCTAAGTTTCTTTTTCTCTTTGTTGACTTTTTGGTTAGAATATGACTTTTAAAAGCCTTATTTCTTTTAATTTTACCTGTTCCGGTAAGGCTAAACCTTTTTTTGGCACCGGAATTTGTTTTCATCTTTGGCATAATACTGCTATATTTATTAATTAATATTTATTACTTCTTAACCTTACCGGGAGAGAGCATGATAATCATCTTCTTGCCCTCTAAAACCGGCATTTGATCTACTTTTGCAAAACCATCTTCTGTTATTTCTTGAATAAATCGCAATAACAAAGCTTCTCCTCTCTCCTTGAACACGATAGTTCTACCTCTAAAGAATACAAAAACTTTAACCTTAGCACCCTCTTCAATAAATGACTTAGCATTTTTTAATTTAAAAGCATAATCATGGTCATCAGTGTTTGGACCAAATCTAATTTCTTTTACCACAGTAGGTGCAGCATTGGCTTTAATTTCCTTTTGCTTCTTCTTTTGCTCGTATAAGAACTTCTTATAGTCCATAATTTTAGCAACAGGCGGATCGGTATTTGGAGAAATTACAACGAGGTCTAAACCTTCATCATATGCCATTTTGAGTGCTTCAGAGGTTTCAACGATAGCATTTTTTGTGTTATCGCCTACTAACCTTAAATGAGATTCCTCAATTTCTTCATTAATTTTGTGCGGGTTCTCCTTAATTACCCTTCCAATAAACTTTTTTGCCAAATTATTTTCCTAGTTTTGTAACTCTTTTATTACTGTTTTTTGTATCAATTGAACGAAGTCTTCAACCTTCATTGCTCCTAAATCCTCACCACCGTGTTGCCTTACAGAGACAGTCCCTTCAGCCATTTCTTTCTCTCCCGCAATCAACATAAAAGGTATCTTTTGTACCTCTGCATCTCTTATCTTTCTACCCGTCTTCTCCGACCTCGCGTCAATCGAGCCGCGAATATCGTATTTTTTTAGTATGTGAAAAACTTTTTCTGAATATTCTTGAAATTTATCACTTATGGGTAGAAGAATATACTGTTCAGGGGTTAGCCACAAAGGAAACCTGCCTGCTGTATGTTCCAATAAAACAGCAACAAATCGCTCCATAGAACCAAATGGAGCGCGATGAAGCATCACTGGGCGATGAGCTTTGTTGTCACTTCCTATATACTCTAACTCAAATCTCTCCGGCAAGTTATAATCTACTTGAATTGTACCTAACTGCCACGAACGTCCCAAAGCATCTTTTACCATGAAATCTAATTTAGGACCATAAAAAGCGGCTTCCCCGTATTCGACTACCGTTGGTAATCCCTTTGCTTTGGTTGCTTCAATTATATCATTCTCGGCTCTTTCCCAATTTTCAGCACTGCCAATATATTTACTGCGATCGGATTTATCTCTTAATGAAACTTGTGCTATAAAATTATCAAATTTTAAAGTCTTAAAAATATACAACACAATATCAATCACATTGTTAAACTCCTCTCTCACTTGGTCTGGACGGCAGAAAATATGTGCATCATCTTGTGTGAAGCCTCTTACACGTGTCAGACCATGCAACTCCCCACTTTGTTCATATCTGTAAACTGTTCCAAATTCAGCATAACGAATAGGAAGCTCTTTATATGAATGTGGCTTGGACTTGTATATTTCGCAATGGTGCGGACAGTTCATAGGTTTGAGCAAGAACTCCTCTCCTTCTGCAGGAGTATGAATAGGTTGAAAAGAGTCCGCTCCATATTTCTCATAGTGACCGGAAGTAATATAGAGCTGTTTGTGTCCAATATGAGGGGAGATAACCTGTTCATAGCCAAACTCTTTTTGCTTTTGCATTAAGAAATTTTGGAGCCTCCCCCTTAAATCAGCTCCTTTAGGTAGCCAAAGCGGTAGTCCCTGTCCGACTTTATTTGAAAATGTAAACAACTCTAATTCCTTGCCTAATTTTCGATGATCGCGCTTTTTAGCTTCTTCCAATAAAACTAAATATTCATCAAGTTCTGACTTCTTGGGAAAAGTGATTGCATAGACTCGAGTGAGTTGCTTTTGTTTTTCATCACCTCTCCAATAAGCCCCGGCTGTTGCTGTGAGCTTTACTGCCTTTATATGACCGGTATGAGGGATGTGCGGTCCTTTACACAAATCAGTAAAATTACCTTGAGTGTAGAAAGTAATTTTACCGTCCTCAAGATCTTTTAATAAATCTATTTTATAGGGGTCTTGTTTCTCAGTGAAGTAGGCAATTGCTTCTTTTTTGCTAATTGGCTTTCTGATGTATTCTGAATTTGTTTTTGCAAGCTCAATCATTTTCTTTTCTACCTTATCAAAATCATCGGTTGAAAAGTTATAGAGACCAAAATCTATATCATAATAAAATCCATTTTCAATGGGTGGTCCAATTCCTAATTTTATGCCCGGATAAATAGCTTCCAATGCTTCAGCCATCAGGTGTGCAGATGAATGCCAAAACGTGCTTTTGCCCTCTTTGTCATCCCATTTAAACAATTGGAAATCAGCATCATGATGAATCTCCCTTGACAAATCCCATACTTCGCCATTGACCTTGGCAGCCAGCACCACTCGTGCTAATCCTTCACTTATGCTTTGCGCAATCTGCATTCCGGTAGTTCCTTTAGGATACTGCCTTATACTGCCGTCAGGTAGCGTTATTTTAATTTCTGACATAACGTTTTTATACAAGAAAATAAGGCCGCAAATTTAATAGAAAAGTCAGGTGCTTTATACTCTAATTCCCTATTTATTATCAATCATCAAATTCTAATTCATTGAGTGCGCTTCTCAACTCGGATAAAGCGTGCATATCCCTGAGCCGTTGTGTAATTTCTATCCCTTTTTTGTATATAGATTTTGCTGACTCAAAATCTTCTTTAGCTTCATATAGCTTAGCCAAATGATAATAAGTAGCTGTATAATCCGGATTACTCTCAATCAAAGCTAAGAACGCTTGTTCTGATTTATGCAAATCCCCTATATTGAATAATTCCAATGCCAATGCATAACGCAGAAAAGCATCATCCGGTGTGCTTTCCAACAGCTTCATTATTTGAACTATTCTTTCTTCTCTTTGATTGTTCATTATTTATTGTTTTAAATTTTGTGTTACAAACTGTCAATACTAACTTTGCAAACTTAAACAGAAATCCATAATATGAAGATATTAGTGTGCATGAGCGTGGTTCCGGACACAACCACTAAAATAACATTTGTTGAGAATAACACGAAATTCAACACTCAGGGTGTCCAGTTCATTATTAATCCTTATGATGAGGTATCAATCACCAGAGCCTTAGAACTCACAGAAAAACATGGAGGCACAGTCACTCTTGTCCATGTAGGAAGCGCTGAAAATGATGCAGTAATTCGCAAAGGTCTTGCTATTGGTGCAAATGATGCATATAGAATCAATGCAGAAGCAATCGATGGGCAATTCGTAGCTGAACAGATAGCGGCTTTTGCTAAAGACAAAGGTTTTGATATTATTTTCACAGGAAGAGAATCAATTGATTATAATGGTGGTCAAGTTTGTGGTCTATTAGGAGAATTATTAGGATTACCTTCTGTTAATGTGGCTACATCAATCGATGTTGAAGGCAATATAGCAACCCTAACACGAGATATTGACGGGGGCACTGAAAAACTGACCTGTTCACTACCCCTTGTGGTAAGTGCACAAAAGGATTTGTGTGAGCCTCGTATTCCAAATATGAGAGGTATTATGTCCGCTAGGACAAAACCGCTTAATGTTGTAGAACCGATTTCGGTTGAGTCTTTTGGAGATTACCAAAGTTTTGAAAGTCCCAAACCAAAAGCATCTGTCAAACTAATTGACCCTGAACATCCGGAAGAGTTAATCAATTTATTAAGAAACGAAGCAAAAGTTATATAATTTAAATAAGCAACAATCATGTCAGTAGTAATATTCGCAGAAAATTCAGAGGGTAAATTCAAAAAAGGAGTTTTTGAAATCGCCACATACGCACATAAGACAGCAACGCAATTAGGAACAGAAGCAAATGCCATCGTTATAGGCGAAGTTAATCAAGATGATTTGAAAAAACTCGGTAATTATGGTATTTCTAAAGTTTTAAAACTGAATGCACCCTCAAATGAATTTCAGGTTCAGCCCTGGAGTGAGCTCATAGCACAAGGATTCAAGCATCTACAAGGTTCAGTATTAGTGATTTCAAATACTTACACCGGCAAATCATTGGCTCCGAGAGTATCTGTAAAATTAGGTGCTAGTTTGGCAACGAATGTGGTCAACTTCCCTGATACTTCTGCCGGATTCGTAGTTAAAAGAGGTGCTTTTTCCGGTAAAGGTTTTGCCTATGTAAGCCTGACTCGTCCAACCAAAGTGGTTGCTTTGACTCCAAATTCAATTGATATTGCAGAACACAATACTCCGATTTCATTCAGTTCTGAAACAATAGGCACACAAGCACCTTCAACTAATGTAATAGAAATTAGTAAATCACAAGGCAAAATTCCACTCACAGAGGCAGAGGTTGTGGTTTCTGCCGGCAGGGGAATGAAAGGACCAGAAAACTGGGGTATGATTGAAGAACTTGCAAAAGTATTAGGTGCAGCAACTGCATGTTCTAAACCTGTTAGTGATGTAGGATGGAGACCACATTCTGAACACGTAGGACAAACTGGTATCACAATAAAACCAAATTTGAATATTGCAATCGGTATCTCCGGTGCTATTCAGCATCTTGCCGGAGTAAGTGCAAGTAAAGTTATTGTAGTTATCAATACAGACCCTGAGGCTCCTTTTTTCAAAATTGCAGACTATGGAATAGTTGGAGATGCATTTCAAGTTTTGCCAAAACTGATTGCTGCCGCAAAAGCAACAATGAATAGTTAGATTTAAATTAAACAAATAATGGGTAAAATTCAGGTTGAAGTGGATGAAATCATTTTGGGAGCAGTCCACTCCACATACCAGTTGGTCTTAAAAGAAATCAATGGAAACAGAAGATTACCCATTATTATTGGTGTTCCGGAAGCACAATCCATTGCTTTGGCTATTGAAGGAAAATCTCTTAAACGTCCAAACACTCACGACCTCTTTCTATTTCTTGGTAAAAAATTTGAAATCTCAATGAAAGAGACCTTTATCAATCGTTTTGAAGATGGTGTTTTTTATGCTGAAATTATTCTTGAACATAATGGCATAACACAAGTTATAGACTCTCGCACTTCAGATGGTGTCGCTCTTGCAATTCGTTTTGGTTCGCCCATATATGTTGATGAAAGGGTTTTGGCTGAAACCGGCACAGTTCATTATAGAAGCGATTTTGATGAACCGGGACGTGTTGAAGAACCTTTTGAACCACCTACACAGAAAACATTTAAAGATGAGTTACATAAGCTTTCTTTAAGTGAATTAGAAAGATTATTACAAGAAGCCCTTGATATGGAAGACTATTTCAGGGCAGCTACCATAAGGGATGAAATTGCAAGAAGAAAATAAATTTCATTTACTTCTCAATCAACAAATTATATAGTGCAGGATTTAGATCGGGAAATATAAAACGATAGCCTAACTTCATAATTTTTTCAGGAGATACTCGTGTACCCTCTAATAATGCACTTGCAGATTCCCCTAAAACCATTTTCATTAAGAACGAAGGTATATTGGGCATAAAAAGAGGCTTATTCAATACCTTAGCAAGTGCCTTTGTAAACTCTTTATTAGTGGGTTGTTCCGGAGCAACAGCATTGTATACTCCTTTCATTTCACTGTTTTTCAATGCAAATTCATAGATAGCACAAATATCATCAATATGAATCCAAGGCATATATTGATTTCCACTGCCAAAAGCAGCCCCCATATAACTTTTAACAGATAAACACATCTTTGGAAGAGCCCCGTCTTTTGGAGACAGCACAATTCCTATTCTTAATTTTACAACTCTATCTGCAAACCCATCTACTTCAAAAGAATCGGCAGCCTGCTCCCATCTAAGAACAACATCACTTAAGAATCCTTCTCCTTTAATATCTTCCTCTGTAAAAACCCTTTGAGAAGTTTCATTACCATAAAATCCGATAGCCGAAGCTGAGATAAATGTTTTAATCTTTTGTCCTCTTTGTTGCAGAATCTCCAAAAGAAGTCCTGCAGATTTGACTCTACTGGAAACAATTTCAGATTTCCTTGAGTCTGTCCATTTTTTTTCAATCACATTGGCTCCAGAAAGATGAATGATATGTGCTACATTCTCAAAAGCCTTTTCATCAACAAAATGTGTGTTAATATCCCAAAGAAATTCATTTTTCCCGGAAGGCTCTCTTGACAACATACGAATATCAAAGGAATTGCTTAGTTTATGAGCAAGTTCTTTAGCAATCATACCATGAGCTCCTGTTATCAGTACGACTTCCTTCATCTAAATGAATTAATCTCTGACAAAAATAACTGAAAAATAAAGAATAAACTAATATCGCAATTTGCAGCTATGCGAATAATCAGTTCAGAACTCCATTATTAAACTACCCGAGAGAAGTTTGGGCTCTACAAAAGTAGATTTGGGTGGCATAATGAGTTGCTGGTCAGATACTTCAAAGATATCTTTAGCAGTCAAAGGAGCTAATGCAAAAGCCAAAGAAATTTCACCCGAGTCAACTTTATTTTTAACAATATCTCTACCAATTTTGCCTGACAAAAATGTCAAACGGCTATCTATACGGCTGTCTTGAATATTAAGGATTGGTTTAAGAATCAAATTTTCTAATAAAGTAACATTCAATTTATCCGCTATACTGAGGTTTTGCAAATTATAATCAGGCTTTAGTGTTGCTTTAAGCGTTTTTTTATTAATAAGAATAAGAAACTCATTTGATAGGAGAGTCTCAGAACCGGTGGATTCTTCTACAAAAAAGTTTTGACTTATTTTGCGAATAAGGTCCTCTGTATCTATGGCTGCATGACTCTTAAATAATCTATAAAAGGGATAAATCCTGAGTTGTTCATCAGAAACAAGATAGGCAAGCATACTACAATCCGGCAAATTTTTCTCTTTAATATATTGATATACAGAGGCTGTTCTATGGTGCCCATCTGCAATATAAAAGGCATTGACTTCTAGAAAGGCTGATTCCAATTCTCCAATAATATTTGGATTTTGAATTTTCCAATATTTATGACGATTCCCCTCATATTCAAAGGCTATATCCGGTCGAGTTTCAAGATAAGAATGAAGTATTTTATTGATTTTAGACTTTGCAGGATAGGTGAGTAAGACAGGTTCGCCAATAAAGCCTGTTATCTCAATATGTTTAAAGAGCTTAGTTTGTTTTTCTGTAAGCGTATTTTCATGTTTCTTTATAACTCCATTTTCGTAGTCATTAATATCCACAGTCGAAATTAATCCCAGAAAAGAACTATGGTCTTTATTGATAATTTGATAAACGTAGAGGGCAGGTTCTTTATCCTTAATCAATACTTGTTGTTCTTTAAGTTGTTTAAAATAACTCTTGCCAAAGGCATAAGATTTTTCCAAAGAATTATCTTCAGTGAAATGTGTTTGAGGTTTGAAAATATGATAGTACGAGAAAGGATTTTCTTCTAATTTTAGAAATAATTCACTTTTAGTTAGACTAACATTTGAATCAATCGCTACTTGATTCTCAAGACCTTCTGCCGGGAAAGTGGCTCTGAATGGGGCTATTTTTGGCAAATCCTTATGATTTAAAATGGTTTATAATTTTTTCAGCCAACTCAATCCCAATACGTTCTTGTGCCTCTGATGTGGAAGCTCCACAGTGAGGAGAGAGAGATACATTCTCTTTTTTTAATAAAACATCAGTTACAGGGGGCTCATTTTCAAATACATCAATCCCTGCATAGGCAATTTTACCATTGTCCAAGGCTGTTGCGAGTGCTTTTTCATCAACAACTCCTCCTCTTGCACAATTCACAATCCCTGCACCGTCTTTCATCATTGCAATTTCATCTTCGCCAATCGCGGGTTTATCAAGCTTGGGAACATGAAGTGAAATAAAATCTGAGTTTTTTAAAACTTCTTCAAGACTTACCGTTTCGATAGGAATTGTCATTTTAGGGAGTTTCATTCCCGGATGAAATGCTATTTCAAGGTTAATATTCTTAACAAAAGGGTCGTATGCCAATACATTCATTCCGACACCAACCGCAATCTTGGCAGTTTCTTGTCCAATCCTTCCAAAACCTACTATTCCCATAGTTTTGCCTTTGAGTTCGCTACCGGCAGAATACTCTTTTTTAAGCTCTTTGAATTTAATCATTCCCTCATTGGGCATTCTTCTATTGGATTTTTGCAGAAATCTAACCAAACCAAAAAGGTGTGCAAAAACAAGTTCTGCAACCGAAATTGAAGAGGCTGCCGGAGTATTGAGTACTTCGATTCCTCTCTCTTTAGCAGCAATCTTATCAATATTATCAGTACCTACACCTGCCCTACCAATCACTTTAAGTTTGCTTGCTTCTATAATATCACGTGTAACTGTGGTAGCACTACGCACAATAATAACATCATAATCTGCAATTCTATTTACCAATTCTTCTTGAGGAATTTTGTTGGTATCTACAACGTGTCCGGCTTTTTCAAGCAAAGCCTTTCCGGCTGTATCTATTCCATCATTTGCTAAAATTTTCATTCGCTAACCATTATTATTTAAAAGTCTGCATCACATTTACTAATGCCTGAACGCTTTCCAAAGGAAGCGCATTATACAACGAAGCTCTGAAACCGCCCAAATCTCTATATCCTTTAATACCCATAATTTTGGCTTCTTTGCATGCTGATAGAAACTTTTCTGTCATTGACTCATCCTCAAGAAAGAAAGAAACGTTCATTTGAGAGCGGTCATTATGTTCGGGGACAAAGGCCCTGAATAATGGATTACGGTCAATTTCTGCATAAAGCAAATCAGCTCGTTCTTTAGCCCTTCTTTGCATTTCGTCAACGCCACCAACTTGTTTTACATATTCAAGGTTTTTGAGAATGGCAAAAACAGGAAATACCGGTGGTGTATTGAACATACTGTCTTTTTTGATATGAGTAGCATAGCTCAACATTGTTGGAATTTTTCTGGAAACTTTGCCCAAAATATCTTCTCTGACGATAACAACCGTGGCACCTGCAGGTCCCATGTTTTTTGTGCTCCTGCATATATCAAAGCGTATTTTGAAACATCCACTCTTCTGCTCATTATATCGGATGACATATCACAAACCATAGGAACAGGACTTTTCAGCGTTTCCCGGATTTGTGTGCCGTATATTGTATTGTTAGATGTATAGTGAAAATAATCCGCATCTTCAGGTATAATAATATTCTTAGGGATATAGTTGTAATTCTTATCAGCAGAACTACCCGCAAGAACAACTTCACCAAATATTTTAGCTTCTTTGATTGCATTAGCAGCCCATTTTCCAGTTTCAAGGTAAGCCGCTTTCTTTTCAAGAAGGTTATATGCAGTCATCATAAACTGGGTGCTAGCACCTCCTCCAAGATACAGAACATGATATTCTGACGGAATATTGAGTAAATCTTTAACAATCTGTCTTGCGTTCTCCATTACTTCCACAAATTCTTTGCTCCTATGAGAGATTTCAAGAATTGACAGACCCGTTCCGGCAAAATTGTGAATTGCATCAACAGATTCATCGAATGTTTTGGGGAAAAGAATGGAAGGGCCTGCATAAAAATTATGCACTTTTTTAGCTGTGTTTTGAGTTGAGTTTGTCATAGATGTTGGGGGCGAAATTATAACTATATATTACAATTTCCACCGTTGTTTTATGAATTCTTGTGAATAATCTATTGAGTCTGTTTTTGCTTGATGGTTAAACAAAAAGGTTTTTTATTTCCCTCTCCCCTGAACCATGATGAGGGCTGTGTAAATCAGTATTTTAATATCAAGTGCAAAGGAGTAATTTTCTATATAAAGCAAGTCATAAAAAGAACGTTGCACCATTTGTTCAACATTTTCTGCATATCCGAATTTTACCTGCCCCCAAGATGTTATACCCGGTTTAACCATATACAAACGGTCGTAGTGCGGGGCAAATTGCTTGATTTGTTTAGCATAAAAATCTCTTTCGGGTCGAGGACCAACAATTGACATCTCACCAATAATAACATTAAAAAATTGAGGAAATTCATCCAAGCGAGACTTTCTCAAAAATCTTCCAAACTTAGTAATTCGTGGGTCATGGTCACTGCTGAGTTGAGGTCCATTTTTTTCCGCATCCGTAAACATGGTTCTGAATTTCACTATTCTAAATGGTTTTCCTTTATAACCCAATCTTTCCTGCATAAAGAAAACCTGACCCTTGGAAGTAGTTTTAATAATAATCGAAATGATTATTAAGAAAGGAAGAGCTATAATTAGTGCCAAGGTAGAAAAAAGAATATCAAAAATCCTTTTAAGATTTTTTTCCCAAGGTTTCATCACGGTAAAATCCAATTCGATTAAAACCGTACCCAGAATATTGTTCATTTTCACCATTCCCGAAAGGATATGATAATCGTCCGGAGGTATTTTCAGAAAAACATTTTCTTGATCTATGGATGAAATGACCTTGTTGATTTTAGAAATTTCGGAACTTTCAAATGCCAGAATTACTTCTTCTATATTGTGTTCCTTTATGATTTGATTAATATTTTCATAGGAACCCAGCATTGGTATCCCTAATTCATTTACCTCATTAATAATAACACCATTTGTACAAATGCCTTTAAATTTATATCCTTCTGAGGTTCTTGATTCTGAAAGTTGCTTATACAAATGAAGTGCTTTCTCGCCACCTCCAACCAAAAGTGTGTTGAAACCCCATCTTCCTTTATCCAACTGAGTATTGGTGTAACTTGACAAAGCAAATCTGAATACATAGGTCAATACAAATTGAGATACAAACAAAACAGAATAACTGAAATAGTAACTTTTATAGTTAACGATTGTATCATCCAGCATCAATGCAAAGAATATGATAAGAGTACCAATAATAGTTGTAAAAAAAGTTTGACCTAATTCTTTCAATCTTGAACGTCTGAAGATATGACGGTAAAATCCGAAAAACCAATATAGAAACAACCAAAAAAAAGGAATTAGAAGCAGTCCTAACAATAAATTCTTATCAAAAGTAATCGGAATATGATATCCATGCCTCACAGATTCTATGAGTTCTTTTCTCACCAAAAAGACTGCTATCCAGGACACTGCCGCAGCAAGCCAATCAAAGAACACATAAAGCAATATTCGCAATGACTTATTCAATTCAGATAGCTTAATTTAATATTATCAATATATAATTCAGGCGAGAACGCAACTTCTCCCTCCGGTTTTAAAAACCCGTAGAATATTTGAATGGGAGTATTAGATTCCAGCACAGAGGTTTCAATAGAAAGATTCATATAGATTTTCTTCCATTCTTTTGAAGGAGCGAGGATTAAAAACGGAATTTGCTCATAAGAAGAAGTCTTATCTGCATAAAAACCGATTTGTAATTCAATGTTGGATTTATAGTCTAATTCGAGATAAACATCCGCACCTTTATTTGGTACCACAAATTTCTCCTTACTGTATTGCTCAAAAAATACTCTATCCTTGGTAGCAGGGATTTTAATCATAGCAGAATACTTTGAAAACCGGCTTTTAAATGAATTAACATCAGAGCTATCAACTATTTGGACAGAATCTTGAGTTGTATTCTTTGAAGATGCTTCGGTTGAATATGTTCCTGACTCAAAATCTTCTATCCATGCAAAAAATGTATTCGAACGATAGGTTGTAGTAGGATGAATTGTATCGATTTCCGTTGGATTAAGCACTACTTCTGTTTCATAGCTCTTTAAAATTTTAATAGACTTTCTATTAACAGAAGAGCCATTCTCTCTGATTCCGGGAATAACGGAAACATTACACTTACCATTGGCTAAAACGGGAATCGTAACGGGTAGTTCGTATGCACCAATGTATTTACTATTCACATAAACATGTCCGTCTGTAATATTCTGCGATGCATTTCCTTGTGTAGGCAGAAAAGTAGTAAAATCAAATTTTTCAATTCTTAAATATGAAGGGATTTCAACATCTCTTTTCTTGCAAGACGTAAAAAACAGTAAAGTACCAATAATAGGAATGATAAGTTCAGCAAGCCTGACACTTATCAGTCTCCGGGAAAACTTTCTCACACAATACCGATACTTCAACAAGTTCATTTATTCCTGTCAATGGGCTAAGATGATTGGTAATATTATCCCAAAAGTTAAGAAGCTCTTTGCTTAAAGAATCAAAATAGATTACTTGTCTTTGAACTCTTTTTATTTCGGGTAATAACTGCTGCAATTCTAATTCATTTTCGCTGTTAAACAAACTAATAGAAGCAATATTATCAGTACTCTTTTGAAGTTCCCAAACTTTTTGTTCAATGAAATCAACTTCAAAGAGCTTATCAGAAGTTCCAAAAACACCCTTTAATTCCTTTTCGCTTCGACTATAGCTGATATTAATCTTACAATTAGTTCCTCCGCTACTATCCATCCAAAGGGAAAAGTGTTCAGGGAAATCAAATCCGAATAAAGATGACTCATTCTTATTAAATTTCTCTATACTTCCTCTGACTGATTTGATTGCTAATTCAAGTGTTTGGCTCAAAACAGAACGGAAATGTTCTCTATCTTTAAACGGAAGTCTAATATTCAGTTCGAGCCAATTGCACTTCTTTAAGTACTGCCATACCGACAAGAAAGAAGGACTGACAGAAAACTGATTACCCGCATGAAACACAATACCAGCTTCGTGAACAAGGTTCTCCCATTCTTTTAACCGTTTGCAATTCTCTACCTTTAACCCATCAGAGAATATATGCTTAAAATTATAAATAGCTTTCTCTACCAGAGGTGAATACCATTCGATACCATCACAGAAGAAAAGGGAATCAGTTTTATTGATAAAATCTTCATAATCTGTGTTAAAGAAAGCGTCTTCCCACGTTTTTGCAGATGGAGAAAAGCTTCCTGCAACGATAAATTTTCCGGTTCTTTCTACAACATCAGATATTATTTGAATTTGCTTTTCAGAACCTATTATACCAAGTTTAATC
Source organism: Bacteroidota bacterium (assembly GCA_024103355.1). Classification (GTDB taxonomy): domain Bacteria; phylum Bacteroidota; class Bacteroidia; order NS11-12g; family UBA955; genus JALOAG01. Next base: position 16,308 of record JAGFIU010000020.1, read on the forward strand.
ATCTTGCTATTTTGTGAGTGCAAATAATTCTATTTATTTGCACTCTTTAAAGTCATTATTTTCAACCAATTAGATTTAGTGTAAATTTTGCAAGACACCCCACGACATAAAGGATTGAGGGTAAAACTTATTGAGAGCCTTCGCAATAAAGGTATTAACAATGAAAATGTAATACAAGCAATTCTGAATCTACCACGTCATTATTTCATTGCAAAAGAATTTGAACACTTTGCATATCAAGACACTCCATTTGCCATAGATGCAGGACAAACTATTTCACAACCATTTACGGTTGCATTTCAGACACAATTAATCAATCCACAAAATAATGATAAGATACTCGAAATTGGTACAGGGAGTGGGTATCAAGCAGCGATACTTTCAATATGCGGAGCCTCAGTATTCAGTATTGAACGGATTGATGTTTTACATCATAAATCGAACAAACTATTTAAACATCTCGCGCTTAATATTAAAACAAAATTAGGGGATGGAACTCTTGGTTGGAAGGAAGAAGCACCTTTTGACAAAATCTTGGTTACAGCAGGAGCGCCCAAAGTCCCTCCGGCATTATTTAATCAATTATCAATAGGAGGCATTCTGGTTATTCCGGTTGGAAAAACATCTGAATCCCAAAAAATGGTCAGGATTACAAAAAAAAGCAACAAGAACTACATTACTGAAATATTCGATAACTTTAGCTTCGTCCCATTGATTGGAGAACAAGGTTGGTAACTTCTACTTTAAGAAACCTTAATACTATCCATTAATCAATTCTATTTTCCATTTGTATATTAATACAAACACTTCGTAGAAAAAATAATTGTGAAAAAATTTTGTTCAAACCAATTTTTGTTTCAAATTCGTGTAATGAAATTTAATATTTAATCAGCATGAAAATACTTTACAAACTTTCGAATTTTCTAAATTTTAAAAATCCATTTACAGTAAAAGCAGTTCTTACCTCTGCACTATTTTTAAGTGGTAGTTTATTAAACGGACAATTAGTTTACAAATTCACAAATTGTGGAGCAACCGGACGGCTTGGTCCAACACAATCACAAATTAACGCTGCGTATACAGGCACTGAGCTCGATGGGAAAGTTACCTCCTCTTCCGGTATCCAGTTTTTTATTGTTCCTGCTTCAGGTTATTACAAGATCAACGCAGTAGGAGCACAAGGATTTAACGCCCAAAGTGGTTTTACCGGAGGGAAGGGTGCATCAATGACAGGTGAATTTTATTTAATAGGGGGCGCAAAGCTTAAAATTGTTGTTGGCCAAGCAGGGCAAGGAACAATAGGCTCAAATGGTGGAGGTGGAGGCGGGTCTTTTGTCACATACGATGACAACACACCTCTTGTAATAGCAGGAGGCGGAGCAGGCTCAAGAGCTGCTGTTAGCCAAAATAGTTGCGATGGTAGAACCAGTAAAGAAGGCGGACAGGGAGTAACATCTTCTACCTCGGCATGCGGACCTCGTTCAGGGGGAATTGAACAAGGCGGTGCAATCTCAACCTCTTGGGGCAGTGCCGGAGGCGGCTTAAAAGGAGATGGAGCAAATGATGGAACATGGGGAAATGGAGGAAAAGCATTTATTAATGGTGCACAAGGAGGGCAAGGAGGTAGTTGTGGTGCTGCAGATGGTGGATTTGGATGCGGTGGCTCCGGTGGTGGCTGTAATGGTGGTGGTGGCGGTGGCGGATATTCCGGTGGAGATGGTAATTTTATGGCAGGTGGCGGTGGTTCTTATAATGCAGGAACTAATCAGTCAAATATTGCTGGAGCAAATACCGGACATGGTAGAGTGGAAATTACCGTTATTAGTGTTGGACTCGCTGATATACAGCCTATTTTAATAAAACCAATTACTCAAGTCCCCGGCACTATGTGTGTTAGAACAAAATATGAATATGAAGTAACTTTTCAAAATAACGGACCTGACGATGCGTCTTTTATAGATTTTGAAGTTAGTGCTCCCGGACAAAATAAATTAGAATACAAATTTTTTGATATTCGTGACTTAACGAGCGGTTCAAGTAAAACATATAGATTGCCTGCCTCTGAAAAGATTAGTATAGGTTCAACAGGCATGAATGGTCTTACTTTGAAAATAACTCGTGTTTGGAGTGATGGAGATGACACTACAAACAACAGTATTACAACAAATTACAATGTAGTATCTCTTCCCTACGGTTCTAACTTTACACCGGATGCAAATTTCCCAGGCTTTATTAAAGTTGATGCTCCTACTTTAGTAACACACGATAAAACATATCGATATAATTTTACCGCTCCTACCGGATATAATAATTCTGATTATGGAACTACTTGGTCCGCGGGCTTCTATGGTCTGATTGACAATGAACCACTCCCTAATGACCGATTTAACATTGTGGCTCCCAGCGGAGGAAATGATGGCTACATTACTCTAAATTTCAAAAAAGAAGATATTGACAAAAATGTTTCTTTCTTCTTTAGTATTAAAGAGTTTATGATTGGCAAATGTGACTCTATAATTTCTAGGGAACTCCATATCGCCCCTATGCCTGATGTTAGTTATGAAGACGTTGGAGGATGTTTAGGTTCTGAATTGCAGTTTATCAATAATTCCTCAATTGCATCTGGTTCAATTGTCTCAACACACTGGGATTTTGGGGACAGCACTTATTCTACCCTATTCTCTCCTCAAAAAACTTTCAACACAAAAGGGTTATACAACGTAAAATTGGTTGTTACTTCTGACTATGGCTTCTCCGATTCTGTTATTAAACCTATTAATGTAATTGAAACTCCGGTTGCTGATTTTAGTTACGACAACCAATGTGGGCTTACTCCATTCAAATTTATTAATAACAGCACCCTGGTTTCAGGCACTTTATCATACCAATGGGACTTTGGTGATGGAAATAATAGCACCGACAAAGACCCTGAACATATCTATACAGCTCCCGGACCTTATGAAGTCACTCTCTCTGCTATTTCAGACAACGGATGTCACTCTGAAATCACAAAATCTGTATATAATTATCCAAATCCTAATGTAGACTTTACAGTACCCGCAGAAGTATGTCAGTTTAGTAATTTCCAAACCATAAATAATACCTCAATTGCATTTTCAAGTTGGGGAAGTGAATGGACTTTTGGAGATGAGTTGAACAAAACCTTTGTTAAATCCCCGACTATTTCTCTTACTTCTCTTGGCACTCAAAAAGTTACCCTTATGGTAACTACTCAATTTGGTTGTATCGACTCAATTTCAAAAACTATCAATGTAATTGAAGCTCCTTCCATCAACTTTACTACTTCTGACGTATGCAGTAGTAGTCCTATTGTATTCTATAGTGGCATTTCAAACCAAGATAGTACAATTGAGTTTATGTGGGATATAGATGATGTATTATATTCAGACAGAAATCCAAGTGTTCAATTTGATACTGCAGGAGAATACAATATGCATTTAACTGTCACTTATGAGAATGGGTGCAGCGATAGTAAATCATCTTCAATTAGGACTGGTTACAGACCGAAAGCTGATTTCTCAATTGCTTCATCTACTTGTGCCGGAAACCTTGTGGGGTTATCTAACAACACCTCAGTTGAACATGGCAGTTATTATAGTTATTGGGATATGGGCGATGGAAATACTTATAACAATATCAATACACCTGCACACATCTATACAAATACCTCTCCTGCAAACTATTTAATTACTCTTGTTGCTTCTTCTGCAGACGGAGTTTGCCCTGATACCATATCTAAAATAGTAAATGTAGGAATTATACCTTCTTGTAATTTTAGTATCAATCATGATTGGACTTACGGGCAAAGAGGTTATACCTTTGATGTGCCTAATATAGACGCAGATTACAAATGGTACTTTGGTGACGGAGTTGTTTCAAATGATAAAAGTCCTATTCATAAGTATCAGAATGACGGCAAATTCGTTGTGAAGTTAATTATTACTACCAAAGAAGGATGTCAGTGTGAAAGTACATTGGATAACGTTGTTCAAAATCTTGATGTAAAATCTGACTTTGTACTCAGTGGTTTTGCTCTTTATCCTAACCCAAGTACCGGATTTATTACTATTTCAAATGACCAAAATATTGCTATCGCCAACATCTCTGTTTCTAATGTGATTGGTGAAACATTGGTTAACATGACTGAGAACAATAGTAACTCAGAATTCAGTATCAATCTTTCTGAATTTGCTAATGGTGTCTATATGGTAAAAATCATTACCCAAGACAACAGAGTATTTACTCACAAAGTGGTTATCAGTAAATAATCTAACCTAAAATATACAAAAAAGCCTCCCAAATTTGGGAGGCTTTTTTGTATATAAGCATCTTAGAATCAACCTTAAACCACATTATTTTATAAATAAAAAATCAAAATGACCTACCTATTAAAAAATTTCTTAATTTGGCTGCTGTTATATTCACATATAAACAATTAAAAGTTCAACCAAAATTCTATGACATGAAACTCTACTCAAAATTTTTGCTTAAAACCCAAGATAGAATTTCTATATTAAACAAAATATGGAACAAATCTATCTTTAGCATTAAAGTGATGCTGCTTTTACTTGGAGTATCTACTTTTAACTTATTACAAGCCCAAACTTACAAATTTACAAATTGTGGTGCAACAGGGCGATTAGGTCCTACTCAGGCACAAATTAACAGTGGCTACAGTGCTACTAATCTTAACGGCCAAGTAACCTCGCTTAGTGGCATTCAAGTTTGGCATGTACCGGATGATGGCACATATCAAATCACTGTTGCAGGCGCAAAAGGAGGTGACTATAATAGCGGTAGTTATTATGGAGGAAAAGGAGCTACAATGCAAGGCACTTTTGATTTGAATGCGGGTGAAGAAATCTATATTTTAGTTGGGCAAAAAGGAAATAATGGAACAGGAGGAGGAGGAGGAGGAGGAACATATGTAGTAAATAAAACTACAAATACAGTTCTCATTGTAGCCGGTGGAGGCGGGGGAGCAATGAACCAAGATGGGAAATCTGGTTTAAAAACGAACAATGGAACACAAAACGGAGGAATTGCTTCGGGAGTTTTTGGATGTGCAGGTGGCGGTTATAAAACAGATGGAGCCAATTCTTCTTTAGGCCCCGGCTCCGGTATATATGGAGGAAAAGCATTTATCAATGGTGGAAATGGGGGAACGGGCAGTTCTTCCCCGACTTCTGATGGAGGGTTTGGTGGTGGAGGTGGTGCACACTCAAGTTGCGGTGGTGCATGTGGTGCCGGTGGTGGTGGTGGATACAATGGAGGAGACCAAACTTATGACTTTGGATATGGTGGCGGTTCTTATAATGGAGGTATCAATCAGAATAATATAGAAGGGAATAATAATGGTCACGGTTATGCCGAGTTCTTAACACTCTCTGTTAAGAACTCAGATATTGAAGTAGTTGATGTAAAACCTGTTATAATGAATGCACCAGGGATACTCTGTCACAACAATGAGTACGAAATTGATGTGACCCTCACCAGCAACGGTCCCGGGAAACGCTCATTTATTGATATTAATGTTGAAATGCCGGGTGCAACAGGAACTACAATAAAATTCTTTAACATAAGTACATTAGAAGTTGGAAACACACAAACATTTAGAATTACAGGGTATAAATTAATACCAACCCTTCTTGGAAATCAGCCTCTGACATTTAAAGTTTTAAGTTCAGACCAAGATACTACAAATAACATCAAAACTATAAACTTTGATGTTACCCCTCTCCCATCCGGTGCTGAATTTATCCCCGATGCTTCTTTCCCCGGATTTCCAAAGGTTAATGAACCTGACTTAGTCACCCATGATAAAACATTTATTTATCATTTCTCAGCTCCGACAGGCTACTCAAATACCGGATATGGAACTACATGGTCAAGTTCGTTCTCGGCCTTAATGGATAATGAACCTATGCCTGCAGACAGGTTTACCTTTTACCCTCCATCAGGCTCAAATGATGCCTATGTCTCACTCAAATTTAAGGAAGCAGATGTTGACAAACCTGTCGTTCTGACTTATACAGTCTCAGACAAGACTTATGGCAAGTGTGATACCACAACCAAAAGATATCTTCATATTGCACCGATGCCAAAAGTGGCAGTTCAAGATGCCGGTGGATGCTTAGGTACTACATTGCAATTTATTAATCTGACAGAAATCATTTCAGGCACTATCATTTCTACTCATTGGGATTTTGGAGATGGGACATACTCAACCCTCTTTGCACCTCAAAAAGAATATAATACAAAAGGTATTTATACTGTTAAAATGGTTGCCACATCTGACTTAGGCTTTGCAGACTCTGTTATCAAAACTGTTGAGGTGATTGAAAGTCCGATAGCAAATTTCACATTCCAAAACCAATGCGGGGCTACCCCTATCCAATTTACAAATACAAGTACAATTGTTGTTGGAACTCTTTCTTATTCATGGGATTTTGGTGATGGAAATCTAAGCTCTGATCTAAACCCTTCTCATATCTATAGCATGCCAGGTCCTTATGAGGTTACAATGACTACAACATCGGATAAAGGGTGTTCAGATGCTATTACAAAATCAATTTATAGTTATCCAAATTCAATCCCTGATTTTGAAATTCCAGCGTCTATCTGTGCTAATCAGTCAGTGAGTATCATCAACAAAACCACTATTCCCTTCTCATCTTGGGGAAGTGAATGGACTTCGGAGAATATCTCAGGTAAGACTTTTGACAAAGAGCCTACTTTTATTTTCTCTAAATCCGGACAACAATGGGTAAAAC
>JAGFIU010000025.1 GCA_024103355.1 Bacteroidota bacterium
CTGTCATATTTGCAAAAGTTGCAGTTCTGTTTTTTAACTGTAATGGTTTTGCATTATTTTTGGCACGTTGTAAATGGGAAGTTTAGTAATTTTATTTTGCAACCTTCGCAAATATGACGGACGTTAGGCGAAACCTATAAACCGAAACCGCAAAAAATGACAAAAGAAATTAAATATTGATCAATGAAATATCGTTAAACAATTTTAAAAATAAAAAGTTATGCCAGAAAACTCATCCTGCCTCGACCCCAAGCCAATGATTAAGCTTGGTAATGGTGAAAATCCACCAGTATTGGATTACAACCTACCACAAACCACCAGTTTTGTTGCCAATGTGTACTTACCTGTCTCTGTTGACGAAGCAAAGTTTAAAACTTCTTACAAATCGCATCCACCAAGTGGCGAAAGTTATTACGACAAAGTCCAGACCATTGAAACTGGACAACTTACTGCCAATATTGCAAACAGTTTTGCAGGTGTAGTAGCTACTGCCCCTGCAAGTATGGGAACAGAAACAAGTCAACTTTCTGTAAGTCCATTGGTAAATATTGCAGACGCAGCTACCTTAACACTTTCCGAAGTGCCAACCAGTCCGGTACTTGATGTAAAAGTAGCAGGTATGCAAGTTTCTCAAGTTGCAGAACTTTCAAAAAATGCAATGCCGGTTATTACCACCAACTTGGCAGGACATAATGTAATCCAATTCAGACCCAAACCAGCTACAGTAAAGCCTGAAATTACCATAGTAGAACATTACAGAGTAAATACCTATTTAGGAAGATACGGAGCAGGTGAAACGGTTAAAACTTTCTCCTTATTAACTGGTGAAAAAACGACCATATCCATCAAAACCTACAAGCAAACGGTTACCAACAAAAAAGATGTTCAAAATGTGCTTGACAGTTTTAGTGATGAAAGTGCAAGCGATTTAGAAACCATTGCAGAACAAGAAAGCAATACTCATACAAAAAGCAGCACCCATGTTGACAAAAAAGTGAGTGGTGGATTGAGTTTGCCCCTGCCTAAAATTTCTATAAGTGCGACTGCCAGTTATAGCAAAACTACCAATAGTGAAAGAGAAGAAAGCATTAAAACACTCAACAGAGCATTAAGCAAACAAACCCAAAAATCGGTAAGCAACAGAAAAGTAGAAGTAAATACAGAAACCAGCACCACAAGTACAGAAAGCGAAGAAAGTACGGTGACAAGGGTACTTGAAAATCTGAATAAAAGCCGAACATTAAACTTTGTTTTCCGACAACTCAATCAAGAGTTAATAACCGTTACTTACCTTGATGATGTAACCTTTGTATTTTCTAACGGATATGAAGAAAAGAAAATTGTTACCAAAATAGACGGCTTGTTGCAAATGTTGGAAGAGGTAATGACCAATCCAGCTGATGCATTGGCAACCTTCCAAGAAATAGTAAACCAATTGGGTAACGTATATGATTATGAAGATGCTACCAACCCAAAGAGTTTCCTTGAAAAATACACCGAAAATATTTACGATTTCTTTAACCATACACCTGGCAGCCCTTGGCCACCAACACCGCCTTCAACACCTATTCACACCACACCACGGTTTAGAAAAGACCCTAATCTGGAATCTAGCTACACGCCATTTTCAGGTGCAAATCCAATCACTGTAAAAGGCATCATCAAAAATGTAACCCACCGAGTGTTGCCAACCGATTCTGTAATTGTAGATTCAATTCTAGGGCAAGGAGAAGCATTAGATTGTTTCAACCTAAAGCTCCAAGACAATACGGTTTTAGAATCTAAACTCAATAACGACATCAAGCAACAAAGTATTGACATTATTAATGCCATAACCGACCCAGCGGAAAAAGCTGCGATGTACAAGAAAGTGTTTGGCGATTGTTGTGATGTTCCACAAAGCGGTTGTAATTGTGTACCACCCTCTAATCCTGCATAATGATGAAAAATATGTTTAAAAATCCGTGGGCGAAGGGTGGTGAGTATTATCCTGAAAAGGTACTTGAAAACAATGTTTCGAATAATTTAGTAACAGGTTTACCAAATGTAATTTTGGAAGATAAAACCAAAAATAAGTTTGAAGTTGGTGTTGAATCATTGCTACGTTTAAAAGTCGAAGGTTTGGCGGATAATAGTTGGGGGGGAGTAAAATATAACATTGAGTTAATTCCAAGCTCAGGAATAACCCTAACATCAACATCATATACTGCTGAGAAAGGTTGGATATTAGAAACCAAATTAAAAGGAAGCACAAAAGGAAATTTAAGTATTGGTGTAAAAGTTAATAAAACAGTTAAGAATAATATCCCTTTAATCTTTTATGAAGTTGATAAAAGCCCTAAAATGTTATCTAGTTTTGGGACAAACGGATTTACACTTGTTAAAAAGTCAGATGGTGAATTAATAAGTATACCTATTTACTATAAAGTCTCTGAAGTTAGATTTATTGAAGATGAAACTCGAGAAGAATTTTTAATGCTCGAGTGGCCCTTTATTAACGTTCGTGCCTCAGTAAAGTGTGAAACAAAAGGAAAAAGTAGATTTGTCGAACCTATCTATGAAACAGGAGCAAAAATATTTTTCAATAAGGCTAAAGGAGAATTGAAATATGGAAATGTAAAAATTTCAGCATATACCGATCCAACTGATCCAATACCCAATGGAACGCATAATATTTGGTTGCCTGATTATTCTCACCCCATAGGTGATTCATATTTGAGTTATTCAAAATATGCTTTAATATGGTTTAGACTTGGTAATGAATCCAGTGATAGGTATTTGCACGTTGGCAGCGTAAGTCTTGGATGCGTTTCAGTAGGAAAAAGTAGTGATAGTGACAATACTCCTGAATTTTCCAATTGGACAAGTCTATATAATTACCTTTCCAAGAAAAGAAGTGGGAATAAATTTATTGGTGAAATTGTTGTGTCATAATGAAATATTTAATAATTTCAACCATTATTCAATTATTAATCTGTAGTTGTAATAATTGCCAAACAGTAGTTGCCATTAAAGTTGAAAATACAATCAAGATTTTTGCTTTTGAAGATTTTTCATATAATGGCAAGAAGGCAAACAAAAATATATGTTTTAAATTTACCACGGATTCAGAGATAGCAGCAGATAAACTTATTAAACTTAGGGTCATAAATGATAGTATAATTGACGTTAAGACCTATAGTCATCAAGACACCGCGTATTTTATGAGAGGGAATATGGGCAAGTTCAATATTAATAAACATAAGCTTTTAAATAAAGATAATATGGAATATTTTATAATAAAATGCTATATTAAATCTTGGGGTGAAATATAAATTAAGCAGGCATCGCCTAACATCACCTAAACGAAAGTGGCGGTAATAGGCAAGTTTAAAGTAATTTGCGTTTAGAAAGTGTACTGGCTGTTGGAGCTTAGTCTCGTTATAACGCCACCTTCGTTTAGCTGCAAACCGTTGCACAAAATTACGACAACCGGTTACAGATAAAGGTTTGAGAAAATTTTTTTCAGGTGTATAAAAGAAAAACAAAGTACTTGTTTTTCAAAGCTTTTGCAAATGAGATTTGCTGAAAGGCTCTCAAACAACCTTAAAGATTACTTCTCAAATTATCGCTTTGCAAAAGTTGCAGTTCTGTTTTATAACTGTAATGGTTTTGCATTATTTTTGGCATGTTGTAAATGGGAAGTTTAGTAATTTTATTTTGCAACTTTCGAAAATATGACGGACGTTGCACAAAATTACGACAACCGGTTACAGATAAAGGTTTGAGAGTATTTTCCAGGTGTATAAAATAAAAACAAAGTATTTGTTTTCAAAGCTTTTGTGTTATTTTTGGCATGTTGTAAATAGGAAGTTCATAATTTTATTTTGCAACTTTCGCAAATATAACGGACGCTGTATGCCATGCGAAGAAGACGACCGCACAAATACCACATTTGATTTTTGCCAACGCTAACTAAATATTGAAATGACCGACCGTCAATTAGAAATTCATAAAGGCCTAAGTTCAATAGGAACAGAGATTGCTGCTTTCTACCATGATGGCGTGATGCTATCTGAAATGGATTTGGATACCAAACCATATTTACTTGGCCATCTATCAAGGGAAATTGAAAGTGGCTTGCGTGATATACTGACATCAAAAAGCCTTGAAGAAATAGAACTTAGCAAAGAGTGCTCAAGACCATTAAATAGGAAAATCGGTCATAAAGAATCAATAATCCATTCTTTAGGCTTAGATGACGAAACTGAGTTTGTTAAGCAATGGTATAAAGTTGCAAAGCAATTCCCAAAATATGCTCATCGTCATGGTGTATGGAAAGATCCGAGGGAAAAAGAAGCTTTTGACAATTTATGGCACCAATTTGAAGATATTCTAGCATTCTTAGTTGGCAATTACTATGCAATTGCTGATCGTTTAGATGGTATCCTCAAGATGACTGAGCCTTCTAAAGAGGTTTTAAATGCTTTGCCAAATTTGCTTAAAGATGATTCCAGATTTTTATATTTTTTCAATGGCTTAAAACATAGACAATGGCTATTATTTCTTGAAAAGGAAGAATATTTTGTTGGTTCGAAAAATCCGGAACCAGTAGAAGCCGAAGATAATCCTGGGTTTTATTCTATGCCTTATTGGGCTGTACTGACCTATCTTGAAGAAGTTGCAAGACAAAACCTAGAGAAACCAGAGAAGGATACAACAGAGTCACTAGTTAGAATTATTGATAGCATATCTCAATTTAGACATGAGGATGGGCAAAGAGTTGAGAACTACAGAACTGATTATACTCTATTCAAGCTTATTTGTACACTGCCTGAAGAGCATTTAGATGACAGGCATTTTGAATATATAAAAATTGGTCTCACAAGTAAATGGGTTGGATTAATAGGATATAGTTTTAATGACCTATTGGAAAGATTTATATCAATAGGTAACAAGGACTTATAGTTAAAAAGCATTGAAGTACTGCTAACTCATAGAGTTATTGAAGACACATTCGAAAAAGTTCATTCAATATTCAGAAGTTATGAATTTCAAAGAATACTATCTGATTTCAAGGAGAAGTTAATTCCCATTCTCGGAATAGATCTTTTGAACATTAGCTTGCAAAAAATTATAGAAGTTATAGAGATAGATAAATCTTCTTTTAACAATATTTCGATTCCTGCAATTGAAAACCATGAACAAACTTCATTCACTGACAGGTATGATTGCCAATTAGTTTATCTTTTACGAGACACAATTGAAAAATTAGATTCAAAAGATGTAGCCAATACATTAAAAGAGCTCCTTCTTAAAGAACATCCAATTTTTAGCCGAATTGCAGTTCATACTATTCGTATCAGATATAATGAATTGAAAGATTATTTCTGGAACTTAGATACCCCCTTAGACCTAACACTTAGCAAACATGAAGTTTATGAATTGCTCAAAGAACATTCCTCAAACTTTTCTGCTAAAGAGATAGACCAAATAATTGAATGGATCAATTCAAAGGAATATTTTATACCCGAAGAGTTAAAAGATGACCGTGATAAAATTGAACGGTCTTTAGCATATCAGAAAAAAGAGTGGCTCACTTCCTTATTACCCAGTGGATCTGAAAAAGTGACAGAATTAATAAAGGAACTCGATAAAGTAAATGATGCTGATGTTGAACATCCTGGCTTTGACTCATGGCATTCAAGTCATACAGGAAACATTTCGCCTCTTAAAATGTATGAGATTGATGAAATGAGCTTGGAAGAAATAATCAGTTATTACCATGATTTTAATAAACAACATCATGATTTCATGGGGCCATCAGTGGATGGACTAATTGATATGCTTACTATGGCAGTTCGGAAAAATCCAGATAAGTATATTGCTGACGGTACGCCAATGGTTAAGGCTCCATCACAAACACAATATTCATGGATTAGAGGACTAGCTGAAAGTTGGAGAGATGAAAAGAAGACGTTTGAATGTGCGGAAGTATTTAATGTTATAAAAGTAATAATTCAGAAAGAAGAATTTTGGGCATCTCACAACTCTGATGACAACTATTGTCGCTGGTTTGTTTCAAACCTAATTTCCTTTATTGAAAATGGTCTTCAGAACGATAATCATGCATTTAATCCAGAGGATCTTCCTAAAGTCAAAGAGATTTTGTTCAATATTCTCAAAAATGATAATTACCCTGTTTTTGATCATTCAGATCTATCAATGACGGTGCTCAATAATTCGAAAGGAAAGATCTTTGTGGCCCTATTTCAATATTCATTAAGATTGGCTCGCTTAGAAGGAAAAGAGAATGATCGTTGGGATTTTGATGTACAGGAGTTATTAACACAAAATATTGAATCAAAAGATGATAATCCTCTGCTCTTTTATGTAATCGGTCAATTTTTACAAAATATCCACTACCTAGACGAAAATTGGATGATCCAAAACTTTAACAAACTATTTCCTTTGGACTCTAAAACTAATTGGTCGGCATCTATTAGTGGGTATTTCTTTTATCATAGACAGCCAAACAGAATGCACTTCAAATTATTCATGGAAGATTCTCACCTTCTAGAGGCCTTATCAAGCGACCTTATAGTTGGTGAAGCAAAGAACAGTTTGATACATCAGATTTGTACAGCTTATTTATACGAATTTGAATCTATTGTTATCGACAATGATATTATACAAACATTGATATACTCAAAAAGCGAAAATGTTTTATCAAGTTTAATTTATTTCTTCTGGAGTCCTCGGATTCCGTTTGAGAAAAGCGTCACTCCCAAAATCAAACCGTTTTGGGTTGCACTTTACAACAAATCAATCAAAATGGAGGATAAAGAACTTGACTCACATATTCTTTCAGGTTGTTGCAAGTGGTTAAATAGTGTTGAAGAAATAGATGATGAATTGTATGAAGTATTACTGAATTCTGCTGTTCACATAAATCAGCGAGATCGATATTCAATAATAGAGTCGCTATCAAAGCACATAAATAACTCCCCTAAAAAAGTCGGGAACATTTTAATAGAAATATTAAAAAAAGAGGTGAGCTATGATATTTCAAGAGGAAAACTTCAAGAAATCGTAGAAAGTCTGTATGAAAATGGGTTAAAGGACAATGCAGATAAAATATGCCTTTTACACGGGGAAAAAGGGTTTCACTTTTTGAGAGACATTTATGATAAATATAATTCCTAACAACTCCGACCATACACATTGGCTAGTCGCTCAGAACAGCCGCGCAAGCCAAAACTTGCCAAAGAGTATGGTTGCTCAACCGTAGAAAGAAAACGAAAAAGCACAGGCATACAACAAACGGTTTTGTGCAAGAGCGGGTATACGGTTAAAATCAAGGTTTTAGCTTCGATTGTCGCAAAAAACCGCTTGTTTTTGCTCAAAAGAATTAAATTAGCAAAAGCCCAAGCGGTTTTTGCTTAGGTTCGGGTTAAACCGAAAGTTTTGTCTTCGTTTGCCACTCCTGCGCCAAGCGCCAAACCTTTGCACAAAATTACAACAACCGGTTACAGATAAAGGTTTGAGTGAATTTTTCAGGTGTATAAAAGAAAAACAAAGTACTTGTTTTCAACGCTTTTGCATTATTTTTGACACGTTGTAAATGGGAAGTTTAGTAATTTTATTTAGCAACCTTCGCAAATATGACGGGCGTTAGCAGTCATGGTAAAAGACCGACAGTTACCGACAAAACATTAGTATTTTGACAAAACCGACCTTAAAATTTGTATTTTTGAAACCTAAATGGCAGACAAGGCATACATAACACCAAATGTTCTGAAATGGGCAAGAGAATCGGCAAGAATGACCGAAGAAACTGCCGCTGCCAAAGTTTCCGTAACGGTTGCCAAATTGAAAGAGTGGGAAGAAGGAACAAATCAACCGACAATAAGACAAGCACAAACGCTGGCTAAAGCTTATAAAAGACCATTTGCTTTATTCTTTTTACCAGATGATCCTCGAGACTTTCAGCCACTGCAAGACTTTAGAAAATCAGGCTCAAAAAATCTGACAACATCTTCAATTTTTATCATCAGAGAAATCCAACAAAAGCAAGCATGGATAAGTGATGTATATACAGAAAATCAAGAAGACAAATTAGTTTTCGTAGGTCGCTTTTCAATAAAAGACAACCCTCAAACTGTAGCAAAAAACATTCTTGAAATATTAAAAATAAATCCTGCATCTTACAAGACAGAAAACCCCATTAAAGAGTGGATTGATGCAGCAGAAACTAATGGCATTTTTGTTTCAAGAACAAGTTTTATTCACTCCAGACTTAAACTAGATTCGGAAGAGTTGCAAGGTTTTGCAATTGCTGACCCACATGCACCATTCGTTTTTGTTAACTCGGACGATTGGAATGCACCACAATTATTTACACTAGTTCATGAGTTAGCTCATATTTGGATAGCTGAAACAGGTATCTCAAATGAAATTGAACCCGACATAAAACACAAAGATAAATTTCATCCGGTAGAATTATTCTGCAATGAAGTTGCAGCAAATGCTTTAATGCCAAAAGAAATTGTTTTGGGTTTTAATTCAACTTCTTTTCAGACTTCTAAAGATGTTTTCAAGGTTGCAAAGCAATTAGGAGTAAGTTCATTTGCTCTCTTAGTTCGTGCATTGAATCTTAATATTATTTCGACACCAACCTATCAGAAGTTAAAAAAGCAAGCTGAAATAGATTATGCGGAGTATTTGAAAAGAGAAGCAGAAAAAAAAGCCAAGCAAAAAGAAAAGGACAAACCAGGTGGACCAAATTACTTTTTGTTACAACTTAACCGAAACAGCAGGCTATTCACTCAAACTGTATTAGATGCATTTCGTGGCGGCTTTATCGAGCCAACCTTAGCAAGTAATCTGTTAAATGTCCAAGTAAATAAGTTTTCAAAACTTGAATCACAATTATATAGATGAGCACAAAGGCAAACAAATATTGTTTGGATGCCAATGTGTTAATCCAAGCATGGCAAAAATACTACAACCCAAAATTTTGCCCTGATTACTGGAAAATCTTAATTGAACTGGGAAAAAGGGGAAATATTTTTTTTCCTGAATTGGTTTACGAAGAAATCATTCGGACTGAAGATGACCTCTCAAAATGGTTGAAAGACAGCAAAATCCCAATCAATAAAATTAGCGAACCAGTTACAATACACATTCGTAAAATTTTAGAAGATTATCCGCTGTTAGTTGACAACACAAAGGCTCGTTCACTAGCTGACCCTTGGGTTATTGCTCATGCTTTACACGAAAATTCGACTATAGTCACCAAGGAAGAAAAGGTGACAGCTTTAAACTCTAATAAAATTAAAATACCCAACGTTTGTGACAACATGGGAATTAGATGGATAAACGACTTTCAATTTATTGACGAGTTAGACATTAAATTCCAATGTTCATTGAACTAACCAACGAAAGAAAAGAAGCACGAATCGCTAACATTGTATTGGGAATAGACGGGCTGAACAGCTTCGTATCAATCCCGATTGTCATCGGTATTCTTCGATTGAAGTTAAGTGATAAAAGTCCCGCCCATCGCCAATACCCAACCCATCTCAAAATTACGACAACCGGTTACAGATAAATGTTTGAGTGATTTTTTTCAGGTGTATAAAAGAAAAACAAAGTACTTGTTTTCAAAGCTTTTGCAAATAAAATCTGCTGAAAGGCTTGCTTTCGTAGCTGATTGACAAAATAGATGATGGGTTTATTTGTTAAATTCCACAAAGCAAAATGAGTTAAGGCTTCTCTTAATCTATATCTTCACCATAGACAAGCTCAACAAATTCATTATTGGACAATTCGCCAAAATAATCAGTAACATTAAAATCTGACAGCCTGTTTTCTATATCAGTCTTTTCGTATCGTATCCCCTTCAGCAGATTTTCTATTTTTTCTACCGGTTCTTTTCCAAAAAAATCACCATAGACTTTTACTTCATCTATATATCCATTCTCTACATTAATCCGCAAATCAATTTCACCAATAGGAAAGCGTTTAGAACGTTTTATGTTGAATTTTGGAGATCTTCCATAATTCCAATCCCAACTCTCATACTTACTTTTCTGTAGTTCTTTTACGCCCCTCTTTTCATTTTCACTCAAACGATACTCTTCAAAAGGTTCTCCTTCTGCATACAAGCCTTTGAGCAATGTGTTTCTAAACTCACTGATACCCATTGGAGAATCTAAGAATTCAGAAATGTTTGCCACCCTGCTTCTTACTGATTTTAAGCCTTTAGATTCAATTTTGCTCATCTTAACATTCAGCGCATTGGCAACCTCGCCCAAATTGGTATTAAAAAGCAATGTGCCATGACTCACAATTCTTTTTCCGGTGGAAAACTGTGCATTACCTGATATTTTTCGCTCATCAACCAAAATATCATTTCGCCCTTTCAATTCAGCCTTGACCCCCATTGAGTTCAGCACCTTTATTACCGGAGCCGTAAATTTTCCAAAATTGTTAATGCTTTTAATATCATGGTTAGAAATAAAACTGAAATTCAAATTCCCCAAATCATGATACACCGCTCCCCCACCCGATATTCTTCTCACCACATGAATATTTTTCTCAGTCACATATTTCTGATTAACCTCTTCTAATGTATTTTGGTTTCTTCCAATAATGATGGATGGTTCATTGATATAAAAAAGAAGATAGTCATTGTCTGAACCGAAGTTTCTTAAAGCATATTCCTCTAATGCCAGATTATATTTGGGATTTGTATTCCCCTCATTGTCTATAAAAATCATTGTTACTTCATTTATTGCTGCGAAATTATATCAGCAAAACGAACAAAGGACATATTATTTAGAATATTTCTAAACAACATCAAAAATACGTGTGTATTCTATCTCAATAGATAGATTTTACCTGTGCCTTTAACAAATGTATTATCTCCTGCAGAATCGCGATGTTTCAGGGTTTCGTTGTGATTTTTAACAATCACTTGGTATAGATAAACACCATTTGCCAAGCGGTCTCCAAACTGGTCTGTACCATCCCACGCAAAATCTGAAATATTATTACCAACCCTAATATTTCCCAACTCTTCTTTAGAAATTTCTCTTACTACTTTCCCTGAGACAGTCATGATTTTAACACTGATATCATCAGGAATTTCTTTCCCTGTGAGAGTGAAAACAAAACGCATTTGAGTCGTAAATGGATTTGGATAAGGATAAAAATTTGTAATAGTGCTTTCATTGATAACTACAAAATCGATTGTATAAAATTCTCTACCGGCATTGTTACCGGATAGATCTTTCGATTGAACCTTTATAGTGTATTTACCATCAGCAAGATTTACCGGTCTATATTCAATAGTAGCAACATTATTAGCATCGATAGCCGGTTTAAAGGTTATTTCACCCAAAGATTTATCAATAGCAATAAAATTTTGAGTTCCGGGCATCCTAAGAAGAATCTCAAACCCCCCAGTATCAGTTTGTAGTAAAAATCGATTCTCGTCTTTGGAAGTTATTAAAATTAGTGGATTAGGCGAAACAATCTCGCCATTCATGATATGTCGTCCATCAAATGTTACGTCCAGCAATGGATTTAGGTTGTCAGTAATCACTTGGAAAGGAATACTTAAATAGTTATTAGCCAGCGAAATCTCAGGTTGTTCCATATTAGGATTAAAGAAAATGTTGGCGGCATAGTGCCCTGATAATCCACGTGTTGACATGGGTTGATTAATAATAACGAATTCTCCATGCTTGATTGGATTTCCCTTCTGTTCAACCGTTAGTAAGATATTTTGATTGGATAAGTCTATAATCTGAAAATGGTAAAGAATACTATCCATGTTCTTATCAGAAATATTTTGGAATCCTATTTTTATCCTAAATGAATCACCTTCTTGCAAGGTATCATTATGGAAGGAATAATTTTGAGAAGTATTGATAGTTCCTTCAGGTCTATCCTCAAAAGTTACCATCCAATGTCTGATTTGGGGAGCAGAACGGTCTGTTATATCTTTAAAATCTGCTTTTAGTTGAATAAAGGGATATCTATTTGCATCAATAGAAGACAAATCAACAGTTGAAGGTGAAATATTTTGCATTAACAGATAGGTATTCTTGCTGGAGTCAATTCCATAAACAGAAAACTTAATATCATCAGAAGATGAGGGCGTTCCCCACATAGGTTTCCAGTCAAAGAAAGCAGTATTCCACTCAGAAGCCGGACCAATCGGTTCAGAAGTAACCGAACCTTGGTCATATCTTCCCAGAATTTTTCCTTCGACTGCCGCATATCCCATGGTGGCACTGTCTGTCAGATGTGAGATGTTTTCATAAGCAGTTCCCGGAGCCCAACCTTTGCATCCAATCATGACAAACGAAGCTTGGTTTTTTGGGTACCCTTCAAATGATTGTGCACCTAGCATATTAAGTGTTTGCTTAAGTTGGGTATTCCATGTACTCATTTGTGCATCATATCTTGTAAAGAATGCAACATAGGTCCCTTCAGGGACATCATTGATTAGAGCATTAAATTCAGCAATATCACTATTTGTATTAGCAAAACAATAATAAGCATATTGTTGAGTAGCTTGGAACGGTGGCCAAGTCGCACCCAACCAACATTTTGGGTAAAAATTTGCATCTAAAAATTGTTCTAAGGTATTTCTATCTAGAAGGACAGCAATAAAGCTCCCCCCCGCTTTTGGATTCACATCTTGGGATAAGTATCCTCCAAACTTTACACCTAAACTCACATGCGTGTTTACTCTTGTGTCAACCCAGACGAACCTTTCTGTATTTGCAAATTCAAACTGTTGCTTTTCTTTGTTGAGGATAATTTTATGGGTCTGAGAAGATGGATAAAATTGAGGAAAGTCAGATTGAGACCATCCTTTATGCCCATTCTTGATGTAAATAAATGAGCGTTCCTCCCAAAAGCCACCTTGGTCTGTCGGCAGATTAAGTCTTCCACGCCAATAATAAACTTGACTATCTATTGACAGTATTGGAACCGTCCATTCTGCAATATTGCCTGAATTTATTGCCGGCATTGTTCTTTTCAGCCAAGGACTGTTAAATTCAGGAGTTGTATCGAGCTCAAAGATAAACTGATTATTTGCTTTGAGTAAATTTAATGATTGTGCTACTAAAGTAACTGAATCATCTTGGTTATGTATAGCAAATCGTCTTGGATATAGTAGGCTAATTCCATTTCCTTCAATATACTTATCCCAAGTCACCTTATTGTTGGAATAATTGCTTTCTACAATTGTTTTGTTTGGATTCAGTTCAACTTCAAAGTGATTATTTCCGGTGGTTGCTATATCTTTTGTTTTGAAAGTGAAATATATGGTGTCCAAATACGAAACTGCCGGAACTTTAATAGTATAATCTTCAATTTTAGAATTAGATGGCCAAGTTCTCTTAATATGGATGTCAAATGAATCAGACTCAATATATCGTCCAATATTACCGACAATGATTCCAAGATTAAACGAATCATTTAATGCATTGGTATTTTCAGGGTCTAAAAACAAACTTGAGGGAGTAACAAAATAGTCCGGTAAGGGCGGGTTGTATATAGTATACGCAGGGTCTCCTTGATAAAAGATAAATGTATTATGTAATCGAGATAATGGATTATTATAATTAAGGTTTTCCTCAATTGTGAGATTTAATATTTTACCAACAGATTTTCCAAAGTTTTTATCAAACATATTATCATAAAAACTTCTAATCTGACCTCCTAAAGTACCTAATTCGGAAATAGATGATTGACCTATAAATACAATCGCACCCTTGTCTTTTGCTCTAATCATCCTTTCACCGTAGAATAAACTTCCATTATTGAATCCGATAGCGGGATTTCCTGCTCTACAACCATTAAAATACATCACAGGTAATTTCCCTTTGTTTGAATAATCAGTGGTATCTCCAATATCCACGTCTAAAACTGTTGCAGAACCATGACCAAGAAAAGTTATCAGACTTAACCCATCATTAATATTTTGAACAGAATTGTCTCTAATATTAATATCGACAGCTACGTCAGATGCACTTCTATAATATCCTAATACCTTACCTCCAAACGGTGGTTTTATGGGATAGTTTGAAAAATATTCTAAGTAACTTCGTATTATCTTACTTTCAGAGCCGTCATTTCCTCCACCCAAGTGCATTACTCTTTTTTTCCAATGTGCATTAGGAGATTGTTCTTGTTCTATGAGTTTTTGCAAATAAGTTCCAATATCAGAAGGTTTATCAACTGAAACCCTTCCTGTTGCTAAATAAGGAATTGAGGAGCTTTTCCCACCGAGACCTGCGGTATATAAGATGTCAGATGCCGGACTCCCAAGTATCGGAATTAAGTTGAGTTGCTTCATTGCTGCTGATTTTAATAAATCAGGTTGTATTCCTCTACCTAAAAATAAAAGGTACTCGGGTGGCATTGTTGTTGCTTTATCAATTAATAATTTAACAAACCTACGTATTGCTATCGGATGTTCAATTCCATAACTGAAAGTATTATACAGTTGCTGAACAGAATACATATTGGCTGCAAAACTTGTTTTTCTGTAATTAAGATAATCTGTTGCCTCATTACCCATCAACTTTTGGTGTGTGATGATTAAAAACTGAGTATTATTGATTGCAGCATCAATATCGGGAAAATCGATTGCTTCGATTTGTGTTATAGAAGTAGCTTCAGTACTGTCATAAATAACAAATTCAGCTTCTTTGGATGAAGGTGGGTTTACATAACTGAAAGTTTGTCCGCCCCCAAAAACCGGTGTAATTCTTCGGTTATTGGTAATATCATAGACAATAGGAGTCTTTTGTCCCGGGATACCGTAATTAATCCAAGTAATTTCTTTTGATGTTGCAGAAGCTTCCATCACACCTTTGATTGAGGTAAATCCTGTCATATCAAAATTTCTTGCATACATCAATGTGGCATAAGAAGGATTAAATGCTTGAAGAGCCACACCCGGTATGTTAATGGCTTCCATTTTTACAAATGAAGTATTAGCTCCTGAGATATAAGATTTAGGAAAACTTAGCCTTCTTTTTATTACTCCAAAACCATCAAAAATAGAATCATAAACTGTATTAAAAGAAACATTGTTTGCACTCACACCAACCCTCAGATTATGGTCAGGGTTTGCAATATTTTCACTGGAAGACACAACTTTAAATTCTAAAACAGGGTCAAATCCGCTTAAACTATGGGCAGGAGTAGAAAGAGAAAATGTTCTATAAGAAGCAACAGATGGAGCGAAACCAAACCTATTGCCCAGCCAACCTTCTGCTTCGGTATATTCCGGATAATATAATGCTACATTAGATATAACAATAGGGTGTCCATAATAATATGTTTCGCTCAAGTAAATTGAACTTGTATATTTAAAATATGATTCTACAGTATAATTTCCAAGATTATGTGTTTGAGATAGGGTAAATCGTTTTCCGTTGAAAGGAGAAGTATTGGGCAAAAAAGTGATAAAGTAGGCAGCGGTATCTGAATACATACTTTGTGCATCACTCAACGGGTCATTAACAGGGTCAGTGTAAAAGAGTTCTCTATCTAATTTGCCGTCATTTGGCTTTGCATAGAACTCAATAAAATCATTGAAATTAAAAATTCCATCATCCTCTCCTTTCAAATAAATAGATTGCTCCTCTCCATTATTAAAAATCTGAATCTTTTTTGGATTAATGGTTGATAAATCTATTCCATTTTGAAATAAAATAGTGGCAAACGTTGTGTAATCAATTCTATATATTCCTTCTTTGGCAATTTTTATTTTAAAATATTTCTGGTCTTTTTTTATCCATTCGTTTCCATAGCTTTGCCCAATAGAATCAAGAGGGAAAACCAATAATCCCAAAATAAAAAACAGTGAAAAAAAAGCTATTTTCCGCATCGGTTTCACAAACGGTCAAAAATAAGCAAAAGATTGAAACATATAAAACTACACTACTAACAGAAAATCAATAATAAACCACCAATGTCGGACAAACAATTCTACCTGATCCCTTCTTCACTTGGAGACACAAGTATCCATAAAGAAATAACGGAGTTTCATAAGATTGTTTTAGAACAAATTGAAATCATTTGGGTGGAAAATGCCAAACCTGCGCGTGCTTTTATTAAATCCTGCAATCTTCAACGCGCTATCGGAAGCTTTGATATCAGAGAAATTCCCAAAGACGAATTCAAACAATTGGATATCAAAGAAATTTCTAACTCATTAAACAACGCCTCAAAAGTGGGTTTCATGTCTGATGCAGGGTTGCCCTGTATTGCAGACCCCGGTTCGTTCTTGGTAAATTTAGCACGAAGCACAGGATTTACAATTATTCCAATGGTTGGAGCTTCATCTATTATGTTAGGGCTTATGGCTTCCGGATTAAACGGTCAACAGTTTGTATTTCACGGATATCTGCCGGTTCAGCCAAAAGAATTAAAAAGAGCAATCAGAGGCATGGAATCCGAAATCCTTAAATCAGGATATACTCAGATTTTTATTGAAACTCCATACCGGAATGACAAACTATTCTCATCTTTGCTGGAAAGTTTGAATCCGCAAATAAGACTTTCGGTTGCCATAAACTTATTGCAAAACGACCAATTCACCGACACAAAAAGCATTGCACAATGGGCTGAAAAACCCCTTATTTTTGGAAAAAGACCTGCCGTATTTTATTTAGGAAGATAATAATGAATCAATTCATCTTAGAACGAAACATGAATGCAAGACTAATCTCACTCTGCTTGTTATTAGGGTTTTTCTCTTGTAAAAAAGAAAAGGAACCTGTTAATCATGCAAAACCAACAAGTTTCGAAGTAACAGTTGTAAATGGATTTGGGAGTGGTAAATACTCCAAAGGAGATACTGTCCATATATTCAGTGACAAGTTTTCTTCTAATCAAATATTTGACAGTTGGACAGGTTCTGATGTTTCATTATTAAAAAGCTCTTCTGAATGGCACACTTGGTTTATCATGCCTGACAAGAACGTAACATTTACTTCTGTTGTAAAGTCTGCCACACTCTACACCTTAAAGTTTGAACAAATCAAAGGCAGGGATATTGTCAAACCCGTTTATTATTTTTTCCCTGACAATCATAAGGGAATTGTTTATCTGCTTCATGGCACCGGAGGTTCTGCCTCAAATTTAGTTTCCGATTATGAATGGCAAACCTTGATTACAGACCTTATTTACAAACAATTTGCTGTCATTATTACAGAATCAGAAGAGGCGACAACACACACAGATCTCAATTCCGATGGTGATTTAAGGTGGAATCCTGCTCCGTTTGACTCTGTTACTAACGTTGATTACGCCAACATTAAGGCAATTACTGATACCTTTATTAATCGTGGCTATACACAGAACAATAAAGCAAAATACAGTATAGGGATGAGTAATGGTGGCGCATTCTCTTGTGCTCTATCTACATTGTATAGATTTAGTGCAGCAGTAAGTTATTGTGCTCAATCCGGCAATTTGATAGCTTCTGCCGGCAAAACACCCATTCTATTTTGTATGGCTCGTTTTGACAGCCATCCCAATGTGGGTGCGGCAGGAAATGCGGAAGCCGAAGCTAATTCTCAAACTTTAAAAAGCAGAGGTATATGCAGTAATATTTTATTTAATGAACATTCCCCATTATACCCTGAAAGGTTTGCCAGAAGAGGAGATATCAGTAACGAAATATCTCAAAAGGTATTTAATGAAATCAAAGAAAATGGGTACTTAGATAATAAGAACTTCTTCAAAGGAAGTTCAGATGCATACAAAGAAGCGCTATTGACAACGCCTACCCTATTTCCTGAAACAACAAAATTGAGTATTTCTCAAATAGCATTTATCCTTGAGCAAATAAACATCTCAATTGCTGAACACCACTTTTTCAGTGATTTCAACACAGCAACTATTTCATTTTTGGAATCTCCTTGTAATTAGGTTTATGACTTAGATGTTTCAACCCTTTTTAGAATTTCAAACTCAAAATCATATTGGTGTTTCCCATCTCTTGGATGATATCGTGAGTATATCAATTTCCATTCATTTTCAATAATTTTAGGATAAAACACATCAGCATCAAAGGTATGATAAACCTTTGTCAAGAGGATAGTATCGGTAATAGAAAGTGTTTCCTTAAAAATTGAGGAGCCACCAATAATAAAAACCCTTTCATTCTCTTTTTTTGCTATTCTAAGAGCGTCCTCAACGCTATTAACCCAAACAGTATCTTCAACATTCTTAGGGTTACTGCTAATTACGATATTGAGCCTTCCCGGCAACGGCTTCCCAACAGATTCAAAAGTCTTTCGCCCCATAATTACGGGATATCCTAAGGTGTGTTTTTTAAACCATCTAAAATCATCGGGTAAATGCCATAACATTTGGTTATTTTTTCCAATCTCATTATTTTCTCCCACCGCAACGATATGAATCAACTCACTCATAAAAATCACTTTTTGATTTTTGTTGCATCAAAACCAAAACGCACGGAAATGACGTTGGAATACAAAGCTGCACTCATGTCTCCAATATCTGTTAAAGCATAGTCAATACTGAAACTTTTTATTTTAATTCCGACACCAACAGTAGGCATAAAGGAAGTTATACGACTGCCATTTTTGTTAGTTTCTTTTTGAAAATTACCTATCCCCATTCTCAATGATACTTTGTTATCATCGTTTTTAAATTTGTATCCGAACTCAGCACCAATCTTTGGGTCAATACTAAATGGGTTGCTTTTAATCAATGTATTTCTTTTCCCGTCAGTTGTGATTTCAAAATCAGTTGCGGTTGTAATTTCAAACTTCTCTATATTCCATTTTTTACCTGCTCCTAAAATCAATCGTGGCAAAGTCAATTCTAGTGTATTAATAGGAATATCGTTTCCTGTTTGAGCAAAAACCTCTTTATCGCGTTCGGAAAAACTGTATCTCCAAGTGTTAAAGGTGGTTGTAACATCTTTTGCCATAACTCCAAAGCTCCATCCATATTTCAAACCCGTAAGTCTAGCACCGGCATCAAAGCCAAATCCCCATGCGGTTGCAAACGGGCCTGCTTTTCGGTTTATTACTTTTGTATTAACACCCCAACTCAGTTTTGAATCCTGAAAGAAAGAACTTCGATTAAGCCCAACAATATCAACAGTCTGAGCATAGTGAGCAATAAAAGCATAATCAACAGCAGAGAACTGGGTGATACGATCATAATTGATCTCTCCGTTTTTTATCAAATCCAGGGTATTCAAAATTCCATCTACACCAAACCTGAGTATGGTTAATCCCAAAGCACTATTTTCTGTAGGCTTGGTTGCAATCCCCAAATAGTCATAGTTAGCGATACCGGCAAAATAGGCTGAATGCATAAAAGAGGCTTGAATTTTATCTTGTATATCCACTAAACCCGAAGGATTCCAATATCCGGAACTGACATCATCTGTTAATGACACAGCCACATTACTCATTCCCATTGCTCGAGCACCCACACCAAGATTCAAAAACTCATTGCTATACTTAGTTGCATTCTGAGCTTTCATTTGCAGAGAAAACAAAACAAAAATACCGACAATTATAATCTTTCTCATACTTGTTTTCTGTTGTATAGAACCCAATTAAAATTCACATTATTATTCAATTCGTTCACGATTTCAAGTAGTATTGGGGTTATATTGTTTTTCACTTCCATAGCTACTCCGATGCCTGCGCGTTCGTACACTCTCCACAACGCTGCAATAAGTTTTTCATTGTTTGCGTAGGCAAAAATAAACTTATCCTGATGTATTAAACGCATCCTTGACAAAAAAACTGTTTTATGAATAGAATCCTTAAACAATTCATTTACAGTCTTAATATCATCCATTGTATTGTACATATCTTCATAAAATCGTTCAACACAATTTTTTTCATGTATAACTAAAAACTTATCCGTCAATAATTCGGTTAGGACATGAGCCATAAACCATGAACGCGGAATTTTATCAATTATCATTTTTTGCTGAAAAAACACTTTCAATAGCTCTTCTCCTTTATGGAAATAATCACAATGATGAAAAAATTTATCTCGCTCAATATGCATCCTCATTCCTTTGATAAATTCAAAAGCAGTTTCAGAATAATTGTTTATGTCTCTACTCGGGATATGTTTTCTGTACAAGTCTCTGAATAAATCAGGGAAAACCAAACCCATATTATACCAGGCATTGCCTTTTATAGAATCTGTATAATAATGACCGAAGAAATTCACTTATAAATACTTAAGCAATCAGAATGGCTGCAAAAGTAAGTAAACACACTTAGTAATTTGAATAAATATAGCCTTCAAATATCCTTACATTTGCAGCAGAAAAAAAGATTTCAAGAGTGAGAAAAGCCGGACAAGAGAATC
Organism: Bacteroidota bacterium; assembly: GCA_024103355.1. Taxonomy (GTDB): domain Bacteria; phylum Bacteroidota; class Bacteroidia; order NS11-12g; family UBA955; genus JALOAG01. Next base: position 20,395 of record JAGFIU010000025.1, read on the forward strand.
TGCATCATTTGTTTCAGTGTCTCCACCGGTTGGGTGTCAGACAAGTTTTTATTTGCCCCGGTTCACGAAATGCACCTCTTATCAATGCGGCTGTTGCACAATCAGAATTTGACTTATACTCCGTTGTTGATGAACGTGCTGCGGGTTATATGGCATTAGGTGCAGCTCAAATCACTCAAAAACCAACCGTGGTACTTTGCACTTCAGGAACAGCATTGCTCAATCTTTTCCCGGCAGTTGCAGAAGCTCATCAACTGCATATACCAATGATTGTATTGAGTGCTGACAGGCCTACACAATTCTTAAATCGCTGGGAAAATCAAACCATTGACCAAAATAGAGTTTTTGGAAAATATACTAACACTTACATTGAGTGGAAAGGTAAGATGGAATTAGTCAGAACGCTTGGAAAAGTAGAAAGAATCGCATCCAAAATTAATGCCTATACCCAATTCCCCGATAAAGGTGTTGTTCATGTTAATTTTCATTTTTCCGAACCTCTTTATTTCCCGGAGCCAATTAAGAAGGTTGAACCTTTCAGCCTTAGTGATTCTATCAAAAGCCATACAGAAACTAAGATTTCAGAGAATAAAAAATTATCAGGGAAAAAACTGATGGTTTTATGCGGGACAAGTCATTATAATGAGGGTATAGCAAAAGAAATCGAGATACTGAAAGATAAGGGTGCTTTGATTTTTTGTGATATTACTTCTCCTTACAGAAAATATGGGAACAACACCAATTGGGAGTTATTTGCAAATTCGGTTTCCGAAGATTTCTGGAGTAAAAATAAGCCTGACACCATTATCACAACCGGAAGTTTCTTATTGAATAAAAACCTAAAGAATCTTATTCGAAAAAAACCACCGGAAACACATATCCACTTGGCAGATACTCAAATTGTGCGCGATACTTTTTTTTCAAAGCCCACGATTTGCAATCGCTTAGGAGATATTTTTTTTAACTCTATTAAAGATAATATACCGTTCAAAAGCATTTGGACAGAAAAAATCAACCGGAGCACGATTCATTTTAACAAAGTAGTTGAAAATTCAACTGAGCTAAATGACTTATGGGCTGTCAATGAATGTTTAAAAGTACTACCCCAAAATGCCGTATTACATCTTGCAAATTCAATGTCAGTGCGATATGCGGCAGTTTGTGTTATCGATAACAACATCACAATCTATGCAAATCGTGGCACAAGCGGAATTGACGGGTGTATTGCTACTGCTGTGGGTGCTGCACTTGCAGACAAAGAACATGAGCATTATTTGATATCCGGTGACCTTGCTTTTTTCTATGGTATAAATGGATTTTGGTTGAACAGATTGCCGGGAAATTTAAAAATACTTTTATTGAACAATCATGGAGGAAACATTTTTGACATGATTCCGGGACCTTCAGCAAGTAATGCGAAACATTATTTTACCACACCTCACAATCGCTCAGCAAAACATATTGCTTCAGATTATGGGCTTACATACCTTAACGCGAATTCCTTAAGCGATTATAGACAAACCTTACCGGCATTTATAAAAAGTTCAACAACCACAGTTTTTGAAATTATGACAACACCGGATTTGAACGTTAAAACGTGGAAACAGTTAAAAGAATAAATTTCTTTATTTTACATAAAAAATAAAGGCTGTTACATAATGATAACAGCCTTTGTTTACAACAGATTAGCTCAAAATTAATGAGCACTCCATGTTTGATTTTTGAGGTCAATTCCTTCTTTAAACATTTCCCACAAAGGACTCATATCTCTTAGTTTGTTAACAGCATTGATAACATGTTCTATTGTATAATCAATCTCTTCTTCAGTAGTGAATC
>JAGFIU010000042.1 GCA_024103355.1 Bacteroidota bacterium
TGTACAAAAGAAGATAATTAAAATAATACCAAATAACAATTTGATCACCAACAGTATAATAAAAAATAATGCTCAGACTATACTGTTTTGGGAAGAATATGAAAGTTTAGGTAATGTAACCCGATAAGGTAAAGTTTTAGAAGGCATCGTACAATCTCAAGGAGAAAAAAAAATTGATAAAGACAATGATAACAATGTTTATGTAATGGCTTTTGTGAATAACGCATACGTCTATTATGGAAGCGACAGTACCGAAATAAACTATAATCAAGGATCTCCCGCCATAATAAAATATACACCCTATTTTGACTCTGTAATTTGGATAAAAAGAATTGCAAATGCGCAGCAAGCCGCCTTTATAATTACTACAATCAGAGGAGGAAAAAATGATGACAACCTGTATTTAGCGTGCAATATGAGAGGAGGAGTCGATGTGGAAATAGAGGATACAACCTATAACCATTCAGAGGTAAGTACCTACAAAGGGTTTTTAATTATTCTTTCAGCCAATGGCGATATGATACACAGGGGGTTTGTTAATCAAAACATGAAGCAGGGCGATTTTTTGTCAGATATTGAGGCGACAGATACCAACAAAAAATTCATTTGCGGCTTGGTCAGAGATACCTTTTTCAGAAACAACCAACAGTTTTATACCTCTCCGCCCTTACCACCAGACATTACACCTACGGTACTGGAAACCTCAGCATACCTGTTTATTGGCAGAATAAGCACACAAAGTGCAGACTGGATTAAACTGACTGCAAAAAGCATTGCAGCTACTAACCTGATTACCGGCAGCCAACAAAGACTTGGAACAGACCCATTTGATAATATTTACATGAGTTTCTTGAATAGATACAATTATTCTGTAAGCATAGGCGGACTGTCTGATTCTTCTGTCCAGAGTTCACCTTTTGTGTTTTCTAAATTTGATTCGCTTGGCAATGCTCTTTGGTTAAAATCAGGTGTTACCGCGATAGATATGCAACCCAACTCACGGAGTGAATTGGTCTATTGTGGGAGGTATAACGGTCAATTAGAATTAGCTCCTTTTGTACTTAATTCACAATACCATTCAGGTTTTATCGCCAAAATCACCAATTACTCAATCACACGCGGAGAAGTCCATGCGGGACCCTACTGTGCGGGGGATACTTTTTATGTACCTTATACAAAAGAGGGTGAATACGATACCGCCAACTGGTTCATTGCAGAACTAAGCGATGAAAACGGAAACTTTGAGGGAGCGGAAAGAGAATTAGGTCGGCTTAAAGGTACGGAAGACAGCACAATCATAGGGCAACTACCCCTGTTTGAAGTAGTCTCATCGGGTAATTACAGGATAAGGGTGCGTAGCACCCACCCGCCTGTACAGAGCTTTTACAGGTTGGACAGCCTTCGCCTTCTAATCTACTCCCGCGATAAAGCAGACCCTGGTCTGCCTGAAACTGTTTGCTATGGGGACAGCCTTCAGTTGCACACCTTCGGAGGCACAGCTTGGCAATGGTCGCCCGCCTACAACATGGATGACAGCACCTCTCGCACCCCCTTTATCTTACCCGATAAAGACACCGTTTACCGCATTGTTATTTCCGACAGTTCAGGTTGCGGAGAAGCGGACACAGCTTACAAGCAAATCTATGTAAGAAGCCACCCGCAATTAAGTGCACTAAACTTTGCAGACGATTGTCTTTCCTCGTCTGTACACCTTGCCGCTTCCTTTTCGGGCGGGGACACAAGCGGTTACAGGTGGACATGGTACAACCGCAACGACTTTGATAACTGGCAGGAGCTCCATGCGGATTCCTTCGCATTAGGCGACAGTGTCAGCCTGCCGTATCCTCTCACCACCGATTCAATACATATAGTGATAGTGCTTGAAGACGGCTGTTCCGTACTCAAAGACACGGCATACCTTACTATTCCTCCCTTTACTCCACTTCAAATCACAGTTTCCGTATATGACACGTTGCTTTGTTCGGGACAGGAACTATCGCTTACCACCACAGGCGAGGGCGGAGTAGCGGAAAAGTATCAATGGACATGGATAGACAGCGACACAGGGGAAGAAATATCAGACACAGACAGCCTTAGCCTTGCAGTCCAAACAGACAGAACATTTGGTGTACTTCTAACAGACGGCTGCATGGACAGGAACGACACGGCAGAAGTAGTTGTGAGAGTACGTCCGCATTTACAGACAAATATCCTTGATAGGTTTCAAAGTCCTGCAATGGACACTACTGTTTGCTACGGCAGCAAGTTGGAATTTACCGCCACAGGCGAAGGTGGGGATAGTGCAAATTATACCTTTGAATGGTATCTTAATGACAGCCTTATAGCTTCCTCTGACACATTGAGCGAGCTTGTCATAACCGAACCTTCAACGCTAACCTTAATCCTTCAAGACGGTTGTACGATTGAGCCTGACACACAACATATTCTGATAAATGTACTTCCGCCTCCTGAAGTTACCTTTTCTGCACCCGACACCCTTTGTCTTGGAGAAGAAATTTTGCTTTCTGCACAAGGAACAGGCGGAGTTTTTGGCAAGTATCAATTTACGTGGTTACACAAAAAAGAAGATGGAAGTTTTGAAAATTTGGGAAGTGCTAATTCAATAAAATTAAATACTAAAAATCTTGTTGTAGGCAAGGATTTTAGCAAGTCCAATTCAATAGAAATACTTTTGGTTCTCACTGATAATTGCAGTTCTCCAAACGATACTTTTTCAAAGAAAATAATCATAAGACCTGAATTGAGTTTATCTTTGTCAAGTTCCACTCTTTGTGCTAATCCCAACGCATTGATTACAGCTAATCCCAAAGGTGGAAACTCTGCTTCTTATCAGGTTTTTTGGTATGATGAAAATGGAGATTTTATTGGAGATGGTTTGACACAAACTGTTACTCCACTTGGTTTTGATAAGTTTAAAGCAGTTTTAAAAGACGCTTGTTCGTCTGACAGTGCACAAGCGGAGATTAAGATTGACAGAGTTCCTAATGTTCTTACTTTGAACAGCGACCCGAACTCCGGCTGTCAACCACTTCCCATCACATTTGAACCTCAAACCGATTACAAAGGTAAACACCGTTTTATACTTAATTTTGGTAATGAGGATTCGGTTATAACACAGGAAGGAGCATTGAATTTAGAGTACAAATATCAAGCAAGTGGAACTTTTGTGCCACGACTAAGCATAACAACAGAAGGGGGTTGTCAAAAACAGGTCTTGGGTGCTCCGATAACTGTTTTTCCTAAGCCAAAAGCTGATTTTACTTTTGAACCGGAAGAACCCGACATGGATAATCCTTTTGTACGTTTTATAAATCAAAGCTCCGGTGCACAAAGCTTTTTGTGGTCAATTGACCCATACGGGGATTTTGTTCAACAAAATCCGGAAGTTGAGTACAAAGATACCGGATATCACAGAGTGCGTTTGATTGCAGTCAGCGAACACAATTGCCAAGATACCGCCCAAAGCACTATTTATATAAAAACAAATTACAGGGTTTTTCTTCCCAGTGCCTTCTCCCCCAATGGAGACGGACTTAATGACACTTTCAAACCTTCGGTTAGAGGATTTAGTGAATTGGATTTTAGAGTTTACAACCGATGGGGAGAACTTATTTTCCATTCAACTAAGGATGAAGCTTGGGACGGAACATACAACACACTACCAATGCCCGAAGGAGTTTATGCTTTTACCCTGAGAGTAGTTAATGTTTATGGGAAAATGCAGACATTTAAAGGAACAGTGACGCTGATGAGGTAGAGGGGGGGTAATAGTGTTGGTATAATCAAGGCTGTATAGACTCATAATAATCAAGCAATAATTTAAATTTTGATTGGAATATTACAAGATTAAGAATTTTTACTCAATCAAAGCTATGTTATAATTACATACCGAAACAAATGCTCCCTTTTTCTATCTAATTTGTGAAGATGAGGAAATAACTTATCTGTGACATTTTAGAGATATTAACAATGGCGATTAAAGTGTATTGTCATGTTTGTGTCATATTTAATAAAAGTATGAAAATGCGGGTATTGTAGAATTAGTTTTGCACGTGAAAAAATCTAATTTTTATAATTATGTCAAAGAGTAAGTTTATATTGTTATTTATAGCATTTGGAATGTTAGCATTATCAAGTTGCAAGAAAGAAGACCCAAAACAAGATAATGACAGTTTACTAAAAATAGAAGGAACTTGGCAACTGGCAATGATGGACTTTCTGGATGATAGAGCTAACTGGGACAAAACAGTAGAATTCTCATTTGGCAATTATTTTGGTTTTGCACCTGCCATGTTCGCAGATATGCAAGGGTTTGACTTCGCTACTACGAAATCGTCCGGAGGTCAAGGGAATATTTTTAATTATATCAATGAAGGCGAATATAATCAGGGAAAAGAAACCTTTTGGTATTGGAATTATACTAATAACAAAAAGGCTTTTGAAATCATCCAAATCAATAAAGAAATGCCTCCTTATGATTTTACCATTAAAAATATAAGTGATATTGAGATTTTAGATAATGGGAATAAGATTACTTTTATGACAAAAGTAAGTTCTCGCCTCTCGGGACAGCCTATGACAACTACCGTTCAACTTCCGGTAAAAATTACTTTAATTAAGGCAAATCCTACACAAAATGTCGAAATTTATGTACAAGGGAAGAAACAAGAATATTGGACACAGGGAGGAGATGATTCACTGTCATTAATAGATAAAATAAGAGAAAAGGTTTGGAAGTTGAAACCCGGTTCTGATTTGTATGATCCAAGCATGGATGATGAAGATAATCCGGCTAAAGGTTATATGAAAATCATGGTTATGCAGTTAGATAACAATGATATTTTGAACTATCGATACGCTTATCCAATGGGAATTGTTTCTCCTAAGCAACACAGCCAAACCGAGCTTGCTAATAATATACTTGAAGTAAAGTTGGGTGGTAGTTATGGTACACCGGAGAAGATATTTGATTTTCAAGTCGAGTCCGTGGATAATAATACCGAGACCTTGAGATTAAGAGTGGATGGTGTTATAAGAGAATTTGTCAAAACTGACAACATGAATAACGTTGATAAAAATGACTATAATCTCATCACAGAATAATAGTTGAAGTAGCAGTTCATTTTTTTATTCCACCTATTAAGTTAATGTTCGATTGTTATAGAAAACAAAGTTCTTTCACTCATTTCAAAAGGCAGAAGCATCTATTTTTTTTATGAATAGTACAAATGAGATTTTTAGCTTTTATCATTTTTATTATTTATTGCAGTAGCAATTTACAGGGTCAGAACAAAATCTGCGGGCACGTTGATATAGAAGGCAAATCACTGGAAAATGTGGAGATTACAGCACAATGTATTTCTTCATCAAGTTCATCGCAGATAATTTATATGAAAACGGATGAAAATGGTAACTTTTGTTTCACAAATTTGATTGCAGGAAATTATCATATAAGTGCTGCGAAGAAAGATTATAGAATTGATGTATTTGTAGTTGCAGAAACAGACATTACCGGTTTGCAACTAACATTAAAAAAACAAGTTAAGTTAGACGAAGTCCAAATTCGAGGCAAGTCCTCCAAAGGGTTAAAATCAGAACATTCTATTAAGACCGGGATTGTTGATTTGGGAAACAAGAAATATAGTCCGACATCGGTTGAAGAGATGATGAACCAAGCTTCCGGTATCAGAGTAAGAAACTCCGGAGGAGTGGGAGGGAATGCCAATATTATTGTTGGTGGCTTTGCCGGAAGTTCGGTACGCTTTCTAATTGACGGAATCCCAATTGATTATCTTGGCACAAGCATGGGGGTTACTAAAATTCCTTCCAACATGGCAGGATATATTGAAATATACAAAGGTGTTTTACCAACAGAGATTGGTGTAGATGCACTCGGAGCCGCAATCAATATTGTTACAAAAAATGAGAGAGAAACATCAGGTCGTTTTAGTTATCAAGCCGGTTCATTTAACACGCATCAATTTACAATAAATTCTTATTTGCGTACTTCTAAAAATTTTTCTTATGGTATCAATCTTTTTGGTATTTACAGTGGGAATAATTTCAAAGTTGATAATCTGCCCTTTGTAGATGAAGAAACAGGAAAAACTAAATTGATAACAGCGAGGCTCTTTCACAATCGTTACCGACAACTTAGTGGAGATGTCTTTATCAATTTCAGCAAAAGAAAATGGGTTGATTTGCTCAGTATCAAAATAAATAGTTATGGCTTAGATCGACAGATGCAGAACGATTTTGTTTCAAGAAATCGTGCCTATGGAAAAGTATTGATGAAAGAGTATGCTTATGCAGTTCCTTCAATTCATTATCAGAAAGACTTTTTTAAACGCAAACTTTCTGTTTCACAATTTTTTGTCTTTAGTCAGATTGGCAACCAATTAGTTGATTCACTCAAGAATGCTTATTATGATTGGAAAGGAAATCGACATGAGAATATTTCCGGTTCAGAAACAGGTAATGACTTATCTAACTTAAAGGAGCCAATAATCCGCACAAGAACGAATAATTTGACTTATAGAGGATTGTTTAAATATAGGTTCAGCGAACGACAGTATTTGGTGCTAAACCTTATCAATACTAATTTATACCGAATTGCCGATGATTTGAGTGCATATAATAGTCGAACCCGGATTACTTATAATCGGTTTATTGCCGGATTGGGATATCAGTATTTTTTATTTGATAAACGTTTGGAAGGTTTGTCACAAGTCAAATTATTGCTGGGAGAAACCAAAGGGAAACTCAACAATCTATTAATAGGGGCCAAAGATTCACCACACCTGAATAAAGGCCATAGTTTTGCACAATCTATAAAATATCAGACGAAAAATGGCTGGTTGTTTCGAACTTCGATAGAAAATACTTTCCGTCTGCCTGATCAAATGGAGATTTTTGGTGACAATGTTTTTATCTTGCCAAACCTCACTTTAAAACCCGAACGGAGCCTCAATGTTAATGCAGGATTGGGGTATCGACATAAAGATAAGTTTTTCTTTGAAGTGAATGGCTATTTCCGCAACCTTAAAGACATGATAAGACTCGAGGAAGTTACTCAATTTCAGGCCAATTTTCTTAATTTGGATAAGGTGCGAGGTTATGGTATTGAGATTGAAACTTCTTGGGAAGTGAAGGAAGGCCTAAAAATAGAAGGCAATCTGACTTATAACGATTTCAGGTTTCAAGGGTCAAACGACTTTCTTTCACAAAATAATCATTTTATCAATGCAAGAGTGAGTAACATGCCCTTTTGTTTTGGAAACACTTCGATTAGCTACCAATTTAAATATCTGTTCAGCAAGGATGACCGTTTGAAAATCTATTGGAATTACTCCTATGTTCACCAATTTTATTTGGATTTTGTTGAGAAACAATACGAACCGGAAGGATTGTTGGGATTATTTGGTCAAAGTGAAGTTTATACCAGTCGTGTCATTCCTATTCAACATGTTAATTCTGCCGGGTTAATATGGCAAATGATGATTTCTAATAAGCGATTATTTGCTGTTTCCTTAGAAGGGAATAACTTGTTTGATTATCCCATTTATAATGATTTTAAGATGCAAAGTCCCGGAAGAAGTTTTTATGTGAAAGTTAGTTTTGAAATGTGAGCAAAGATTGGGAAATGTTTTGAACCAATTTAATAAATAAAGTCTAGTTAAGAGATTTGATTATACAGAGAAATAGGGAGGTGATAAGAGTATTAATATAAAAATATGAAGAAGATAATTGTATTGCTTACTACATTTTTTTTGATTTTGACGGGTTGCAAAGTAGAAAACCTTGAGGATGTGTTTGAAAAGCCGAAGACTAATTTTTCAGATTTTAATTATGTTATTTCAACAGAAGATGCCTCGGATGTAGATATAACAACATTTTTCACTTTTAATTTATCAGATATCAATTCTGACACTAAATACGATTTAATTGCAGAAAATGACTTATTCATTAATTCCAATCCATCAGTCTCATCCGGTCATTTGTCAATGAATCAGTATTTTTTTGCCTTGGCAAAAGACAAGAAAGGCTACTCTTCAACTCCTGGATTGTACCGTATGACACTCAACGACAAGAACCGTGTTTATATCAACGATAATTTAAGTATTTCCAAAAATAATCTATTTCCTTCCAGACAACTCTGTATCGTCAATGAAACCTTAGGTTACTTTTACGATGAAGGAACAGATGCACAAAAAATAAAGATTTTTAACCCTTCAACAATGACACTGAAGGGCAAAATTGATTTAAAACCTGCGATAGAAAATTTCAGACAAAATATTAAATGGGTGGACGAATCGGGTAATAATTTGGTGCGAACGGGTTCGTTGGTTTTAGATGTCAAGGAAGATAAGTTATATGTCAGTATTGTGTTTCTGGAGAAAGCAGGATTTAACCTTATTTCCAATGATGAGAAAAATTTTTATCTGGCAGTTATCAATATTAACACTAACAAAGTAGAAAAAATTATTGCATACAGAGGAACCAAAACTGTCGGTTTTTTTGTTTCAGAAAATAAATCGACCACATTAGGTGATGACGGAAATCTTTATTTTTGTTCTTGGGGTTGGAACCAATTCAACGAAGGTGATCCTTCCCAAATTTTTAGGATTAAAGCCGGAACAACAGATTTTGATTTAAATTGGAAAATTAATATTGATGAAATCTTTGGTCCGGGAAGAATTGCTCAATCCATGGCATTCTATCATGGAAAACTTTATTTACATGTATCTACCCAACCCTACTCTTTTGCAGACTCAGATAACCCGAAAGCAATATCAATGAATTATTATGTGATTGACCCCAACAATCCAACACAACCAACTCTGTTAAATATTCCTGAATCCAACACTTCTGAGAGAATGAATGTTTTCAGTATTGTTGATGACCAACTTTTTATTGCAGTTCCAAACATTCAAACAACTAAATTCAATGGTTTTTATTCTATTAATTCCCAAGGAAACATCACCAAGGAAATCACCATTGAAAATAAATACCGACCTACAAGATTATATAAATTGATGAAGTAGTCGCTAAACGCATATTTGTTGACAGCTATGCTTTTTGTCGAGTACATCGAAATTTTGAAGACTTTAATTCATTTAAAATCAATATTATTATCTAGTGTTAGTTTGTCTATTCTCTGATAATTATTTGTCAAAGATAGAAGTCAAAGGTTAGATTGTGGTATGAGTGAATCTATTTTTTAATATGAAATAAGTATAAATTTTGAAATATGTGCCTGCACCATGACTGTTTACACGAAGGTCAATCATACTGTCCATAATGTGTTTGTTTTAACAATACACGTTCACAACTTAGCGTTTTAAAAGGGATTAAAGCTATTTCTTTGTATCGTGAAGTTTGACAATGCGTTAATATTATATTACAGGTATTTGGAAGAAGAGAAGAAATATTCTCATCATACACTTATTTCATACCAAAATGACCTAAGTCAACTCACTGAATTTCTTCAATCAGAATATGAAATTATTGATACAAATCAAGTAACACACACAATATTAAGAACCTTTCTTGCCACGCTTTCACAACAAAATCTGGCAGCAAGCAGCATCAATCGGAAATTAACAGTTTGTAGAAGTTTTTTTAGGTATTTGGTTAGAAACAGTATCGAGAAAACCAATCCTGCTGCGAATCTCAAATCTTTGAAAAAGCCCAAAAAACTGCCTGTTGTTGTAGAAAAACAAAAATTATTTAATCTGTTGGATAATGAATTCAAAACAGAATTAATGCCCAAAGATTACCGCACGATATTGTCAGTTTGTACCTTATTTTTTATATATCATACAGGAGTTCGTTCAGCGGAGTTGCTCAATCTTAAATACACTAACTTGGATTTTTCACAAAATCAAATAAAAGTACTGGGAAAAGGGAACAAAGAACGCATTATTCCTATGACGGAGGAGTTGAAAACTGTTCTGCAAGAGTATTATATCCCTATGAGAGACACAATCGCAGGCAGTGAATTGTTTTTTGTATTTGAAAACGGAAAGAAAATATATCATCGTTGGTTGTACAATACCATAACAGAAAAAATTAAAGAAGTCTCAACACAAGAACATCGAAGTCCCCATGTCCTTAGACACACGTTCGCAACGCATTTGTTGGATGAAGGAGCAGACCTTAACGCGATTAAAGAGCTGTTAGGGCATGCAAATTTGTCGGCAACACAAATCTATACACACAATAGCATGGAGCGATTAAAGAACATCCATCGACAGGCACATCCTTTATATAAAAACGAGTAAATATAGTTCCCGACAAGTTTGGAAATCAGAAAAAATGGTGTTATTTTCGTAGCAGATATAAGGAAGTTTTGACTCTCCTAATTTTATTAAATTCACTTAAAAAAATAGCACTATGACAATCGATTTTCAGTATGTAAACTTTAAAGCGGATAGGAAACTTCTCGCTTACATCACCAAAAAACTTAGTAAGATGGGAACTTATTATGATGGAATAATCAACATGATTGTTTATCTCAAAGTAGTTAATACGGAAAGCAAGGAGAATAAATCAATTGAGGTTAAAGCCAATGTTTCCAACCAAACGCTCTTTGTATCAGAAGTTAGTCAGAGTTTTGAATCAGCTGTTGATAAGGTGGAAGAAAAACTCCGTACACAGGTTCAAAAATACAAGGCAAAACAAGCCTAAAAAATAATTCACAGTTTTTTTTGCACAATTAAAAAAAGAATCTACTTTTGCAGTCCTTTCTGAAAAGGTGAAAATGCCTTCAAAGAAAGGACTGTTTTTTGATATAGTTTATTAGCCACTTTAGCTCAGCTGGTAGAGCAACTGATTTGTAATCAGTAGGTCGTTGGTTCGATCCCGACAAGTGGCTCAATAAATAAGAGAAGCGGGGAGATACTCAAGTGGCCAACGAGGACAGACTGTAAATCTGTTGACTTATGTCTTCGCAGGTTCGAATCCTGCTCTCCCCACCAAAAAAACAGTAACGTTCTTTCTAAACAAAATACGGATAAAAAGCGGGAGTAGCTCAGTTGGTAGAGCGACAGCCTTCCAAGCTGTAGGTCGCGGGTTCGAGCCTCGTCTCCCGCTCGCTTATACCACTCAAGCCGTTGTAGCTCAGTGGTAGAGCACTTCCTTGGTAAGGAAGAGGTCGTGAGTTCAATTCTCACCAACGGCTCATAATATAGCTGCTTGATGAGTCAAGGGAGTAAGAGGTTAGAGCGTATCCATCATTGTTTAGCCCCATATTAAAATTGATTTTTAAATTATAATAAAACTAAAAATAACATCATGGCAAAAGAAAAATTTGACCGCTCCAAAGCACACGTAAACATCGGTACTATTGGACACGTTGACCACGGTAAAACTACTTTGACCGCGGCTATTACTACAGTTCTGGCTAAAGCAGGGTTCTCAGAAGCTCGCGACTATGCTTCTATTGATAATGCACCGGAAGAAAAAGAAAGAGGTATTACCATTAATACTTCACACGTTGAGTATCAAACTGAAACACGTCACTATGCACACGTTGACTGTCCCGGACACGCTGACTATGTTAAAAACATGGTTACCGGTGCTGCACAAATGGACGGAGCAATCCTTGTGGTTGCTGCTACTGACGGACCAATGCCTCAAACTCGTGAACACATCCTTCTTGCACGTCAGGTAGGTGTTCCTAAACTTGTTGTATTTATGAATAAATGCGACATGGTTGACGATCCTGAATTGCTTGACCTTGTTGAGATGGAAATCCGTGATTTGTTGAATTTCTATAATTTTGACGGTGATAATACACCTATTATCAGAGGTTCTGCATTAGGTGGTTTGAACGGTGACCCAAAATGGTCTCAGTCAATCCTTGACCTTATGAAAGCAGTTGATGAATGGATTCCGGTTCCTGCTCGTCTTGTTGACCAACCTTTCTTAATGCCTATTGAAGATATTTTCTCAATTACAGGTCGTGGAACTGTTGCTACAGGAAGAATTGAAAGAGGTGTAATCAATGTGGGTGATGCAGTTGATATCATCGGTATGGGTACTGAAAAACTTACTTCAACATGTACCGGAGTTGAAATGTTTAGAAAACTCTTGGATAGAGGTGAAGCAGGTGATAACGCTGGTATCCTTCTTAGAGGTATTGAAAAAACCGATATTAAAAGAGGTATGGTTATCTGCAAACCGGGTTCTGTAACTCCTCACCACAAGTTTAAAGCTGAGATTTATGTATTGACAAAAGAAGAAGGCGGTCGTCACACCCCGTTCTTTAATAAATACAGACCTCAATTCTATTTCAGAACCACTGACGTTACAGGAGAAGTAAAACTTCCTGATGGAACAGAAATGGTTATGCCCGGTGACAATGTTACTATCACTGTAGATCTTATTGCTCCAATTGCAATGGAAAAGGGATTAAGATTTGCTATCCGTGAAGGAGGTAGAACAATCGGTGCAGGACAAGTAACTGACATCTTAGAATAATTAAGAATTGTCAAATATTTTTTAAGGCACGAAAACGGGTGTAGTTCAATGGTAGAATCGCGGTCTCCAAAACCGTTGATCTTGGTTCGAATCCAGGCACCCGTGCAAGATAAATAATAGTATGTTAGAGAAAATTAAGAATTATTGGAATCTGATAATAGACGAGTTGCTTAATAAAGTTACTTGGCCTACATGGGATGAACTCAGACAAGCTTCCATGATAGTACTTGTGGCCTCAATTATTATTGCTGCTCTCGTATATCTTACCGATATTGTTCTTGGTTTTATTCTTCAGTTTATTTATGGGATCTTTGGTTAATTATATTTGAACTCAGAAATTATGGCAGAAGAATTTAGCTGGTATGTAGTAAGAGCAATTAGCGGTCAAGAGAAGAAGATTGCTAAGTATATTGAATCTGAATTAGAACATGCAAAACTAAGTAAGTATGTTCCGCAGATTCTTATACCAATGGAGAAAGTATATCAGATAAAAAATGGGAAAAAAGTTGCTAAAGACAGGAGTTTTTTCCCGGGATATATTCTTATACATGCTAACTTGGTTGGCGAAGTTGCCCCAACCATTAAATCTGTTAATGGTGTTGTTGGGTTTCTTGGTGCAGATGACTTACCGGTTGCACTACGTCAGGGAGAGGTGAATAGAATCTTAGGAAATGTTGATGAAGTTTCTGATAATAGTGAGGAAAGATTAGAGCCATTTATTGTTGGAGAACATGTAAAGGTAATTGATGGTCCCTTCAGTGGATTTAGTGGTGTGATTGAGGAAGCAAACGAAGAGAAGAAAAAATTAAAAGTAATGGTTAAGATTTTTGGACGCAAAACTCCTCTAGAACTTAACTACGGACAGGTAGAAAAAGAATAATTAATATTTTGTAAATAACCAGATATGGCAAAAGAAATAACCGGATATTTAAAATTACAAGTTAAAGGAGGACAAGCAAACCCTGCTCCACCTATTGGCCCGGCATTAGGTTCTAAAGGAGTAAATATCATGGAGTTCTGCAAGCAGTTTAATGCAAGAACTCAAGACAAAATGGGTAAGGTTTTACCTGTTGTCTTAACATTGTACTCTGATAAATCCTTCGATTTTATTATCAAAACACCTCCAGTAGTAGCTCAATTACTGGAAGTTACAAAAGTAAAAGGCGGTTCTTCTGAACCCAATAGAAAGAAAGTGGCAGAAGTTACTTGGGAACAAGTGAAACAAATTGCAGAAGCAAAAATGCCAGATTTGAATTGTTTTGAAGTAGAATCAGCTATGCGCATGGTTGCAGGAACTGCCAGAAGCATGGGTATTGAAGTTAAAGGCCAAGCTCCTTGGGCATAATTAATTAATTATAAAAGAAATGAGATTAACTAAGAATAGAAAAGCAGCATTAGCGAAATATGAACAAGGAAAAGCGTATCCTTTGTCTGATGCAACTCAAGTAGTTAAAAATATAACAACCACAAAATTTGATGCTTCAGTAGATATAGATGTTCGTTTGGGAGTAGACCCACGACAAAGCAATCAAATGGTTAGAGGTGTTGCAACCCTTCCACATGGTACCGGAAAAACCGTAAGAGTTTTAGTACTTTGCACACCTGACAAGGAACAGGAAGCAAAAGATGCCGGAGCAGACCATGTAGGTTTAGATGATTATATTGATAAGATACAAAACGGCTGGCTAGATATTGATATTATTATCACAATGCCGGCAGTTATGGCCAAGTTGGGTAAACTTGGTAAGATATTAGGTCCCAGAAACTTAATGCCAAATCCTAAATCAGGAACTGTTACGACTGATATTGGCAAGGCAGTAGGAGAGGTTAAAGCAGGTAAGATTGATTTTAAGGTTGACAAGTCCGGTATTATTCACGCTTCCATAGGTAAAGTGTCTTTTGAGGCAAATAAACTTTCAGAGAATGCTGCCGAGCTAATTCAGACTTTACAGAAACTTAAGCCTTCTTCTGCAAAGGGGATCTATTTTAAAAGCATTTATCTCTCCAGTACGATGAGTCCGGGGGTAAATGTGGATGTTAAATCAATTCCAGGAATTTAAGAAGATGAAAAAAACAGAAAAAAATGTGATCGTTGCTGAATTGCAAGAAATCTTTGATAACAACTCGTTTGTTTATATCACGGATGCTTCAGGCATGACAGCTGCCGACACAAACAAGTTAAGAAGGGAATTGTTTAAAAATGGAGTAACAATGAGAGTGGCTAAAAATACTCTTATTAAACTCGCAATGAAAAATTCATCCAAAGATTTTGGTGAACTTGTTGACACACTTAAAGGTTCGTCAGCAATTATGGTTAGCGAAAACCTCAAAGCTCCCGCAGTTGCTATCAAGAGTTTCAGAGGCTCTGCAGAATCACCAAAATTAAAGGGTGCATTTATCGATTCTGCTCTTTTTATTGGTGACAATCAATTAGGAGCATTATCTACATTGCAGTCAAAAGAAGATTTGATTGCCGAAGTTGTTGCACTCCTACAATCACCTATCAAGAATGTTCTTTCTGCAGTACAATCAAGCAGTCAGAATATTACAGGAATTTTACAAACACTATCAAACAAAGAAAATTAATTAATTAAAAATCAAAAATCATGGCAGATTTAAAACAAATTGCAGAACAATTGGTCAACCTAACAGTAAAAGAAGTTAAAGAGTTGTCCGATATTTTGAAAAGTGACTATGGCATTGAGCCTGCAGCAGCAGCAGTAGCTGTAGCGGCAGGACCTGCAGTAGCAGGCGGAGCAGCAGACACAGCTGCTGCTAAAACCGAATTTGATGTTATCCTTAAATCAGCAGGTGCTGCTAAATTAGGTGTTGTTAAAGTTGTTAAAGACTTGACAGGCCTTGGCTTGAAAGAAGCTAAAGATTTAGTTGATGCAGCTCCAAAACCTGTTAAGGAGAAAGTTTCTAAAGAAGAAGCAGATGCACTTAAGGCAAAATTAGAAGAAGCCGGTGCTGAAGTTGAAATTAAGTAGTTTACTCTACTTTTCTCATAATGACTATTCTAAGTGGCCCTCTTCTAAAGGGGGCTGCTTTGTGCGTTTTAAAAATTAATAATTTAAATTAATAGAACTTGGCAACTATACTAGAAACCAATAAGAGAATAAATTTCTCTAAGACAGAAAGGGTTATTGACTACCCCGATTTTCTTGAAATCCAATTAAAATCTTTCAAAGAGTTTTTTCAACTTGATACACAGTCGGATAAAAAAGTTAATGAAGGTTTATACAAAGTGTTTGCAGAAAACTTTCCGATTAGTGACACAAGGAATATCTTCACATTAGAATTTTTGGATTATTTTATTGATCCGCCAAGATATTCAATTTTTGAATGTATTGACAGAGGATTAACTTATTCTGTTCCATTAAAGGCTAAGTTAAAACTTTATTGTAATGATGAAGATCATGAAGACTTTGAAACCATTATCCAGGATGTGTATTTAGGTACAATTCCTTACATGACTCCTCAAGGGACTTTTATTATCAATGGAGCAGAAAGGGTAATTGTGTCCCAATTACATCGTTCCCCCGGGGTATTCTTCGGACAATCTTATCACACCAATGGAACCAAATTATACTCAGCCAGGATTATACCTTTCAAGGGTTCTTGGATTGAGTTTGCAACGGACGTAAATAATGTCATGTTTGCATATATCGATAGGAAGAAAAAGTTTCCTGTAACTACTCTACTTAGAGCTATTGGCTATGAGTCAGATAAAGATATTCTAAATATCTTCGGCTTAGCAGAAGAAGTTAAGGTAAGTAAAACAGGACTTAAAAAATATATTGGAAGAAAATTAGCTGCGCGTGTTCTTAGAACTTGGATCGAAGACTTTGTTGATGAAGATACCGGAGAGGTTGTATCCATTGAAAGAAATGAGGTTGTTCTCGAGAGAGATACAATACTTGAAAATTCTCATATAGACCTAATTCTTGAATCCGGTGCTAAAATTATCATCCTAAATAAGAATACAGACACGAAAAATGACTATGCAATCATTTATAATACCTTGCAAAAGGATACCTCAAATTCCGGTAAGGAAGCTGTTGAGCATATCTATAGACAGTTAAGAAATACAGAACCTCCTGACGAAGAAACTGCAAGAGGTATCATCGAACGTTTGTTTTTCTCTGACAAGAGATATGATTTGGGCGATGTAGGAAGATATAGAATTAATAGAAAACTTAACCTTGACACACCGATGGAAACCAAGGTTTTGACACAACAAGATATTATCAGCATTATTAATTACTTAATTGAGTTAAGTAACTCAAGAGCTGATGTGGATGATATTGACCATTTGAGTAATAGAAGAGTGAGAACTGTGGGAGAACAATTATACCAACAGTTTGGTGTTGGTCTTGCCAGAATGTCAAGAACCATCAGAGAAAAGATGAACATCAGAGATAATGAGGTTTTTACTCCTACAGATTTAATTAATGCGAGAACCTTATCCTCGGTTATTAATTCTTTCTTTGGTACCAACCAACTCTCTCAATTCATGGATCAAACAAATCCATTGGCTGAATTAACAAATAAACGTAGATTATCAGCCCTGGGACCCGGTGGTCTATCAAGAGAAAGAGCCGGTTTTGAGGTTAGAGACGTTCACTATACACATTACGGACGACTTTGCACAATTGAAACACCGGAAGGACCTAATATCGGTTTGATTTCCTCTTTGTGCGTTTATGCAAAGATTAATAGTATGGGATTTATTGAAACTCCATACAGAAATGTTGTTAACGGAAAGGTCGATACAACAAGTAACGTTATTTATCTAAGTGCAGAAGATGAGGATAATAAAACAATTGCTCAAGCAAACGCAGAATTAAATCCTGATGGGACATTTGCTTCTAATGCTGTTAAGGCAAGATTTGAAGGAGACTTCCCCATAGTTGAACCTGACAAAATTGATTGCATGGATGTTGCTCCAAATCAGATTGTTTCAATAGCAGCTTCCTTGATTCCTTTCTTGGAACACAATGATGCTAACCGAGCTTTGATGGGTTCTAACATGCAGCGCCAAGCAGTTCCATTAATGAGGCCTCAAGCTCCGGTTGTTGGAACAGGTTTGGAAGGCAAAGTTGCTCAAGATTCAAGAGCTCTCATCTTAGCTGAAAATGATGGAGTAATCGAGTATGTGGACGGCAATGAAATTCGTGTAAAGTATAATTTCACAGAAGATGATGAATTGGCAAGTTTTACAGGCAACATTGTGTCATATCCGATCACTAAGTTCAGAAGAACCAATCAGAATACTTGTATAAACCTTAGGCCAATTGTAAAGAAAGGTCAAGCAGTTAAAGCGGGACAGGTATTGTGTGAAGGCTATGCCACAGACGGAGGTGAATTAGCCTTGGGAAGAAACCTTAAAGTTGCATTCATGCCTTGGCAAGGGTACAACTTTGAAGATGCAATTGTAATCTCTGAGAAAGTAGTTAAAGATGATTGGTTTACGTCACTTCACGTTTTTGAATTTGAAGTAGAGGTAAGAGATACCAAGAGAGGCGAAGAAGAATTAACTAATGATATTCCTAACGTTAGTGAAGAAGCTACAAAGAATCTTGATGAGAATGGATTGATTAGAATTGGTGCTGAAGTTAAAGAAGGAGATATACTAATTGGAAAAATTACTCCTAAAGGAGAATCAGAACCAAGCCCTGAAGAGAAACTCTTAAGAGCAATTTTTGGTGACAAGGCAGGAGACGTTAAAGATGCTTCTTTAAAGGCACCACCTTCTACTAATGGCTATGTAATAAATAAACAACTCTTTGTACGTTCTAAGAAAGTGAAAGGAGTAAAAACAGATGAAAAATCCAAACTTACAAAGTTAGATGTCGATTACGAACGAAACATTTCTAAATTGAGAGAACAATTAATTCAGAAACTGTTTAAAGTTGTTAATGGTAAAACATCACAAGGTATAAAAAACTCCTTAAATGAATATGTAATTCCAAAAGGAACAAAATTCTCTCAGAAGGCATTATCATCAATTGATTATGATACGGTTAATTTTGATGGTTGGACTACTGATATTGAAAAGAATGAATTAATAAGGAAGATTCTTGTCAACTTCAAGAGTGCAAAGAATGAATTCTATGCGGATTTCAGAAGAGAATATTTTGCGATTACAGTTGGTGACGAACTACCAACGGGAATTCTTAAAATGGCTAAAGTTTATGTTGCAACAAAAAGAAAGCTAAAAGTTGGAGATAAGATGGCAGGACGACATGGAAACAAAGGTATTGTTGCCAAAATTGTTCCGGAAGAAGACATGCCGTTTTTAGAAGATGGAACACCGGTTGATATAGTGCTTAACCCATTAGGAGTGCCTTCAAGGATGAACCTTGGGCAAATATATGAGACTATCTTAGGTTGGGCAGGTACAGAATTGGGAGTGAAATTTGCTACCCCAATTTTTGACGGTGCTTCTGAAGAAGAGGTTCAAGAATACATTAAGAAAGCCGGACTTCCCGAGTATGGTTCTGTTAATCTGTACAATGGGTTAACCGGTGAGTTGTTTGATCAAAAAACAACAGTTGGAGTCATTTATATGCTTAAATTAGGACACATGATTGATGATAAGATGCACGCCCGTTCAATCGGACCATATTCCCTTATCACTCAACAACCATTGGGGGGTAAAGCTCAGTTCGGAGGTCAAAGATTTGGTGAGATGGAGGTATGGGCACTTGAAGCATTTGGTGCTTCCAATATACTTCGCGAAATTCTTACTATTAAGTCAGATGATATTGTGGGTAGAGCAAAGGCATACGAATCCATTGTTAAAGGCGACCCCATTGTAATGAACGGTATTCCAGAATCATTTAATGTACTACTTCATGAACTAAGAGGCCTTGGACTTGAGATGTCGTTTGAGTAATTATCAATTATTAATTAGAAAAATCAATGCAAACAAATAGAAAAACACCAAAAATAAATGCTAATTTTAGCAAGATAAGAATAAGTCTTGCTTCACCCGAAATGATCCTACAAAGATCTTTTGGAGAAGTTACAAAACCCGAAACCATCAATTACCGTTCATTTAAACCTGAAATGGGTGGATTGTTCTGTGAAAAAATATTCGGACCTGTTAAAGACTACGAATGTCATTGCGGAAAATATAAAAGAATCCGCTATAAAGGTATTGTTTGTGACAGATGCGGTGTCGAAGTAACAGAGAAGAAAGTAAGACGGGAGAGAATGGGACATATCGAATTAATCGTTCCTGTTGCCCATATTTGGTATTTTAAATCCTTGCCTAATAAAATAGGCTATTTGTTAGGCTTATCTTCTAAAAAACTTGATATGTTGGTTTACTACGAAAGATACGTTGTAATTCAACCCGGTATCAAGGAAGATATTAATAAATTTGATTTCTTAACAGAGGAAGAGTACAATGATATTATTGAATCTTTACCCAAAGAAAATCAATATCTTGATGATTCTGACCCTAACAAATTTATTGCTAAAATGGGTGCCGAAGCACTTGAAGATTTGTTAAAAGAACTGAAGTTAGATGAATTATCTTATGAATTAAGACATCAAGCAGCAAATGAAACAAGTCAACAAAGAAAAGCAGAAGCATTAAAGAGGCTTAAAGTTATTGAAGCATTTAGAGCCTCTCAAAAAACCGGTGCTAATCAACCCGAATGGATGATTTTACGCAATCTGCCTGTCATCCCACCTGAACTAAGACCTTTGGTTCCATTAGAAGGTGGTAGATTTGCTACTTCTGACTTAAACGACTTATACAGAAGGGTTATTATTAGAAATAACAGGCTAAAAAGACTTGTAGATATTAAAGCACCGGATGTTATCTTAAGAAATGAGAAAAGAATGTTGCAAGAGGCTGTTGATTCTTTATTGGATAATACCAGAAGAGCAAATGCTGTTAAAACTGCAGGAAACAGACCTCTAAAATCTTTGAGTGATATGCTTAAGGGAAAACAAGGCCGTTTTAGACAAAATCTTTTGGGTAAAAGGGTTGATTATTCCGGTCGTTCTGTAATTGTTGTGGGACCAAAACTCAAAATTAACGAATGCGGTATCCCCAAAGGAATGGCGGCTGAGCTATTTAAACCATTTATTATCAGAAAACTGATCGAAAGAGGCATTGTTAAAACTGTAAAATCTGCTAAAAAGATTGTTGATAGAAAAGAAGCGGTAATATGGGAAATACTAGAGAATATTATGAAAGGACATCCTGTGTTGCTAAACCGTGCTCCCACACTTCACAGATTAGGAATCCAGGCATTTCAACCAAAATTGGTTGAGGGTAAAGCAATTCAGTTGCACCCACTTACATGTACCGGTTATAACGCTGACTTTGACGGTGACCAAATGGCTGTTCACGTTCCACTTGGTAATGCAGCAATTCTTGAAGCCCAAATGCTTATGTTAGCACCCAATAATATTTTGAATCCTGCAAATGGATCTCCTATTGCAGTGCCATCTCAAGATATGATTTTGGGATTATATTATATTTCAAAAGGAAGAAAATCAATCCCAAGCTCTCCTGTTAAGGGGGAAGGTTTGACTTTCTATTCACCTGAGGAAGTTATAATTGCTTTTAATGAAAAGAAAGTAGATTTAAACGCTTGGATTAAAATTAAAGCAAATATTAAAGAGAACGATAAGTTTGAAAATAAATTTATTGAAACTACTGTTGGTCGAGTTCTATTTAATCAGGTAGTACCTGCCGAAATGGGTTTTATTAACCAGACACTTACCAAAAAATCATTAAGAAATATTATTGGTGAGATGGTTCAGGTTTGTGGAATAAAAGTAACCGCGGATTTCCTTGATAGTATCAAAGATATGGGATTTTATTATGCTTTCAAGGGTGGTCTTTCTTTTAGTATTTCTGATGTTAAAATACCGGATATGAAGAAGAAGTTGGTTGACGAAGCACGAGAGCAGGTTGAAGAGGTTACTATGAACTATGCCAATGGTTTTATTACTAATAATGAGCGATATAATCAGGTTATTGATATTTGGACAAAAGTTAATTCTAAGGTATCTGAGATTTTGTTAAAACAACTTAGTGAAGATAGACAAGGCTTTAATCCCATTTATATGATGCTTGATTCAGGAGCAAGGGGCTCAAAAGAACAGATCAGACAGTTAGGGGGAATGAGAGGTCTTATGGCTAAACCACGTAAGCACGTTGGTGGTGGAGGCGGAGAAATTATTGAAAATCCTATTTTGGCTAATTTCAAAGAAGGATTATCTGTTTTGGAATATTTCATATCTACTCACGGTGCACGTAAAGGTTTGGCCGATACAGCACTTAAAACTGCTGATGCCGGTTATTTGACAAGACGTCTGCATGATGTTGCTCAAGATGTTATTATCACAGAAGAGGATTGCGGCACGCTAAGAGGTATTACAATGACGGCACTCAAAGACAATGATGAAGTCATAGAATCGCTCTCAGAAAGAATCTTGGGTAGAACGGGGTTACATGATATTTATGATCCTAAAACAAATAAACTCATTATTGCAGCTGGAGTTGAAATTGACGAAACATCTGCTGATAAAATAGCGAAGGCAAATATTGAAGAAGTTGAAATTCGTTCAGTGATGACTTGTGAATCACAAACCGGTGTTTGTGCAAAGTGTTATGGACGAAATCTTGCAACAAACAGAATGGTTCAAAAGGGTGAAGCTGTCGGTGTTATCGCAGCACAATCTATTGGAGAACCGGGAACACAGCTTACTTTGAGGACTTTCCACGTAGGGGGTACTGCATCCAATATTGCTGCAGAATCAGAGATAAAATCCAAGTACGATGGAATTGCTTTGTTTGATGAAATTAAAACAATCAAAACAGAGCGTGTAGATGAAGAAACAGGCGAAACTGCTAATGTTGAAATAGTGATTGGTCGTTCCGGTGATATAAGAATTCTTGATCCAAAATCAAATACGCTGATTACAACATATCATATTCCTTACAGTTCAACTTTATATATCAAAGACAATCAAAAGGTATCCAAAAATGATTTAATCTGTTCTTGGGACCCATATAATGCAAGTATATTATCTGATTTAGATGGAGTAATTGAGTTTTCCGGTCTCGAAGATGGGTTATCCTTTAAAGAAGAAATAGATGACCAAACAGGATTTAAAGAGAAGGTAATTATTGATAGTAAAGACAAAACAATTATTCCTATTATCAAAATAAATGATAAGAAAGGAGAAACCTTGAAAGAGATAAACGTTCCGGTTGGAGCGCGACTTTCAGTTGAAAATAAACAAAAGGTAAAGGCCGGTGATATTATTGCAAAAATTCCAAGAACTGGCAGCAAGACAAGTGATATTACAGGAGGACTTCCAAGAATTACTGAATTATTTGAAGCAAGAAATCCTTCTAATCCTGCAGTTGTTTCTGAGATTGATGGTGTAGTTACCTATGGTGGAATTAAAAGAAGTAATCGAGAGATTGTTGTTGAATCAAGAGAGGGCGAGGTTAGACGCTATTTAGTACCATTATCAAAGCATATTTATGTGCAAGATGGTGACTTTATAAAGGCCGGAAGTCCCCTCTCTGATGGAGCTATTACACCGCAAGATATTCTCAGAGTTCAAGGACCTACTGCTGTTCAAGAATATATTCTTAATGGAATTCAAGAAGTTTATCGACTACAAGGAGTAAAAATTAACAATAAGCATATTGAAATCATAATTCGTCAGATGATGCAAAAGGTTGAAATTGTTGAGTCTGGTGATACTATCTTGTTAGAAGGAGAGTCAGTTGAGAAATGGGAATTTAATCAGGAGAATGATGCAATATTTGATAAAAAAGTTGTTTTAGATTCTGGTGATTCTACTTCTATGCGACCAGGACAAGTTGTTTCTTTAAGAGAATTGAGAGAAGAGAATTCTAAATTAAAAAGACAGGATTTAAAGCAAGTGGAAGTGAGAGATGCTGTAACTGCTACCATGATGCCATTGTTGCAAGGTATCACGAAGGCGTCACTTGGTACCCAGAGTTTCTTATCTGCTGCATCATTCCAAGAAACAACCAAGGTTTTAAATGAGGCTTCCATCTCGGGAAAAGTTGATGATTTGAGAGGATTAAAGGAAAATGTAATTGTTGGTCACTTAATCCCTGCCGGTACAGGATTGAGAGAATATGAGAACATTGTGGTAGGCTCTAAAGAAGAATATGAAATGCTTATTGCATCTAAGAATGATTTTGAGATTATCAATGATCAAGAAGAGAGCGATACAGTATCATCTTCTTCTCGTTAATTTGAGAACCAAATAAGTACTTCATGAAACCCACTATAAAGTGGGTTTCTTTGTCTTACATAAATACTATAAAATGGAAAAGAAAGATAACTTCAACACCCAAAATCAATTAGATATCGAATTATCTGAAGAAATTGCAGAAGGCATTTATTCAAATCTGGCAATTATTACGCATTCTAACTCTGAGTTTATTATTGATTTTGTTAAGATTTTGCCTGGAATACCTAAAGGAAAGGTTAAATCAAGGATTATTCTAACACCCCAACATGCTAAAAGACTCTTAGGAGCATTGGCAGATAATATGAAACGTTTTGAGGATAACTTTGGAGAAGTTGAGAACAATAATAACCCTCCAGGCTTTCCTATAAATTTTGGAGGAATGACTGGGCAAGCTTAGTCTTCAAGGGGATAATCTATTGATATCTATTTGATTATTTTAGAGATGTTAATAATGTGTGGATTTTCTAAGCCCTTTGTATTTCTCGATTTCTCGGTTCATTTGTTAAAAAAATAAAAAATCATTTTTAATTTGGAACTTCGTTATTTACTTTTGCCAACTGCAAAATAGCAGTATTTATTGCATTTTTATTAAAGTGAATACCAAACTAGTGAGAACGAAAAAAAATAATTCATATTTAATTCTGTTTTTCGTGTGTGTCTTTTTTTATACACAAAGGGTGGATGCGCAATTTGAAATTGTCACAGCTATAGGAACAAGTCATTTTTTAGGTGATTTAGGTGGAAAACCGCTAAAAGGTACAAATGACATTTCAGACTTAAACTTTCAAACTACTAGATATGCACTTCTGGGTGGATTTCGTGTATTTTTGGGTGATAAAGTTGCATTTAGGACGAATATAGCTTACGCCAGAGTAACTGGAGATGATAGGTTTACTCATAATAAAGAAAGACGCGGCAGGAATGCTAATTTCTTTAGCCCAATCCTTGAGGGGAGTGCCTTGTTTGAGTTTCATATAGGGCATAATGGAAGAAGTCGGTATGATAAATCAGGAAGTTTCTATTTTTATAGTGGGATTGGTTATTTTTATTATGAACCCAAGGGACGACTAAATGGTGAAGTCCTTAGTCTTCGCCCTTTGGGTACAGAAGGACAAAATTATAGAACTGATTTAAAACCTTATAGAAATACATCGGTTAATATTCCTTTTGGTTTTGGATATCGTTTTCGTGTAGGAGACGGGTATTTAGGTTTAGAGATTAATTCTAGAGCTAATTTTACAGATTATATTGATGATGTGAGTACGGTCTTCCCCGATAGGAGTAAGTTATTTGCAACAAGTGGTGCTAAAGCTCTTGAATGGGTTAGTAATACAAATAGTGATATACCGGGATTCGATGACCCGGGAGCTATAAGGGGCGATCCTAAAGATATGGATGGTTTTTTCTTTATCCTTATTAAATTTGACTATCCACTCCATAGTGCAATGGACTTAGGTTTTGGCTCAGGTAAGCGAGGGAGAGGTGGATTTAGGTTTAAGAAGGGACATTGTTGGGAGTTCTAAGCAAAGGATTCTAATAACTCTATTATCTATCTACTTTATACATTCAGGTTTTCTTTATTTTTCATATTTTCTCTTTTTAACCAAAGTCAGTTTTGAATAGGGTAAGAGTTACTTATGCCATTATTTATCTATAACAATTCACAAATTCAATACCACCTGTTTGGGAAAGGCAATATATTAGTTGTTGCTTTTCATGGTTATGGTAAAGATGCTCAAAGTTTCAAAATTTGGGAAAATAAATTGGATTCAGCTACCTTTCTTTCAATTAGCCTTTTTGAGCATGGAGAGAGTAAATGGAATGAATCAAGAAAATTCTCTAAAGACGATTTTATTAATATAATCTCAGAACTTATTAGATTTTTGGGACTGCAGAAAAAACCAATTGTTCCTCTCGGATATAGTATTGGTGCCAGATATGCCATTGCATTATCGATATTTTTCCCGCAGAATATATTAGGATGCATCGTGCTTGCTCCTGACGGATTTTCTACTGTTGATATGGTTAGATTGTCTTCTAAAATAAGTTTCTTAAAGAGAATTATCATCAGATATCCAGGTATCGTATTACATGCTCTCACGTTAGGTTATTATTTCAACCTATTTTCTAGAAGCGCTATGAATTTTTTCAAAAGCAAATTTGATACTGAGGCTAAAAGAATCATGTTATTTAACGTGTGGAAGCATGCAGATGCTATCTCGGTGAAAAGATTAGTGGTTGCAGATTTTTTTAATTCTCATAAATTACCTTTTTTCTGCGTGATTGGCATTCATGATGAAATAATCCACCCGGGTAAACTTTATTCAATAAAAAAGCAAATAAAGAATATGCAAGTTATTGAAGTAGATGAGGGTCATTCTTTAGTTAACAATAATATGGCAAATCGTATCAATGGAATTTTATTGCAACTAAACTCTAACTTTTTCGTCTCTTCTAAGTAAATCTAGAATCTTCTCGGCACTAGCAGCATTACTGAATTTATTTTCAAGTATGTGTTTTCTCTCTTTTCTTTCGTTTTCGGTAAATTGCTTTTCCCATAGATTAAAAGACTTTTCTGCTAACTCAAAAGGATTATTAGCAATATTGCATAGTGACTCGATTCCGGTATTCTCAACCATCTGTTTATTTGCTACAACATGTCTTCCACAGAATAATGAATTGAGAAGTTTTAATTTTATACCTGTCGCTTGGAACGTAACTAGAATATTAATCTGAGCATCTTTAATATGTTCCATAATTTCATCATTACTGAGGTTGTCTTTTAAAGTAACATAGGGCAATTTACGAACTGCCTTTTTTAGCTCTTTTGATGGATTACTTCCGGCAATTACTACAGGAAGATTAATCAATTTGAACACTTCTTTAACTAAATATAGTGCAGCATGATTATTTTCAGGAACTCCGAGATTTCCGTGGTAGAAAATGTAATTGCCATTTCCCGATTTGATATCAACGAAATCATTTGGATGAAATGCCGAGACCCATCTTGCATTAACACCTTTACTTTTCAGATATATGCTGTCTGGCTGTGAGATAGCCAGAACATAAGTTGCATTAAGTAGGCTTGACTCATAATCTTTTAAACGGTGTGCTTCAGTCTTAAAAAAGATTCTTTTGAAAATGTTTTTCTCAACTTGCGCAAGGTTTTTATAATATTCGTGTTCTATGTTGTGGTTTCTAACAATTTTTATTCTATCTCTTAAATCGGGATGACTTAGATAGAAAGTTGTATGGATACCCTCAAAAATAATTGGGTAATTGTCTTTGAGTAAATTTTTTAATAAATCAGAATTCTCCCTTGAGCTTACAATATAGGGCAATTTCCCTTTTAATGGATTTAAAATTCTTTTCCTTTGATAGTAATATACCTTTTCACAATACTTATTTAATTCTAATTGTTCAGCTCTTCCATATTGGAAACAATGTAGAATTATTTTAATATTACAATCATGCAAGGTCCTAATTTTATGAAAAACGTCCATTACTCCACCATAATCTGCTGGGAATGGAACATCGAAACTTACAATGTGGATGTGGTTTTCTTCAAAGTTTATCATATAAGTATATTAGTTTTTTTTTCTCGTTTATCCAAGCCCAATGTGTAGCTGCTTTCTGACAGTTACTCTTAAGTTTAAGGTATAATTGATTATTATTTAGTATTGAATTAACTTTCGTAACAAGGTCATCCGGGTCAGACTCTACAAAGATTCCAACCTCAAATTCTGAATTATGTAGTTCGTACTCCGGAAATTTATTTAGTAGAGAGGGAAGAAAGGCATGAACATAATCAAAAAATTTATTGTTTAGAGAATAAAAGTAGCTAAGTCCCATGTTTTCTGAGACATTTAATCCTAGGTATGCACTCTTCGTATATTGTCTTAATATTGAAGGTTGCATAAAGCCTAAAAACTTAACTTTATCTTCCAAATTATTTTCTGATACAAGTTTTTTAAGTGTTTCACTCAATTCTCCTTCTCCAACTATATGAAACTCTATATTTAATTGTTTCATTGCAAGTATCATATTCTCGATTCCTCTGGCTTTATTAAGTGCACCTTGATATAGAATAAATTTTTTTTCTGGTATCTTTAATTCTTCATTGGATATTGCTTCAGATAACTCGGGTGTATTTTTAATTACATAAAATTTACAATTGAGACGTTCGGAAAAGTTTTCTGCCAATTTATCACCAACGGTATAACACAAGTCAGACATTGGTACGAAGGTGCTCTCAATCCATGCCCAAATTCTCTGAACTCTTTTTCTGTTGATTACCTCCGGTACTTGTGTAAAGTATTCGTGAGCATCGAAGACTAATTTTTTCCTCTTAAGTTTTGAGGTAATTGCACACGGAGAGATTGTATCAAGATCAACAGAAGATACAATGTCAAACTTGTGAAAACACAAGAAAAATAAAAGCCGGATATTGTATTCTAGATAAAACAGAAACCCTTTTTTATAAAAACAGAATAGTCTTTTTTGCTCGAATGTCCGTTTTACTAAAGGTATTGAATTGGGGAGCTTTCTTCCTACCAATAAAATATTATATCCGGATTGTGCTAATGAATCGCATATTTTATGCATTCTTTGGTCGTAGCTCAAATCATTTGTAACAGTAAATATTATTTTTTTCCCTTTTTCCATTCTAATAATCCTGTTTTATCTTTTACTACCCAATGATTGTTGAGCATCCAATTTATCGCAATAAGAAATTCGGCTAATGAACTACCCTTTAGTCCGGAACTTAATGTATGAATATCTTGTTTCTCATTGATTAACCTTTCCATTATAAAAGTTCTATAGAACTCAAATTGCTTTGCTGAAAGGTTTCCGGAATCAGAGTCGATACATACATCGCATTTTTTACATTTATATTGTGTTTTTTCTCCAAAGTATTTTGCTATAAAATTATTACGACAGAGGCTTTTGTTGTGGATATATGAATTCATTCCCTCTAATCTCTTTATTGCTTTGTCTTGAAGTGAATTTATGAGTTTGCGATTAGGGCTTATCTTGTCATATCGAGGTGTTGTCAATACAATCTGTGGTATTGTAGTCTTTGATTGATAATCTATGTATTCTTTATTATGAAGAAAATTCAACATCTCAATTATCTTATTTTGGGGTTGGTTTAGGAGCAGTGCAATTTTCATTTCATCCACTTGAGTATAAAAGTCAAAGTATCCACCGCGTGTGCGTAAAAGTGCTAGAATTAGTTTATTGTATTCTTCGTTCTCAACTTGTAATTTATATAGTTCGGATGGTGATACTAAGATTTTTATTGTACTATTTATTATACCGTTTTCATTGAGATTCAGATATCCTGATTTTTGCAACATTGATATTGCGAAGTGAGTGCTGCGTATTGGGAGATTATATTCTGAGCAAAAGTTACTAAGTATAAAGTCATGTGAAGTTCCCTCACCGGATCCAACCATGATTTTTAGATAATTACATAAATAATGATAGATTTTGTTCAGTGTTTTATCATCGGGATATTGTTCATCTATCTTGTGTTTTTCATTATCTAAGTCAGTATCAAAATAGCATAGAATACAAAAAGCTTTTTGCCCGTCTCTGCCGGCTCTACCCGCTTCTTGGTAGTATGACTCAATACAGTCAGGAGGTTCGTAATGTATAACAAAACGGACATCTGGTTTGTCTATCCCCATTCCAAATGCGTTTGTGCATACCATTATACGAGTAGTATTGTTTATCCATTCTGTTTGTCTCAAATTTCGTTCTTCACTTGATAGTCCGGCATGGTAATAATTACAACTGATATTATTCCTTTGTAAATAGAGTGATAGTTGTTCTGTCCCGCGCCTATTTCGGCTGTAGATTATACCGGCTCCTTTTACATTATTACATATTTCCAGTATTTTAAGCTTTTTGTTTTCGGTTCTTCTTATTAGATAAATAAGATTTTCTCTAATGAAACTTCTTCTGAATATATTTTCACCATTTCTGAATTTAAGCGACTTTATAATATCTTTTACAACCTCTTGAGTGGCTGAAGCTGTCAAAGCAAGCATTGGAACACCTGGGAATACCTCTCGTATTTCCGATATTTTTAAGTATTCAGGTCTAAAATCGTATCCCCATTGACTAATACAGTGTGCCTCATCAATAGCTACCAACCCCAATTCCATATTTTGTAACCAACCTTTGAACTCGTGAGATGCAAGTCGTTCGGGAGAAATATAAAGGAAGTTGAGTTGATTTTTGACAGCCTGTTCTAGAATTGCGGATTGCTCTCCCTTTGTTTGACCTGAGAACAATGCAAGTGCCTTAATTCCTTTTGATTGCAAAGTTTCTACTTGATCTTGCATTAATGCAATCAGTGGCGAAATAACTAAACAAAGTTTTCCGATGATCAAAGCCGGTATTTGAAAGCAAATAGATTTTCCACCACCGGTTGGAAGTAGGGCAAGAGTGTCCTTTCCCTCTAATATTGAAAGAATGATTTCCTTTTGTTGAGGTCTAAAATCATTATAACCCCAATATCTCTTTAGAATTTCATTTGGATCTCGGTTAGGACTCAATTTTCTTGACAATTCATTTCTGAACTGTCAAAAATAAAAATTGAAAAAAAGGCATATCAATTATTAATCCTCATCTTCTTGATCACCGTCCTCAGAACCGGAATTGTAGTCGTCCTCATCTTCTTCATCCTCGACTTCCAACTCATCATCGGGAATTACTCCTTTAGGAATATCGTCTTTAGATAATGTTGAACTCACATCTTTTTCGTCATCTTCAAATTCATCTTCATCATAATCTTCCAACATTTCTTTAATCTGCTTACTCACTTTTACGAGGTATATAGTTGAATCTGTTTCAACCCTAACTGCGTAAATTAACTCACCCTTGGCATTTGGGAATTTAATTACATCATTCTCATATCCATTAGGATAGAGTTCTTCTAGCTTCTCCAATATTTCTTTTGGGAGCGAACTGTAATCAATGATAATGCGCTTCTTCTCCATTCACTATTGTGCTTTTGATATCAGACTTCAAATAACTACTCAAAATTATTACGAATTTTTGAGCACTTTGCCTTATGGATTAAACCGTATGTTTTTCCGACAAATTTCTTTCTATTAACCAAACTCGGCCTTCTCTTTTAATAAATACAACCTCGGAACCTTTAGGAATAAAACCACTTATAGAGTTAACATTAATGATTCTATTATGTATCATTGCTTTTCCCTGCGGTTTGATTTCTGTTATAGCAACACCAATTTCACCTTTCCTTATATTGATACTTTCCTCTGAATTATCTTGTATAGAAGCGGTCAAATCTGATTCTAAACTCATTTTCCTTATTAATGTAGATTTATGTAATGAAATTCCTGAATATAAAAGCAATCCAATAAAAATGGCCAACGCAACACTAACTATTAAAAAGGCATTTCCAATTTGAGATGGGCTCTGAATTGAAAAGTCAAATCCTTCATTTGGCAATAGACTTAAAACCAATCCGGACAAAATAGAAGCAATACCAATGAGGCCTATTATTCCAAACCCCGGAATAGCAAATAATTCAATCAGAAGTAAAACAACACCAGCAATAAATAATAGGATTTCCCAATTATCTGCTAATCCATCTATATAGTTAGGCGCAAAATATAGGAGTGCTGATACTATTGAAACAATAATGGGAAAACCAATACCAGGTGTTCGCAATTCATAATATATTCCTCCAATAATCAGCATTACAAGAATGCTACTGACCGCAGGATTTTTTAAAAAGCCAAAAACAATGTCAATAAAATTCTTCTCAACCTTAATGATTGTATAATCTTGATATCCTTCAGCACTGATTACTTCCTCAATGCTGTTTTTTATTCCTTCACAAAACCCATTTCTTATAGCTTCTTCAGGAGTAAAGGTGAGAACTTTCCCTTTCTCTGTAATACCTTTAATTTCTATATCCTCGTCAACCATAGCTTCTGCAATCTCGGGATTTCTAATCCATACTGTGTCTCCTTTGGATGTGACCTTTTTACCGTGCGCTTCAGCAGTTGAACGCATTAAACTTCTCATATAGCTTTGGTATTTGTCAGGTGCTGCGGTTCCTTCTTGAGTTACAACTGTTGCTGCACCAATGCTTGCACCTTTTGACATGTATATATGTTTGCATGCGATAGAAATGAGTGCCCCGGCAGATGCTGCATTTGGATTTATATATACAACAACAGGTACCTTTGAGTTTAGTATTGAGTAGCGAATAGAGTCGGCATCTGCTACCAATCCTCCATAGGTATCCATATTGATTAATACTAAATCAGCATTAAGATCTTTTGCAGTTTGAAGCGCTTTTCCTACTAGTCTTGTGGCTGATGGTGCAATTTCTTCTTTAATATCAAATACTACAATTTTTGATTGAGCTAATACAAATTCTGATGAGAAGAGAACTACAAATATAAAAAGTAGATTAAATAGACCTTTGCGAAACATTGCTGCAAAGATAGATTGTTAAAACTGAAAGAGATTTACTTATGCATCGACTCTGTGATTTTTTTCACAATTTTTAATTCAGGAAAAAATTCTCTCGCAATTACCCTCAGTATTGTATAGACAGGTATTGCTGCGATCATCCCGATAATTCCAAATAGTGTTCCTGCAATTAAAACTAAGAGAAATATTTCTAATGGATGCGCTTTTACACTTTTTGAAAATATGATTGGTTGTGTTATGATATTGTCAATTGT
Source organism: Bacteroidota bacterium (assembly GCA_024103355.1). Classification (GTDB taxonomy): domain Bacteria; phylum Bacteroidota; class Bacteroidia; order NS11-12g; family UBA955; genus JALOAG01. The sequence continues at coordinate 32,517 of JAGFIU010000042.1, forward strand.
TAGGGTAATGAGATACACAACCAAAATTTTTAGCGATAATATCCCAATACTGTTATGCAAGTCGATTGCTAATTCTGATGTTATGCCCAATAATAACCCTAATATTATGCTCATCAAAGGTCCAATGTAGGGTATGAGATTAAGCAAACCGCTAATAATTCCTAGTATTAATGCATTCTCAATACCAATCATTGCCAAGCCTGCCCAAATCATTAGCGTAATAATGCTTACTTGGATTATTAATCCCACAAAGTAGCGTGAGAGCAATTCTTTGATATTGTCAATTGATTTACCCATTTTTTCGGTATGCCTATCAGGGGTTAGTGCAAAGATTGTTTCTCTCAATAAAGTTGCATCTTTTAGGAGAAAAAATGCAATAAAAAACATTGAAAATATGGTGATTAGAATGCTAGAGGAAGTACTCAGCGCTGAACCAAAGTATTCTCCAATTTTTTTAGTTGAAACTATGTCTAAGATTTTATTGATAATTCTTTCCCAATCTTGTGTGCTTGGCCATAAGTTTAAGTCTATAAGTTTTAGGATTAGATTTGAGGCCTGTGCTTGGACATTCGCTAATAGAATATTAAAGTTAATACTTGAAAAGAATGCAACTTGTTCTGAAATTAATGGGATAAAAAGAAGTGTAATTGAAAGTGATAGCAGAGCGATAAGAAAGAGACAAAAGAAAGATGCAAGGGTGCGGGAAATTCTTATACCAAAGAATTTCTTTAATGTCAGAAAATTGACAATAGGTCTGCCAATGAAAGCCAAGATTATACCCAAGGATACATATAGGATAATATCAGATAAATATACAAAGCAAAAATAGATTGCTGTTGCGGCCAAAAGCCAAAGGACCCATTTATTGTTTATTTCCATAAGCGATAATCCCGTACAAATGTATTTTTTTCTAATGGTTCAAACTTAAGAAAATGAGTTATTAAATATGTGTATTAACTTTCAAATGGTTGATTTGCTATTTTTGCAGCGCATGCAGACAGAAGAAAAAAACTACTTTGCACACGAAACTGCCATTATTGACGAGGGATGTGAAATTGGAGCCGGAACTAAGATTTGGCATTTTACACATATTATGTCAAATTGTAAAATAGGTAATCATTGTAATTTTGGGCAGAATGTTGTTGTGTCTCCTGACGTAATTTTAGGTAATAATGTAAAAGTTCAAAACAATGTGTCAATCTATACGGGTGTTACATGTGATGATGACGTGTTTTTAGGCCCTTCCATGGTTTTTACAAATGTAATAAATCCCCGAAGTGCTGTCAATAGACGAAATCAGTATGCCAAAACCCATGTCGGACGTGGGGCAAGCATTGGTGCTAATGCAACGATTGTTTGTGGTCACGATATTGGGAAATTTGCATTCATAGGTGCCGGTGCAGTAGTTACGAAAAATGTTCCTGACTACGCACTTGTTGTAGGCAACCCATCAAGACAAACCGGATGGATGAGTGAGTTTGGACATAAATTGGAATTCAATGAAAATGGAATTGCGAACTGTCCTGAAAGTGGTCAGATTTATGAATTAAAGAACGGAAGCGTTAGCAGAATTAAATAATATGTCAAAAGAAGTTTTGGTTACCGGAGGACTTGGGTTTATTGGTTCTCATACTGTTGTTGAAATGTTTTCTAATGGATATATTCCTATCATTGTGGATAATCTTAGCAATAGTTCCGAAGAGGTACTCTACGGAATTAAAAAAATAACCGGGAAAGTACCAACCTTTTATAACCTTGATGTAAACAACAAAACCGCATTGTCTAATGTTTTTTTCCAACATAAAATACAAGCAGTTATTCACTTTGCCGCATACAAAGCCGTTGGAGAAAGCGTTCAGAAACCGCTAATGTATTACAGAAATAATGTTGGAGGGCTTATTACCTTATTGGAAGTAATGCAAGAGAATAACTGTCATAATATTGTGTTTTCTTCTTCATGTACAGTATATGGACAACCCACTAATCTTCCTGTTGATGAAAGTTCACCGGTTGCAATTCCGGCTTCTCCTTATGGAAATACAAAAAAGATTTGTGAAGAGATATTATACGATAATCATGCTTTTAATGTTGTTTCACTTCGTTATTTCAACCCAATCGGAGCACATCCGTCATCTATGATTGGTGAACTACCTTTGGGTATTCCCAATAACTTGGTTCCCTATATAACGCAAACTGCAATTGGTCTAAGAGAGAAGCTTACGGTCTATGGTAGCGATTATAATACTCCTGATGGAACATGTATTCGTGATTATTTGCATGTTTGCGATCTTGCGGATGCACATATTTTGGCTTTGGAGCGTATCAACTCAATAGGTTTTGGCGAAAAGGAGGGACATTTTGAAGTGTATAATCTTGGTACTGGAAATGGTTTTTCTGTTAAGGAGGTAATAGACACGTTTATAAGTTCTACCGGAGTTAATCTAAATTTCACTTATGGTCCAAGAAGAGAAGGTGATGTAGAGAAGGTTTGGGCAAACCCATCCAAAGCTAATAAAATACTAGGCTGGAAAACTAAACGTAATTTAACGGAGATGTTAGTTTCTGCTTGGGAATGGCAAAAAAAGATGAATAGTAAATAACCAATATATTAATGTTGTTGTCTGTACATATTGTCTAACACAATAGCAGTTGCCATTGCGGCATTCAAAGACTCTATATTCCCGGAACCGGGGATTGTAATTTTTTGAGAGATGTATCTTTCTACTTCTGAACTAATTCCACTCCCTTCATTTCCGATAACTATGATACAAGTTTGAGGAAAATCAAATTGATGAATGTTTTTACCATCAAGAAATGTACCTATGATGGCTATGTTTTGTACTCTAGCTTGTCTAACCCATTGCTCTTTGTCTGTATAAATAAATTTAATTTTTGCAAAACCTCCCATGCTAGCTTGAATGGTCTTTGGATTGAAGATATCTGCACAGCCTTTACTGAAACAAATATGGTTGATACCAAACCAAACTGCCAACCGTATAATTGTACCAAGATTACCCGGATCTTGTATTTCATCTAAGAATAGGGATACGCCATACTTTATATCTTCTATTTGTAGCGGACTATGCTGTATTGGAATAATGGCAATAACATCTCCGGGGTGCTCAAAAGAAGAAATTTTATCAATCTTATCAGAACAGTTTTCAATAATAATTGTTTGTGGAAATAACCGAGTTAATTCAATATCTTTTTGCTTCCTAAAAAGGAATGTGTCGGGAATAAACTTCGTGTTTGTTAATTCCTTAATAGATTTTTTACCTTCGACCGCAAATTGGCTATATTTTTGCCTGAACTTTTTGGCTTTCAGCGAAGCAAATTGTTTTAACAGAGCATTACTGAGCATTTGGCATCAAAATTAAACATAAGTTTTTTCATAGGCATGATTGCCTTGGCAATATTTATGTCCGGTTGTTCGCTCACCAAAACAGTTCCAGAAGGCAAATATCTGCTTATGAAGGTTAAATATGATTTGCATGATATTCCAAAACAAAAACAAAACTTGCCTGAATTCAAGGAACTCAATTCGTATAAACCAAATCGCAAGATTTTAGGTATAACCAGATTCCATCTCAAGTTGTTTAATTTGGCATCAAGCACAAAAGATTCCTCTCTTAATAATAAGAAGTTAAGAAGATATTTTAGGAATGTTGGAGAACCACCTGTGTTGTTTGACTCTGCTATGGCAGACAAGGCATCAACAAATATCAAACAGTTTTTCTTTAATAATGGATACTATGATGTGGACGTTTTCTATACCGTTAAATATAAGAGAAAGAAAGTTAAATATTTAATGTATCATATTTCTCCTAACTATTATTACAGAATTCAGTTTTATACCCTTGATTGTAAGGACTCTGTGCTTAGAGTCTTATTAAAAAACAGTATGAGAAATAGTTTTTTTAAAGGGGGAAGAAGGTTGGAATTTGAAACAATAAATCAAGAAAGAGAAAGAGTTCTTAGTATTATCAGAAATAATGGATATTTTGATTTTAAAAAGGATTATATAGATTTTGAACTTGACACATTTAGGCAGTCCCACAATGTTGATATAAAACTTATTATTGCTCTTCCCATAGACAAGAATGTTTTATCAGTTTATCGCACAGATGAAGTTGCATTACAAATCCACTCTCCATATCACAAACCTTTCTCTGAGTTTTATACATTTGATAGCATTAAGTACTATACCAATGGCTATCCATTTTCTGCAAAACTATTGCACAACAACCAACTGATTAGGCGAGGTCAAATATATAACCAATCTGAACTGAATCAAACATATCGCAGGCTTAGCGAATTAGGAGTGTTTAATACTGTAGAAATCGAAACTACAAAATCCCTTACAGACAGTTTTTCTCTAAATACAAGTATTATTGTTACACCGGGGAAACTTCAAAGTTTTACTATTGAACCACAACTGATTTCATCTGATTTGAGTAATCAAATTGCTAATCTTGGTAATTATCGCAATTATGGTGTTGCCGGTATTTTAACATATTCACACAAGAATATTTTTAAAGGAGCAGAACGTCTCGATCTATCTTATACTCTAAGAGCAGAGTCACAGTTAAGAGCCCAAGAAAATTATAATCGGTTTTTTACAAACTTCCAGACAGGAATAACTGCAAATCTCTTTGTACCTAGCTCATATTTATGGCAGTCATTAATTTATAAAAAGAAACTCAACTCAGTAAAATCAGTCTTCTCAATTTCTTATATCTATGAGAATAACTTAGATTTTAACCGCAAGATTTTACCGGCTTCTTTTTCATACCAATTTGTTAAGGATAGGAATGTATGGCTCCTGACTCCCATGGAAATTTCTTATTCAAATAGTCGAATTGTACCTGGCTTCTTAGATAAAATTAGTGGCCAAAATCTTGAATATGTAAAACGATTGTTTGCAAACAACTTAATTACCTCATCAGGCTTGAGATGGAGTTATTCGCACTTTAAATCAGGCAATCCTAAAGAGTATATTATTTGGAGAATCAATCTAATTGAATTTGGTGGAAATATTCATCGTATAGTTAGAAGAGCAATGGATAAAGAAAGAACAACTGATACAACATATGATTTGTTGGGGGTTAATTATTTTCAATTTGCAAAATCAGAAATTGATTTGAGGATAGGAAAATACATTGATATCAATAATGCACTTGCATTTAGATTTAATGTGGGAGCAGGAGTTCCATATGGTAATGATGATATATTACCTTTTGACAAAAGATTTTTTATAGGAGGTTCGAATAGTTTAAGAGGTTGGCGACCTAGAACATTAGGGCCTGGAAGTTATATTGACACAACATCAGGGACACGAATTGACCGCTCAGGAGATTTGATTATCCAAGGGAGTATTGAATATAGATTTAAGTTTATTAAACCCTTGGAATTGGGTGTTTTTATGGATGCCGGAAATGTTTGGAACATTGTTCCTAACTCTGGAACAACGCAACCGGAGATGTTTGATTTCAGAAAGTTTATTGGCGAATTAGCTCTTAATACAGGGATTGGATTTCGATTTGATTTTGAATTTTTTATTTTCCGCCTTGATTGGGGAATACAACTCAAAGATCCCGGAATAACTAAGAATAAGGGTTGGGTTGCAAAGGAGTTATTTAAACCCAAAGGAATTAACTACACTGTATTAAATGCAGGTGTTGGATATCCCTTCTAGATTAAAACTAAACTTCCTCTTTATAAACTCCCATCTCAGAAAATTTGTTAATCCTACTTTCAATCAATTTTTCTGATGAGACGTCCTTTAGGGCTTTAAAAATCTTCTTAACCTCTCTCTTTAGAATTTCTGCTGCTTCTTGCGGGTTATAGTGAGCACCTCCAAGTGGTTCCTCAATAATACCATCAATTAGCCCGTTTTTAAGCATGTCGTTTGGAGTAAGTTTAAGAGCATCGGCAGCCTTCTCCTTATAATCCCAGCTTCTCCACAGGATTGAGGAGCAGTTTTCAGGTGAGATAACTGAATACCAAGAATACTCCATCATCATTACCCGATCTCCAATCCCAATTCCTAAAGCCCCTCCGGAAGCCCCTTCGCCAATTACAATACAAATAATAGGAACTTTGAGGACTGCCATTTCCATTAGGTTCTTTGCAATTGCCTCCCCTTGCCCACGCTCTTCAGCCTCTAAACCGGGCGATGCTCCGGGAGTATCAATAAGCGTGAGTATGGGTTTGCCAAATTTTTCAGCAAGTTTCATCAATCTGAGGGCTTTGCGATACCCGTCAGGGTTTGCCATTCCAAAGTTTCTGAATTGACGTTCTTTTGTATTTCTACCCTTTTGTTGTCCAATTATCATAAAGGTTTGACCATCAATTGTTCCAAATCCCCCAATAATTGCTTTATCGTCATTTACAACTCTATCTCCGTGAAGTTCAATAAAATCAGGTGCTATATATTGGAGGTAATCCATTGTGTATGGCCTATCAGGATGTCGAGATAATTGTACTCTTTGCCAATTGGATAGCTTACCATAAACGTCTTTTTTTAATTCATCAATTTTTTTTTCTAATTGCTCAATTGTTTCAGCCATGTTAACCTTGCCTTGCGCATGTGTTCCCTTGACTTTTTCTAATTGTTCAATTAAGTCTTCTATCGGTTTTTCGAAATCAAGATAATTCATTGGAACTGCAATATTAGGTCAAAATTATTAATTCAAATAGTTACTCCCATTTCTTGAAGTAAATGCTCTGCACCCGATAGATATTTCATTATGTATATTACATAACGAATATCAACCCCAATTGAGCGGCTATAATTTTCATTCCATGCATAATCGTTTATGGTGGCAGTATAGGCACGGTCAAAATTTATTCCTACAAGATTGCCATCTTTGTCCATAATAGGGCTGCCGGAATTACCTCCGGTTGTATCAAGGTTGTATAACATACAAACTATGGGTTTGCCGTTTTTTTTATCTACTAGTATCGTAGGTAATTGTTTTTGGTTGAAAAACGTTCTAAGGTTATCAGGGAGAAAGTAATCAGGATTGCCACTATTATTTTTTTGTATGATTCCTTCTACTGAAGTAAACGGATAGTGAGTTTCTCCGTCATTGGGTGAATATCTGCGAATGTATCCATAGGTAAGCCTAAGTGTAGAATTTGCATCCGGAGTGAAATTACTTGGGTGACTTCTATATTTAAGTTCTGTGTAAATAGGAATCCATATGTTTAATTGGGCATCTATATACTCCTTCTTGGTATTTATCTCTTCCATGTACGGTAACATTTCTTTAAGAAATTCAAGTATTGGAGAGTTAACATATTGCATTTTTTCAGGATTTTTTGAAATTAACAAAGCCCATTTCTTCCTATCTTTTTGATTGTTTCTGTAAAGCTTTCTTATCCATTCAGATTTGTCTATTGCTTTGTGATAAGACTTTGTCATAATATTCTCCTTATCTAATTTGTATATAAGTTCTCTAAAAAACTCATATTCAATATCCTGATTAGCATCTGAAAATCTTGATTGAATTAACTGAGTTAAGAATTCTTTCTTACCATGCCAAAAACTCTTTATGTCTTTCTTTGGCTGGTTTTGAAAATTCAGTATTGTTAGAGCTGTTTGAATATATCCAATATCATTATTTAAAAAGTAAAATATGAACTCTTTGTTAAACATCTCGTTCTTAGATTTATAAAGGCTATCTATCTTGTCAATTACAATTTCAAAATTTGAACCCATTTTATTACCAATTGCAAACGATTTCATTTTGTAATCCTCTTGTAATTTGAATTCAAGTAGATGTGTTCGTTTAAGACCTTGAATTTTCCCTTCATAATTTTTCTTAACATTTGCCAATCTCTTGATTGAAGGTGCTAAATTGAGGTAACGTTCTTCATCTTGTTTTCCTCTGCTAACATTCATCATTGTCTGAATCTTGAATTCATACCATTTAGAAACAAATGGCAGTAAGTGGTCTACTTGATATTCAATAAACCTCGCAGGTTGATGTCTATAGGTTCTGCCGGGATAACCAAGGATAAAAACTAAGTCATTCTCTTGAACACCGTTTGGGTTGATTTTAAGAAATTTTGCAGGCTTATAAGGTTGATTAGTATGGTGATATTCTGCAGCCTTGTTATTTGTATCTGAGTAAGCTCTTAGTATGGCAAAATCACCTGTATGTCTAGGCCATTCCCAGTTGTCTGTTTCACCTCCAAATTCGCCAACCTGACGAGGAGGAACATAGACTAATCGGGTATCTTTTAGAATCTCATATCGAAATAATACATAAGTTCTGCCAATAAACATTTCAGAGATTTCAATTTTTAAATCGGGATGTCTTTGTGATTCTTCATCTATTAGTTGTTGTGAATTACGGGTAATTATCTGTTCACGTTCTTTTCCATTTGTCTCTTCTGAGATTCCTTTGAGGATAAGACTAGACACATCTTCATAAGAGCGGGTAATCTTACACTCTATTCCGACCGGTATTTCTTCTTCACGGGTTCTTGCCATGAAACCATGTTCAAGATAATTATTTTCAACTGTTGATACTCGGCTAACAGCACCAAATGCACAATGATGGTTAGTAATAATCAAACCTTCATTAGAAATAAATGAGCCGGTACATCCCCCAATCCTTACGAGCGCATTTGTGAGGCTTATGCCTTCAGGGTTAAATATTTCATCTTGTTGAATAGTGAATCCGGCTTTTTTAAAGTCAATTTTACTTAAATCGCTCAGTGGAAACATGCCTTCTTCCAACTTATTTGAACTAAAAATTATTGAACATACAATGCAACATAATAGGAGAATTGATTTTCTTATTGTATTCATATTGATGAAAATTTTAATGTTGCGAAATTAGACAAAGAAATTCTTTTGACATTATTTAAAAGAAAAGGGCGGCAAATCATTTGCCACCCTTTTCTTTTAATCTCAATACCCGATTAATTAGTACTTAATATTAAAATCAACCCTTCTGTTTTTAGCTCTTCCAGATGCTGATTTGTTGCTTTCAATAGGTTTTTCATCTCCATAACCAATAGCGGTTAGTCTATTTTCATCAATACCTTTGCTTACTAAATATGCCTTAACTGCATCAGCTCTATCTTGTGATAGTTTCTTGTTAGCATCGGATTTTCCTACATTGTCTGTATGTCCTTCAATATCAACAAGTGCTTCTTTATATAGATTGAGCATTTCAACTAATATATCTAAGTTCTTATATGAATCTTTAGTAATAATTGCTTTTCCGGTTTCGAAGTTAATACCCTTAGCTGCAAGAGCGATTTTCTTTATGTCTTGTTTCTTTATTTCGGGACAACCTTTATTAGCTGCAATACCCGGAACACTAGGACATCTGTCGAGATTGTCAGGAATACCATCTCCATCGCTATCAGGACAACCATCCCATTCAGCAGGCCCTTTCAAATCAGGACACTTGTCATCAACATCAGGAATACCATCTCCGTCTTTGTCGGGACATCCTTTGAACTCTACGGTTCCCGCAGCATTAGGACATCTATCATCTATATCAGGAATCCCGTCTCCATCTGAATCAGGACATCCATTAAATTCTGCTGTTCCGGCCGCTTCAGGGCATCGATCTGTTTTATCAGGAATGCCGTCACCATCTGTGTCGGGACATCCGTTAAATTGAGGAAGTCCTTTGGTATATCTGCAGGAATCAGCATGATCAAACAAGCCATCTCCATCGGAATCAAGAGGACAGCCCACACTATCAACAATCCACCCAAGAGGAGTTTTTGGGCATTTGTCGAATTTGTTTGGTACCCCATCTTTATCTGAATCTTTTAGTTTTCTTGGACCTTTCTCATAATTCAAAAAGTCATATGGTAGATTAAATACAACGCCTACTGAGTGATACATGTAAGAGTCATATAGTTTCCTTCTTTTATGAATACCATTTGTGAATGGATAACCATCCCAAATATCATTATATGTATAATTAAATACAGTTTGTACCCTAAGTCCAATTTGCTCGTTAATATTATATTGTAAACCTCCGCCTCCGGTAAAAACACCGCAAAACTCTGTTAAATTATTTCTGGTTTGATTCAGTATTTTTGAGTGGATGTATTGAAATCCCCAACCTCCCACTAAATATGGAAATAACTTTGATTCTGAAGAGAGTATAATATCATTATTGAGTTTATACTTTAAACCTGCAGATACATTAAAAAGTCTTGCTCTAAAACCAGCTTTGTCAAACGGAGGCTCAACGTATGGAACGTTTTTATAATAACCAAGGTCTCCGGAGCCACCAAATAACATTACATCAAAAGAAGGAGAAAGATAATGACTAATGCTGCCACCTGCTCCCAAATAGATTGGTTTTCTCGAGAAAAAAAGTGAGTAGCCATGGTCACCTTGGTATTCCATGAATCCACCATTAATCTCTATCCCAAGTTTCTTGTCAGCATTCTGAGCCTGAGATTGGTTGCATAGTCCGCTAACTAATGCTAATGGAGTAAATAATGTTAGTAGTATTTTCTTCATGATTTGATGATTTGATTTGTATTGAGTACGGGCAAAAGTAAAGATATTTTTTGTTTGTCAAAATTTTTTTGTAGGTTAAAAAAACAAATACTTTCGATAAGTGATTAATTACTGATGTCAATAATATTTCCGCTTTTAAAAACTCTATAATTTTTTAGTGGATATATTGAGGGTCCATTTAATAACAAACCATCAAATTGAAATTTTGATTCACAACATTTTTGAAAGACTCCATTCTGCATATTGCCACATCTGAATGTGAAATTAGAATCGAGTTCTACCCTAGAACATTCTTCAAATGGCTGGTAGGGACACATCCTGTCTGTTGCATAATATTCACCATTAAATCCATGAAAAAGTGTGATACCCTTGTTCCCGCCATTCAAGTAGATGTAGTTGCCGGGTATGAGTAAATTAGCATACAAGGGCAAATCCATATTAATCCGGATACTTACCGGAACGTTGGGTATCATATTTTCATCTTTATTCTTTTTGCAACCCGAAAATACCATTATTGTAAAAGCAATACCCATAAGAATGCTTGACTTCATTATTTTAATATACATAGAACCCCCTTTTTGTTTTTCTGCCGTGAAATCCGGCAATTACTTTTTGTTTTTGAATTCTATTGGGCCTGAAGCGATTTTCGTAATTAAATAAACCAAACATACTTTCAGTAACGGAGTAATTTGTTTCTACGCCAATCAAATCCATAAGTCTAAATGCACCCATCTTGAACCCTGTGGCTTCAAGGAGTTTGTCAATGGTTTGAAAGTCCGCAACCCCTTCTTCTGCTATTTTTAAACTCTCAAGATAATAGTGCCTCGCTACTCTATTCACAATAAACCCGGGTGCATCTTTTGCCATGACACTTCTCTTACCAAGCATATTAACAAAATTAATACATATGTCAGTGGTTTCCGCAGAGGTAGATTCTCCTTGAATAATTTCAACCAACTTCATGATATGTGCGGGGTTAAAGAAATGAATGCCAATAACTCTTTCAGGATGAGCAAGCCCATTAGCAATTTGTGTTATCGGTATAGAGGAAGTATTGGTAGCCAAAATGGTTTCTGTACTATTTTGTGCAGCAATTTTTCTGAAAAAAGCTTGTTTTAATTCAAGCTTTTCAGGGATGGCTTCCAAAATTAAATCTGCTTTTAGAGTTTCAAAATTTGTTGTATATGAAAGTTGATTCAGTGTTTCTGATTCTTTTTGTTGCGTTAGCTTACCTAATTCAACAGCCTTTGAGAGATTTTGTTGGATAATCTTTTCTGCACTTATTAATAATTCTTCTTTTATATCATAAAGAATAGTTTTAAAACCTGCCATAGCGCATACCTGCGCAATCCCTGAACCCATGACCCCTGAACCGGCAATAACTACTTTTTCTATTTTCATTAGGTTGCAAAGATATGTAAATGCAAAACGCATTGAATTCTGCTTTTATACTTACTTTTGAAAACTCACAAATTGACAATTTGATTTTATAATGAAGAAAGCCCTTATCACAGGAATTACAGGACAAGACGGAGCTTATTTAGCAGAATTTTTGTTAAAAAAAGGCTATGAAGTTCATGGTATCAAAAGAAGAAGTTCTCTTTTTAATACAGATAGAATTGACCATTTATATGAAGACCCTCATACACCCAATGCCGCATTAAAACTTCATTATGGTGATATGACGGATAGTAGCAATCTAATTAGTATTGTACAAGAAGTTCAGCCTGATGAAATCTATAATCTCGCAGCTCAGAGCCATGTGAAAGTAAGTTTTGAAAGTCCTGAATATACCGCAAACTCGGATGCTTTGGGAACTTTGAGATTGTTAGAAGCAATTAGAGTTTTAGGATTAATTGAAAAAACTAAAATTTATCAAGCCTCTACCTCTGAACTTTATGGGAAGGTACAAGCAATTCCGCAAACTGAGACTACCCCTTTTTATCCCCGTTCTCCTTATGCGGTTGCAAAAATGTATGCATATTGGATTACTGTAAATTACCGGGAAGCATATAATATGTATGCATGCAACGGAATTTTGTTTAACCATGAATCACCCGTTAGAGGTGAAACCTTTGTTACAAGAAAAATTACCAGAGCTGCCTCAAGAATTGCACTTGGGTTACAAGAAAAATGCTATTTAGGAAATCTAAATTCTAAAAGAGATTGGGGGCATGCAAAAGATTACGTGGAAGCAATGTATCTGATTCTTCAACAAATTAAGCCTGAAGACTATGTAATTGCTACCGGTCAAACCACTGAAATAAGAGACTTCGCCAGATTGGCTTTCGGATATTTAGGTATTACACTTGATTTTGTCGGAAAAGATGAAAACGAAAAAGGGATTATTGCTGAAGTAGATGTTGAACGAGCAGTTGCATTAGGCCTAAATACCAAATTTCTAAAGAGTGGAAAAGAAGTTATAGCTGTTGACCCAAAATATTTTAGACCAACTGAAGTTGACCTTTTAATAGGAGATGCATCCAAAGCTCGAAATCAACTTGGCTGGAAACCCAAATATAGTTTAAAAAATTTGGTTGATGACATGATGCAAAGTGACCTGAAATTGATGAAACGTGATGAGTTTTTGAAAGAGGGTGGTTATGGTTACAAAAACTATTTTGAATAGCTTATGACACTGAAAATTACGCTTTTTGATGATTCAAACAGAGAAGAACTCTTTCCCCTTACTCTTAATAGAAGTTGTGCGGATATTCGCTGGGGTATATTGACAATCAAAGAAAAATGGGAATTAATACTTGATTCACAGATAGATATAAAAACAGAATCCTATATACAGCCATTGTATGGAAATCCTATCAACACAATTTTTGTTAACAGTAGATTATTACCCGACCCAAATTTAATAGCTGTCATATCTAATCTCAAAATTGGTGATGCACTATATAAGGATGGGTTTTTGTTAGCTAAGAATGGTGAAACAGAGCTAAATAAAATTGATTTTAATGATGATATCAGAATATTAAATCAGGTTTGGGAAATCTTTCAATATAATCACCGTGAAATCAATTTAGACTTTGAAATGCTCACCAAAGGAAGGATTTCGCATAAATTATCTGTTACAAATAAAGTAATTGGCTCAAATCCTATTTTCTTGGATGAAGGGGTAAAGGCCGAATTCGCAATATTTAATACTACAGAAGGCCCAATATATTTGGGAAAGGAATCAGAAGTGATGGAAGGAGCGATGATTAGAGGTCCTTTCTCATTAGGGGAGTATAGTCAAGTTAAAATGGGTGCGAGAATATACAGTGGTTCTTCTTTTGGTCCTCATTGCAAAGTAGGAGGTGAGGTTAGCAACAGCGTTATTTTCGGATATTCAAACAAAGGACATGAAGGATTTCTTGGAAATTCTGTATTGGGAGAATGGTGCAATTTAGGCGCAGATACAAATAATTCCAATCTAAAAAATAATTATGAAGAAGTAAGATTGTGGAACTATAAGAAACAGAGTTTTGTAAGAACCGGATTGCAATTTTGCGGGCTTATAATGGGCGATCACAGCAAATCGGGTATTAATACTATGTTTAATACCGGAACAGTAGTGGGTTTTTCTTCAAATATTTTTGGTTCTGGATTTCCTCGAAATTATATTCCATCATTCTCATGGGGAGGAGCACAAGGGATGGATGTTTATGCATTGCCAAAAGCGCTACAGACAGCTCAACGAGTAATGGAAAGAAGAGGAATTCAACTTAATAAGGTTCAAAAAGAAGTATTTGCATATTTGTTTGAGAAGAGGGAAAGCTAATTTTTTATTTCTTTTAACTCTTTGCTGAATATATATAAAAAAACTCCTTAGAATAATCTAAGGAGTTTTTTAAAATAAAAGGTTATAAATTATTTTTCAAGTTGTTTGATAACCTTTTGTTGTAATTCAATGATTAAGGATTGATAATCAAAAATTTTGCCTGAAGAGCTAGTAGAAATACCCGAACCGTTTTGAGTAGAGGAAGTGCTAATTGGAGCATGTGGATTAGTAATGCCATCAATAAACATTTCACCTTCACCTAGAATTAACCACGAAGGACTAATTCTGTCTCTAAAGGTTTCATACACCTTTTGAATTACTTCAAAAGAAGGTTTCTTACCTTTTTCAATGTAATTGTTAATGTTCTGGTAACTTACTTCTAAAGCTTTTCCCATCTTTGATTTGTTACCGCCATAATAGGTTTCACAAATAATTTTCAATCTTTCACTTGGTGTGTTTAACGCATCAGTTGTCATTTGATTTAATTTTAAAATATTTTCGCGTGCAAAGTTATTACTTAACAAGAAATTAGCAAGAGAACTCTGTGTTAAAATCTTTTGAAATGAGTGAAAGAAACGATAAAACTCATGTAAAAAATTAATATTTATCTAATAAATTGATTTATAGGTTAGTTATAGAATTATATCTGCCTATTGGTATCAAAATTTTCAAGATAGTCTGCAACTCTTCTGACAAATGCACCACCAAGTGCACCATCAACTACCCTATGATCATAGGATAGAGATAGGTACATCATGTGCCTTATTCCAATCATGTCTCCTTGTGGTGTTTCTATAACTGCCGGTTTTTTTCTAATTGCACCTGTTGCTAGTATTGCAACTTGGGGTTGATTGATAATAGGGGTGCCCATCACATTACCAAAAGTTCCCACATTTGTGATAGTGAAAGTACCCCCTGCAATATCATCCGGTTGTAATTTATTATCTCTAGCTCTTGCGGCTAAATCATTTACAGATTTAGTTAATCCTGTTAGACTTAGATTATCTGCATTCTTAATGACTGGGACAATTAGATTTCCACTTGGCAATGCTGTTGCCATTCCTATATTAATAGATTTGCGCTTGATAATTTTATCCCCATCTAAACTAATATTTATCATTGGCATATCTTTAATAGATTTTACTATTGCCTCAATAAAAATTGGTGTAAATGTGATTTTCTCTCCTTCTCGTTTCTCAAATGAATTTTTTACCTTATTTCTCCATAGTACCAAATTAGTTACATCTGCTTCAACAAATGATGTAACGTGAGGAGAAACGGACTTACTCATCACCATATGCTCTGCAATGAGCTTTCTCATTCTGTCCATTTCAATAATTTCATCGCCCTCCATTAAAGTAATTTTAGGCGCTTGAATATTTTTAGAAATAACTAGAGATTCAGTACTTGTTGATGTATTAGAAGTTGTAATGTCTTTTTGTATAGAACCGGTAGCTGATGTCGGTAGTTTTTTCTTATTCTCAATATATAGTAGAATATCTCTCTTTGTAACTCTTCCATTCGAACCACTCCCTGCAATACCCTCTAATGCATCCATTGAAAGTCCCTCTGCTCGTGCAATATTGAGCACAAGAGGAGAATAGAATCTGCTACTTTCAGAATTTGAATTAGTAGCTGTATTGGTCGAGGATTGAGTAAGATTAATATTGCTTTCAATTTCCTGTATCGCCTTATCTATAGATACTGATTCATCTTTCTGTTCAGGTGAAAGAGAATTGGAGGGTTTTACTGTAGTTTCTTCTGTAGATGATTCAATCCCAATAATTGCTATAGGTGCGCCAACCGGTGCCACTTGACCTTCAGAAAAAAGTTTTTTTACTAATATACCCGAATAAGTGGATGGTACCTCAGAATCAACTTTGTCAGTAGCTATTTCAACTACAGCCTCATCAACTGTAATCTTGTCGCCTTCGTTCTTTAACCACTTAGTGATTGTTGCTTCTGCAATGCTTTCTCCCATCTTTGGAAGGATTAATTCTACTTCTTTCACGTGTTATTGAATTAGTTAATATTGAGAAGTGCAAAAATGCACTTTTTTGTTTGGCTTGACAAATCAGATATCAAATTTGAAAAAATGAAATTGGATGCAGGCAACATTTTTAAACTTTATAGTGTCTTTGAGTGTGTAAATACCTGATTTTTGCTGTCGGTTATTGCCTTATTGAACCGCGATGATGAAAGAGGAAGATATCATACAAGGGTGTATAAAGGAAGACAGACAAGCACAAGAGGTGTTATACAAAAAATATGCTCCTCGTTTGTTGGGTCTGTGCTGCCGATATGCAAACGATATGCTTGAGGCGGAAGATATCCTACAAGAGGGGTTCATTAAGGTCTTTGACAATATTTCGAGTTTTAGCGGAAAAGGGTCCTTTGAAGGATGGCTCAAAAGAATTATGGTGAATGAAGCACTCAATAAAATAAGAGCAAGAAAGAAAAATCTTGATTTTACTGATAATTATGAAGTGGATGTTCAGGATGCCGGTGTCCCAACAGATAAAATCCAGTATAAGGAATTATTAAATGCACTCAACTCTATGCCGGATGGGTACAGAGCGGTATTTAATATGTATGCAATAGAAGGTTATAGCCATTTGGAGATTGCGCAAATGTTAAATATTAGTCATGCAACCTCGCGCTCTCAATATGCTAAAGCTAAGAATTATTTGATAAAACTGATTAATGAATTAGAGAAAGTAAAATTATGAATGAAAATAACTTTGAAGAGTTTGTAAAAAAACAATTTGAAAACTTTGAAATTAAGCCTTCCACAGGTTTGATGGAAAAGATTTTTGATAAAAGGCTTGGTAGGAGGAAAGACAGTACTTTTATATATAATAGTAAAGCTATTGCCTTGTTGCTTGTAGGGTTGATATTGAGTGGTTCTTGGATTTTTATTAATTCAAAAAAGAATAATTCAAAATCAGTTAAAGAAAAGACAGTTTTTGAAAATAGTATTAACATAGCCAATGCAAATAAGAAAAATACACTGAGAAAGCCTCATACAATAAAGTCGGAAAACCCTTCTGATAATACTAATCAAAATCAGGCTTATTCACAAGAGAAGTTAGAAAAGAAAAATGTGATTGAAGAATCTTCAGACCATTCTTACATATCGCAAAAAAAACATCCAATATCTAAATCAAGTAATGAGGATAAAACTCATCAACGGCCTATTTCTAAATCAAGTATTGAAAATATAATTAGTAATACAACAAAGGAGAATGAAGATAAGTATTTGTTAGTCAATAATATTGACGAAATCAATGCTAGAACACAAGAATTGTCAAGAGGAAGAATCTTAAGGACTTCATCATTGTATTATCAATTGCCACTTCGCACTCTCAAAAATACATTTTATCCGACACTCTCTCTCGAAAAAGCATTTATCAAACCGGAAGATTTAAGGTACTCACCCATACCCTACAAAAGACCTCGAAGGCTTTATGCTTCATCAATTTGGCTTAAAGAAATGGAGATTAATCTTGGTGTAGGCAAATGGTTTGTACATAATCAACTTGACCAATTTAATGAGGCATCACCTTTCTCAATCTCAGCGAATATTAGAACAAGATTTAAAATTAACGAGCAGTTTAATGTAATTTCAGGAGTTAACTATCTTTATAGGAATTCTTCAGTTAATTATAATAGAACTAATAATAAAGAAATTTTGAGCATTGATACAATCCATGGATTTATCATTGACCCGGGTGCTCCACCGATCCCTATAGTAAGATATGACAGTTCTTTCTATACAATTACAGAATATTATCATGGGACAGGACAGAATGAATATCATCGTTTTTCACTGCCTATCGGTGTTGAGTACAATACGTATTTTGGCAAGAACTTGATATATATAAATGGCGGTATATTAATTACTCTCACAACATATGATAGAGGAAGATGGATTGAAGATAACAATCAAGAAATAAAGATGTTCAATGGTAAATCAAATCAAATTTCGAGCAGTCTCAATTCCGGTTACTTTATGGGACTAGGATATGGATATACAATAATCCCTGAACTTATTTGGATTATTGAATCTGATTTCTCTGTATGGAATTTTAAGTCTAATCCTTTGGGAAATAAGGCTAAGACAAGAATACTTAATGTGGGGTTGAACACAGGGGTTAGATGGAAATTTTAGGAAAATAGTTTTTTCATGTAATTTTGTCTCATGAAGCATTGGGGTATTTTGATATGCTGTGTTTTTACATTTGTTTTGTCGTTTGCACAAAATAATCCATTTCAAATTAAGAGCCCTAAAATGGATTTTAATCTTAGTCCTAATGGACTCTATATAGCACAGCCGAGTGCATCTGTTTTTTTCCCTACTTCTTCTCTAAACCCAATTATTTCAAATTCAGGAATTTGGTACTCCGGCAGAATGCCTGATAACAAAGTTAGAGCTTCCATTAATCTTGATAACAGTCTTTCTGATTTTACATTTGGACCACTTTCGATGTCTCAATCAGAGAATCTAGATAGTGTTAAGTGGTTTAAAACATGGGTTATCACAAAGAGCGAAATTCAAACCCATCTTAATAAATATAAAGAACCGGGATATTCAGTGCCAGACAACATAAAAAATTGGCCTGTAAATCCCCCACCTAATTATGACGGGATTCTAACTCCGTTTGCAGATTGGAATGGCAACGGATTATATGAGCCAGAGCTAGGGGAGGCTCCGGTTGTTGAGGGAGATTTAAATGTATTTGCTGTTTATAATGATTATAGAAGTAATAGAATCAGACTAGATAGTGGATTAGGTGTTGAAATCAAACATTTTGCATATATTATTTTTAACCCTGAAATAAATCAATTTCTCATTCTCAATAGGGTGCTATTAACCAATAGAAATAATTTTGATATTCATTCATTCAAACTTGGATTATATGCCGAATTGTTGTTGGGTGAAGGGACTTCTAATTTTATTAAAAGCTTTCCTAAACAGAATGCTATTACCGGATATAACATGAATGTGTCCGACAGTTTTTATGGAAACCATATTCCGGCAGTTGCATTTATCTCTCTTAATAGAGATTTAGCCGGTACAATGTACCTTAGCCATGATAATAATCCCATTACCGGATATCCAGAATCTGTTGAACAGATAAATAACTATTTATCAGGAAAATGGAAAAATGGTAAGTCATTGACATATGGTGGGAATGGGATTGATGGTAGTACTTTGACAAGATTTGTATATCCGGGAGGAGGAGATCCTGACAATCATCAGTTTGAGTGGGTTGAGGAAAACTCGGGAAGCACACCCGGTAAAAGAAGTGCTTTGATTGTCTTTGACAGTATATTATTCAAACAAAATTCAACAGAGGAATTTCGTTTTGCATATCAAATTATTCCTGATGTAAACAATGATACTACACTAATAAAGGAGCATATTATTCAAACTCAAACGCTTTATGGTAATGGCGAATTGACCAATATTTTTGATATCCATAATGCAAAACAGAGAATACAGATTTACCCAAATCCTATATCTTTTAATTCAGAAGTATTTGTTCAATCTGAATATTCAATATTATCACTTTTGATTCGAGATTTGACAGGTAGAATCGTATTCTCATCACATTATAATGATCAGAGCCGCAAGAAGTTAATTGGTATTAATCCAAAATTAAAAAAAGGGATTTATTTAATTCAATTAACCACAAGTTATGGGTTGACTCATGCGAAATTACTTGTTAATTGATGGTATATTATTTATTGAAAATAATGTTTTGAGTAATCTATTAAATCATTAACTTTGAAAATCTTAAATAACATTCGTGAAAGAGAATCTACGGATAGGCTTTTTAATCGGATTCTTCCTAGTGCTAAGCTTTCAAAGTAAAGCAAGTCATGTACTTGGAAGTGAGTTGTACTTTAAATTTACCGATGCTTTCAATTTGCAGTTAAATTTGAGAATTTATCGAGATTGCAGCGAATGCAAGTTTAATGGAAATGGAGGTGGAGTAAATTCTGATAATTGTTCAGAGATTCCTCCCATTGAAGTGTATGGAGTTGATAATATTACCGGAAAGAAAGTTTATCTAACCTCTGTATCTATTACACGAACCGGAATACAAAATATTACAAATACTTGCGTTGGATTAACAAATGCATGTGATATAACTGCAAGTCCTGATTTTGTGAGAGGGATGGAAGTACATAATTTCATTGCCGGATTTAATACCCAGACCTATGAGAGTCAGGGATATTGTCATTTTTATTTTGTTACTTCAATCTTTTCTCGTTCTGACGAAATCACGCCTCCCGGCTCCCCAATTGAAAAATTCTTTAATTATTCTGAATTGAATTTCTGTTCCGGCATCAAATCAGGCACAGTAAACCTTTCTAATGAGCCTAATTTTATGGTAAGCGTTGGTTCCCCAATTTATCATTCACCGGGGATTAATCAAGGTGATGCTGACAGTATTTCAGTTAAGTTAGTTCCTGCTCTCAGTGCTTTTGGCCAAGAAATTAGTTATATCTCAGGCTATAGTTTCAAGTTGCCATTTATGGTGTTAGGTTGTGGCAGTATTGGATGTCAAGCGGAACCTTCAGCAGAACCACCAACAGGTTTCTACTTTGATGAGAATACAGGAAACACCATTTTTACTCCTCAATTAACAGGCCAAGTTGGAACTTTAGTTTATGAAATAACTAAATGGAAAAAAGATGCATCAAACCAATTTTATGCAGTTAGCAAGATGCGAAGAGACTATTTGATAAAAACATACTCCAATGCGAATACTGAACCAAAAATTGATTATAGCCCTTCAATATTTAAACTCTGTACAGAGACAAAGTTCTCCTTAAATGTTTCTATAAAAGATGGGCAAAACATATCGCTGAGTATGAGTAACTTGATTGCAGGAATGAGTTTCTCTCAAACCTCCCATACAGCACCAACCTATAACCTCTTATTTACATGGACTCCGCCCTCTGATGCTGCCGGAAAAATATACTTTATCACTGTGAAGGCTCAAGATGAACATTGTCCCATAAATGCAATAAGTACAAAGACTTTTATTCTAAAAGTTGCTAAAACACCTTCCTTATCAATCTCTCTTGACCAAAAGGCATGCGGTAATATTGAATTAAAAGCAATGCCTTCTACATATCCCGATAATATGTATCTATGGAGAGTTACTTATCCCAATACTGTGACAAAAGAATATTGGGGTAAAACCCAAAAAATCCAACATTTATCAGGAGGAACACTTAATCTTGAATTAGGGCTAAATCAAGTTTGTAAAGGCACAACTGTATCTTCGATTTCTCTACCAACATACACTATCCCAAAGTTTTCTCTTGATTCTGAATATATTTCTTGTCTTGGTACCAATATTACAGTAACACCCACGGGTATATTAGGGAATTCTCCATTTAAATACTATTGGAATGATTCTCTGGGTTCTTCATTCCTTGTGTTATCTGCAGGAAAAGATTACCCATTAACTGTTAAGATTGAAGACGTTGATGGATGTACAAACAAAGTCTCTACAGTAATTAAGTCATATCCAATATTAAAGCCTATTACAAGGGATTCATCTTTTTGCGCCTATGACTCAGGAAGGTTTGTTATTAATGAACTTTTAGAAAATTCTTATTCGACAGTTTCAAATGGTTTTGAGTTGTTAGGAGGAGGAACACAATTATTTAATGATAACGGAGAATGGTATTTTATGAAACAAAACTTCTCCAAGGAGTTTATTACTTTTAGGGCTTGGATTCAAGATGAACATGCCTGCAAATATTATGATACATTTAGAATTTATAAGACTTCGGGTTTGAAATTTTCTCAACTCAAAATTGGTACTTTTTGTATGTCGGAAAAGAAAGTAAACTTAATTGATTTGTTAGATTTGAAGGAGAATGACGGAATCTTTGAATCGATTGTTTATGGTGCAATTGAGAATAATAATATTCTAAATCTTTCCGCATTTACTCATCCAGGTACCTATGATATTTATTTTATCAGTTCCCCAAAATATTGTTCTAAAGTTACTACACTTCAGATTGAAATTGTTGCATCACCTGATATCTCTTGGATATCTAATCTAAATGATAAAGTATGTAAGAATAGTGATGTTGTTTCTTTAGGAGGAGAGGGACAAGGAGGAACTTGGACTGGAGTTGGTGTTACAGAAAATATTTTCAATCCACAAGTGCCTGAAGTCGTTGCTGGACAAGATTATCAGTTGATTTATTATGTTCAGGAACCAATTTTAGGGTGTTCCTCAACTGATACTTTATTAATTCATGTCTATGATGCGCCTTCTTTTGATCTCATATTTACTGATAGTGCAAAGAATCCAATTACAAAAGAAGCTTGTATAAATCAGTATGTTGCTATCGAAGTAAATAGTTTGTCTAATAGTCAAAATTACCCTCCAAATTTCAGATATAACATAGAAGTTAGCAAAGGTGTCCTTCATCCCAATTTTCGGTTACTTCCTGATAGTTTAGGAGGAGTTCACAGAGTGAGCTTAGTTACAGAAAGCGATTTATGCCCGGATGTTTTTGATTACGATAGTATTAATTTTGAAAGACTCCCTTCAATATATGTCAATACTTCAGAAACTGAGTTTTGTGAGAATGATAAAGATATAACTATTGAATACTTCTCTGAGAATACAAATACTATTGATTGGTATTTGAATTGGTTGAAAGTTGGTGAATCAAATAATAGTAAAGGTGTTTTCCAGGTTAAGGATATCAAGAGCGGGTCATATATATTTAGTGCTAAATTATCAAATAACGTTTGCAAAAATGAGGTTGAATTAATTAATCCGATAGTAATTAATCCTGTTCCGGAACCTATTATATACGTTACACCAACTCAATATGTGCCTGTTGATATGCGATTTGTATCAATAAGCGATAAAGGGAATTATCTGAGTCAAAAGATTGAAAGAACATGGACAATCGAGGGTGTTGTTTATGAAAATGTAAGTAGTTTAACGCATAGGATTCAGACAGAAAGTGGAGAAATTCCAATTAATTTATTTGTCAAGAACGAATTTGGGTGTTCTGCTGAGACAAAGAGCCTTCTTTATATTTCTCCACCGTTGGATTTGTATATTCCTAATGCATTTAGCCCTGATGGTGTCGGTCCTGAGAGTAATAACACTTTTAAAGTAAACACCGAACATGTGAAAGATTTTAACATGGTTATATATAATAAATGGGGTGCAGTAGTTTTCCACACAACTGACCCAACAAAAGGATGGGATGGGACCTTCTTAGGCGCTGAATTACCAAGTGATGTTTTTATCTATTATATCAAAGTTGTAAATCAGTTAGGTGGAACACGAGAGTTCAGAGGTACAGTTACACTCTTGAGATAATTTCAGTCTTTATTAATAATCAGAATTGAGTCACTCCAATCTATCTGAAGTGTTCCCAAAATTGATTTTTGGGATAAGGAGTTTTAACCATAATTTTTTCCTTGGTAACAGGATGTTCAAACTCGACCCTAAAGGCGTGAAGACAAACTGATTTATCTTGATTGGGCTTTTTAGCACCGTATTTTAGATCACCGATAATATAATTCCCATTCTTAAAGAGCTGTGCTCTGATTTGATGAAAACGACCTGTTTCTAATTCAACTTCTAAAAGGCTGTTGCCATTAAAGTGTTTCAACATTTTATAATGCAAAACTGCCGGTTTGGAATTTGATTTTGGGGTATTGCTTAGTATGGCAATTCTTTTTTCACCATCTTT
Organism: Bacteroidota bacterium; assembly: GCA_024103355.1. GTDB lineage: Bacteria > Bacteroidota > Bacteroidia > NS11-12g > UBA955 > JALOAG01. The sequence continues at coordinate 56,552 of JAGFIU010000042.1, forward strand.
TCTGTGATAATGCGTTAGAGTTGCGGAGTCTTGTGCAGGGATGCCATTTACAATTGCATGATAAACTTTCCTTACTTTTCTGTCTCTAAACATCTCGGTGAGCCTGCTCAAAGCTTTCCCCGTTTTTGCAAGAATAACAATCCCGGAAACCGGTCTGTCAAGACGATGAACAAGTCCCAAATAAACATTGCCGGGTTTTGCATCTCGTTCTTTTATGAATCCTTTGATTACATCTAATACACTTGCATCTCCTGTCTTATCGCCTTGAACAGGTAATCCCGAAGGCTTGTTAAAAATGAGTACATGGTTGTCCTCATATAGAATTCTTTTTTTAATTTCCTTGAAGTCCATTACTCAGATAATATTTACCTCGGGGATAATCTCAATTCCAAAAGTGTCAAAGACGGATTTTTTAATTTGAAGTGCTAATTCATATATCTCATTTCCTTTGGCCCCACCATAGTTTACCAGTACTAAGGACTGTTTTGCATGACTTCCGCAATTTCCCATACGTTTGCCTTTCCAACCGGTTTTTTCTATGAGCCATCCTGCTGCTACTTTGGTTAAGCCTTCACCCGCAGGGTAGCCTTTTAGGTCAGGATATTTTTTTTGTAATTTTTCAAATTGTTGGTTTGGAATAACAGGATTTTTAAAAAAACTTCCGGAATTACCAAGTTCTTTGGGATTGGGTAGTTTGCTTTGACGAATACGAATAACCGCTTCACTTATTTTTTGTGGATTGAGTGTTTCTGATGATACATTCATTTCGCTGAGCATTGCCTTGATATCTCCGTATTCTGTATGAAACACAGCTTTTTTATTTAACTTTAAAGTAACTGAATAGATAAAATACTTGTTTTTGTATGTGTTTTTAAAGATGCTTTCTCTATATCCAAAATTACATTCATGGGCTGTGAAAGAAACAATGTTTCCGGTGGATAATTCTATTGCCTCTAATGAGTCGAATACTTCTTTTAGTTCTACTCCATAAGCTCCTATATTTTGCATGGGTGCAGCGCCAACCGTACCCGGAATAAGAGATAAGTTTTCGACTCCGGACCACCCTTGTTCCAACATCCACAAAACACTCTCATGCCAAATCTCACCCGACTTAAATTTAACCCAAACATGTTCGTCAGTTTCTTTTATTTTTTCTCTTCCCTGGATTTTGTTGATAATAACAAGCCCTTCATAGTCAGATGTAAAGAGCACATTGCTGCCTCCGCCTAAAATCAACTTTTGAATATTTTTGAATTCAGGATGATTCCAAACTTCAATAAATTCATTTTTTGTATTGACAATCGCCAATGCTTTTGATTTGACTTCTAATCCAAATGTTTGATAAGGTTTCAGAGAAACATCCTTAAGGATTTGCATGGGACGAAATTAGAATAAAATAGCGCATACATTCGATTGAATTATTAACGATAGAGAATAAGGTTCGCTATTTATAATCATCAAAGCCACAATATTGGCTTTCAATCTCAGTTAGGTTTAATATTTCCCATCAACCATAAGTCAGCCAAAACCAACCATGTTAATGCAGAAACTATTGGTACTGCTCTGGGTACAACACATGGATCATGCCGCCCGCTTGCTGTTAATGTAATGGTATTCCCTGCTGTGTCAAGTGTTTGTTGTGGTTTACCTATGGTAGAAACCGGTTTAAATGCAACGTCAAATATGATAGGCATACCATTACTTATTCCACCTTGTAACCCACCTGAAAAATTGGTTTTTGTTTTGAATTGAGAATCAACCGTTTGCCATTCATCGTTCACTTCTGAACCTTTTTTTGTGCTCATTTCAAATCCTCCTCCGAATTGTAAGCCTTTAACTGCATTGAGAGAAAAAATTGCTTGGCCGATTTTTGCTTGAAATTTTTCAAAAACAGGCTCTCCCAAACCAATAGGGCAATTTAGAATTTGAGTAGATACAATGCCTCCCAAACTATCCTTGTCTTTTATAGCTTGTTCTATACTTTGTTGAATTGACATTGCTGTATCAGCATGAGGGCAACGCAATGGGTTTTTGCTTTCTCTTAATTGTTCTATACTAAGGTTGTCGGGAATTTTGTGAGTGTAGATTTGACTGACATAGCTAATAACTTCTATACCACTATTCTTGAGTAACTGTTCTGCAATGGCACCTGCTGCAACCCATCCAGCGGTTATTCTTGCAGAAGAACGTCCGCCCCCTCTGTGGTCTCGAATACCATATTTTTTTAAATAAGTAAAATCAGCATGTGATGGACGAAATACGTTTTTTAGTTTGTCATAATCCTGAGGTTTCTGGTCTGTGTTGGGAATCCAGATTGATAGGGGAGAACCGGTTGATTTTCCTTCATAAAGACCGGATAAAATCTCAAATTGATCTGTTTCTTTTCTTGGACTAACAATATCTGAGCTACCCGGTTTTCGCTCATCTAATTTTTTTTGAATTTGCTCAAGGTCAATTTCAATATTTGCCGGAAGCCCGTCAATTACTACACCAATACCCGAGCCGTGTGATTCTCCAAAGGATATTATTTTGAATAGATTTCCTAAACTATTGGATGCCATCTCAAGCGCAAAAATACGGATTGAATTGGTTCATTCTGTACTAAATACAACTTGTTACTTCTTTATTATTTCATAAATAAATTCTGTGCTATAACCATCCGTACCATAGGAACTCTGCCTGGCTGAAGCACCTCTAGAAGTTTGAAAGGTATTTTTGATTAAATTTTCTAATGGGTTGGCGTTTGCGCCTCGGGAATTAGTGCCCCCGCTTTCTACTGTTGGCTGTAAGTCCAAAGGAAATGGGGATGCAAAACCTTTTAAAGTCAACTTCTCATAGGGCTCGCTAAATGAATATACACAACGCTTAAAAACATAAGTCTTGTTGGCGGGAATCATCCTTTCTTGATTATTCAATTGGCAATTTTGGTGAGGGAAGAATGAGGCTATTTCTCCTTTGCTATTAATTTCAACAATGCTGATATATAATGGATAGCTGCTTTTGTTTGTCACCTCTAACCACATTTGGTCTTTGCCCGGAATTACTTTTAATACCTGGTCAGGAGAATTGTTTTGGTAGTTTTCAGAATTTATCGGAACCAAGCGAAATGAAAATTCATAGTTTTGATTGTTGAGCTGTAAGTTTTTTAAATATTGCCCTTGGGCAAACTCGAAAATCTTCTTGCTCAGAATATTAATTTCAGATTCTCCTCTTGTTACTATAGTGTTATTTATGGTTTGCAAGTCACTTGTTACGGCTATATTATATGTTCCTTTGTTAAAAATAATGGTAATATCTGATTCCATTTGGTCTTGTACGATTTCTCCTAAATGGTTTTGATTCAAATAATTCTCTACTCCATCAATAATTTGTTGATTTTTTACTGATAAATCAAAGTAAACCTTAATAAACATGTCATCGTATGTGGGCTTGGTTACAAAAACCCATAGATCTTTTTCAAGTTGTGATGTAATATCATTGTTTAGTGTGACAACCGATTCTGTATATTCGGCAGTGCTAATGGTTCCTTTTGCAAATGCTTTTGTAGAGTCAGGTTTAGCAGACCCGGCAGGCATTACAATAACCTCTGTTCCTTCAAACAATCCGTGTAATTTCCCGGCAGGAATGATGAGTGAGTTGAAGTTTTCAATTTTCTTCACATTGAAATAAAGTTTTTGCGGACTGTAATTTCCACTAAAAATCTCAAAGTCAATATCGCCTTCAATCACAGGATTTTGGAAAGGAGCTACAACTTGCATTTGAGCAAGAACTTTTGCAAATAATTGTCTGTATGTTGCATCTTTACCTAAATGAGCCATGGCTTGTGAGAATGAATAGCTTAGTGAGCCACAGCCTTTATATTCGTAGTTTAATTCTTCAGCAGATGCTCCTGAAATCATAACAAAAGGAGCTGCATCCGGATTGATTTTTACATTTTCAATAATTCCACTAATCCCGTTCTCCTTTTTTGAATCAGTAACACTCCAGTCAGGAGGAACCAAAGCACCCCTGCCACCTCTGGCTTTTTGACCTCTTGACATTGAGCCTGAATGACAACTGTCAAGGATAAAAAGCAACTGCCCGGTTTTGCCTAATTTGTTCCTAAGGTTAGCCATTATATTACCTAATTCGTCATCTCTTATATGATTTTGTCCTTGATATTTGTCGTTATACACAGCACAAGCATCATAGGGTACAAGCGCTTCATCCAAGCCGTCTGCTTCATCTCCATTGTCATCAAAAATCTGTTGCCCATGACCGGAATAATGAATAACTACAATATCCCCTTTTTTAATTTTTGCCTGAAGATTAGTGAGGGCATTTATAATTCCCTTTTTTGTAGCTGCACTATCCAGAATGATTGTGATATCATTTTGTGAAAATCCTTGGCTTAACAATGCGTCTTTAATCAAAGGTACGTCATTGGACGAACTGATTTTGCCCCATTGTGTCTCAGTTGGATAATCACCAATGGCAATAATCAGTGCATATTTTTTGGCAAAAGCGCCTATTCCACAATAAAATATTAGCAATATGAGGATACTTATTTTTCTCATTTTAGTTTTGATTATTTCTCCTCGAGTGGTAAATAGTGCCACAAATCTAAATCAAATTTTTTTTTAATTGAACATGATGTTTGTTTTGGATGAAAACAAAAACAAATTATGACAAGATTGATATGCTTTTATCATTGATATAGTGGTGTTTCAGAGATTTATTGAAGTTGTATTATAAATACTTAATTGCCACCAACAGCGACAACATTGGATTTCTAATTGAGTTTTACATTCGAGGTTTTATAGAGGATTAAATATTATTTTTGTCAATTCAATTTTCATTCACCATGAAGAATATAGTAACTTCTTTGCTTGCAGGTGTTGTATTTTTTTACTCAAGCACTGTTTATGCACAAACACCAACAAATAAAATAGAGAATGCACTCAGTGCTGTTGTTACGGTTACAGTTGAGAAAGTAATGACAGCCGGCAAAGCATTGATGGGATTTCGCGGTAAAATATCAGAGGAAGCATATCAGAAGTCTTTAGAACTATCCGATGCGGTTTCCACCGGCTCCGGTTTTATAATAGAAAAAAATGGGAAGAAATATATTATTACCAATGCACATGTAGTAGAGGATGCTTCCGATGAAGATGGAAGTATTTATATTTATACTTTTACAAGAAAGAAGTATGAGGTTAAAGTGTTGGGAGGAGATTCTTTCTATGATTTGGCTGTTCTTGAATTTGTAGATAAGCCGGGAGCGGAACTTCAGACATTGTCTTTTTCTCCTGTATTGCCGGCAATCGCAACGAAAGTGTATGCAATAGGAAATCCATTGGGTGAATATCCATATACTGTTACTGATGGTATTGTGAGTGCAGTTAATAGAGTTAGAGGAGGCACGACAGGGAAATACGGTTTTATTCAAACAACAGCCACTCTTATTTGGGGAAATAGTGGCGGGCCTTTGATTAATGAGGAAGGACTGGTGGTAGGGATTAATTCACAGATTGCTTTTGCAGATGCACCTGACGGTACTTCATTTCAGATGCAACAAATAAATTTTGCTTTAGAATCTACTTTAGCAATGAAATTGGTGGATGATATTATTCAAAAAGGAAAACCTGTTAGAGCATATTTAGGGATTGAACTCAAACAAAGATGGAGAATGGGCAAAACCAAAAATGGCTGGGGTTTGAGTAGTCAGATTGATGAACTTCCGATAATTTCTCAACTTACTCCCGGCACTGATGCTGCGATAAAATTAAGTACATACATTGGTTGGACAATAGCCGGAGTCAATGGAGTAGAGGTTAGAAATCTTGAAGAAACTTTAGGAGAATTTGAGAAAATTAAACCCGGTGAAATTGTCAAATTACGTATGTATAACAAAGGTGCTTATTTAGATGCAAGTGTTAAGTCAACTGAGTTGACAACAGTTCATTTGGAAAAATTAGCAAGTATGGTTTTGCAAAAAATACCCAATTTCAGGGTGGATTTGAATTCTCCTCAAGTGAAAGTGTATTTTGAAGATAAAACTCGCTTGGGAAATTCGGCAGTAGGGTATTATTTGACAAGTGGAGGTTCTTCTTCTAAAGATCTGTGGCGTATTACCACTTTGGCGGATTTAGGAACTTTGCTTCGTATCTATGGAATGAGAGGAGGGGTTGAATATGTTTTTGTTTCTGAAAATGATTATAACAATACTCCCAAAACATATAACCAATATTTTGGTGAAAAAGATGATATCTTTCAAACGATGTTGTGGTACTGATTTACTACCTCACCAACACAAAAGCTGCCCATTTGTAAGGTTCATTCGGATATTTTGCTTTCATGTATTTTTGAGTTAAAGCAAAACTCTCTTCAATATTGTTAATCGCAAATAATTTCCCGTAAAAATACTGCATAAACTCCGCAGTTTCCTTGTCAGGTACTTGCCATAGACTCATCAATAGGTATTTTGCTCCGGCAATTTTAAAGGAACGTTGCAATCCATAGACACCTTCACTGCCCTTGATGTCGCCCAAACCTGTTTCGCAAGCGGATAAAACAACAAGTTGTGTATTGGGTAGTGAAATATTGGAAGCTTCATAAGATGTGAGAATACCATCATCCAAACCTTTGGTTGTTTTTTCTCCTTTCCAAGCATGATTAGCTCCTGCAAAGAGCAAACCGGAACGGTTGAGCGGGTCTTCAGATATTTTATATTGATTCTCTTCTGTAATAATGCCTCTGCTGCCTTGAAGCTTATCTTTGTTTTTTGCCGGGTCGGGAAAGAAAAAACCGTGAGTGGCTATATGGATTATAGAAGGAGCATTTTTTCCGCTCATTGCCTTAAATTGTTCTTCTAAAGCTTGGGTTCCTACAAAATATCTAATGTTGATGTTCTTCTTTTCTGCTATTCCTTTAATATTTTGAACCTCTGTGAGTGTGCCTTGTAAGTAATCCCATGTTTCTCCTCTTGTGCCGGAACTGCTTGAAAATGAACGTGAAGCTATGTCGTTATTCTCTTTAATTCCGCGCGCTACAGAAAGCATTGCGTCTGATGATGCATCATAATTTATACCTCCAAACAAAGCCAAATTATTCAACTGTAAAACATTATGATTACTTAATATCTGTGCAGTTGTGCTGAGTTGTTTTAAAGTATATTTATCAGAGAGATATTTTTGGTCAGGAGTAACAATAGCAGCAAACGCAATCTGATTGAGTGTTCCTGCAGGTGCAAAATAAATAGTCTCACCATCTTTGAGGTATTTTTCTATGGGTTTCCAAACCAAATCATAGAGCTTAGTTAAATCAATTTGTGAACTAGAACTTGCAATTGAGCCTCTGTAAAGATTGTTAACTCTGTTAATACCAATACCGGAACCCTCAATAACTTGATCAAATTGGTTTTGATAAAATAAAGGAATAAGTAGAGGCTGTTTGTCCTCTTTTCTGATGATGAGTGCAATATATTGAGTTGAATCTTGCCAAGCGCTTCCATTGTATTTTTGGAAACTTGCAAACTCAATTGCTACCTCGTTGGGTTGAAGTTTATTTTGAACATCTTTCCAATTGGTTTTTCCGATTTGATTTACATTCCCGAACTCCTTGGAATACTGAAGCAACCTTTTTTCCATAAGTTCTGCTTCTTTCTCCCATTGTGCTAATTGAGAGTTTCTTTCTGTAATCGGTAATGAATATTGTTCTGAAAGCTGAGCCTTCTTTGTAAGCCATGTATCATAAATTTTAGATACTTCAGGGTTTGAATTATTTTCTATGGATTGCCTCATTTGTAGAGTAGATACGAGAATCAAGCCCTTAGATAGGAGTTCAATGTCATAAGAAATGGCTGCAACCTGAGGATTGGTTTGATAATAATCTGTGCAGAAATTCTCGTAAATCTCAAAATTGAAATTGAGTGTTTGAATAAAGTTTTCTTTTTCCTTTTCTGAAAGGAAGCTGAAATTGCTGTTTATCTGTGATTTTAAATTTGCAAACCCTTGTTGATATAGGCTAAAGGCTTTTTCATCCTGTCCCATAGTATGACACATGCCTGCCAAATTATTGAGACTGAGTCCATAGCTCGGATGCTCAACTCCGTATGTTGTTTTATATATGTCAAAAACCTCTTGATAGAGTTCTAAGGCTTTGTCGTTCTGTCCTAATTTCTCATATATAATTGCTATGTTCCCCATTGTCTGAGCAGATTCTAAATGTCGTTTGCCAAAGTTTTTTTGGGAGTTAATCAATGACTCTTTATATAATGCTAATGCTTTTTCATATTCTCCCATATCTCTATATACTCCGGCAATATTATTCAGTGCGGAAGCATAGTCAGGGTGGTTTTTGCCAAGTGTTTTTTTGAAAATAGCCAAAGATTCTTCAAACATAGGCAGTGCTTCAGTTTGCCTTCCCATATTGGTATATAAATCAGCAAGGTTGTTTAAACTTGATGCATAGTCAGGATGGTCTTTGCCGATGCTGTTCCTTTTGATTTCTATTGCTTCATTATACAGTGAGATAGCATTCTCATTTTGTCCCAAATTCTTATATAATCCGGCAAGGTTGTCCAAGTAAGTTCCATAGATTGGGTGACTTTTACCTAAGGTGTTTAGTGAAATGTCAATTGCTTGCTGATAATATGAAAGTGCGTTGTTGTATTGCCCCATTTTTTCATACAACATAGCAAGATTGTTCATATTGGCTGCATAACTGGAATTATTAGTTCCTAAGTTCTTTTTTGTTATTTCAGCAGATTCAATTAACAATGGCAGAGCTTTTTCATATAAGCCAATATCTAAATAAAATGTTCCTAAGTTATTTAAACGGATTCCATAAGATGGGTGATCTTTTCCTAAGGCAGATTTAGTACTCTCTAAAGCTTCTTGATAGAGAGGGAGTGCCTTATCATAAAGTCCCATTTTGTTATAAAGTACTGCAAGGTTGCTCAGTCGAATTCCATAACTTGGGTCATTCTTGTCCAAATATTTTTTTGCATGCTCTAAAGCCTCAAGGAAGAGTGGTAATGCTTTGTCGTACTGCCCCATGCTTTCATAGAGGTTAGCAAGATTATTTAATCGAGTCCCATAGTCCGGATGCTCTTTCCCTGCGGTTTTTGATGTAATATCAAGTGCCTCAATATACAAGGGTAGTGCTTTTTCGTATTTGCCCAATTGTTCATAGATTCCTGCAATATTGTTTAATACAATACCATAATACTGATGGTTAATCCCGAATTTTTTCTTTGTAAATAATAATAAATTATTTCCCACTCCCAATGCTTCTTGATACTTTTCATCTTCATATAAATCCATTAGCTTGTTATTCATCTTAGTCCACTCTGTATCCTCTTTGTTGAGAGTATAATTTGCTTTGTTCTCAATTTTTCCGTTCTGTTTATACCAAATCCATTCACCGGCTCTTTCACCTGCTTTGTAAAAGCCTTCAACTTGTAAATTGCCATTATCATAGTATAGCAATGTCTTTCCTTCTTCTTTGTTGTTTTTGTATGTTACTTTGCGTTCAAGTTGACCGTTTTCATAATAAGATTCGTAGTCACCTTCAAACTGGTCATTGTGAAAACTGCATTTTACTTGAATATTCCCGTTTTCATAATAAGAAATAGCAAAACCATCCATTACGTCAGGGTCTATATCAAGCAAATATCCTTCCCATTGCAACTTGCCACTCTTGTAGTAATCATATACTTTCCCGACCGGTTTACCTGCATTAAAAGTAATCTTTCGATAGTATTGAACTTCAACAATTAGATTGGTCGGATTAAATTCCTCATCATACCAGAGCACCCATTCTCCTTCCTTCTGTCCATTGATGGTCTTGTTTGGCTTCTGTTGGGGTATTTGCTGTGCAAATAAGTGGAGTGGAAGAATTAGAAATATGAATATGAATAGCTTTCTTTTCATTCTTCAACAAACAATTTTGTGTGATACAAACTTATATTAAATTGTATTTAGGAATTTTGTTCTTACAATATTTTATTTTAGAGCAATTCTCATTGAATTTTGTTGCATGATATTTATGCTATGTTTATGGATGTAATTTTTTTTTAATAAGAAGTTGGGTTGTTTAAAAAACAGATTAAGTTTGTCTCTGTATATTTAAAAAATAAAATACTATGAAAATGATTAAAAAAACCATGCTGTATGTAGCTGCCATTATGCTAACTACAACTCTTTCTCTGTCTGCAAATGCCCAAACTGCACCTAAAACAAAGATTGATTTACATCAGACAAAAGTTACACCAACCAGAGGTTCAAACCCAAACATTAAAGTAGATCGCCCAACTACTGATAATGCTGCCACTTCACGTGGCTCCGGTTCTTCAACATGTCGTATTTATCTTTCTAACTACACGGATTATAGCATTGATATCTATGTTGATGGGGTTTGGAAAGGAACTTTGGGTGCTTGGAGCGAAGCCTATGTTAATACAGGATCCGGGTATACTACCTTGTATGGTATATCAGTTGGAAAAACAACCGAATGGAAGTTTGATGGGGCTAACTGTCAAGGGAGCTATACTTACAACTTCTATTAATATAATCAGTGATGCTTTGTGTGAAAAAGCACATCCACCCCGGATGTGCTTTTTTGTTAAAATGAAAAAGGCTCAGTTTTCACTGAACCTTTCTCAAATAAACTATATGAAAAACCAATTACTTGATTTCGATTGTGCGCTTACCATGAACTGGGGCGGGTACCTTTTTCAGAACATCAATTTTTAAAATCCCGTCTTCATAGCTTGCGTTTACATTGTTCTCATCAGCGTTTTCAGGTAATGAAAAACTTCTGCTAAATGATGAATAACTAAACTCTCTGCGTGTAACTTCTTCTCCGTTTTTCTCTTCTTTCTCTTGTTTGTTTTCTGATGAAATGGTTAATATTCCATTTTCTACATGAACTTTAAAATCATCTTTTTTCAAACCCGGGATTGCTACATCCAATTTGTACTCCCTGTCTGTTTCTTTTACATTCACAGCAGGAATTGTAGTGCCCAATTTGACTCCTTTATTAAAAAAGTCATTGCTGAAAAAGTCGTCCCAAACATTATCAAAAGTTGGGAACAAATCGCGGTTGTTAAATTTAATGAGTGCCATAACTTTAAAATTATTAGTTGTTTTTCTGAAAGCATTAAAATCGAATATTATTCCAAAACGAAAAATGAGACAATATGGCTACTGTCTAAGGGCTATTAAGACAAAATGTCTTTATTTTGATGTTTTTATTCCGAACTTAGATAGCTCTTTAAAGAAATCGGGAAATGATTTACTGACAACCTCAGACTCATTTATTTTTATTTGAGTAAAAAAGCCAAAATAACTCAGAGCCATTGCAATTCTGTGGTCCTTATAGGTATCAAACTCAATAAATTCCGGAATTGCCATTTGACTTGAGTCAAGCTCCCATAGATTTCCTTTACAAGCGAAAGAGATGTTTGCTTTTTTAAGTTCATTTTGAAGTGCCAATGTTCGGTTACTCTCTTTGAGAGCAAGTGATTCCAGGCCACTAAAGCTAAATTTCTTTTTCAGTAAAGCTAAAACCGCAATGAAATTCAAACTCAAATCCGGTGAATCCGTAAAATCTAATTGGGAAATTCTGACTCCTTGCTTGTTATTCGTCACGGTGACCCCAAATTGTGTTTGGCTGAACTCCAGCCCAAGTGCTGATGCATTATGAGTAAAAAATTTTGCATCTCCTTGGATACTGTTTAATCTTAGCCCCCTCAGACTGATGGTTAATTTGTCAAACAACAAGGGGAGGAGTATGAAAAAAGAAGCTGCACTCCAATCTTTCTCTACTTCGAGATGTTTGAAGGTGCTTTCTGATTCAAAGTGCGGGAAAAAGTAATGTTGTTCACCCTGAATCTCCCATGGAATATTGAGTTGTTTCATACATTGTAGGGTGATTTCCCAATATGAATAAGAACCTAATTGCTGAGGAACTACCAGTGTTAATCCTTTTCTAAAACTTGGTGCCACCATAGCCATAGCAGAATAAAATTGGCTGCTTTGGATGTCATCGGAGTCGATGGTGATACCTCCTTCCTTTACTTTCCCTATTATTTTTATAGGAGGAAAACCCTCTTTTCCCATATAGTTTATTGAGGCTCCGGTTTTTCTTAGCATTGTGACCAAGCCACCCACAGGGCGTTCTTTCATTCTGTTGCTCCCACTTAATATGCAATCTGAATCAGTGGAGGCAAGAACTGCTGTCATAAACCTGAAAACCGTTCCGGCATCTTCTGCATCCAATATTGTATTGTTATAATCTTGAGATAGAAGTCTTTCCATCAAACGGCTGTCATTGGAATCCGGTTCGGTTTTGAGTATAAGATTGGGGAAATAAAGTTTTTTTAAAACGAGCAAACGATTGTAAATGCTCTTGGATAAAGGGATATCAATGTTGATATTCAGTCCGTCTGCCTTGTTGTACCGGAAAACTATACTACTCATAAATTGTGGTAGTTCTTAAGTATATAGGAAACAACCTCAAACGAAACTTCAGCGTTGAGTATGAATTCTTGTGGTTTTTTTAGCAGGGTCATAATGAACTTGCCTTCTTTGTTTTTTTTGTCATTGTGCAAGCTTTCCAAAACAATATCAATATCCTTGATTTTATTAGGCAAAGGGTGAAATTGAGATAAAATTTTATTGATTTTGATTCTATCTTCTTTGTCCATCATACCGATATGCTCCGCAATCAGATTCTCTAATTGCATGCCCCAAAAGATAGCCTCACCGTGCAAAAGGATATCCGCTTCTGCATTATAAACGGCTTCAATAGCGTGTCCTATGCTATGACCATAGTTGAGAGATTTACGTATCCCGGATTCGTTCGGGTCTTTGCTCACAACTTGATCTTTTGCTTTTAGAGAAGAGTGTATATAACGCATCAATTCCGGACTCTTTGCATCCGGTAGCGTTGGGTGTAAAGCAATTTCAAGCCAATTATCAGAATCGAACAGGAGCATCATTTTAACAATCTCTGCTAAGCCTGATATTTGTTCTCTTTTGGGTAATGTTTTGATAAACTCTGTTGCAATACAAATAGATTCAGCGTTTTGGAAAGTTCCCAAGAGGTTTTTAACCAATCCTAAATTAATAGCTGTTTTTCCTCCGTAAGCAGCATCAGCCATAGCCAACGTAGTCGTGGGTATATTGATAAAACGTATCCCACGTTTGTAAACCGAGGCAACAAATCCGCCAAGATCACAAATCATTCCTCCCCCGAGGTTAATAATCAATGAGTCTCTGTCAGCATGCAATTTTAAAAGTGATTCGCTTATATAAACAAACTGTTCGAAATTTTTGTGATTATCACCATTTGGAATTGTAATAACCGGATGGTTTAATTCTTTGAAATAGGGAAGATAGCAATGCAGGTATGTGTTGCTGTCACATAAAAAAACAATCTGCGAACTTGCTTGTTTCTGAACAAATGAGGTTATATCAGAAATAGAATCTAAGAAATGAATTGAGTCAAAGCCATTTGATTGTATCATGATTGCCTGATTTTGTCGTAATCACCGGCATTGGCAACATCCATCTTCTTGAGCATTTCTATGATTCTGTTTTTTTCGGCAACTGTTGCTTCTTTGTAAATTTCAATGAGTTCGAGGTGTTTAACCAAGAAGAAATTACGTACCATCATTGAGTTTGGTTGGGTTCTACATAAATTTTCAATATTTTTTAAAGACTCTTCTATTGCCTTTCTTCCCTCTGATACATCTTTGTACATCATATCAAGTCCTTTCCTGTGATATTGATAAATAGTGCTTCTCAGTGGTTTGAAACGGTCGCTCAGAAGATTGTCAAGCAGATAGTATCTGTTTTTATCGCGCTGACCGTCATTAGGTCTCCATCCTTGAATGTTTTGAGAGGCATCCAAAATTCCTTTTGCTTGTTGATAATAAGGAGTTCCTGCAAACTCTCCAAAACTATCATAGTCTATTCCCATGATTATATAAGCATAATAAGCAAGGACTCCTGTAAGATTATATACATTATTATTCTCTTGAAAATCCATTGATTGAAATGCTTGGTATGTAAATGCTACACCTTCATCTCTGAAATTGGTCAGCATGGTTGTATAACCTGATTTGTAAACGGGTCTTAAACTTTGAATTTGAAAGTTTGCAATTATGGCATTAGAACCGGGATCATAAGATGTTACTTCTATAATCATATTTACTGCGATTCTTTCTTGTTGCAGAAAACGGTCTTTGCTCCATTTCCTACCATTGAGAAATTGAATAACGGAGTTCTGAAGACTTGTGAAAATGCTCTTATCGCTCAGTTGAACTTGTGTGGTGATTATATTCACATTAAAATTCATGTCCTGAGCTTGAGATACAATAGGGCTTCCCATTAGCAAAAGGATGATTGTGCTTTTAATAAAATTTTTCATTTTGTAATTAGTTCAACGAGTTGTTTTGCAATTTCAGTTTTACTTGCCAAAGGTAACTCTATCATTTTTAATTTTTTGTCTATAAGGGTAACTTTGTTGGTATCTGTGCCAAATCCCGCTCCTTTGTCATTCAATGAATTCAGTACGATATAATCGAGATTCTTCTTTTCTATCTTTGTTTTTGCATTTAGAACTTCATTCTTGTCTTCCAATGCAAACCCTACAAGAACTTGCTTTTTTGACTTCTTTTTACCCATTTCAAAGAGAATATCCTTATTCGGAATTAGCTCTATTGATTTAAGGTCATTCTTTTCTTTTTTAATTTTATTCTTAGCAGTTGATTTTGGTTTAAAATCAGCTACGGCAGCAGACATTATGATGTAATCTGATTTTGGCAAAAATTCCATACATTTATCAAACATTTCATCTGCTGAGACAATGGAATGTACTTTTATTTTAGGGTGGTTTGCTGTTTGATTGGTAACTCCCGAAACCAAATGAACGTTAGCCCCTTGCTCTGCAAAGGCTTTGGCTAATGCAAATCCCATTTTGCCGCTTGAGAAATTCCCAATAAAACGAACAGGGTCGATTTTCTCGTAAGTGGGGCCGGCTGTAATCAAAATCCTTTTTCCTTTGAGTTTAGGGTTAAAGTGGTTATCAATGATTTGTAATATTTCAGGTATTTCTGCTAATCTTCCTTCTCCGTCTAAACCACTCGCTAGTTCTCCTTTTCCGGCAGGAATAAGTATATTCCCATTATCGCTTAACTTTTGAATATTGGTTTTGGTTGTCGGATGTGCATACATATCCAAGTCCATTGCAGGAGCGAAAAAAACAGGACATTTTGCTGACAAATAGGTTGCCAGCAGGAGATTGTCACAGTATCCGTTTGCCATTTTTGCAATTGTGTTGGCAGTTGCGGGAGCAATCAGCATGATATCTGCCCAGCTACCCAATTCAACATGATTGTTCCATTCTCCGGTCTCAGGTTTGAAAAAATCAATATAAACCGGCCGTTTTGATAAGGTTGAAAGTGTTAGAGGAGTAATAAATGCGGTTGCATCTTTGGTCATAATAACCTGAACTTCTGCACCGGATTTGATGAGTTCTCTAACGAGAAAAGCCGCTTTGTAGGCGGCTATACTTGAGGTGATTCCTAATAATATGTGCTTCCCCTTAATGTGCATTAGGGTTGTTATCGGGTTCTCTGTAGTAAATTTTGTCTTCTACAAATTCCTCCAAAGCCATTAGTGTTGGTTTGGGTAACTTCTCATAATAGGTAGAGATTTCTATTTGTTCTCTGTTTTCAAATATCTCTTCCAAATTGTCGTGATCAGAAGCAAAATCTTCTAATTTCTTTGTTAATTCCTCCTTAATCTGAACCGTTAATTGATTCGATCTCTTAGATACTATTGCAAGAGTTTTATAGATATTCTTTGTGTCTTTATCCAACTGGCGAATATCCCATGCTTCGGCATTTTCTCTTGACTTTTTTTGGATTTCTGATAGGCTCATTTTATAATGTTATTTTTAGTTAGTTTAATTATATTGTCGTTTATTTTATCTCTAATTTCTCTTGCTTCTTTATAAAAAACGCTGTTGTTGTTTGGAAAATCAGAAACATATTCTTCATAATACTTTAGTGCATCATTGTATCTCTCAATCTGTTTCTCCCTTACACTTAGACTTGCATATTTGTATGCGCTTTTAAAAATGAGAAATTCGATTTCCTCCTTTTCTTCAATATCCGGGTAGGTCTCAAGGCAAAGCGTAAGCGTTACTATTGCAGCTTTATAGTCTTCCATCTTGTAGTACAATAAAGCATTATTAAATGCTTTCAATTTTAACTTCCTTCTAAGGTTATCTATGTATTTATTTGCATCATCTTGATAGTTACTATTAGGAAATAGGTTGAGGAACAATTGAAGATTTTCTATTGCTCTTTTTGTCAGACTTTGGTCTAAATAGGTCGGGTCAGAAGCGTTGTAAAGGCAAGTGCAATACATAAAGAAACATTCTTCTGTCTTGCTGCTGTTATAAAAAGATTCTGTGAAATTGTAGAAATGGCTTGCAGCGGTCTCGTAATCGCCTAATCCATAGAAACAGTAGGCAATGTAGTAATAAATTTCTTCTACCTTGTTTGACTCTCTATATTTGCCCATCAAATCTTGGAAAATTGGAAGAGCTTTTTCATAGGAACCTTTCTTATAATAGATTTTTGCCAATTCAAATTTTTCATCGGGAGTACCTGATTTTGCAATTTTATTATTGGCTGAACAGCCTGCAAATACAATAGTTGACAAGCCAAAAATGAAAAGGAAATATCTATTTAGAATAAGGCGCAATGGCATTTCTTATAAAACGCGCAAATATAGATAAAATTACGAATTATTTTTTGTTTTAATTCGGCAGCAATAAAAGGCCTGAAATCAACTCTTGTATTAGTTCATCAAAGCCTCAATTTCCTCTGCTTCAATAGGCATTTGAACCTCATCCATCAAATCGGTAAAATGCTCTTTTCCGATCAGAATTTCGTTTTCTATCCGTACTCCAATCCCTTCTTCTTTGATATATATACCCGGTTCACAACTAAAAGTCATACCGGCTTGCATAGGTTCATAACGCATTCCTACATCGTGAACGTCAATTCCGAGAAAATGAGAAGTACCGTGCATAAAATATTTTTTATATGCAGGGTTATTAGGGTCTTGTTTGTAGATGTCGTTCATGGTTAACAATCCTAAGTCCACCAATTGTTTTTCCATTAAATGCCCTACTTCTTTGTGATATTCCATGAGAAAAGTGCCGGGTTTAAGTAGTTCTCTTGCTTGGCGCATCACGGTTAGAACAGCATTGTAAACTTGTTTCTGTCTGGGAGAGAATCGTCCGTTCACAGGCATACAACGTGTCATGTCGCTGGCGTAATTTGCATAATCACAACCGGTGTCAAGCAAAAGCAGATGGCCGTCTTGACAGACTTTGTTGTTTTCGATATAATGCAATACACAAGCAGAAGGACCGCTTGCTACTATGGGTGCAAATGAGTGACCATTGCCCCTGTTTCTGATAAATTCGTGAATCAATTCAGCTTCTATTTCCCATTCACCAACACCCGGTTTAACAAATTTCAAAACCCGCAATAGTGCTTTTTTGTGAATTGCAACTGCATGGCGCATGATTGCTAATTCTTTTTCAGATTTTATGGAACGCAAACGCTGAAGAATTGGTGCCGCGCGCTCGTATTTGTGTAAAGGAAATATTTTTTTGAGACTATAAGCAAAATCTAATGCTTTGTATGGTGAGTTGTATGTGTATCGGTCGTTTTCATTGAGAGAAAGATAAATGTACTCAGCCATATTGATTACTGCTCTTAGTTTCTCAGGAAAGTTATCATTCCAAAAAACATTTTTAATACCTGAAGTTTCAAATGCTTCTTGCTGTGTGTACTTATGTCCATTCCATGTTGCAATGGACTCATTGGTTTCAACAAGAAAAAGTGCCTCCTTATATTCATTGATGGGACAATCAGGGAAAAGTACCAAAAATGAATCCTCTTGGTCAATACCTGTTAGCCAAAATAAATCTGAATTTTGTTTGAACTTATGGGTTGAATCTCCGTTCCAAGAATATTCATAATTGGAAGTGATAATGGCGATGCTGCCGGGTTTGAGTTTCTCTGTAAAGCGCTTTCTATTTTCTACAAATATTGAACTATCAAGTTGTGTGTATTTCATTACCTCTGTTTTTCAGGCAAAAGTAATTGATTAATAAAATGTAGCACAATAAATGTCGTCAAAATACATGAATTTATGCTTTGATTTGCTCACAAGCACTGATTCTTTTGAATTGCTCTTTTACCAATTCAGTAAATATTTCAACATCTTCGCTTTTAAGATAGTTGGTTTGAAAATTGATTATTCGATTAGTATTTCTCAAACGGAAGTTAATTTCGTAGAGATGGAAATTGACCCTGTCAACCAAATCCCATGAAAGGAAAGCGGGTTTTGAAAATATAGAAGTACGAAACTCAATCCCTTTGTCACTTATCTTTACATAATATCTTCCCGATAATTTTTTTCTCAGAATAAGAAATGAAATAGAAAGTATAGCACCAAGAATAATCAAAGCGGTTAGTCCATAAGAAAAAAGACTGATAAACCCCAAAAAAGCAGCAATGATAAAAAGTGCATAAAAAAGCCCTTCAGCTTTCAAGGTTCCAACGGTAAATATTCGCTCTTGCATTCGGGTGCAAATGTAGTATGATATTTATTGTTTTTTTTTGAATTGGTTTTAAGTAAAAATATTCTCGTTATTCGGCAATCTTTGAGGCAGTAAATAATTTTAAACATATTAACCACCTGAGAAAAGCATATTCTGATATGTATTAGTATTGCCATTCAAATTATTAAATTCCAAAATGAACATTTCCATAAGAAGGGCGGAGGCTAATGAACTCGACCTTCTTGAATCCATTGAGAAATCAGCTTTCCCTGCTTTTCAGCAAAGCAATAGAAGACAAATTAATTGGAGTTTGAAAAGTCCCTCGCAGGAAGTTTGGATTGCGGATATTATTCAGAATGAAAAAAGAATTTCTGTGGGCAGCATTATTCTTCATTTTCATAAAAATAGCTTGAGGCTTTATTCCATTGGAGTTTTACTTCAATATCAGGGTATGGGCGTGGGTGATAAAATGATTGAACAAGTCGTGAATATAGCCAACTCAAAAGGGGTTAATTATATTTCATTGGAAATGGATGCCGAAAATGATAATCTTTTGCAATGGTATAAACATCACGGTTTTGTTTTTGTGAGACAAATCAATGACTACTATTCTAAGGGAAGACATGCGTTCAAATTAGTAAGAAATCTTACTAATAATTTTGATAATAATAAGCTCACCAATGTAATTGTGGTTGATAATCCCCAAAAATGGAATCTTGATATCGAAGAAGTTGAAATCATGTCAACCGCTGATTACATCAACAATATTGACAATATAGCTGATAAGAAGGCAAGGATTTTCAACCTATCCAATAATTATCGTTATCAGAGTTTGGGCTACTATGTTTCATTGTTGGCAGCAGCACGAGACCAACGTGTGATACCCACAGTGACTACTATTCGCGATTTCAGAGATTTACATTTAATCAGGTCAGTGGCAGATGACTTGGATATTCTGATTCAAAAAGAGTTGGCTAAATGCAAAGCTCCGGTACATAGTTTTAATGTCTATTTTGGTCAAACCAAAGATGATTGCTATAAAGTATTG
This sequence comes from Bacteroidota bacterium, assembly GCA_024103355.1. Lineage (GTDB taxonomy): Bacteria > Bacteroidota > Bacteroidia > NS11-12g > UBA955 > JALOAG01. The sequence continues at coordinate 76,239 of JAGFIU010000042.1, forward strand.
TCAAAGAAGCTCTATTTGATGTTTGAGGCACCTTTGTTTCAGGTTCATTTTACTTTTGTGCACGACAAATGGCAGATTAAAAAACTAAAACCATTGTCCCTCAAAGAAATTGAAGCAGATGATTTAGAAATTGTACAGAATTTTGCCAAAGAATATTTTAAAACAAAAAGATTTTCAATAGCCAAACTCAAAAACTATACTTATTGCTTGGCTATTCTTGTTAACTTGAATGAAACTCATCCGCCATCCGATAGACTGGCACTCAAAAGGATGAAAAATGCTGCGGATGAATGTGACGTTTACTGCGAGTTTATTACCAAAGAAGATTATAATCGCTTGAGTGAGTTTGACGCATTATTTATTCGAGAAACAACCGATGTCAATAACTATACTTATCTTTTCTCTAGAAAGGCCTATGCCGAAGGCTTGGTAGTTATGGATGACCCATGGTCAATTTTGAGATGTTCCAATAAGATTTTTCTTTACGAAAGATTATTGCATAACAACATCAACACCCCAAAGACAGTTGTTCTCAATAAACACAGTAAATTAGATAAGGAACTGGTGGGGATTGATTTTCCCTTGATACTCAAAAGCCCTGATGGTTCATTCTCAATAGGTGTTTCGAAGGTAAATGACAGAAAAGAATTGGAGTCGAGTCTCAAGCAGTTATTTGAAAAGTCAGAACTGATATTGGTTCAAGAGTTTTTGCCTACCGATTTTGATTGGAGAATTGGTGTACTTGATAATCAACCTTTATATGCATGCAAGTATTATATGGCAAAAAATCATTGGCAAATACTTAATTGGAATTCTAAATCCAAAGACAAAGAGGGAGATTATGCCACAGTGCCAATCAGTGAAGTTCCGCCAAAAGTATTGAACAATGCGCTCAAAGCAGCCTCGTTGATGGGTGATAGTTTGTATGGTGTTGATTTGAAAATGATTGGTGATAAAGTATATGTGATTGAGGTGAATGATAACCCCAATATTGATGGCGGTGTTGAAGACAAAGTTCTTGGAGATGAGTTGTATGAGCGTATTGTGAAGTCTTTTGTTACCAGAATTGAAATGTCCCGCAATATTGACCGCTTTGTGAGTGTTCACCCCAAATCTTAGTTTGAATGTCTTGATTGCTACATAGCTTAGCAAGCACAAATTCTTTTCTGTCTGACTTTAAATATGACTTAATTTTGCCCATTATGTCTAATCTGGTTCATATTGAATATAATAACCGTGTTGCAAGGCTCATCATGAATCGTCCTGAAAAACGAAATGCTCTCAATGATGAAATGGTACAGGGTCTGAAAGCCGCCTTTGAGTCGGTAAAAATAGATAGCAAAGTTAAAATTGTAATTTTAGAGGGCGCAGGAGAGTCTTTTTGTGCCGGAGCAGATTTGGCTTATTTACAAAAATTACAAGGCAATACTTATGAAGAAAATCTTGCAGATTCAAAGAGTTTGATGGAATTGTTTAAACTTATTTTTTCATTCCCAAAACCTGTGATAGCCAATATCAAAGGAGCTGCCATAGCCGGAGGTTGTGGTTTAGCAACAGTTTGTGACTTCAGTTTTGCTGAACCCGAAAGCACATTTGCCTATACAGAGGTTAAAATCGGATTTGTCCCTGCAATTGTCATGGTTTTTTTAAGTAAAAAAATTGGTGAAGGAAAAGCAAAGGATTTGTTGCTCACAGGAAGAATGATAAAAGCTGATGAAGCAGCTGACATGGGTTTGATTAATATGGTTGTTGAAAAGGAGAATATTGACTCATTTGTTCTCGATTTTGCTAACAAACTTGCAATGAAAAATTCAGGAGATTCAATGCAATTGATAAAAGAAATGTTTTACAAAATGCCGGCAGATTATACTAACGCTCTTGAGTATGCAGCACAAACAAATGCTAAAGCTCGCGCAACCGATGATTGCAAACGTGGAATTGCTGCTTTTTTGAATAAAGAAAAATTGGAATGGTAAGATTGATAGATACGCACTCTCACTTGTTTGTTGCTGATTTTGACAATGATAGGGCAGAGGTAATCAAAAGAGCAAAGGAAGCAGGTGTGGAAAAGGTTTTTCTACCCAATATTGACTTTGACAGCATCATCCCTATGAATAACTTATCTGCAGAATATGCAGATTTTTGTTACTCTATGATTGCTTTGCATCCTTGTGATGTTAAAGAGAATTACGAAGAAATACTTGATAAAATTGAAAAAGAGCTTTTTGAAAACCAATCGAAGTATTTTGGTATCGGAGAAACCGGTATTGACCTGTACTGGGACAAAAGTACTTTTGATATTCAGGTTAAATCTTTTGAAAGACATATTTCATGGAGCAGACAAACAAAACTACCTATCATCATTCACGCACGAGATTCTATAAATGAACTTATTGAAATCCTAAGCAAACCCAAGAATAAAGACATCATAGGAGTGTTTCATTGTTTCACAGGAGATTTAGAACAAGCAAAAAAAATTATAGATTTAGGCTTCTATTTGGGAATTGGCGGTGTTCTGACTTATAAAAAATCAGGGCTTGATGAGGTTTTAAAGATTCTTGATTTGAATCGTATTGTTCTTGAAACAGATTCCCCTTATCTGGCACCTGTACCAATGAGAGGAAAACGGAACGAAAGTTCCTTTATTCGTCATGTAGCAGAGAAATTAGCAGAAATAAAAGGAGTTACGGTTGAAGATATAGGAGAGATTACAAGTCAAAATGCTTGTAAATTGTTTGGAGTGTGAGGTTTTATAGGTTGCCACGAATGCACGAATGGAAGGCCTTCTGATTGTAGGTTGCTACGGGTTTGATTGTGACTCTAAGTTTTTTATTTGTGTATTCTCAGCTATTATTTTTAATTCATTTTTTCCGCTCAACAATTTGTTTAATTTTGCGCCCCCGCAAAGGGAGTAGGAGAGATGCCGGAGCGGTCGAACGGGCTTGCCTGGAAAGCAAGTGTACTTCACGGTACCCGGGGTTCGAATCCCCGTCTCTCCGCAACAAAAAAGCCCCTATTTCGGGGCTTTTTATTTATTTGCTTAGGTGTTTTGTGTTTAATAACGATATTCATTGGATTTAAACGGTCCATGTTGTGGAACTCCAATGTATTCAGCTTGTTCTGGTGTAAGTTTTTCTAATTTTGCTCCTACGTGTACCAAATGCAAGGAAGCAACTTTCTCATCCAAGTGTTTTGGAAGCGTATAAACTTTATTTTCGTATTTGTCTGAATGATTCCATAGCTCAATCTGCGCAAGGGTTTGATTTGAAAAAGAATTGCTCATTACAAATGAAGGATGACCCATTGCACAACCGAGATTTACCAAACGTCCTTCTGCTAAAACAATAACATCATGTCCATCCACATTATACAAGTCAACTTGAGGTTTGATATTAATTTTTGTGTGTCCGTAATTTTTGTTTAGCCAAGCCATATCAATTTCGTTATCAAAATGTCCAATGTTGCATACCACTGACTTGTCTTTCATGTTTTTGAAATGTCTGTCCACAATAATTTTCATATTACCGGTTGCTGTAACAAAAATATTAGCTCTGTGAACCGCTTCGTCCATCGTAACTACTTCAAAACCATCCATTGCTGCTTGTAGAGCACAAATAGGATCAATTTCTGTTACCAGAACACGACATCCTGCACCGCGCAATGACTGAGCACTGCCTTTGCCTACATCACCATATCCCGCTACTACAGCCACTTTGCCTGCCAACATAAGGTCTGTTGCACGTCTGATTGAGTCAACCAAAGATTCCTTGCAACCGTATTTATTGTCAAATTTTGATTTTGTAACTGAATCGTTCACATTAATTGCAGGCATAAGTAAGGTACCTTTTTGCTCTCGTTGGTGCAGACGCATCACTCCTGTTGTGGTTTCTTCGCTCAATCCTTTGATGCCTTTTGCTAATTCAGGATATTTATCAAAAACCATATTGGTTAAATCTCCTCCGTCATCCAAAATCATATTGAGAGGCTTGCGTTCTTCTCCAAAGAACAATGTTTGTTCAATACACCAATCAAACTCTTGTTCGGTCATTCCTTTCCATGCATACACTGATATACCCTTGGCAGCAATTGCCGCTGCAGCATGGTCTTGTGTAGAAAAAATATTGCATGATGACCATGTTACTTCGGCCCCAAGTTCAACAAGGGTTTCTATCAAAACGGCAGTTTGGATAGTCATGTGTAAACAGCCTGCGATACGAGCGCCTTTGAGAGGTTTTTGTGCCCCGAATTCTTTGCGGATTGACATAAGACCGGGCATTTCTGCTTCAGCTAATGTGATTTCTTTTCTACCCCATTCGGCTAAGGATATGTCTTTTACCTTGTAAGGAATATAACTGCTTGTTGTTGTCATTTTCTTTTGTTTTTTAAGAGGCGCAAAAGTAGTGATTTTTCTTGAGCTTTTTTTAGCAAATTAGAGCTGAGATGCCTTATTGATTAAGAGCGGAAAGTGTCAGTAATGCTACATTCTCAATATGATATGTTTGTGGAAACATATCGACTGCCCTTGATTTTTGAATAGTATATTTTTCTGAAAGTAAGGCGAGATCACGAGCCTGTGTGGCGGGATTACAACTTACATATACAATCCGCTTCGGTTCAGCATTGAGAATTGCTCTGATAACATCGGGATGCATTCCGTCTCTTGGAGGATCGGTGATAATAATGTCCGGCTTTCCTTGTGAATCAAAGAGTTCGTTGTTCAACAAATCTTTCATATCTCCAGCCTGAAAGAAAGTATTGTGCAAATCGTTTGCAACCGCATTTTCTTTAGCATCTGTAACCGCACTTTCTACGTATTCCAGGCCGACAACCTTTTTAGCATATTTGGCTACAAATAACGCTATGGTTCCTGTTCCTGTGTACAAGTCATAAACAATGTCATTACGCGATATGTCTGCCCACTCTCTTGCTAATTTATAGAGATTTAAAGACTGCTTAAAATTGGTCTGAAAAAATGAAAAGGGTCTGATTTTGAATACCAAATCTTCCATCTGTTCTTCCATAAAACCTTTTCCTTTGTATAAAATAGGTTCTAAACCGCTCCAGCTATCATTTCTTTTGTCATTGACAACATAAATCCATGAGTTTACCTGAGGAAATTCTTTGGATAAAGAATCAAAAAGAAGGGCAATATTATCAGGTGCATTTTCTTTGACAGCCAGCACCACCATTAGATCGCCTTTTGAAGAGTTTCTAATAAGCAAATTTCTCAACCAGCCCGTTTGTTCTCTCGTATTCCAAAATTCAAATTCTTGTTCTTTGGCGATTTCTTTTACTCTGTTTTGGAGTCGGTTCATAATTTCAGGTACAAGGTGACAATGATGTATATCAAGAACTTTGTCCCATCTGCCGGGAATATGAAATCCTAATCCCTTCAATGCTTTTGGGTTATTTTTATCAAATTCATCCTCCCAGCATTTGTCGGAAAAGGTAAACTCAACTTTATTCCTGTATTCCTTTTTGTCCGGAGCAGCCAAAGGAGCTAATATTTCTTTGATTTTCACTTTGCCTATTCTATGCAAACAGTCCAAAGCCCATTGATTTTTTACATCGAGTTGTTTCTTATATTGCAAATGCTGCCATTGACAACCACCGCAAATTCCGTAATGTTCACAAAAAGGTTGATGTCTATCGGGGCTTGGTGAAATGAGATTTTTTATTTCAGCCTCAATAAACTTCCCTTTTACTTTGGTTAACCGCAGGTCTGTGATATCACCGGCAGCAGCATATTTTACAAAAACAACTTTACCATCAATATGCCCTATGGATTTTCCTTCACCTCCGGAACGTTCTATTATGACGGAGTTTATAATTTCGAATTTTTTCTTTTTCAATTTGCCTCAATACTTTGATTATCTTCTCGTCAACCATTGTTCAGGGTTGAGTTTGTCTGTGTTTTTCCAAATTTCAAAATGTAGCTCGGATTTCCCTACATCATCGGTAAAAATGGTGCCCAATGATTCTTTGGTGTTTACTTTCTGCCCTTGTTTTACAAAGACTTCTTCGAGTTTGGCGTAAACGGTATAGTATTCTCCGTGGTTAACCAAAACGGCTTTACCCATTCCGGGCACTTGAAAAATACTTACTACTTCTCCTTTAAACACCGCTCTGGCTTTTGCACCTCGCTGGGTTGCAATGTCAATACCGTTATTTTCTATATAAATGCCGGATAAAGTGGGGTGGGCGTTGTTACCAAATTTTTGGCTGATGAAGCCTGTTTCGGTGGGCCAGGGGAGTTTATATCGATTTCCTGAAAATTCGTTGGATAATGCTTGTGCTTCAGGGGTTAACACGGTGATACCATTTTTGGTTTTATCGCTTGTTTTGCCTTTCTTCTTATTCTCGGCTTCCCTTTTCTTACGGGCTTCTTCCATTTCTCTTTGTATGGCAAGTTTTATTTGTCTGTCGAGTTCATTGAAAGCTGCTTGTTGTTTTTTGAGTTTGGATTTTAGTTCTTGTTCTTTGCCTGATAAGGTTTTAACCATCTCATCTTTTTGAATTTTATCCATTTCAAGCTTATTCCTTTCATTCATTCTTTGACCTAACAGTGATTCCAATTCAGTTTTTAGGGTTTCTAATCGAACGATAGCGTCATTGATTTGTAATTTCTTGTCTTCAATGGAATGTAAGAGGCGGTCTTGTTCATTGCTGAACATTTTCAGGTATTTTAATCTCGTGAGTGCATTAAAGAAACCTGTTGATGAAAAAATGAACGATACATTATTGTATGTCCCACGTGTTTTATAGGTGTTTACTATTAGTATAGCATAATTATCTTTTTCAACAGCCAATCTTTTTTCAAGAGTTAAAAGCTCTTCTTTTTGTGTTACTAATTCGTTGCTAACCTCCTCAACTTGTTGTGATAATGTATAAATAAGTCTTTCTCTCACCTTGATTAGGTTCTTTATTGCTAAGAGTGCATAAAGATTGTCTTTTTTTGCTTTCCCTGTTTGTTCAAGTATCTTCTTTGTGTATCGAATTTCTTTTTCTGCTGCTTTTTTCTTCTTCTCCAATGTTTTTCTATCTTGGGCATTGGAAACGAGTGTTATGCCAATAACTAATATTAAGAGAGAGGTGTGTTTTAATAATGATTTAATCATTGGTACTTCTGTTTGAGAATGGGAATGTTAGATTTGAAAGGAATTCGGGAGAGTGATAGTCTATCTTAATTATGATTGGAGACTCTTCAGGTGAATATTCTATCTTGACAATACTTTTAGTGGGGACTTGCGTGTGATTTGTTGACTGCATCCCTTTATATGTAACAACTGTCTTGTTGTAGGTATTGAGGCTTCGGATTACAATCTCTAGTGGCTCGATATTCTCGAAATAATATTTTTGGGTTACTTCGATTGAATCAGAACGGCCTTTAAGGTAAAATGCTCCCTCTTCGGGCGATTCACTCCAACGGTATTGCGTAGGGTTTAAGATTAGGTTGCCAAGTATTAAACTTTGCAATTGGTTTATTGTTACTGAGTAACCAATTAAATTGCTTAAAGAATTGATACTGTTAGTTGTAACTGATTTGCGTGGCATTTTTTGCATTATATGAAAAGAATCCTGTGTTACTAATACTCTCAATGCTTCAAACCCGAGTGCAGAGATTGATATCCACATAATGCTGTCTCTTTTCATGCGTAAAGTTGCATTGGCGGTCATATTTGATGCTCCATCTGAATATTCGATGCTAAGTTTGCATGAAAATGAATGCCAAGACTCTGCTTTTTCCTTAAAAATTTTAGCAAAGTTTTCTGCTGAGATTTTTGAGGATTCAGTATTAACGATTTTTGATTTGCTCTTACAAGAACTGATGGCTGCTGTAATGGATATGAGCAATGCCAATATCGTATAAATTCTCAATTTCTTGTTCATTTCACTGCCCTTTAGGCAATTTCTGCGACCTGTTACCAGAAAACGTGGCCTCAGGTCGCTGAATTGTGCAAAGCAAATAGAATAATCAAAAAAACTCCTTATGGTTTCTTCAACATTTCCACCGCATTCATACTTGTATTTCGGTTTTTTAGCCACATTTTGAGTGAGGTTATTTAACCTCTTTGAAATTGTAATTTACCCTTTGTAGGCAATGAAAATATTTATGAAACTAATTTTTTGGGTCAATTTCACTATACTTTTTCAACTCTTCAGAGAAAGGGTATAGCTCCAAAGCTTCGCTGCTGATTTTTTTTAGTTCTTGTAAGTGACCCGACTTGAAAAGTGCTTGACAATAGCTATTGTATAAATTGAAAGAAGTATTGCCTAAATCTTTACTTGTTTTAAAAAACGAAATGGCATCTTCAAACTTGTTTTCTTTGAAGAGTTGAACCCCTGCAAGGAATTGTATGTCCGAGTTGTATGGAAGGTTGTTTGCAGCAATTTTCAATGTTTCAGAAAGGGAAATTCCATCAAAGAAATTTTTTTGAATAGCATTAGCAAAATGTTCAATGAGTTTTTTATCATCATTGTATTCGATTGCTTTGGCAGCATAGTTAACAGCCAATTGAGGCATATTTTCATTGAATGAAAGATAATAAGCGCCCTGATAGAATTCCTGCTGATTTACATTTAGTCTTGCAGGATTTTGATATAAATTGAGCAAAATTCTTAAATCTTCATTTTTGCCTAAGGTTGCTAATGCTTTCGCATATTTTAATATATAGTACCCGTCATTTGGCGCAGATTCATAGATGTATGAGGCACTTTTGAACGCATCATTTTTTTTGTTTTGTAGAAGATATATATCCAATAGATGCTGCTCCGCAAAAAGAATATCGTCAGAAAAGATTGTTTTGTATTTTGACCATAACATTTCAGATTTATTCAGGTTGTTGATGCTTCTCCACGCACTGTCGGTTTTGGTATAAAGAAATTTTTCCTCAGGATGTTTCTCAATGATGGTTTGCATCTGTTCTGCATATTTTGCTAATTCTCCTTTGTTTTGCAAAACTTCTGCATAAAAAAAGCGATACCAAAGGATGTTTTCCTTGTCAAATTTGATGGCCTTTTCTGCCAAATCCAATGATTTCTCAATATTCCCGAGTTTGTATTCGGTTTGAGCTAATCTAAAGAGTGCTTCAGGGTTTTGTGGTTGTAGGCTAAGACAGCTTTGAAAGTTTTTTTGTGCAGTCTGAAAATCATTTCTGAGCAGAGCTGTTTGGCCCATAAGAAGAGCCGTTGTGAATTGTCTGTCAATAGCGTATTGCGGAATTTTCTGTGTTTGCTCTTGAGGAGTTTTTGCTATCTTTCTGGTTGAACATGAGCTAAGAACCAATCCCACTCCAAGCCATATCCATATTTTCACTGCTGATAGCATGACGCGAAATTAGCATTTTCTGAACCTGAAATAGCTATATCCAAAATGCTTATTAACGGAATCTGAGAAACTTTAGAGAGAGGTACCTTGTTTAACAAATATCTTATTAATGATTTTGTCTAATTCTTCCGGTTGGTGGGTGCCTATCAGTAATTTCTTCCCGTTTTTAAACTCAATTTGAAGTCCCATATTTCCGGAAATGTTGAATGCCCTGTTTTTATAAAATCCTCTGATGCCCCAACCGCCATATTCGAGTAAAGGCTTATATTTTCTTACATATACATTAGAAATTTCCTCCCATTTATAAAACTTATATTTTGTGAAAAAAGGAAATATCTTGACATAGATACCGTCTTGTTTTATTATTGTTCTTAAGGTCATTCCCAGTACCAAAGATGTAATTACCAAAATGAAAATTGTAATCAATACCATCCCGTTTATGCTTGCGGGGTGATTTCCCAATCCTTTGCCTCCGGTTAACAGGGAGAATAAATTATACAGGGTTAATAAATTGAGTCCAATCATTAACGCCCATAGCCAAATTTGTTTTGGACGTTGTTTTTCTTCAAATAGTATATTTTCAATCATAAAAAAGGGGCATTTAAGCCCCTTCAAAATTAGTGAATATTATTGATTATCCTGTTTCTGTGGTCTTGGTAACAATGCTTTATGAGATAGCTTGAATTTGCCTGATTTCTTATCTATATCGAGCAACTTAACATCAACCTCGTCACCAACTTGATAAACGCCTTCCATAGAGGGGAGTCGTTTCCAGTCAATTTCGGAGATATGGAGTAAACCTTCTTTACCGGGCATAAATTCAACAAAAGCACCAAACTCAACAATGGTTTTAACCTTTCCGTGATACACTTCACCCACTTCCGGTTCGGTAATGATGCCCTTAATCCAAGTTAATGCCTTTGCAATACTCTCTCCATCAGGAGATGAAATTTCAACCAATCCTTTTCCGTCAACTTCGTCAATAGTAATAACAGTATTGGTTTGAGCTTGAATTTCCTGAATTACTTTTCCTCCTGAACCAATGATTGCACCAATATAGTCTTTTGGAACTTCTAATTTTTCGATTCTTGGAGCATGTGGTTTTAGTTCAGCTCTTGGAGCAGAAAGAGTTTTGTTCATTTCACCCAAGATATGCAACCTGCCTTCTTTTGATTGATTTAGGGCTTCTGCTAAGGTTTCATAAGAAAGTCCATTGATTTTGATATCCATTTGACAAGCAGTAATACCTTTTTCGGTTCCAACTACTTTAAAGTCCATGTCTCCTAAGTGGTCTTCATCTCCCAAAATGTCGGACAGCACAACGTGTCTTCCGGTTGATTCATCTGAAATCATGCCCATAGCAATTCCTGATACAGGTCTGGAAATCTGAATTCCTGCATCCATCAATGCCAAAGTGCCTGAACAAACGGTTGCCATTGAGGAAGAACCGTTGCTTTCTAAAACATCACTTACAATTCTAATAGTATAGGGGACATCTGCCGGGAGCACTTTTTTCAAACCTCTTAATGCAAGATTTCCGTGTCCTATTTCTCTTCTTCCCGGACCTCTGTTTGGTCTAACCTCTCCGGTTGAAAAAGCAGGAAAATTATAATGTAACATTAATTTACCATAGCCGTGATTCATCGGACTATCGAGTAATTGTTCATCCAACTTGCTGCCAAGAGTTACAGATGCCAATGCTTGTGTCTCTCCTCTGGTGAAAACTGCACTGCCATGCGCAGCCGGCAAATAATCTACTTCTGACCAAATAGGCCTGATTTGAGTTGGAGTACGGCCGTCTAAACGCATTTTGGTATCAAGTAAAACTTCCCTTACGGTTTGCCATTCTACCTGACCATAATATGTTTTAACTTTAAACATATCAACTGTCTCATCATCTGCAAAAAGAGCAAGTGTTTGTTCTTTAATTTCAGCAATTTTTTGAGAGCGCTCACCTTTTTCGGAAGCTGATTTTGCTACTTCTGCAATTTTAGGCCCTGCAAAATTCTTAATTTTAGCAAGCATCTCAGAATCTTCTTCAAATTTTGCATAATCTCTGATTTGTGTTTTGCCGGTCTCTTGTTTCAGCTCAATTTGTGCCTGACATTGTTTTTTTATGATTGCATGACCAAATTTCAAAGCTTCTAATAAATCTGCTTCCTGCACCTCTGACATTTCTCCTTCTACCATGTTGATATCATTGATAGTACCGGCAATAATAATGTCAATATCACTGTTTTCAAGTTCTGATTTTGTAGGATTTACCACCAATTTGCCATCAATCCTTCCAACCCTAACCTCTGAAATAGGCCCGTTAAATGGGATGTCAGAAACAGCAATTGCAGCGGATGCTGCCAAACCTGCCAATGCATCGGGCATTATATTCTCATCAGATGAAATCAAGGTGACTGCTACTTGTGTTTCACAGTGATAATCTTCAGGAAATAGAGGGCGTAGTGCTCTGTCAACCAAACGGCTAATCAATATTTCATAGTCAGATAGTCTTCCTTCTCTTTTCAAAAAAGAGCCGGGAATCCTACCCACAGCTGCAAATTTTTCTTGATAATCAACAGAAAGCGGAAGAAAGTCTATATCTTCCTTTGCTTCATGATTTGATACAACCGTTGCTAAAAGCATGGTTTTGCCTTGTTTGACAACAACAGAACCGTGTGCTTGTTTAGCCAAAAGCCCTGTTTCAATTTCGATGACCTTTCCTTCTCCAAGGTCAATGATTTTACTTATTTTATTAGGTTTCATTATTCTTTAATTTTATTTTTTACAAAAAAAGCCCCTTAAGTCGGGGCTTTTTATACGATAAGTTTGAATAGAAAAGCACTATTACTTTTCTATAATATTTATTTTCTAATACCAAGCTCCTTAATAAGGGCTCTGTATTTTTCAAGATCTGTTTTTGAAAGGTAATTAAGAAGTGCCCTTCTTTTTCCTACCATTTTAATTAAGCTCAACTCAGCAGAGTAGTCTTTCTTTGCTTTGCGAAGATGCTCTGTGATATGATTGATTCGCTCTGTAAATAAAGCAATCTGACCCTCAGTAGAGCCGGTGTCTTTTGCACTTTTGCCAAATTGAGCGAAAATTTCTTTTTTTCTTTCTGAAGTAACTAACATCTTTTTTCAGTTTTCTTTAATCGGGCTGCAAATGTATTTCTTTTCTTTGGATTTAAAAACTCTTTTTTAAATGATTATTTTTGTGCAGAAACTGTGTTTATTTGCCCGTTGTTTCTGAACAATATTAAGCGATTTTCATGCTGTCAAAACTCAAATATCCCTTTTGGTATATATTCAAAGCACCTCAAAGAAAACTGTCTAAGGGCACTTTCAAAAGAGATTTACAGGGAGTCTTGAGATATAGTTTTCGTCTTTTCTTGAAAAACACCCCCGAACCTATTAGCATTTGCGTAGGAATATCTAATAGAACAGAACAGTTTCTGCAGTTTGTGCTCCCTTCCATCATTGCTTTAGAGCAAAAAACGGATGTTGAACTCTCTGTATATGATATGGGAAGCACAGATTTTGACTTATTATCAGAGTCAATTAAAAATCAATGGAAGGGTAAATTGATTATCAATCATACTGATGAAAAGTTTTCTCGTGCGAAGGCGTTTAACAAAGCCGTAATACAAAGCACCGGAGATATCATTTTCCTTTGCGATGCAGATATGTCACTTCCGGTTGATTTAATTAAGCATATTCGCAAAATTGTAAAACCCGGAATTGCTTGGTTCCCTATCTGCTATGCTTTGCCACCTCCTAATACTTCTAAGAAAGGAAAATGGCTTTGGTATAGTGCCAAAGGAATACTGGCTTGTTATAAAACTGATTTTGAGAAGGTGGAAATGCTTGATGAGCAATTTGTATCATGGGGTGGAGAAGATATTGATTTATGGGAACGCTTTCATAAAAACAACTTTGTTGTAATTAGACAGAAACTCAGAGGATTAATCCATCACTATCATCCACCTGTTGAAGGTGCAGCAGATTATTTTGCTTGATATCAATAAGCTCTGGAAGGGTTCTTTTCGTAGAAGTAACAAAATGAACGATTGACAACCCTATTTCCTCCCGGTGTCGGGTAGTCACCTGAAAAATACCAATCACCTAAATTATCGGGACATGCTTTGTGTAGCCCTTCTATTGATTGAAACACAATTTCAACTTCCGGCTCAAAGTCTTTGGGTGTAAGGATTTCAGATATCTTTTTTGTTATTTCTTCTTCACTGACAAGGTTATATAAGTCTTTTACCTTGTTTTCTATTTGTTCTAATGGTTTTTGATTTTCTGCCTTGCAGCTTTGATAAACTTCCTCAAGTTTATGAGTCATTTTTTTCTCTTTCAACAATTCCAATACAGCATTAAAGGCCACAAACTCTTTCATTCTGCTCATGTCTATTCCATAGCAGTCAGGATATCTGATTTGGGGACAAGATGAAACCACTATCACTTTTTTGGGCGATAATCTTCCCAATATGCTTAGAATGCTATCGCGCATAGTAGTTCCGCGCACGATAGAGTCATCAACAATCACAAGGTTATCTACTTTGGGTTTGATAGAACCGTATGTGATGTCATAAACAGAGCCAACCAAGGCACCTCGCTCTTTTTCGTTGGTGATAAAAGTACGTATTTTTGTGTCTTTAATAAGCACTTTCTCTCTTCGTGCGTTGTTTCTGAACAAGGATTGCAGATAATCCTCAGTGAGAATTTCTTTGTTGTTGAGTATATCCTTAATTTTTTTGTTATCAAGCCAGTCATTAATTCCGTCAATCAGTCCATAAAAGCAGGTTGCAGCAGTGTTGGGGACATAGGACAATACGGTGTTTTCAAGGTCATAGTTGAGTTTCTTAAGAATTTCAGGTGCAAGTAATTGTCCCAACATCCTACGCTCTTTGTAAATATCTCTGTCATTTCCTCGGGAAAAATAAATTCTTTCAAAAGAGCAGCTCTTTTTCTCTTTTGCAGGCATGATTTCTTCTGTTTTCCAGCTTTTGTCTGCTTTGATAATCAGTGCGTGCCCTCTTTCTAATTCTTTAACATCATCGGGTTGAAGGTCAAATACAGTGCAAATAGCAGCGCGTTCGGAAGCCCCGACAATAAATTCATCATTGGCATAGTAATAAGAAGGTCTGATACCGTTGGGATCTCGGATAATAAATGAGTCTCCGTTACCTACAATTCCCACAAGGTTGTATGCACCGTCAAAATCTTTTACACTGCGTTTGAGAATTTTTGCAAGGTTTAGTTCTTGTTTGATTTTTTCTGTAATCTCAATATTGGGAACTCCTTGGTCTTTATATTTTCTAAAGATTATTTCATTTTCTTCATCCAAGAAATGACCGATTTTCTCAAGCATGGTGACATTCGAACTGATTTCTTTGGGTTGTTGTCCTAAGTCAATGAGCGTTTGAAAAAGCTCATCAACATTAGTTAAATTGTGATTTCCTGCAATCATCAGGTTTCGGCTCATCCAATTATTCTGTCTCAAAAAGGGATGGATATTCTCCATTTTATTTCCGCCCTCTGTACCATACCTGAGATGACCTAACATCACTTCTCCGGCATAAGGAAAATGTGTTTTAAGCCATTCAGTATTTTCTTGCATATCCTTTGGTAGTGAATTGTATTGTCCGAGTATGTGTTCAAACAAATCTGCTACAGAACTTTTGCTGTTTGACCGCTTGCGTGCAATGTATCGGTGACCAAACTCGGGATTAAGTTTTACAACTCCGATCCCTGAACCATCTTGACCGCGATTCAGTTGTTTTACCATGAGTAATCTTATTCGTGATAATCCCCATAGTGGTTCGTTGTATTTTTCTTTAAAGTATTCAAGCGGTTTTAGCAGTCTGATAAAGGCTATCCCGCACTCGTGTTTGATAGAATCACTCATTGTATTAATCGAGGATGCAAAAGTATAAGTTTATTGAGTTATTTGAATACATTAACCGATGATTGATAAATATCTTTCTATTTTAGATTGAAAACATGTCAGTACAAACCTAAACACCTTTTTAGAGACATCTTTGGTGATAGGTACCGTTCTAGGACACACAAACCATAAAATAGAAATAGTTCTAAAATTCATCCTGTTTGCTCACTTCCTATTGTTAGGTCAGAAACAGCAATGCTCATATTAGTTGCCGCCCAAACAGAAATCTCAATGGTCAGGGTACCTAAAGGGGTTATTTTATGCTTTTGAATTACAGTTTATGATTTTGAAACCTCACAGTTTTGAAAACAATTTCTTTGAATAATTTAAGAATCTTATCGGACAAATAAGTCAAGTCAGGATTCTGGGATATAGGATAACATACCCAAGTTATCTTCTTTGAACAAGCGATTAGCTGT
Source organism: Bacteroidota bacterium (assembly GCA_024103355.1). Taxonomy (GTDB): domain Bacteria; phylum Bacteroidota; class Bacteroidia; order NS11-12g; family UBA955; genus JALOAG01. The sequence goes on from JAGFIU010000042.1 coordinate 91,929, forward strand.
TTCCAATAAATCTTCCGCTGTTATTTGATTGACTTGTGTCAGAATTTCTTTGAGAGTAAATAAGTTATCGCCTTGCAGCCATTGCCTGCCTAACGCAATCGCAGATGAAAGTTTGTTTTCTTCTGCCAACATAATTTGTCCCGTAAATTGGTTCAGTGCATTTTGCATCTGAAGTTTTCCGAATTTTTGCTGAGTTAGCTTTTTCAGTTCTTTTCGGATGAGTCCTATAGTTTTGTCCAAGTGTTTGTTGTCAGTTCCGGCAAAACAATGAAAGAATCCAACATCTGAAAAGTGTGTAGAACCTGCTTCTATGTTATAGGTAAACCCGTATTTCTCTCTTATGGCAAGGCTCAGCCGTGAGTTGAGTGCAGGGCCTCCCAATATGTTCATTAGCAATGTTTCTTTCAATCTGTCAGGAGAATTTGACTTTGTGGCTTCGCCACCCAGCATCACATAGCTTTGAGCAAAATCAGTTTTCTTTACGATTGATTCAATATGAATCTTTTTGAACGGTTTTCTTGTGTCGCCAAAATTCAAACTCTGATAAGTTGCAGCGGGTTCTGTGCAGGCATATTTTTCTATTTTTTTAAAAATTTTCTCTGCCGGGAGATCTGATACAACCACAAAAACCATGTTCTCAGGTTTGTAATAAGTTGAAGTGAAATCTATTAAAATCTTTGGAGTTATGGTATCTAAACTGTTTTCGGTTCCTAAAATATTGTTGTCAAGAGGATGACCTTTGAAAATCAACTCCTGAAATTCATCAAAAATATGGTCATCAGGCGAATCTTCATACATGTTGATTTCGTCTTTAATCACTTTGATTTCTTTATGAAGTTCTTTTTGCGGAAATACAGAATGATAAGCCACATCAAAAAGAAGTTCAACCGCTCTTTCCAAAAAAATCTCATAAATGGAGCTGTATAGTACCGTAACTTCTTTGGTAGTGTATGCGTTGATTTCACCGCCAACAGAGTCAATCCGATTGAGGATATGAAATGATTTGCGCTTTTTAGTACCCTTAAAAAGCATGTGTTCCATGCAGTGCGCAGTGCCCATATATGCCCGGTCATCTCTGGAGCCGGCATTGATTACCAATCCGCAATGTGCGACATGGGAGTGTGGAATTTTTTTATACAAAATACGCAACCCGTTGGGTAGCGTTTTGAAAATCAGATTTTCTCCTATTACTTCTAAATTGCTTGCACTGTTATAGAGTTGTTGACTGTAATTCACTTATAGCTGTATTATATTCACTCACAAAAGATTTCATAATATCCTCAACAGAATCAATGCTGTCAAAGAGTGCTGAAATCTGACCAATTTCTAATTCACCTTCTTCCAAATCGCCTTCAAACATTCCTTTTTTTGCTCTCCCTCTGCCCAATAGCTCTTGCAATTCTTCTTTGCTCGCCCCTCTTGTGTATGCTTGTTGTACTTTTTCAAAGAAGCCGTTATGCAACAATCTAACCGGTATCAACTCTTTTAGAGTTAACATGGTGTCACCGTCTTTTGACTCAATAATTCTTTCTTTAAAACGGGTATGCCCGGAAGATTCCTTACTTGCTGCAAACCGAGACCCTACTTGCACTCCATCTGCTCCCAAAGCCATTGCAGCCGCCATCGCTCTCCCGCTGCCTATGCCCCCTGCTGCTATCAGAGGCAAGGTTGTCACTTTCTTTACCAATGGAACTAAACACATAGTAGTAGTTTCCTCTCTGCCGTTGTGCCCTCCGGCTTCAAAACCTTCTGCTACAATTGCATCTACACCACTTTCTTCACTTTTGATTGCAAACTTGGTGTTTGCAACTACGTGAACCACTTTAATCCCGTGTTCTTTAAACAATGGAGTCCATTTTGCGGGATTGCCGGCTGAGCTAAATACGATTTTGATACCTTCTTTGATAATAATGTCAATATGGTCGTTTACTTGAGGATATATCAAAGGCAGGTTTACGCCAAATGGCTTTTGGGTTGCTTTCTTGCATTTTTGGATATGTTCTTCCAAAATATGCGGATACATAGAACCTGAGCCAATCAGCCCCAATCCACCGTGATTACTCACTGCTGACGCTAGTTCCCAACCACTGTTCCATATCATTCCTCCTTGGATGATAGGATATCGAATACCAAAAAGTGCTGTGATTCTGTTTTGCATTTGCTGCGCAAAGCTAATCTAAATTGAAAGAATATTCTTAGACATTAAACCCTGTACTTTTTATTTAGATTTGGTTTATAATCCTTGATGCCAATTCTTATACAGAACACTGTTGTTCTTGGTTATCTTTGCACGCTGAAATGAGTTTGTTAGAAAAGATTAATTCTCCCTCCGATTTAAAGAAACTGAATCAGGAAGAATTGCTTGTATATGCGAATGAGCTGCGCAGTTTTATCATTGACAGTGTGAGCAAAACCGGTGGCCATTTTGCGGCAAACCTCGGTGCGGTGGAACTTTCGGTGGCTTTGCATTATGTGTTTGATACTCCTGAAGATAAATTGGTTTGGGATGTTGGTCATCAGTCCTATCCACACAAGGTTATTACCGGCAGAAGGGATGCTATGACTGCAATCAGACAGTTTGAGGGAATATCGGGATTTCCAAGAATGAGTGAAAGTAAGTTCGATGCCTTTGGTACAGGTCATTCTTCTACATCCATTTCTGCCATTACGGGAATGGCGGTAGCTGACAAACTTCAGAACAAAAACAACAAACATATTGCGGTTATTGGAGACGGTGCTTTGTCTGCCGGACAAGCATTTGAAGGATTGAATAATCTTGGTTTTCTCAAATTGCCTGTGATTGTTATTCTGAATGATAACCACATTGGCATTGACCCTGTTGCAGGTGCTTTGAATGATTATCTCAAATCATTGGAAGAAGGGAAGCCAAACTTGTTTACACGCTTAGGATTTGATTATAAAGGCGGAATTGATGGTCATAATTTGGGACAACTCATTGAAGTTCTTAAAGAGGCAAAACAAACTACCAAACCACTATTGCTTCATATCAAAACCATCAAAGGCAAAGGATTTAAGCCGGCAGAGCTTGAACAAACCAAATGGCATGCTACCAGTGGCTTTGATAAAATAAATCCTTTAGGTCACAAGAGTGCCAACGTAGGAGAAAAATTTCAGGATATTGCAGGTTCAAAACTGTTGCAGCTTGCAGAACAGCATTCGGATGTGGTGGCGATTACCCCAGCGATGGTGAGTGGCAGTTCACTTCATTTTATGCAAAACAAGTTTCCTGAAAGGGTTTTTGATGTAGCTATTGCAGAACAACATGCGGTAACTTTTGCTGCAGGATTGGCTGCCGGTGGTTTACGACCTTTTTGTTTTTTGTATTCTACTTTTTTGCAAAGAGCGATGGACCAGATTATTCATGATGTCTGTTTGCAGGATTTGCCGGTAGTTTTTTGTATTGACAGAGCCGGGTTGGTGGGAGAAGATGGTGCTACCCATCACGGAGTTTTCGACCTTAGCCTGCTCAATGCTATTCCCAATGCAGTGATTTGTGCCCCGGCTACTTTGAACGAATTGGAAATGATGATGGACTTTGCCTATAACTATACCGAAACTCCTGTTTTTATTCGTTATCCAAGAGGTGTCGGTAATAAAAACATGCAGTCCGGTTCGGAAATTATTTTAGGCAAGTCGCAAAAGGTTAAACAAGGGGAGAAGATTGCGCTGCTTTCTTATGGCACTATGCTGGAAAAGGCTGTGGAGATATGCAACAATCTTGAAAATCACGGATTGAAACCGACTTTGATAAATATGCAGTTCCTCAAACCTTTGGATGAACAAACTTTAAATGAGTTGTCATCAAGCCACACACATTTCTGTACCCTTGAAGATGCTGCTGTTATTGGGGGATTAGGCTCTGCTGTGAGTATGTGGTTGCATCGCCATGATAAACAAACAAAACTCTTGACATTGGGTATTCCTGATGAATTTATTCCACATGGAAAAACAGCTCGTTTATTCGATTACTGTGGACTTGGTGCGGATGAGGCCGCTTTCCAAATACTTAATTTTGCAAACTCATAAATTGAATCTATTATGAAAAATAAAATGAAAGTTGAAGTATGGAGTGACATCATGTGTCCCTTCTGTTATATAGGCAAAAGGCATTATGAGGCTGCAATAAAAGAGTTTGCCAATAGCCAAAATATCGAACTAATCTGGAAGAGTTATCAGTTAGACCCTGAGATTCCTGAAAAAATAGAATCTCTGGTTGATGTTTATCAATACTTAGCAGACAGAAAAGGCATTAGTTATGACCAATCGGTTCAGATGCACAAAAGAGTGCTGGAAATGGCCGATGCTGCCGGCTTGCATTATAATTTAGATAAACTTGTAGTAGCTAACTCTTTCAAAGCACACCGAGTGATTCAGTTTGCAAAAACAAAAGGATTGGGAGATATGGCAGAAGAAGTTTTTTTTGAAGCGTATTTCATCAACGGCAAAGACTTAGCTGACGATAAAACATTAGCCGAACTCGGGGAGAAAATTGGATTGAGCGAAAGCGATGTTCAAGAAGCACTCACAAACGATGAGTATGCCTATACCGTTAAGCAGGATATCATGGAATCACAACAAATAGGAGTTACCGGAGTTCCTTTTTTTGTATTCAACAGAAGATATGGTATTTCGGGTGCACAACCTGTTGAGGCTTTCGTACAAACATTGAATCAATCTTTTGAAGAATGGAGAAAGGAGAATCCTGAAATAAAAATAGAAGTACAAAATGGCCCATCCTGCACTCCGGACGGACATTGTGACTAATTATTTGTATTTGTTAATCAGTTCATTGATTTGCTCATAAGTGTGCAAACCGGATTGATAATACAAGGCTTCATTATTTTTGAATAACATCAAGGTAGGAATCCCTGTGATTTTATACTTCTCAGCCAAAGCAACTTCATTGTCAGTATTGATTTTTAATACCGTTACATCATCTGCTCTTTCTTCTTTGATGCGGTTAACATCAGGTTCCATCATCTTGCAGGGTCTGCACCAATCTGCATAGAAATCAACCATAACCAATTTTTCTCCTTTGATTTCTTCATAAAACTTTTCGGAAGCAGATAACCTTCTTTCTCCGGTAACAGGGTCTGTGTTGACAGTAGGTAAACTACTGCTTCTCCAACCCAAAAGCCCTTGATTGAGTTCTTTTACTTTAAACCCTTGTTTTGCAAGAATATCTCCGGCTTCTTTGCTTCTTGAACCTGAAAGGCAATAAACATAGATTGTTTTGTTCTTGTCTAATGTTTGTATTTGCTTTTCAAAATCCGGATTACTTACATCCATATTTAGTGCTCCTTCGATACGGCTGACACTAAACTCTTCGGGTGTTCTGACATCGAGCAAAATCGCATTGGATGATTCTTTTTGATATTCGGATTGAAATTCTTGTGGTGATAGATTTGCAATCTGAGAGTTCTTTTGAGAACACGACTGGAAGGATAAGATTGCTGACGAAAGGATAAATAAATAAATGATTTTTTTCATTTTGATTGAATTTTAGTTTTTGAAAGTACAAAAATAAGACAGATATGGTTTGTCTTTTTTATTTCTCTACAAAAGTAGCTTTGAATAGATTGAATATTTACAGACCCAAGCCACCGGCTATTCCGGCAAATTGTCCTTTGAGTTGTTCCGATAGCTCTTCTTGTGCGGCATTGATAACCAAAGCAAGCATCTCTTCAATCTCTTTTTTATTTTTGTCCTGAAAGAAATCATCTGCAAATGTGATGCTCTCAACTTTGTTTAGGCCTGTCAGCACCACTTTGATACCTAAATTTTCTTTCACTACCCTGATTTCTGCCAATTTTGCTTTCATTTCTTCTGCTTGCTTTTTCAGTTCAAGCATCTTACTGATATTTCCGAACATATTTCTTATCTTTTTTTGGAGCTGCAAAGATATGAAACTAAAGGCTTGTCTTATAAACTCTGTTTTGAGTTTATTTGCAGGCTCAAAAATGGGAAAAGGAAAACTTCAAAAATTTGCGGAATACAATGCAATGGAACATACCTTTGATGCAAAGGATACACATCTCAAAGGACAGTGGAATGAATTGGTTTTTAAAAACAATAATCCTGTTGTGCTTGAACTTGCATGCGGAAGAGGTGAATATTCAGTAGGATTGGCAGCACTTTATCCTAACAAAAACTTCATAGGTATTGACATCAAAGGGGCAAGAATGTGGAAAGGAGCTACTCAGGCTATAGAACAAAATTTATTTCATGTTGCATTCTTGAGAATTCAGATTGAGATGATTGAGCAATATTTTGAAAAGGATGAAGTTTCTGAAATTTGGATTATTTTTCCGGACCCACAGCCCCAAGAAAGTAGAATCAAGAAAAGATTAACCTCGCCAAGATTCTTGGATTTATATAGAAAAATTGCAAAAAAGGATGCACTTGTTCATCTTAAGACGGATTCGCCCTTGTTATATGAATACACGAAAGAAATCATTGCAGAGCAAGGCTTGCAGATAGTAGAAGATTGTTCAAATGTTTCGTTGTTGAATCCCAAACCTGATTTTCTTCAAATACAAACTTATTATGAAAAGTTGTGGTTGAAAGAAAAGCGTATTATCCGATTTTTAAAGTTTAGTTTAAATAAATAGCCCTTATTTTGCTGCCCAAGGTGAAAAAGCACTTTTTGATATTGTTAGCAGTATTAGTGGTTGTTTTGTTGGCTGACTTACTATGGGGTGCCACCGGAATTGCTTTTAGAGATTTTATAAACGTGCTGATTAGTAAAGAACCGGCCAATTCAACTTATTTTATAATTTGGAAGTATAGAATACCAAAGATGCTCACAGCACTCTTTGCCGGAGCGGGTTTGGCAATCAGCGGATTGTTGATGCAGACTTTGTTTCGCAATCCTCTTGCAGGTCCTTATGTATTGGGTATCAGCTCCGGTGCTTCCTTAGGTGTGAGTTTGGTGATTTTGGGAGCAAGTTTTTTATCGCCCGTTGCTGCCGATTTTTTTAGAAATGATATTGGAACCGGTTTGTCTGCATTGGGAGGAACTTTTTTGGTTCTTGCACTCATGATTTGGGTAGCAGGTAGGGTTGGAGGAAATTTTACCATCCTCATAATGGGACTCATTGTTGGACAAATATTAGGTGCTTTACAAGGTGTTACCAATTTTTTAGCAAACCCCGAAACTTTGAAAGAATTTGTATTGTGGGGACTTGGTAGTTTTAACCAAACCAATATGAACCAAATTCTTTTGATGTCGGCAGTGATATTACCTGTTGTGCTTTTTGCATATTTTTATTCGGGTAAGTTAAATGCCTATTTGTTGGGTGATTTATATGCCAAATCCTTGGGAATAGACTTGACAAAATTCAGGAGAACAGTGATTATTCTTGCCGGTTTAACAGCCGGTATCATCACTGCTTTTTGCGGTCCGATTGCTTTTGTGGGAATGGCAGTTCCTCATTTAGCAAGACATTTACTGAAAACCTATAACCACGCTCTGTTGATTCCTTCGACTGCATTGCTGGGCGCTATTCTTGCATTGGTTTGTGATTTAATTTCACATGTATTGTTAGAGGGCTATGTCATTCCAATCAATGTAATTTCAGCCATACTTGGCGGCCCTGTTGTAGTATGGGTTGTTTTCAAACAAAGAAACAAGATGTATGAAAACTGAAAATAAACTCATATTAGAGCAAATCCTTTGGGGATATGGCAACAATAACTTGGTTTCCAAACCGGTATCAGCCGAAATCTTGTCTCCTGCTTTTATTCTGTTGTTGGGTGCAAACGGAACGGGGAAATCTACTTTGCTTAAAGTACTTGGTGGGCTGATTAATGCTACTGCCGGGAAAGTCATGTTTAATGGTGAGCCGGTGAATAAACTCAGCAAAAAAGGAGGATTTGTTTCCTTTGTTTTTGCGTCAAGGCCTCATGTTGATTTTATGAAAGTGAGTGATTTGGTAATGTCAGGTTTCTATGCACACAACAATCCCTTTGCAAAACTCAGCCGACAACAGTTAGAACGCTATGAATTTGCAATGAGAATGACCGGAATCACTGCACTTAAAGACAATTATATCAATAAAATTAGTGATGGTGAATTTCAGAAAGCGATGATTGCCAGAGCTTTGGTGCAAGATACACCTTTGATTATTTTGGATGAACCTACAGCATTTCTTGATTATCGCAGCAAAAGAGAACTTTTTGAGCTTTTGTCACAAATTGCAAAACAAGAGAGCAAGATTATCTTTGCATCTACTCATGACCCTGATTTGGCACAGGAGAGAGGAGAATTATTTTGGCTTATTAAAAACAAAGAATTACAAGTGCTTCAAAATGCTGAACTCGGTAATAAAAAGTTGAAAGACGAACTAATTTAGCGCATTGTGTACTACCTTTGCAGCACTTTTTCGACATGGAAGAAATAAAGCTAAATACAATAGAAGAAGCTATTGAAGATATAAAATCGGGCAAGGTAATTATTGTGGTTGATGATGAAGACCGAGAAAACGAAGGAGATTTTCTGACCGCAGCCCGCAACGTAACACCCGAGGTTATCAATTTTATGGCAAAAGAGGGGCGTGGTTTGATTTGTGCTCCGATTTCTGAGGAAATATCCAATAAATTAGAGTTAGAATTGATGGTGGGCAAGAATACTGCGTTGTTTGACACTCCGTTTACAGTTTCAGTTGATTTGATTGGACATGGTTGCACAACAGGAATTTCTGCACAAGACCGCTCAAAGTGCATTCAACGTTTAATACATCCCGAAGCCAAGCCTGAGGATTTTGCTCGTCCCGGTCATATTTTTCCGCTCAAAGCTCGCTCAGAAGGAGTTCTTCGCAGAGCAGGACATACAGAAGCAGCTATTGACCTGGCGAAACTTGCAGGATTTGAACCGGCAGGTTGCTTGGTGGAAATAATGAATGAAGATGGTACAATGGCAAGACTGCCGGATTTGGTTAAAGTTGCCAAAAAATTTGACCTGAAAATTATTTCCATAGAAGAACTTATCAAATACAGAATTAAGAATGAAAGCCTGATAAAAAAGGAGGTAACTGTTAAACTCCCTACAGCACACGGTGATTTTATGCTTACTGCTTATTCTCAAATCAATACGGGAGAAGTGCATCTTGCTTTGGTAAAAGGTGAGATTAAACCTAATGAGCCTATATTGGTTAGGGTTCATTCAAGCTGTGTTACAGGAGATATTTTTGCTTCTTTCCGCTGTGATTGTGGAGACCAACTTCATCACGCAATGGAAATGATTGAAAAAGAGGGCAAAGGTGTCTTGGTATATATGAATCAAGAGGGGAGAGGTATTGGACTTATCAATAAACTCAAGGCCTATAAGCTGCAAGAACAAGGCAGAGATACTGTTGAAGCCAATATTGAACTCGGTTTCAAGCCCGACCAGAGAGATTATGGTGTTGGTGCTCAAATCCTCAGAGACCTTGGAGTTACCAAAATGCGTTTGATGTCAAACAACCCTAAGAAAAGAACCGGTCTAATCGGATATGGGCTTGAAATAGTGGATAATGTACCTATCAAAATCCATTCTAATCCTTATAATGAATGTTATTTGGAAACAAAAAAAGAAAAAATGGGACACGAGTTGGACTAAGTGTTAAAGACTTCGTGTGCTGATTTTTACTTCTGCACCCAATTCATTTAATTTTTTGAGGAGTTTATTATTCAAACCAATATTGTACTTCTCTGAACGGGTTTGGAAGACATAATTTTCAGCAATAAAGGTGATATTCAATGAATAATGCCCCTTGTTCTCTTTTATAATTTTGATAAAGTCGTCCAAGCGCTCACTGTCTGTGTAGTCGGCAGGGAATAAGATTTCCAAACCGCTTATTTTGTTTTTTGCAAGATCTTGCAACATACCAAATTCGTAATACTGTGTTTTGATGAAAACCTTATCTTGTCCATCCTTCTTATAGGATTTTTTGGCGAACTCCATCACCATATAAACCGCTGTTTGTGGTGAAAAATTCTTTCCGAAATTCACAAAATCATTGTCATAAAAACGGAAAGTGTGAGAATCTGATTTGTCTTCAACATCAACAATCATAAAGGGTTTATTATTTTTCCCCATCATTTGTTTGACATTCAAAACGTAGAAAGCCAGTAACAACCTTTTCCCATAAAGTTTTTCAGTGTCTTTGAGTGCAGCAAGAGGTGTTACCTTGGTTGCTGTGATTTCTGCATCATATAGGTCCAAGGGATGACTAGAAAGAAAAAGTCCTGCAATTCTACGTTCTTCTTCCAAGAGTGTAAACTTTGGCAGGGGTTCAAGAGCCGGCATCTTGGGTTTCCCGATTCCGCTAAGTTGATTTGATTCTCCTCCAAAGAGCGAAGCCTGCGAAGATTGAGCAGCCTCTTGGGTTGCAGTGGCATATTTTAATAAAATATCAATTCCGGTTGCCTCTCCCGGTACGGTATGAAAATATTGTGTTCTGTGAATGTTTTTGTCAAAATCAAATGCTCCTGAACGAGCCAAACTGTCTAAGACACGTTTGTTCAACTGCTTTGATTTAACCCTTTTTACTAAATCAAAAGCATCTTCATAAGGTCCGTTTGTTTCTCTTTCCAAAACAATGGCTTCTGATGCGCCTTCACCAACACCGCTCAACCCACTAAGCCCAAAACGGATTGCCCCTTGTTTGTTTACAGAAAACTTGACATCACTCTCATTGATATCAGGCCCTAACACATCAAGCCCCATTGACTTACATTCATCCATAAAGAAAGAAAGTTTTGAAAGGTCATTCAAGTTGTGTGAAAGTACGGTTGCCATGTATTCTGCGGGATAATGCGCTTTTAGATATGCTGTTTGATAGGCGACAATGGCATAACAAGTTGAGTGTGATTTGTTGAAAGCATAAAGAGCAAATTTTTTCCAGTCATTCCATATTTTCTCACATATCTTTTTATCAAAACCATTTTTGGAAGTTCCGGCTATAAACTTCTCTTCCATTTTGTTAATGATTTCAATTTGCTTCTTACCCATAGCCTTTCTGAGGTTGTCGGCTTCTCCTTTGGTAAAACCTGCAAGTTTTTGACTCAGCAACATCACTTGTTCCTGATATACCGTAACTCCATAGGTTTCTGCAAGATATTCTTCCATTTCAGGAAGGTCATAGGTTATGGGTTCTTTTCCTTGTTTTCTGGCAATAAAAGAATCAATATACTGCATGGGTCCCGGACGGTATAGAGCATTCATGGCTATGAGGTCGCCTAATCTGTCAGGTTTTAAGTCTCTAAGGTGTTTTTGCATGGCAGGGCTTTCAAACTGAAATGTACCAATGGTTCGCCCTTTTTTATAAAGTTCAAACGTCTTTTTATCATCCAAAGGCAATTCATCCAGGTCAATGGTGATACCTTTTTTTGCTTTTAAAAGTTTGATTGCATCTCTGAGGATTGACAAGGTTTTTAAACCCAAAAAGTCCATTTTGATAACTCCGGCTGACTCAATTACATTACCTTCATACTGCGTAACATAGAGGTCGGAGTCTTTTGCAGTAGCTACCGGAATGATGTCCGATAGGTCTTTGGGTGCAATGATTACACCTGCTGCATGAACCCCCACGTTTCTTACGGAACCTTCCAATTTGCGTGCTTCTGTCAATACTTTTGTTCGCAGATCATTTGGGTCACCGGAGATAATGGAACGCAATTCTTTGATTTTTTGCAAATCTTCGGTGCTTACCCCTTTACTTTCAAGACTTTCCTCTTCTTCATCATTACCTGTAAGAGGTCTTTCATACAAATCATTAAACTTTAATCCAACCGGTCTGTCGGGAATCAGTTTTGCTAAATAATCGGATTCTTTTAGGTTGAGATCCATTGTTCTCGCGGTGTCACGGATACTCGTTTTGGCAGCCATTGTGCCATAGGTGATAATGTTTGCAACCTGATTTCTGCCATATTTTTCAGTCACATACTGCAACACGCGTTGTCTTCCTTCGTCATCAAAGTCAGTATCAATATCGGGCATGCTTGCACGGTCGGGATTGAGAAAACGCTCAAAAAGCAATTCGTATTTGATAGGGTCAATATTGGTGATACCAATACAGTATGCCACTGCACTGCCTGCTGCCGAACCCCTGCCGGGGCCAATATAGACACCATTATTTTTTCCCCATACAATAAAGTCGGATACAATCAGAAAGTATCCTGCAAAACCCATTGTCTTGATGGTATGCAGCTCAAAATCAATTCTTTCTTTTACTTTACCTTCCACAGAGCCGTAGCGCTTTTGAGCACCTTCGTATGTGAGATGTTTCAGGTATTCCCATTGGTTGAGCACATTGTGTGTGATTTCTTTTCCATTGAGGGTTTCACTCTTGTTGTGTATCTTGAATTCATTGGGAATAGGGAAGTCGGGTAACAAAATGTCTTTGGTAAGTTTGAGTGTCTCAATCTTGTCCACTATTTCGTTTGTGTTGTCAATGGCTTCGGGAATATCATGAAACAATGCGTTCATCTCGCCCTGATTTTTGAAATAGAATTCGTCATTGGCAAAAGCAAAGCGACCTGATTTGCTCACACTGTCTTCAGAGAAATCAACGGCTTTTGGGTCGTTTACTTTGGCGTTTGTATTGATACAAAGCAGAATGTCATGTGCACTTGCATCTTCTCTTTCCGTGTAGTGACTGTCATTGGAAGCAATCACTTTGAGATTGTATTTTTGAGCAAACTTTAACAATACCTCATTTACCTTTATTTGATCGGGTATGTTGTGTCGTTGAAGTTCTATATAGAAATCTTCTCCAAATAAGTCTATCCACCATTTGAGGAGTTCCTCTGCTTCTGCTTCTCCTTTTCTCAGAATGGTTCTTGGAATTTCAGCAGCCAAACAACAACTTGTTGCAATCAGCCCTTCATGGTATTTCAAGACTAATTCTTTGTCAATACGCGGGTATTTGCTATAAAGACCTTCAATATAGCCTAAAGAACATAATTTGGTCAGGTTGCGGTATCCTGTTTCATTTTTTGCCAATAATAATTGGTGATAGCGTTGGTCTTTGTTTTCTTTGGTAAAAGTCTTGGCATGTCTGTCTTCGACCAAGTAAAATTCGCAACCTACAATTGGTTTGACAATAGGTTTTCCGTTGGCATCCTTGTGTTTCCATGCTTCTGCCACAAACTCAAATACCCCGAACATATTTCCATGGTCAGTGATGGCAACAGCAGGCATTTTGTCAGCAATGGCTTTTTTATAAAGGTCGCTGATACGGGCAGCTCCATCCAACAAAGAATATTGAGTATGTACGTGTAAATGGGAAAATATTGGCATGATTCTATGGAGATTAATCGGGCTAACAAATTTAGCTCACTTGTATGGTCAAAACACAATCATGTTTGTATTTTTATAATGAAGTAATCAACATTAAAAGGGGAAAACTTTTTGTTAATTTTTGTTAAATAAAAATTGGCGTTGTGATTTGCTTTCAATTCGTATCTTTGACATCATCATAAACAACCCTTGCCTGCCAGCTTTTCAAAATCAGCCAGTTGTGATTTGCTTTCAATTCGTATCTTTGACATCATCATAAACAACATTAGTCCTGAAATAACCGTTTCCGCCTGTGTTGTGATTTGCTTTCAATTCGTATCTTTGACATCATCATAAACAACGCTTCCTTCAAAATTTCAAAATCCTGCTTCGTTGTGATTTGCTTTCAATTCGTATCTTTGACATCATCATAAACAACCGTCCGGAAGTTGCGATTTAATCGCACTCAGTTGTGATTTGCTTTCAATTCGTATCTTTGACATCATCATAAACAACTGGCGTTAATTTGATTGTTTTTGATATGAAGTTGTGATTTGCTTTCAATTCGTATCTTTGACATCATCATAAACAACTTCAGGGTTTGGAATATTTGAAACCGATAAGTTGTGATTTGCTTTCAATTCGTATCTTTGACATCATCATAAACAACAGACGTGCTTTTGATTTGGAAACACAGGATGTTGTGATTTGCTTTCAATTCGTATCTTTGACATCATCATAAACAACGACATATCGCTTTGAATTAAGACCAACACGTTGTGATTTGCTTTCAATTCGTATCTTTGACATCATCATAAACAACAATGCTGATTTGTCTAATGCTGAAAGATACGTTGTGATTTGCTTTCAATTCGTATCTTTGACATCATCATAAACAACTGAGTGGCTTTGTAATAACAATGGAATTAAGTTGTGATTTGCTTTCAATTCGTATCTTTGACATCATCATAAACAACATTTCTTCGGGATAGATTGTAACACCTCCAGTTGTGATTTGCTTTCAATTCGTATCTTTGACATCATCATAAACAACTTTTCAATTTAGTTAATTCAGTGTCGACTGGTTGTGATTTGCTTTCAATTCGTATCTTTGACATCATCATAAACAACGACAGTTTCATTCATAGTTATGAACTTTTGGTTGTGATTTGCTTTCAATTCGTATCTTTGACATCATCATAAACAACGAACAACTTTTTCTAAACAATTGTTGCTTAGTTGTGATTTGCTTTCAATTCGTATCTTTGACATCATCATAAACAACAAGGTATCTGTAAATAAAATAGGATGGTTGTTGTGATTTGCTTTCAATTCGTATCTTTGACATCATCATAAACAACCCCATTCAAAGCAGCTTTGTATTCCAGAAGTTGTGATTTGCTTTCAATTCGTATCTTTGACATCATCATAAACAACACAACAAACTTTCTATAACTTTTTATTTCAGTTGTGATTTGCTTTCAATTCGTATCTTTGACATCATCATAAACAACCGCAGCCCCATTCATTACGATTGATGGTAGGTTGTGATTTGCTTTCAATTCGTATCTTTGACATCATCATAAACAACGAAGAAATCTTAGCAAAAATGGCAGCCGAGTTGTGATTTGCTTTCAATTCGTATCTTTGACATCATCATAAACAACAGGATGAACCGATGGAGAAGTAGAAAAGTAGTTGTGATTTGCTTTCAATTCGTATCTTTGACATCATCATAAACAACATGTTAAGAACAATAACAGAAATACTAAAGTTGTGATTTGCTTTCAATTCGTATCTTTGACATCATCATAAACAACTATTAGTAAATCCCTTGTACAATCTGCTAGTTGTGATTTGCTTTCAATTCGTATCTTTGACATCATCATAAACAACGTGGCGAAGTTATTTTATGGCTAACAGGGGGTTGTGATTTGCTTTCAATTCGTATCTTTGACATCATCATAAACAACCATTTAATTTGCGCCCATTACAACTGCGGAGTTGTGATTTGCTTTCAATTCGTATCTTTGACATCATCATAAACAACGTCTATATTTGTTTCTTCACATCCACATAGTTGTGATTTGCTTTCAATTCGTATCTTTGACATCATCATAAACAACAGAAAGGGCTTGGTTCATTATGAATCACAGTTGTGATTTGCTTTCAATTCGTATCTTTGACATCATCATAAACAACCTCAAAGTAGCCGTATATTCTGCACGCTGGTTGTTATTTGCTTTCAAGTCGTAACTTTGACATCCTCATAAACAACTGCATCCGTGCTGATGTCGAAGGTGTCTCCGTTGTGATTTGCTTTCAATTCGTATCTTTGACATCATCATAAACAACATTTGAAAAAAGATGCACGTATAGAGGCAGTTGTGATTTGCTTTCAATTCGTATCTTTGACATCATCATAAACAACAGAAAGGGCTTGGTTCATTATGAATCACAGTTGTGATTTGCTTTCAATTCGTATCTTTGACATCATCATAAACAACAAGAAAGAGGCGTTAAAATTTCGCAGGGAGTTGTGATTTGCTTTCAATTCGTATCTTTGACATCATCATAAACAACAGACCCTGACTCAATGCGTTGATACGATTGGTTTTTCGCTGATTATGTTCAAAGAAAAAAATGATGTAACAAGCGGGAGATTCATGATTGAATTTCCCGTTTTTTTTGTCTAAAACATCTGCAACTGTTGGACAACCTGATGAGGGTTGGTATTCTGTTTTTTGCCGTAAAATATCTCAATATCGCCAAATTGCTTGTCGGTAATACATAAAATACCCACATGACCTGATTCCGGTAAATTATTTTTGGTCCTTTGGATATGTACTTCTGCATTTTCTTTGCTTGGGCAATGACGCAAGTATATACTGAATTGAAACATGGTAAAACCGTCCTGAATCAGTTTTTTACGAAACTCAGCATATCGCTTGCGTTCTTTTTTGGTTTCTGTCGGCAAATCAAATAATACCAATACCCACATGATTCTGTATGCGTTTAGTCTGTCTTGTGTAGCCATTCCTTTTCATTATTTTATAAACTTAATTCAGGATAAAGGATTTTGTTTTCTTTACCCTCAAAGCATTTGACGAGGCTGGCTGTTGTGCTTTGTAATGCAACCATGAGTGGACTTTGTTTGCCGCCAATCCTTACATCGAGTGTAGGAATACCCAATAATTCAAATTTGATTTCCTTGTTAATTTCATCTTTTATACCGGAATGAACTTTGAGCATTTTGCAAATTAACTCGTCCACAAAAGGACGATAAGGCTCCATAATATCGTCTGCCAAACAATAGGAGTTGTATTGATTTCTGTGATGTATTCCCAAAGTAGGCAACAGACCGCTGCCAACCAAAGCCCTGGCAGTACAGGCTCTCAGGATTGAATATCCGTAATTGAGCCAGAGATTAGGGTGTTCGCCTTCTCTGTCGCGTTTAAATCGCTTTTCTTCTCCAAATAAAAACTGCCAATAATAGGCAGCAGCTCTTCCTTCATGATTCTCAGGGTCTCCGCTTCTCACTTGTCTTGCCATGTTATAAAGCATCTGTGGGTTGCCTTGCTTCTGTTTTTCAAGCAACACACCTTGATTGTTAATTTTCTGCTTGACCGTTTGTTGCCAAAGTTGTTTTTTGAGAGGTTGTGAGGACTCAATCTGATGCATAAAACGCTTTGCCTGCAAGGTGTTACCATCTAAATTCAGCAACATCCCCACGGGATGGTGTGTGTTGTCACATGTTATCATAGCAATGTTGTTATCAAGCAATTCTGCAATAACAGATTGGGTAATGGTGATACGGCTATGGTCCAAAATTATCAGCCCGATATCTTCAATCGGAATACTTGCTTCCGCTTTCTTCTTAAATTTCTCATTGAGATTGTCATTTTGTTCAACCTCCGGAAGCCTTACAATCAACTGTTTATAACTGAGACTCAAATAAGCAGGATTGCCAAAATATAGCGTTCGTTTTATCATGGAATAAGATTATAATTAGTTCTAAAAAGGTAAGTCATCGAAATTTCAAACATTAAATATGTTCTGAAATGAAAAAATTATCCTCCGCCCATTTCAACGGATTATTAACGATGTAATTGGATATACGTTGATATGCCAAATCATTCCTGATAATATTATCATAAAATCGAGATTGCCATTCAAATTCATATCCCAAACGGTGAGCATGTTTTGATACGGCAGATTTATAACTGCCTATGATTGAAGAAATGGAATTTTTGCCCTGATTTTGAAAACGGTTTTGCCCCATGGTTTTATCGGATTTGATGATATTGGAATTGATATTATGGATATTTGTCGGTTTGTTGTTATTCAAATTGATTACCGGATTAATATCATTTGTATCGGTTGTATCGGTTGTGGTGGTGGTGGTGGTGGGGACAACGCATGCGTTGTCCCCACCATTCACAAATTCATCATTCCCTGTCAATATCAATATTCCATGAATGTGATTGGGCATTACGACAAATTCACCCAATTCAATATTTTTTGCATGGTTTTTTATTTCATACCACAATATATCGGCAATGGCACCAACGGTAGATAATCGAATTTTGCCGGTTTCAATTTCTCCAAAATAATGCAAACGGTTTTTGGTGCATATCGTAATAAAATAGGCACCGTCACGGGCATAATCCCATGTTTGTAAACGGATGGATTCGTTACGGTATTTATTTTGGAGTTTTGACATTAATGATAAAAATATCTGAATAACTAATACTCCCCAACACTTACAATATCTCCCAAATGATTAGTACGGACTTTTATAATTTTATCTAAACCATTGGAACTCCTGAAATCTCGCCATGTTGTTCCTCTTATGTTTAGTGAGAAGTCAGCTACTGTTGTCTCCAGATGATGTCTAAAAACATAATTTTTAAAAGTAAACTTCTGCACCCTAAATAAATTCTTACTGATTGCTTTCTTATTCTTTGGGTCTAATAAATCTATTTCACATGGATTAAAACCGTCTTCTTCATTTGGAAACACAAAGAGTTCATTTTGTTTCATGGTGAATAAGAACTGCCAGCCATCATCTCGTTTATAGGCTTTGTCGATAACAGGCAAACCTTGATTTACCCGTTCCACCGCTTCAAAGAATGAAACTACATTTTCCTGTAGATTGCCCTTTTCATCCCGATAAATTGCTACATGATGGTTGTTACCGGTGCTTACAAAATCGGTAGGGGTTTTATTTCCGTTATCATCCAAAATAAATTTACCGAAATGGTCTTTTTTATAGTGCAAAACCTCAGCATTGCTCACTCCTGAGATTTTTACTCTTTTGATAGCAATCCCTTTCTCTATGTTGAGCCAAATCGGGTTACTGTCTAAATCGGAGAATGCTTTTTTTGCTTCACCACCATATTCTTTCAGCCGTACTTTTAATTTTCTTTTTATTCCTTCATCTAAAACTTTATCAATCAATTTTTCGTCCTTGAAATTGTCTGGATTAACATCCTTCCGAATTGAAAAATCTTCTTCCAACCAAACGATTTTGACCGATTCAGGGATTGATTTTGATTTTGTATCGTCAAGATAAATTGGATTTTTGCTTAATGTATTTTTCCCTCCAAACGCTTTTTTGGGGTCATTTTCGTTTTCTATTAAGCGTTCTAAAAGTAGTTTTTGATAGAGAGGATTAGCCACTTTAGCAATCATTTCTTGGTCGAATTTCGGTCCTATCTTTTCTTCTTTTTGATTGTAATAATGGTACTTCCCGTAAACAGTTTCTTTATGCAACTGACCTCTTGGAGTTAATACTACTTGAGGCTTATCTTTTCCTGCAATCGTATTCTTGTTTTTGGTAACTACCTTATTCTTTGCCTTATGCGAAACAATCACACTTTCCAAATGTTCTTTAGCCACTTGACGGAAGTTTTTGATAGGTAATTTGAATATTAAATTACCTTCATCATCCCTAAATAATTCTTTAGCTTCAATTCCTTTTACATCATTGGTACTCAGTCTTAAATCAGAAGTTCCTTGGGAGTTTTTGATTCTGTTTTGCCCGCCTTCCTCCGTTCTGGCATTGAGATTATTCAGGTATTGGATAAAACTCTTTTTGGTAAAAGCAATGGTTAACGCATCCATAGCATGATGGCGATGGTCATTCCTTTTCGTCCAGTCTTTGATTACTTCTACCTTTTGTTCATATTTTCTCTCTTCCATTTCAGTCAGCCCTAAAGCACGGTATTTAGGAAGATTGAGTTCCTTCATAATATTAACCAAGCCCCAATCTTCTCTCAATCTATCGGTAATGCTACCACTTGTAGGAGTGACTACTCTCGTAATTTCAAACAAGATTTCTTTTGCTTTTTTTGCGATATACTGACTGTCTCTCAAATCTCTTTCCACAAAGCCTTCGCCTATTTCTGTAGCTCTTTTTAAAAGTTTCTCTTTTTTTGCTTTGTTAATCACCTTGTTAATAAATAAGGTTTCAATTCTCGAAATAAAATCATTTAGTTTTTCAGTTCCATAATCTGCTTCAATATAATCATAAGCAGTACGATTTCCTTTCCTTAAATTTTCATCTCTATAAACAATAGTTTTATTTGAAAAACTATCGTCAAATAATCGTGATTGAGGAATGATGTGCTCAATGTCTATTTCTTTGCTAAATAATTTTTCTTTCGGAATATAGGTGTCGGTATATAAATCCTTATACCCATTAAAACTCAATTCCTCGTATAGTTTATAACGAATGATATCATTTCTTGTTGGGTTTGCAAGGCCAAATTCAGATTGTAAAATTTTGTAAATTTTCTCATGTTGAATTTTTGCTGCGTTGATATTGGTAGTCATCTCAGCTCTTTCTTTGGCGTTTTTCTTTAACTCCCGAGCCAATTCAATTCGAATTTCATCAAAATGAAAGTTTCGTTCTTTTCCCTCTTTTTCTAATTTATCATTTTCTTTTTCAATTAGTGTATTGACCACATTAATCATTTGATTGAGAATCTTTTCAACCACAGGATTTCTCAAACTGTTCTTTTTGAGTAGCTCTAATTTGGATTTTAGTTCTCTACTTTCAATTTCTTCTTTGGTTAAAGAATGTTTGGAATGACGATAGCCTGCTAATTCACAGGCTGTGCTATAATTATTTTCTTTGATATGAGGGAAAATCTTACGGATGGCTTTTGTGGATAAGCTTCCGTAATCATCCTGAAAGGTAACATTGGCTAATATTCTGGCGTGTTCAGGTTTGAAACCAAATTTTTGACAAAGTTGCTTTTTCAAACCAATATTTTCACTTCCGTATAACAGCACATCTTCTGCACTGTATTTCTTGGTGTCATCTTCGGCAGAATACAACAGATGCCATAACTGATAAGCCGGTTGTTTTTCAAAATCCTTTCCTTCAAGCAAGGCATCAAATTCTAATATTTGAGTATTGATTCCTAATACTTCAAATATTTGTTTAACCATGTCTTTAATTTCGGCAACAGGTGTTTTTAGTTTAGCAATATCAATGTTGTCTTCATCTGATAATTTTAATAAATCTTCGTTGTATCCTTCAATTTCAAGAATCTTTAGAAAAGCATTATACAAAGCCTGATTGGTTCGGTTACCTTCTAAGCCTTCTTTGTAGTTGATTTCCCATTCTTTTGGTTTATAACCCATAATCTCGATGATTTGGTCTGACTTTAAATTGCCTTTCAGATTCAACTCTTCGAAAATAAATTCTTTGGCTTCCAAGCTTAAATCAAAAACCTCTTTTTCTTCTTCAAATAACGATGGTTGAGTATCGGTAACTTTTCTTTTTCGGGTTCCTTTTTTCTTTACTTCTACATTGTTTAGAATTTGCCATATCTTAAATTCCTGAAATAAAGGCGAGGATTTGGGAACCACTCTTGGTCCTATTTCTTTTTCTTTTCCATCTATAACAACCTTTTTACTTTCAAGTTCACACAAAGAAATCAATCCCTTTTGAGATTTTAATTTTCGTTGGTAAAAAATAATTACATCTCGTATTTCTTCTTTTAGGGTTTCGGTTAAAACCGGATGAAACTTGGCTTGAGTTTCCCATATTTTTTCAAATTCATCCAAATAATCCTGGCGATAAAAAACCTGGTTTTTAAGCGATGCGTGTCTGTTTTCTTGTAATTGTTTATAAAGATTTTGACCAACAGTTTCTTTATTAAAGTACAGTTTTTTACTTCGGTCAGAAATTGCCCCTAAATAGCCACTTGAATTATTTAGATTATTATTAATCTCAGTAAGTACGAATGCGACTTCTTCTTTTTCTAATTTTTGAAAAATGGCTTCACTTCGCCATTTATAAGCTTGTATTTTTTTGAGTGTTCTATTATCAAATTTAGTTGCAAATTTATTTTTGAAACTGTCCTCAAAGTTTTTTATATCGGCTGTATTAAACTTATATTTATTCCAGAATGCTGCAGAAGTAGCCCGTTGTCCTTTCCCTTTAATTTCCTCATAAAAATCATCCGTTAAAATATCCGGGTAAAATTGTTTTTGAAAATTCCATACCTTATCAAATTCAGCTTGTAAATCAGAGCGATAAAAATCAGGTATTGCTTTAATCCCTTTTTCATAATTCTGAAAAACCAATTGCCCGGGTGTCATTTTTTCTTCATAAAGTCTTTTTGCAATACCCATTCCGTCTATTGCCTGACCTTCTTCTTCATTTTTTGCTTTTCTACTACTTTTATAGCCTCGCTTTTTATTAATAGCTAAAAGGACGCGTGCTAATTCATCCAATTCTATTTTTTCAGAAGCTGATTTTGCCCTTAATTTCCAAGTTTCAAAGGTAGTACTCTTGCCATCTTCTGTCAGTTTTGAATCTTTATCAATAATTCCTTCTTTTTTGAGAATTTCAATTAAATTTTCTCTACGCAATTGATAGCGATCCAAATTTCTTCTAGCACCTCTTTTTAGCGTTCTGTCTGCATTGGTTGTTATAGGTTTCCCTTTTTCAAAATTGGTTTGTTCATCAACCGTAAGGGGATTAACCCTTACACCAATCTGATTTATTTTTGAATCTTCTATTCTCTCTCCTTCTGTTACATAAGCCCACCCGATGCTATTTGTGCCAAGGTCTAATCCTAATATCTTTTTCATAAAAACAATTTTTTTAATAAGCGTTGCAAATAACGAAAAATGTATAGTTTTGCCAAACGAATTTAAAGCAAATCACAATAAGGATTATTCCGTTGTGGAAAGTAAGGTTTACAAAGCATACAGATAGAAAACTAATATAAACACGAATACAGCCCCGTAAAAGGGGCTTTTTTATTGATTGTATGTTGATAAATAGTTTGTTTTATTATGGGTTTATTTATTGTACTTTCACCTCTTATTTGTACCTTTGTAGTGCGGTTTTGTACTTCGAGGTACGAAAAAGCGTTTAATAAATTGAAATACAATAAGATATGCCTACAAAAATCAAATTAAGACAGCGACCAATTAAGGACGGACGGGAAAGCCTGTATTTTGATATTTACCCACCGATTTTTAACCCTATTACCGGAAAAGAAAGCAGACGGGAATTTTTAAACCTGTATATCTATTCCAACCCTCAAACCAAAGAACAGGCAGAACACAATACAACCACCTTGCAAATAGCAAATGAAGTATTACAGGAAAAACAGGAACTTTTGAAACAAGGTAAATATGAGTTTACACCCGAACAGCCTATTAAAGTTTCATTCAAAGAAGTTGAGCGAAAGAACAGCAACAAAGATTTTTTGATTGACTTATTACAACAAGTCCGAAACATTGAAAAGCAGATTTTAAACCAACTTCAAAACTGAAACTATGCCGTACAAATGGAAACCCACTAAAGAACAAAAGCGTGAATTTGCTGAACGTATGGCAACCGATACAGCATACAGCGAAGCATACCACCAACGTAAAGAGCAAAGAGCCGAAAAAAGGCGTTCAAATTCAAAGTTTGACTACCAAACCGCAGGGGGCGAATACATACCCACAGAAAGCCAAAATAAAGCAGCGTTTGAGTTGCTGAACCTCAACCCCACACCCGAACAAAAAGAAGCCTGTAATATGGTTTTGTATGGCTATTCCTGTAAAGAGAAAGTACACCACGATTTTATACACCTCATCAATGAGTACATACGGAACAAAAAATAAAGTTTGTTCAGAGAGTAACAAAAGTAACTTTAGTAACTAAGCATAAAAGACAATGGCAACAAAAGTAAAATTAAGACAAAGGGCAATTTCAGGGAACAGGCAAAGTTTGTATTTAGATTTTTACCCACCGATACCACACCCCGAAACAGGCGAACCCACACGAAGGGAATTTTTAGGGCTATACCTATTTGATAAACCTAAAAACCCATTTGACAAGCAAAGCAACAAAGAAACTTTGCAACTGGCTGAAAACATAAGGGCGAAACGTCAAATTGAAATACAGGCAGGGAATTACGGGTTTCTAAATACAAAGCTGAAAGCAGAAACCGACTTTGTACAATACTTCAAACAGATAGTTGAAACTAAAACAGGTGGTAATAAAAACGGTTGGCAAACAGCCTTTAATTACTTTGAAATGTTCACAGGGGGCAAACTTACCCTTTCAAACCTGAATGAAAACCTTTGTAATGATTTTCGGGAATACCTTTTAACAGCCAAACGCCAAAGGGGTATTCAAAGCGAACAGATTACCCAAAGTTCAGCCCGTGCCTATTACAATAAGTTCAAAGCTGCATTGAAACAGGCATACAAAAAGGGTTTGATTGAAAAGGATTTAAGCACCCGTATTGACGGCATAAGCGAACCCGAAGTACAACGGGAATACTTAACACTTGAACAATTACAAGCCCTTGTAAATACGCCTTGTTCTATTCCACTACTCAAAAACGCTGCAATATTTTCAGCCCTTACAGGATTGAGATTTTCAGATATTTCAAAACTGGTTTGGAGCGAAGTACAATACAGCGAACTGGAGGGGTATTTTTTACAGTTCAGGCAAAAGAAAACCAAAGGCGTTGAGGTTTTGCCAATTTCAGAACAAGCGTTTAAACTATTGGGCGAACGCAAAGAACCCACCGAACAAGTATTTAAAGGTTTGATTTATTCAGCGTATTTGAATGTACACCTAAAGCAATGGATTTTAAGAGCCGGAATAACTAAAGATATAACCTTTCATTGTTTTCGCCACACGTTCGCAACCTTGCAACTTTCACACGGTACAGACATTTACACCGTTTCCAAAATGTTAGGACATAGGGAACTAAAAACCACACAGATATACGCTAAAATTGTGGACGAAAGCAAACGTAAAGCAGCCGACAAAATTAAATTAGATATGTAACCACCTAAAGCATAAAGGACAATGATAAATAGACATACTACATTCTTTGTAAAGGATTTAAAACCAATTGAGTTTTGCGGTAAACCCGTAATGTGGCAAATGGATATAAACGGGGCGTTTGAAAAGCCTTTTGAAACCCAACCCACAGAGGGCGAACACGATTTTACTACTTGTGAAGGTTGCCAAAAAACGCTTAAAGAACTAATAAAGCGACTTACTGAAAAGTTTGAAGGAAGCCATAAGGACGGGGCAAAACCTTTTCCGTTTTGTTGTACTCATCATTCAGAACTTACAAAGCTAAAAGAGTTTAACAGGGCTGATTTTATTAGCGTTCCCGAAATGGTTGCAAGGAAAATAATTTACACAAACAGCCATATTAAAAACAACCACCAAAGCGAAACATATTACAAGGATATAACCGATTACATTGATTACACCGTTGAAAGTTTCGGACAAATGCCGGGTAATGCAGAACCGTTGTATTTAAGTGATTATTTCTTTTACATAACCGATTTACTTGAACGAAATACAGAGGTTGAGAAAGGTCGAAAAAACAGGCTTTTAGAGTTTTTAAAAGCATACAGAACCCCAACCGAAACACCAAAAACAGATTTCAATATACTATTGGGGACATACCAAAAATGGCTTAAAGTATTCCCGTTTGAAATTAGTTTTTTTTCAACCCTGAAACCACACTTTGAAAAGCAGTTACCAATATTAAACGGCAAACCTGAAACGAATAAATATACAGGACTTGCTAAAGTCAAAATGCACACCAAAGGCAGTTTAATTGATGTTTTGCTGAACCTCACAAACAACCTATTAACGCAAATAAATACAACCACACTATACGAAAAAGGGCTATTGACTGAACCCCAAAAAATCAAACTGGAATTGGTTTTGAATGAAAGGAAAATGAAGCTGAAACAGGGCTATGTAAACAGTTCAAAAGATGAGGAACAACGGTACAGGAAAATATTAAAAGAATGGTTTGCAGACGAAAAAAAGTTTATTGATGAGGTTACACCAATTGTAAAAGCGTTGCCACCTCAACCGATTAACAGCGAAATAGACACAGAAAAATATACAGCTAAACATTATTTACTGGCATACCTGTTTGAATGTAATGCAAAGGGCGTAAGTTACCCAATAGGCAATAAAAAAGAATTGGAACGTATAGGAAACGAACGTATGGGAGCAGGAAAAGGAAACAGATTTTACAAGGTATTCAATGAGGTTATTAATAAAGACTTAAACGCTGAAAAGAACTTATTTGAAATTGGGGGCGAATACTGGCGAAAAGCAGTTATTGAACTTTCTAAAGCCCCTGAATTAGTTGAAAATTACCTACAAAGTAAACAGCTATAAAATAGGGCGAAAATAGGGCAACGCCCCGAAAAGCCCCGAAAAACGCCCCACGAATTTTGGTGCATAATTAAAATATAAAGATTATGCACAATTTTGTATTAAGTCCAATTGACCCCGAAATACTAATAAACAGTATTTCGGAACGTGTAACTGCAAACATTCTTAAAGCAGTTAGAAACGAACAACCCACCACCGACCAACCGGAACAGCTTTTAACTATTCAAGAAGCAGCCGAATTTTTGAGCCTTACAGTACCGACTATGTACTCAAAGGTTTCAAAACGGGAAATTCCTTGTATGAAGCGAAGCAAACGCCTGTACTTTTCCCGTACCGAATTACTGGAATATCTTAAAGACGGGCGTAAAAAGTCAAACGTTGAAATTGAGCAGGAAGCCAAAGCGTATTTGTTAAACAATAAAAAAGGGCTGAACAATGGAAAGTAACCAACTGAACAGCCCTAAAGTCTTTTCGCATAAAGGACAAGGCAAAAGTACGCATTTTCA
>JAGFIU010000048.1 GCA_024103355.1 Bacteroidota bacterium
TGGGATTGAAACCTATGATCAAGCGGAAGCTTTTTTTGTTCCTAAATTATCTCAACTACATGACCCTTTTCTTATGAAGGACATGAAAGTGGCTGTGGATAGAATTGAATCAGCACTAAACAATGATGAAAAAGTACTTGTGTATGGTGATTATGATGTTGATGGAACTACTTCTGTTGCCACAGTTTACTCGTTTTTAAGGGAACTATGGGAGCCTGACAAGATAGATTATTACATTCCTGATCGCTACAAAGAAGGATATGGAATTTCTAAAATGGGTATTGATTGGGCTAAAGAAAATCACTTTTCGCTTATTATCGCCTTGGATTGCGGAACCCGAAGTATAGAGTTGATTGCTTATGCCAAAACACTTGGAATAGATTTCATAGTGTGTGACCACCACTTGCCCGGAGAAGTTTTACCCGATGCGGTTGCTCTCCTTAACCCCAAACAGAAAGAATGTACTTATCCCTATAAGGAACTGTCCGGTTGTGGAATTGGGTTTAAGCTGATACAAGCTGTTGCAAAAAGGCATGATTTGCATGAATCTAGAGTCTTCCAATATTTGGACTTGGTTGCGGTGAGTATTGCCAGTGATATTGTCGATATGATGGGTGAAAACAGGGTTTTGATGTATCTTGGATTAGAAAAACTGAACAAGAACCCTTGTGTAGGCATTCAAGCACTCATGCAAAGTTATGCTATCAAAGAACAATATGAAGTTGGGGATATAGTATTTGGGTTAGGACCCAGAATCAATGCTTCCGGAAGAATATCAGATGCGAAAGATTCTGTAAAGTTATTAATTGAAAAAGATTTTCATCAAGCTACCAAAGCTGCAAAGGTGCTGAATGAGCATAATGCCGAAAGAAAAGACAGAGATACTGAAATTACCCAAGAAGCTCTTGATTTGCTGCAAAATAATAATTTATTTTTGTCCAAAAGTTCGACTGTACTCTATGGAGAACAGTGGCATAAAGGTGTAATAGGGATTGTGGCGAGCCGATTGATTGAATATCACTATAAGCCCACCATCGTTTTTAGTGAAAATGATGGACTGCTCACAGGCTCAGCACGTTCAGTCAAAGAATTTGATATTCATGAGGCTATTGCTGCTTGTAGTGAATATGTATTGCAATACGGAGGACATAAGTATGCCGCAGGATTGAGTATTAGAAAAGAAAATTTTGAAGACTTTGCACTCAAATTTGAAGAAGTAGTTAAAAATACAATCTCTGAAGAGGCCGTTCATCCATCTATTGAATATGATACAGAACTTAATTTTTCAGATATAGATGAAAAATTTATGAGATTGTTGGAAAGATTCAAGCCTTTCGGACCCGGTAATATGACTCCTGTTTTTAGAACAAATCAAATCTACGATACAGGAAGTTCAAGAGTACTAAAAGATAAGCATATTAGAATAGTAGGCAAACAAGATGGTGTCACAATGGATGGAATTGGATTTAATATGGTAGATAATTTTGCTATAATTAACAACCAAAAATGCTTTGATTCGTGTTATTCTTTGGAGTGGAATAGATTTAACAATAAAGTGAACATTCAGTTGAAGATAAGAGATATAAAATCATGCGATTAAGAGCCGAGAACCTTATAAAAACATATAAAAAACGCACAGTGGTTAACCATGTTTCTGTTGAGGTTAATCAGGGTGAAATCGTTGGGTTGCTTGGCCCTAACGGTGCGGGAAAAACAACCACGTTTTATATGGTTGTAGGATTGGTTAAAGCGGATGACGGAAAAGTATTCTTAGATGAAAAAGATATAACCAAACTCCCTATGTATAAAAGAGCGCAAATGGGAATTGGGTATTTGCCTCAAGAAGCTTCTGTTTTTAGAAAATTAACAGTGGAAGATAATATCAAAGCAATTCTTGAAATGCGCAAACTGACAAAGGAAGAACAGAATGATAAGTTGGAGTCTTTGTTGACTGAATTTAGTTTGCAAAAAGTACGAAAAAATCTCGGAATGGTTTTGTCCGGAGGCGAAAGACGAAGAACTGAAATTGCACGCGCTCTTGCTTCTGAACCTAAATTCATCCTTTTGGATGAACCCTTTGCAGGTGTTGACCCCATTGCTGTTGAGGATATTCAAGGTATTGTCGCAAGTTTGAAGACAAAAAATATCGGAATCCTAATCACAGACCATAATGTTCAAGAAACACTGAGCATTACGGATAGAGCTTATTTGCTTTTTGAAGGAAAACTTCTTAAACAAGGAACTGCGGAAGACTTAGCTCATGATGAGTTAGTTCGTAAAGTCTATTTGGGAAAAAACTTTGAACTCAAACGCAAAGATTTCTCTAATTTTAGAACAAACACAGAGCAATAAATTCTATGTTAAATATTGACTTTAAAAGGCTTCTTTTTACACAAGTCAAGCAATTACTTTTAGAAAGAATAGAACAATTTAAGCAGATGCTGTTTGTTTTAGATGAAGCAAACCAAGGTGAAGAAAAAAGTTCAAGCGGAGATAAATATGAAACCGGTATTGAGATGATAAAACAAGAGCAAAACAAGATTGGGACACAAATTGCTGAAACTATGAAGATGCTTGATATGTTTATTCGATTAAGCACCTCAGCAAGTCCTGTAATTTCCAATGGTTCTCTTGTGAGAGCCAATGACAAACTCTTTTTTATTTCGATTCCCTTAGGGAAGATTGCAATTAAAAATCAAGAAATTATCTGTATTTCAGGGGTTTCTCCTATTGCGCAAATGATGAAAGGGAAGCAGGTCGGAGATTCTTTTGTGATGAATGAGAATAAATTTACAATTTTGGACGTGATTTGATTGCTAAATCGCGGTTACCAAGTCCATATCAGGTTAATATAAAAATTTCTCCCCGGTCTTGGAATTCGGTTCCAATCGGAAAAAGTGGTGTAATAGGTGTCGAAGATATTTTCAACTCCTGCTTTAATATTTAGTGATTGTCTTTTTAGTTGAAAATTCTTGGAAACAGCCAAATCAAATAGAGTATAAGGTTTTACAAACGTTTCGCCAAAGTAAGGATTGTAAGCTGTATTCCCGTCTGCACCGGTGATTTTGGCCTCTATATTGAAAGATTTTGAGGTATATCGTATTTCACTTGAATAAGTCAACGGTTGAATCAAAGGAAGATTGCCAATTTGTGCGCCTTTGCCTTTGCGATAGCTTAACCCTGCTGACCATATCCAACGCTTGTGAATTTGATATGACATTTCTAAGGCAGTATTCAACAATTGTGCGCTGCTCAACTGTTTGTAAACCCTAATACCATCGGCAACAATGGTCATGGGTGCAATACCGGTGTCAGGCAATCCTATAATATAATCTTTGATATAAAAGAATGAAGCACTGACTTTTGCAGAGAATCTGGAGTTTTTGAAATTGATTTTCCCATTCAAATTACCCGAACTTTCGCTTTTCATTTCCGGATTTCCAATATAGTCGTATTTGTCAAAACTATTGAACAAATAGAAACCATATCCTTCTGAAACACTTGGTGCACGCTCCCCGTATTCTGCGCCTAATGTAAAGTCAAATTTGTTTATTTCATAAATTACAATGCCTGAAAACCGCTTTAAAATTCGGTTTTTTGAATTGCTAAGATTTGGATAGAATATTTTTAAGCTATTTAAACCCAGCTCACTGTCAATCTTGTTGTTGTGAAAAGCTATTCCGGTGTTCAACATTAGTTTCAGCCTATTGGAAACAGAAAAAAAGTCTTCTAAAGACAAATCAACATAATTGGTTTTTATGTCAGGCCAAGTCAACATAAACATCGGAGGATTTGAAGTGTTTGATGGGTACATTGTCATGTTTGCAAGGGATGTGTTTTGGTGACCGCTTAAGGTAGTTTTCCAAAAATGTCTTTGATATTTACCTTGCACAAATGAATAAAAACCGGATGTCTTGCTCCAACCCGGCATGTCCATTCGGATTGGCACATCCGAGCGTTTGGAATCATCCATTACATGTTTAACATCGTTATAATATATTTTTGTTTTCCATAATCCAATCATCGGTGATACATGATGGCGTATGTATTCTAAAGAACCTATCAATGCTCTTGCCAAAGAAACGTCCATGGGCAATGCAGGATAGCCGATGTCGGTCGCTAAATCATAGATAATGGAAGCTTCGATTTGACTGTGTTCATTGATTTTGTAACCCACAATTGCAGAGGTATTGTATTTGGTGAACTGAGAGTTTTGAATCTCTTGATTGTGTCCCGCTTTGTAATTCCCGGCATTTCTGAATGTGAAATCAATATCAGAAAAAAACTTAGGATGTGAATATGAAATGCCGGTTCCAATAATTTTATGCAGGTTGTTTGTTTCAATGCCCGAAAATGCACTGCCACCTAATTTTTTTTCTCCAAAACTACCTTTTCTTCTAACCAAATCCAAGCTGCCGGCTATGGAAGAGCCGCCAAAAGAGCCGGATTGCCCGTTATGGATGGATGCTTTGGACAAGTTTGTAATTTCAACATAAGAAGTTACCGGATCCATTTTGTCTGTGCATGCACCATAAATACGCATTCCGTCAATTGTTATAACACTTCGTTCTGAACTCATACCATTGAGAAATGGTTCCCATGCATAGGAACCTCTGCGAATCATATTGATTGATTGGTTGCTCTCAAGATATCCGTCTATTCCTGAAAGCGGCTTGTTGGATTGATCCTTAGTATTTTTTGAGGTATTGATTTGAACTTCATCCAATAGCTGATTTTGAATGGAGTCTTTGCTGTTGTTCTGACCAAAAGAAGAAAATGAAAAAATAAGGATAAACAAGGTAATGAAAAATCCTTTCTGATTTTGAATCAATAAAATCAAGGGGATATGCCATTGGCAAAAAGTGTCTATTTGTTTTTTCTGACTCATCCTATATACCAATGTTATATCCCCTTATGTTAAATTGTGTTATTATATCTTAGTTAAAAACAAGTTCAAAGAAGATGCTGCTGCTTTTCACAGTGCCTTCAATTTTCTCTCCTTTGATAACGTTATTGTCCGCATCTTCTATGATAAGATTAATTTTCCAATAACCTGACATTGTAAAATTTACCTTTCCGGCATACTCACCCGAGCAACAATCGCCTATAAGGGCTGTATTGTTAGGAGAAGTATGGTTGCCCATATCAGGCATACGCGGATCTATTTTGATGGTATATCCTCCAACCGGTTCAAAAGTGTTCATGTCTTTCATTTTATACAAAACAGCTTTCATATCATTTATTCCGATTTTGGGATTCACAGGCTCTGTCATCGCAACAACATATTTAACACTATCACTACCCATAAATGAACTGTATGTTTTCTTTGAAGTTTGTTCTACCACAACTTTTCCGCTCATATTATATTCAACACCGTCAATGGTATAATTGAATGTAAGTTCCCAATATTCCATGTCATTACTTGCCATTTGGAACACAATGCCTGCCATGTAGGTAGCCGAGGTTCCTTGTTTTTTTGAAATTGATGAGATTGGGCATGAGTGTGACATTCCGGTCATGTGCATCATTGGCAGAATCTTTACTGTTGCATTTTGCTGAAGATTTCCATCTTTAGATTTTATTTGAAAATAAATATTGTTGTATCCGGTTTGAAGTTTCCCGTTGCTTGTATAAAGATTGATTGTATGCTTATCATTATTAAAAGTAGTGTTGAGTATTAATCCTTCTACTTCATTTTTTGGTTCGGGCAAGGGTTTTTCCTCTATTGTTTCTTTTTTACAAGAGCTTAGTAATATAGATGCACTCATGAAGATAATCATTGAGTTCAGCATCATTGATTTGATTGATTTCATTTCTTAATTTTTTTTGTTTTAATTTTTTTCTAAAATGTGCTTCTAATAAGCAGGCACACGACATCATTATTTGTTGTATAGCAACTTATTTGATTAGACACTAAATACCTGCACACTTTATTAAAAGGTATTTTGTGCCGGATTTTATAAAATATAAATTAAGAAATTCGTGGAGGATGAAACACAGAGAATTTGATTTCAGTACATATTCCTATGCAATCAGGAATAGAGAGCGTTTGCGAATCAGAATCGTTTTGTAGCTCAAACAAAGACAAAAAGTTGAAATTATCTGAAAATAATTGTATTTCTCTCACTTTCAGGTCAGGGAATTGTTGTTCTTGCTGCTTCTCATTTTCTTTAAGTTCATGATTCAGATAGCATTTCCCGTCACAATCAGAATCCTTATTCAATCTGTTTTCGCATAAAGTTTTGGCTATATACTCCCTTTGAATATAGAATGAAGCGATAATCCATATCTGTGAAGTGCTTTGAAGTACTACACTAATAATTAGAAGATATGTCAGAAAGTATCTTTTCACTTCATTATTTCGGCAACAAATTTAAATTTCGTTTTTTGTATAATCAATGATATTTATCAGGGTTATAAAGCGCATGAAAGGTTACAATCTCGAATAAAAAATTACTTGTGTATTCGTTAAATAAAATGCAAACCTTGTGCTTCACGTCTTATTTTTGCACACATACATGAAAGAAAAGGTTTTGGTGGTAGGTCAAGGTTTGACCGGCTCGGTCTTAGCGCTTCAGCTTAGGGAAAGAGGACATCAGGTATGGATTGTAGATGAAGACAGAGAATATACCTCGAGCAAAGTTGCTGCGGGATTATTTAACCCTTTGGTTGTAGGTAGGCTCAAAATCACATGGAATGCAGAAGAACTCTTTGCACATTTCAACGACTTTTATACCAAAATTGAGAAGATTTTAGATACTTCGTTTTTTCATCCTATGCCTTTGTTGCATTTGTGTAAAGATATTGAGGAGCAAAATGATTGGGATGTTTTAGCAGGAACTGACAAAACAGCAAAATGGGCAGAACCGTATTTTGGAGCAATTCCTTCCTATATTCATTCCACATTTGGATGTTTTTTAGTAAAGAAAACCGGATGGGTGGACTTACTTCTTTTTCTTGGTAAATTCAAAAATTTGATGATTTCTGAAAGCAGGTATATTGTTGATTCACCAATGATTGGTAAAGATATAACTTCAGAAAATGATGGTTTTCTATATAGAAACATGAAGTTTGACCGGGTATTTTTATGCAGAGGAGAGTTTGAAAGGGAACAACCGGATTTTGCCCATCTTCCATACAATCCAGTAAAAGGACAACTTTTCAATATTGAAACTGATTTTGACTTAGAGCCAACAATTTTTCATAAACAAGTTTTTATGTTACCAACGGGAAAAAGAACCGCAATCGTAGGTTCTACTTACACTTGGAACAAGATGGACTATGAAGTAGAATCTAAAGACACCGAATTTTTAAAAGAAAGATTAGATGATTTTTTGCTTGGAAATTATAAGATAACTCAAGTGAAAGCGGGTGTTCGCCCTGCATTTCACTACGGCAGACCTATGTTTGCTGAGCATAAAGAAATCAAAGAGCTGTATGTGCTCAATGGGATGGGTTCCAAAGGAGTAACCTTAGCACCGTATTTTGCTGAACAACTACTGAATTCAATTTATGGTAGGAACTGATTTTTTTAAATAATATTGCAAAACGAATGAATCTCAAGGGTAAGAAGATAGTAATCACAGGTGCATCCTCGGGAATCGGACGTGCGTTAGCTGTTGAGGCGGTACAACGTGGCGCAATCGTTAGTGTGGGCTCCAGAAATCAAGATGCTCTTGCAAAACTTTCGAAGCAATGTGGGGATTCAAATCTGTATTTTGCTGAATTGGATGTTGCAGACAGAAATAGCTGTGAGGAGTTCATTAAATTATCAGCAAAGAAGTTAGGTGGGATAGATGTATTGATAAACAATGCTGGAATTAGTATGAGAGCAAATTTTGCTCAATTAGATTTATCGGTAATTGAACATGTGATGCAGGTTAATTTCTTTGGAGCAGTGTATTGCACACATGCTGCAATGCCATTTTTGTTGCAGTCTAAAGGTTCAGTAGCAGGGGTGAGTTCTGTTGCAGGATTTAACGGACTGCCGGGAAGAACCGGATATTCAGCTTCAAAATTTGCATTACAAGGATTCTTAGAATCTTTGAGAACCGAGAATTTATATACGGGACTTCATGTGATGATTGCTTGTCCGGGATTTACTGAATCAAATATTAGAAATACTGCTTTAAATGCAGAGGGTAGAACACAAAATGAATCTCCGCGAGATGAAACCAAAATGATGAGCGCAGAAGAAGTGGCTGTTAGGATTTTGAATGGAGTTGAAAAAAGAAAAAAAAGACTCATTATGACTACACAAGGAAAACTCAGTTTCTGGTTAAGTAAATTTGCTCCGGGTATTTTGAGGAAACTCACATATAATCACATGAAATCAGAACCGGATGCCCCTTTTTGATATTGTATTTGAGGTACTATGAAAAAAAAAGCTATTTTCAGAATCGAAAATAGCTTTTTTGAGTGAAAACTGATTATCGTTTATTAATCTCAACAAAAGGTCTGAGATTGTTTCCGGTATAGATTTGACGAGGTCTTCCGATAGGTTGTCCTTCTTTGGTCATTTCTTTCCATTGAGCAATCCACCCGGGAAGTCTTCCAAGTGCGAACATTACCGTAAACATATCGGTAGGGAAGCCCATAGCTCTATATATTATTCCTGAATAAAAGTCTACATTAGGATAAAGTTTCCTCTCAACAAAGTATGAGTCTTTTAGCGCAACCTCTTCTAATTTCTTTGCAATTTCCAAAATAGGGTCATTGATACCAAGTTTATTAAGAACATCATCGCAAGCTTTTTTGATGATTTTTGCTCTTGGATCAAAGTTTTTGTATACTCTATGTCCAAATCCCATAAGTCGGAATGGGTCATTTTTGTCCTTGGCTTTATTGATGAATTTGGCTACGTCACCACCATCGGCTTTGATTTGCTCAAGCATCTCAAGAACTTGCTGATTAGCACCTCCGTGGAGTGGCCCCCAGAGTGCTGCAACTCCTGCTGCGATTGAAGCATATAAGCTTGCATGGGATGATCCTACCAAACGTACAGTAGAAGCTGAACAATTTTGTTCGTGGTCAGCATGTAGGATTAATAATTTATTCATGGCATCGACATAAACAGGGTCAACTTCGTATTCATCAGAAACATGTTTGAAAGTCATGTTTAAGAAGTTAGAAACATAGTCGAGTTTATTGTTTGGATAGATAAATGGATGTCCTGTGCGCTTTTTATAAATCATTGCACAAAGTGTTGGCATCTTAGCAATGAGTCTAAGCATTGTCCTACGCTTTTGCTCATCAGAGCGATTTGGGTCTAATGATTTTGGATAGTATGCAGAAAGTGCTGACATCATTGAAATCAATTGTCCCATTGGGTGCGAACCTGTAGGAAAAGATTTGAAGATGTTTTGTAAATCTTCATTAACAAGTGTGTGGATTTTGATTTCATTATTAAAATCCTCAAGTTGTTTTTGTGTAGGTAGTTCTCCGTCTAATAGCAAATATGCAACTTCAGTAAAACTTGCCTTTTCGGCAAGTTCTTCAATACTATATCCTCTATAATGCAGAATTCCTTTTTCTCCATCCAAAAAAGTAATTGCACTGGTTGTAGCGCCTGTGTTCTTATATCCGGTATCTAAAGTTATATACCCGGACATACTTCTAAGATTCGAAATGTCAATGGCTTTCTCGTTCTCTGTTCCTGTGATTACCGGCAACTCATATTCTTTGCCGTCTAAAATGATCTTTGCTGTTTCTGACATATTGGTAAAATTTTATTGTTTTGATTGTTTATTGAACTCGTTTTAAAACGGTGCGCAAGTTAGTTGTTTTTTGCAAATAAGACGATAGTTTTGACAATTAAAAATGCCTTTTTGGAGGTTATTTTTTCATTAAATCTTGGAGTTTTTTTCTCTGTTTGGAATTATTGATTCTGAAATAATAAAATATGTAGTTGAGTCAAAAAATGAGGATGTGCTGAATTATTGAATATACATGATTACCTTTGTTGCCTCAAAGCATAGATAGCAGATGATAGTGGCAGTTTATTCTCGTGATTTGTCAAATGAATTATCCAAAAACACTTTGTTAAGAGTAATTCGTTATTTGGAAAATCTTTCGGTAGAGATAATTTTACATGAGAGTATTGTTGAGGACCTATTTGCTTATAACATAACAACAAACAAATACCCAATATTCTCGCATTTTGATAGAGGTAACACAGACAATCCTGAATTGCTCATAAGCATTGGAGGAGATGGAACTATTTTAGATACTTTGATGATAGTTCGCAACACAGGTATTCCGGTTTTAGGAGTAAATACGGGAAGACTTGGTTTTCTGGCAGCGATATCGCCTGAGAGCGTAGAAAAAGCAATTGATGCTTATTTGAAAGGTGCTGTTATTATTGATGAAAGGTCCGTAATTGAGCTAAAAACTTCTAAAGACTTATTTACATTTAATTATGCATTAAATGATTTTGTTGTTAACAAAAAAGATAGTTCCAGTATGATTAAAGTTCACACATATTTAAATGGTGAGTATTTTAATTCTTATTGGGCAGATGGATTAATTTGTTCTACACCCACAGGGAGCACCGGATACAATCTAAGTTGCGGAGGGGCGATTTTACATCCCAATAGTAAAAGTTTTGCAATAACACCCATTGCTCCCCATAATTTAAATGTACGCCCATTTGTAATTCCTGATGACCATGTTCTTGCATTTGAGGTAGAGGGCAGGAGCACTGCATTTTTGGCGAGTTTGGATGCTCGCTCAGTAACTCTAACACCGGATGTGCAGATAGCGGTTAAAAGAGCTGATTTTAATTTTAACCTTGCAAGACTTAAGGGAGAGAATTTTATGAATACATTACGGCTCAAGATGATGTGGGGGGTAGATGTTAGAAATTAGAGCTACTCCTAGTGAATATCTAATTGTCACTTATTCCGTAACAAATAATTCATCACGTATTTATTTAATACATACATTCGCACACATTCACAAAGACTTAACCAGTTCAAAATTAGTATAATGAAATTTAAAGCAATAAAATTTAATAAAGATGACCGTCCTGAGTTTTTTAATGAACTGAGATTAAGAGTAAATAAATACTTTGAAGAGAATAATATTCCATCTACTGCCAATGTAAACATGAAGATTAAGACAGTGTTTCTGTTGCTTCTGTATCTGGTACCACTTGGAGTGTTGATATTTGGTACAGTTTCGAATTTTTGGACTATGATATTAATGTGGGTGCTGATGGGATTTGGATTTTCCGGAGTTGGTTTGTCAATCATGCACGATGCAAACCATGGTGCATACTCAAAGAACAAACGTGTAAATAACGCACTAAGTTTAATGCTAAACCTGGCAGGTGGCTATCATATTAATTGGCGAATTCAACACAATGTGTTGCATCATTCATTTACAAATATTTTAGGTTACGATGAGGATATTGAAAAGTCAATTATCAGAATGAGTCCTGACCAGAAGTATAAACAGTATCATAGATTCCAAGTTTTATACGCACCAATACTTTATTCTATTATGACATTTTATTGGATAGTTTCTAAAGATTTTGAGCAACTATTTAGATACGATAAAAAGGGACTTCTTAAATCTCAAGGGAAGACTTTTAGCAAAGCATTGATAGAAATATTAGTTACAAAAATTTTGTATTTTCTTGTTGTGCTGATTATTCCTATGATGGTTTTGCCTTTTGCATGGTGGCAGGTTTTTATTGGATTTCTTGTAATGCATATTATTGGCGGACTTACATTGGCTCTCATATTTCAGACAGCACATGTCAATGAAAATACTGATTTTTACATTCCTAACAAGGAAGGAGATAGTATTGATAACAGTTGGGCGATTCACCAAATTCTTACAACTACAAATTTTGCCCACCGAAGCAGCATATTCTCTTGGTATATAGGTGGTCTTAATTATCAAATCGAACATCACCTGTTTCCTGGTATTTGTCACGTTCATTACAAAAAATTATCACCAATTGTAAAACAAACGGCTGAAGAATATAATCTTCCATATTATCAAAAGAAAACATTTGCGGGCGCAGTAATAAGTCACTTCAAACTCTTATATCGTTTGGGTTTGAATAAGAATTAAATTGTCAAAATCGATATCCAATTCCTGCTGTGGCATTAAAACCGTATACAGGGAATTGGTACCATCTTTGATACATGGTTCCGGCCAAATTATTTAATTGGATAAAACATAGAAACCCGTTATTAAGAATATATTCAGCTCCTAAATTAATGTCGAAAAGTGCTTTTAAATTGACTTTATTCAGATTTTCATCCAATGCAGTTCTATTTCCCAAGGATATGATATCCAGATGCGTAAACAATTTTTTTGACATACAATAATGCGAACTTAATTTCACCTCAAAATCAGGATAGAGCCATGCTTCTTCTTCGGTTTCCATTTTGTAATGATTGTATTTTCCACTTAGATTAACCCATACCTTGTCCCCCAAGTTATAGTTTAATTGTCCTTTGATATAGGAATAGATTCCGTTATCATACCTGAGAGAGAATCGTCTATAAGGATCGTCACTGCCAACAAATAAAGGCATGTTGGCTATTTGTGCACTTGAGGCTTCTAATTGAAGAACGGTTCCGGGTGCGACATTGGCATCAACCCCTCCAAAGAATCTAAAACTCGTAAATTCATTCTTTAATAATGGGGTCTCTTGCAAAAATGGATTCAAAGTATAAAGTGTTTGTAAGCCTTGTTTCTTGTAGCCTCCGTCAGTTCCTAAGAATAGGACTGCTTTTTTATTTATAAGAGGTATTTTGGCGGTAATATTTGGAGTGATAAATGCCTGTGGTTCTAGCGAATCTCCATAAACATCAAAATTAAAACCAACATTAGCCACCACTGTTTTGCCGGCAATATCAAAAGTTAATTCTTCATTGGCTTTTAACCAAACAAAGTAGCGGTTATATGAATTAGCATTGCTATATCTTAGATGGTCTATGTTCGTTGATAGTTTTATGTCGAGAGGTTGTGTAGAACCCGTTTTAATAAAACTCTCATGTTCCATCAGCATGTGACCTTTTATTTGAAAACTGTTTTCATACACAAAATGAGACATGTTAAACCTGTTAAACTCTAAATCTGTTCTAAAATATGGTCGTTTTGTTACATAGTTTATATCTCCAAACTTATAATAAGTGTTTACATTCCATTGCTCCAAATAGCGTGAGACATCTTTTTTTCGTATAGTTGGTTCAATAGAGTCTGGAAGATTATAGAAGTGCATGACATCTCTTGAAAAATCAAATGATACTCCAAACTCTTCTTTGTGGCTAAAGATTTTTGCAAAAGCACCGGCTTCGTTTCTGCTATAATCCTTGTTTGATTTTGGAATGTTGCTTGAATAATGATTATAGCTTCCCCCATAAGCATTGTTTGCATTACTGAAATTATTAAACATGAAATTCCCGTTCCACGAGTTGAGATTACCATATCCCACTTTGGCTAATCCATTGGGTAAAGTTCTCTTATGTTCCGGGAAAAAAGCAACGGGTGCCAATACATGAATGTCTTTACTTGTTTGTGAAAACTTGTCAATTGTTTTGTAGCTAAAATTTGGTTTTGCAGTTTGGTTGTTCCTTGTGATTTTTGGGAGTATTTCCAATTTTCTTCCCTCAGAAAGAGAAGGGTTTGTTGGAACAATTATAAATACATTACCTTCTGATGAGTCTTTTTGTGCTGATGTGTGAAAGCTTTGAAGCAGCAAAGACGTGAGAAAAATTAAAAATAACAAATTCTTTTTTCCGAGTGTATTCATACGAGTGCGAATGTGATTCTAATATTTTAAGTATAAAGTCTCGTTTTCTCAACATTGTTGAGAGGGTTGCAAGGTTGTGTATATATAAAAGCACATACTTTGAGTAGAAGTTATGCTTCAAATTTTAATTCTAAAATACGGGTGCAAAATTTTATAGACCGAATACGGACCAAACCGATTAGATTTAGATAAAATCAGACTCAACAATCAATCGTAAAACTTATTTTTG
The DNA here is from genome assembly GCA_024103355.1 of Bacteroidota bacterium. GTDB lineage: Bacteria > Bacteroidota > Bacteroidia > NS11-12g > UBA955 > JALOAG01. The sequence goes on from JAGFIU010000048.1 coordinate 14,001, forward strand.
CAACCGCTATGCCAAAGCTCTCGTGGTGGAAATATCTTGCAATCGGACTCATTTTATATGCTCTAGTTGGCGGAATGTTAATCAATGTACCTACAGACGTGGGGATGTTGGATCAAACTATCCGAAACCTTTTCTATCATGTTCCTATGTGGTTTTCAATGATACTCCTTTTAATGGGATCGTGGATTTATAGTGTTTTGTATCTTAATTCACTAAAGGCTAATTATCATCGTTGGGCATACGCATTAGGCGTTGCAGGTACTTTGGCAGGTTTTTGCGGTATATTTACCGGAATGCTCTGGGCTAGTTCTACTTGGGGGACCCCATGGACGCGTGACCCAAAGTTGAACGGTGCTGCGGTTGGATTGCTTATATATGTCGCGTATTGGTTGCTTTATCGCTCTATTGCTGACCCAATTAAATCTAGAAAGATTGCTGCAATATACAATGTGTTTGTTTATCCAATTTTCATTGCTCTGATTTGGATAATTCCAAAACTTTCTGATTTTTCTATTCATCCGGGAAGTGGTGATACTGTTGGTTTTAATCAATATGACCTTAATCAAAATATGAGGTATGTTTTTTATCCGGCTATAATCGGGTGGTCCCTCTTGTTTGTTTGGGTTGCGAGTTTAAAAGTTCGCTTAGATAAAGTAGAATCAGATTCTGGAAATTCTAAAGAAAATATACTATGAAAAATATTATCAAATATTTAATTCCCTCTGCTCTATTAATGCTTTTGTCTCAAGGACTGCATGCACAAGCAGAGTCAGGAATGTCTAATTCAAAAATCGAAGTTGTAATAGGTGTTATTGTAATTATATTCAGTGTTGTTGTTTTATATCTTATCAGGTTGGAAAAAAAAATAAATCTATTAGAGAAACGAAATAAGGAGGAGCAGTTATGAAAATTGGGCATATCATTAGTATTATTGCTCTTGGCGTTGTTTTGGCTGTTGTTTTAAGTTTTTATGGAGACAGAAGTTACTATGTTACTTTCGAACAAGCAGAACACTATGCAGAGAAGAAATCAAAGAAAGATTACCATGTTGTTGTTAGGATTGACAAGAGCAAACCACAAGAATATGATCCCATCAAAAACCCTGACTATTTTGCATTTTATGCCTCAGACACTTTGGGGGTAGAGCGTAAGATCGTTTATAATGGCAGTAAGCCTACCGACCTTGACAGAACTGATAAGATTGTTGTGATTGGCAAAGCACAAGAGGATTATTTTCTTGCTGTTGATATTCTTAAAAAGTGCCCATCAAAATATGAAGCTGAAGGGATAAAATAATATTTAGGTAAGATGGAAAAAGTTACGTTTGTTGGAGAACATTTATTATTTGGTAATTTAGGAAATATCGCTGTTGTATGCTCATTTATCTTTTCAATTTTAGCATTTGTTGGGTACTATTTTAAAGAAAAATATAATGATGAGTCTTGGGGTAAGATTGGAAAGATATCCTTGTGGATTCACTCTGCTTCTGTATTAGCAATTTTTGTTATTTTATATTGGCTTATTCATGGGCACTATTATGAATATCAATATGTTTGGAAACATTCCTCAAATACACTCCCAAGTTATTTTATGATTTCTTGTTTCTGGGAAGGACAAGAGGGTAGTTTTCTACTCTGGATGTTTTGGCATGTAATGCTTTCACTGATTATTTATTTTCGTCCAACCAAACTTAGCTATGGGGCTATTGCCGTAATTATGCTTGCACAGGCAGTTCTATCATCCATGCTGTTGGGGATCAACTTTCTTGGGATGAAAATAGGCAGCAGTCCATTTGCCTTGCTTAGAGATGTGCAACCGGAGATTCTTGATATTCCAAGGCTTCAGATGATAGGAAAAGCAAATTATTTATCGTTGATTGAAGATGGCTCAGGGTTGAATCCACTGCTACAGAATTATTGGATGGTTATTCATCCGCCTACTCTGTTTCTTGGTTTTGCTGCAATGGTAGTCCCATTTGCATACATGATTTCTGCATTTTGGAAGAGAGACCATAGCTCTTGGATTAGACCCATGATTCCATGGGCTTTATTTTCAGTTATGATTTTGGGTGCAGGGATTATTATGGGGGCATTTTGGGCATATGAATCATTGAGTTTTGGAGGATATTGGGCATGGGATCCGGTCGAAAATGCATCTTTAATGCCTTGGATTCTGATGGTCGCAGTTGTACATCTTTTGCTAATTCTTAAAAATTCCGGTCAGTACAAAGTGCTGACGATCATGTTGATATGCTTTTCCTTTTTCCTTGTTTTGTATGCAACATTCCTTACCAGGAGTGGTGTGTTGGGAGAAGCTAGCGTACACTCTTTTACGGATTTAGGGTTGTCAGGACAATTGTTATTGTTCATTTTTATGTTTATTTTCCTAGCTGTTTATGCTTCAATTAATAATAAAAACAGGGCAATTATCTTCTTAAGTCTATGCGTATTGCTTATTGGGTTTAACTTTCTATCAATAAAATATCACTGGCTTTCGACTCCGGTTATGAATTCTTTTAACTTAGTTATGCTCCTCGGATTTATCTATTGGTGGGCAAAGGAGTTAATGAATGTTTATCCGGCTAAGAAAGTTGATGAAAATATTTGGAGTAGAGAGTTCTGGATGTTTATTGGTTCACTTGTATTGTTGTTGTCGGCATTTCAAATCATATTCTATACGTCTGCACCTGTATTTAATAAACTCTTCAACTTGAATCTTGCTGTTAATAAACCTGAATTCTATAACAAATTTCAATTACCATTTGTTATTGTCATTGCACTCCTTTCGGGGTTGGGGCAATTTTTTAATTACAGATATTCAGATAAAAAAGTCTTCTGGAAAAATCAACTTATTCCTATAGTGGCTTCTTTGATTCTTGGAGTGGTATTAATCCTCTCATGGAAAATATATCATTTCAATTTTGCACTCATGCTTATTCTCTCTGTATATTCTGTAGTTGCTAATACTATCTATCTATTTAAAAACTTAAGAGGAAAACTCAAATTGGGAGGAGCATCAATTGCACATGCCGGATTTGGTTTAATGATGATTGGGGTGTTGGCTTCTTCAATCAATAAAGAGGTTTTAACTCATAATAATATTAATAGAGATTTTGTGGATGGAAGTACCGGAGAAAAAGCTCAAGCTTTTAATCGAGAAAATATGTTGTTGAGAAGAGGAGATACAGTTCGTATTGCAAACTATCTCGTTTACTATGACACTATCTCAGATATACCACCCGATAAATACTTTCATGTCCATTGGTTGAGAACCAATGAAAGAGGTGAAATAGTTGAAAAATTTACCCTCAAACCCAACGCACAGAATAATCCCAAGATGGGAGGGTTGATTTCAAGCCCTGATACCAGACACTATCTCAGCCATGATATTTATACCCATGTAAACCATGAAAGCGGCTTAGAGACAGTCGAAGATTTTAAGAATTTCAAAAAAGATACCGTGCGTGTAGGGCAATATTTTACAACAACTTCAGGAACTATAAGAGTAAAAGTTGCAGATATTGAAAATTTTAAAAGCGATGATGGGAAAAAAGTAAGACTGATTGCTAATCTTGAAGTGCAATCCTTAGGAAAAGTCCAAACAATTCCTGCAAGCATGATAATTAATATGGAAACCAATCAAATTGAATATGAGGATGCACAGTCTAATGAAGCCGGATTCTTAGGAAGGCTTTTGTCTATCATCCCATCTGAGAATATGGAATTGGTGATTACAACTGCAGAGCGAAAACCGATTTTTGATTATATCATTATGAAAGCGGTTAAATTCCCATGGGTTAATCTACTTTGGAGCGGAACAATTATTCTCACGATTGGTTTCTCATTGAGCATTGCTCAAAGAATTAAAGAAATGAGAAAGTGGAACCCAAGCACTTAAATATCACCTTTATCATCATTGGCTCAGGGAATGTGGCATCCTCTCTGGGAAAAGTTTTGGTAGAAAAAGGGCATCATCCTTTGGGTGTTTATTCAAGAAATCCTATTAGCGGAAGCAAATTGGCTGAAGAATTACAAACTGCCATGCTCACTGATTTTGCTTCAGTAAAAGAACCTGATTTAGTATTTCTCTGTGTGGCTGATTCTCAGATTAAATCTGTTGCCCAATCTTTGCCCAATTGGGAAAACGCCATTATTTGTCATTGTAGTGGGGCAACTGATTTGAGTGAAATTTCTGCTATTGTCAATAAAGCCGGAGTGTTCTATCCGATGCAATCTTTTATTAAGGAGAAAAAAACTCATTGGAACGAGGTGCCAATCCTGATTGAAGGAAGTAATAATGAAATTGTTAGTCATCTGATTGAGGTTGCAAATTCGCTTAGTGCGCGTGTTTCCGAATGTAATTCCCGAAAAAGGTTACAGTACCATTTGGCAGCAGTCATAATCAACAATTTTACCAATCATCTTATTGCACTATCTCAAGAGTTTTGCAATAAAAACAATCTTGATTTTTCAAATCTTAACCCTTTGCTTAATGAGACTCTAAAGCGCGCTCAGTCAGGCAATGCAAAAGAAATGCAGACCGGACCTGCGATTCGAAATGACCAAAATTCGCTCAAGAAGCATTTGCAACTTTTGTCTGAATATCCTGAATTGTCAGAAGTCTATCTCACTTTGACAAAATCCATTCAAAAAATGGGCAAATAATTATTGAAGTTTCTTCTTAGCCCTTTTGAGCTGTGCAATCTCAGCATTTTTTAAAAACCGAAATTTACCTCTTTCCACTCCTTTTTTAGTAAATGGACCAAAAGAAACCCGGTCTAATTTTTCAACCGTGTGCCCCAGATGCTCAAACATCCTGCGGACGATTCTGTTTTTTCCGCTGTGAATTTCTATACCTATTACATTCTTGTCCTCTGTATTTGCATAAGAAATGGCATCCGCGTGAATCATACCATCCTCGAGTTCTATTCCGTCAGCAAGTTTTTCGAGTTCTGCTTGTGTTACATTTTTTGCCAGTGTCACTTCATATATCTTTTTCACTTCAAAAGAAGGGTGGGTGAGCTTTTGAGCTAATTCTCCGTCATTGGTCAGCAATAAGACACCGGTCGTTTTTCTATCAAGCCTCCCGATAGGATATACTCGTACATCTATTTCATCTGAAATTAAATCCATTACGGTTTGTCTCCCCGATTCATCTTTGGTTGTTGTGATATAGTTCTTAGGCTTATTCATCAACAAATAAACCGGTTTTTCAGGTAGGATTTTATTACCTTTATATTTAACAATATCACGTTTGTCCACTTTTGTCCCTAATTCAGTAACGACTTTTCCATTGACTGAAACCAAACCATCGGTTATCAATTTGTCAGCTTCCCTTCTGCCGCAAATGCCGGCATTTGATATATACCTGTTGAGTCGTATGGGCCAATCAAATTTCATGAACTCATCTTCATAGCCTTTCTCTTTTGTTAACTCTGCTTTTTTATCTTTTCTATAATTTTTTACTTTATTAAATCTCTTTTTCTGCAAATCTGATTTTGAATTGAATTTGCTTTTGCGCTCTTTTATAAAAGAAGACTTTCTTTCTCTCTTTTCATCGTTATCGGAGAAACGTTCTTTATTCGGCTTAAATTCACCGTATCTCTTACCGCGTTGAATATTGTCTCTGTCGGATGAAAAACTTTCAGATGATTTTTTATGAAATCCTGATTTTGAATGGGATGCTTCTCCATTTCTCTTTTTAGAAAATCCAGAGTTTCTTTCCCCGCGTTCTTTATTTTCTCCTTTAAAACTTGTCTTTTTAAAGTTTTTCTCGGATGATTTTTTTTCTTTTCTTGGAGAAAAATCTCTTTTCGGTTTATTGTTCATCTATTATTTGAATGAGATTGCAAAGATATTCAGAATATCGCTCTCGGTGAGTTTTTATATTGGACGAAAAGTGTGTTTGAGAGGAAGGTAATTATATTTATAATGAATTAGGAAACCGGAATATATATTTTCTGAACCAATTCAAGATATTCATCCTCCATTTTGCTGTTAGCGGTAATTCCGCCTCCACTTCTAAAATACAACTGATGATTATTCTTTTCGATAAAACGAATAGATACAGCACTATCAATTGATGAGCCGTCAAAAAAGCCAAACACCCCAGTGTAAAACCCTCTGGAATCAATCTCACATTCTTTAATGATTTCAAGAGTCTTTTCTTTTGGCGCGCCACTAATAGAACCTGCGGGTAAAAGTTTTAAGAAATCTTCTCCTATTGTATTGCGCCAATGTTCATCCAGTATGCCTTTTATTTCTGAACTTGTCTGATAGATTTCATTTTTATGGGTTTTAATTTTCTCCGGATAGCGATATCGGGTTACCGTAATATCCTTCGCAATCATAGCCATATCGTTACGTAATAAGTCAACAATGGTATTGTGTTCCCACTCTTCTTTTTTGTTGTTAAGCAATATTTCCTTTGCATTTGGAATGTTTGCATCTATAGTTCCTTTCATTGGATAAGTATAGATTTCATTTCCGTTAATTCTGACAAAACACTCGGGCGAAAAAACTACAAACTTGTCTTGAAACAACAGTTTATAAGGTGCTTTGGAAAGATGAAAAATTTCTGAAAGATCAATGGCAGTGTTGATTCTTGAAGGAAAAGTAAGGTTCAAAAGGTAACTGTATCCATTTTCAAGGTATTCTAAAGCTGTATTATATCGGTCGGAAAACATTGCTTTCTCTATAGGCTGAATTTCTAATTCTATTTTTTTGGAAATTTCAATTTTATTGCAATTGGTTTTTCCTTTAATATCAAACAAAATACCTTTCTTAGATGCCTCATCCGGGCTGTATAAGAAAAATTTCTCACATTCAAAATCAATAATAAAAACAAAAGCCTGTTGTGATAATACACGCTCTGAGAACAGATTGATAAATTCACTTTTTTTCATTCTAAATTATAAGAAAGTTGTCAATGATAATATTACCGTATTTGCTCAAAAATGACTCAGGATGAAATTGTACTCCAAAAATTGGCTGTTCTTTGTGCCTTACAGCCATCAAAATGCCTTCGTCTGTCTCTGCGCTTATTTGCAAACATGAAGGCAAAGATTCAGTTTTGATTGCCCATGAATGATATAGTCCTACTTCTATTTTATCGGGGAGTGTCTTAAAAATAGTAGTTTTATTGTCTATTGAAATTAATTTTTTGTGTCCGTGAAGTACGCGAGTCATTCTATACAGCTCTGCTCCGAAATATTCGCAAATAGCCTGATGTCCCAGGCATATTCCCAATAAAGGCTTGCTTTGTTGAATACAGTGTTTGATTGTTTTTTCGATTGCAGGGAATTCCGAAGATTTTCCCGGACCGGGTGAAATGATAACCCTGTCAAATCGAGATAATAATTCTTCATTCAAATTGCCGGATTTGACTACCTCAAAACCTCCGGAAGCTAGGGTTCTTAAAATGTTTACTATATTAAAAGTAAAGGAGTCGTTGTTGTCTAAGAGCAAGAGAGACATTTTGAGGTTTGGTTTTAAATACTAAGCTCGGTAACGACAGCGCAATGGTCACTTTGGTTATTTTCAGGCAGCATTCTTGAGGTTGCCAGATTGTCGTGCAAAGGGGTAGTAGCTGCAATATAATCTATGCGCCAACCTTTGTTTCGCAATCTGGCGGCTGCTCTGTAGCTCCACCATGAATAGTTGTTGGGCTCAGGATTAAATCTTCTGAAAGTATCAATAAATCCGGACTCGAAAAATTTGTCCATCCATTCTCGCTCTTCGGGGAGAAACCCACTGCTGTTTTTGTTCCCGACAGGGTCGTGGATGTCAATAGGGCGATGACAAATGTTATAATCTCCGCATATCAACAATTTAGGAAAGTCTTTTCTCAACTGATTGGTGTAATGTAAAAAGAAGTCAAGAAACTCCATTTTGAAATCTTGTCTTAATTCACCGCTGGAGCCGGATGGAATATATAAACTCATTACAGAAAACTCATCAAAATCAGCTCTTATCATTCGTCCTTCGTTGTCATACAACTCATGCTCACAACCAAAATGGATATTATTGGGTTGTGTTTTTGACAGCAATGCAGTTCCGCTATAACCCCTTTTTTGTGCAGGAAACCAATAGCAATGATATCCCAATTGTTCAAATTGCTCGATAGGAATCTGAGGCTTCTCTGCTTTTATCTCTTGTAAACAAAGAATATCAGGTTGCTTTTCTTGCAAGAATGCAATAAGTCCTTTTTGAATTGCAGCCCTGATACCATTTACATTATATGTCATTACCTTCATGGTAGCAAAGGTATATACAAGTTCGATTTTGGAATTGTATATTTTAATTTATAAATTAAATTAGAATATCCCCTCTTTTTTAGAGTTATTTTCGGTTATCAACTAACGTGTATTAGTTCACTTTATTAACACTCAAAAATATTTGAAAATAAAGAGGTTTAGTTCATTTCGTGACTTACTTCTTTTATTGTTGATATTTTTTTTAGAAAAAAATATGATGGTTTAATAAATGCTCTACCTTCGCGCGCGAATTCTTTGAAACCTCAAAAATATTAAATATGAAAAAAATAACATTTTCAACATTGCTAAGCATTCTATGCATAGTTTCAATGTCGTTTTCATTACCTGAGTCAAACAAAGGTATGTCAGCTCAGTCGGAGCCGTTTACGGAAAAGGTTTTGATATCTTACAATGAGAGTATACCGCTCGATTATGAATTAAGCTCATATGTAGATTGGGTGATAATTCAGTCGGGAACACCCATTGCTTCGGGAATAGGGGATGCGCTAAAAAATTATGTTTTTATGGTTCCGGGCGATTATGTAATACAGATTAATGACAAATCACCTCATAGTGCAGAAGAAGATGATTGTAGCTATAAATTATTGCCTTCTAAAATAGAGTTAACAGTGAGCCCTGTTCGTATGACATATGAAATGGGAAGCATAACCTTCACCCGTCCGATAGTCGGGGGAGACAATATGAATGGGGGGCAGGTACAAGTAAATGTACTTGTTGAGACTTTTGATAACCAACCTGTTCAGCATCCTTTCCCATACTTCCGTTCAGCAGGTGTGGAAACGACTATTGAGGGAATGCTGACCAACCCTCTTTTAATGCTTCATCCGGGAATAAATGTACTGACTTATGATTTGAAGGGAAGTGCCCCCAAACACACTTACATCATGTTTGATTTTTTGGACTACAATGGTAAGATTCAGTGTTACTATCACCCCTCAGAAATTCAATAACCTAAAAAACACACTCAAATGAAAAAACAATACATAAACAAAGTTTTTTTAGTACTCATCTCCCTAATCTCAGGTATGAGTAATATAGAAGGACAACAATATTGTGATGAGCCGCCTGTAGGATGTGACAAAACGGATCTTTCTAATTATGGATTCTCATCCAATAATGATGCAAATACAATTGAATACGATAATTTGGTTTCCGGATTTCATGCGACCTTTTCCCGAAATGGAGATGGAACATTTTCTATATGGGGGCAAGGTGCAGCCTCAAACGGGACAGGTGATGTGTTGTCTCCTTTAGAGATTAATGCTACCAATTACCCCGGATTGACGGGTATTCCAATTAAAACAGCTTTGGGAACTCGTGGTGGTTCGAGTGATAGGCACCAATTTGTTGTGTTAACAACCCATGGTTTGTTCGTTTGGGGTGAAGAAGGAATTTTAATGAATGAAGATATTACTTCTGGTACTTCATTTCAGAGGGTTGATTATACCAAAATGAACAGCAGTGCAGACACAACAGGTCTTCCATCGGGAGTTACACCCGGAGATGTAAAGATGATGTTTGGTACAAGAGGGACATTGGCAATTACCACATGTAGTGGTAGTGTATGGGTGTTATCAATGCAAGAACCAATGAGGGGAGCAGGGAGCAGCGGAACTTCAAGTACCGATCAATGTACTTGGCGGCAAGTTAGAACTAGTGGGGGGGGGCATCCGGTATTAACCAATATAGTTGCAACCAGAGGTTGCTATAATTCAATGTTTGCATTAGATTCCTCCGGTAAGTTGTGGACTTGGGGTGTAAGAACTTATCTTGGAAATAACACGGGTATAAATAGTAATGTTACTTATGCTACTCAGATGACATGGTCTTTATCAAGAATTAAGATGATTGGAATGACATGTTATGCTTCGTCTACCGATAGGATTTCCTATTATGTATTGGACACTTTGGGAAAAGTATATGCATTAGGAGCAAATAATAAAAAACAATTAGGCGATTTTACTACAACCGAAAGACAAGCGTGGGTACAATGCCGGTATGATAATACTCCTACTTACATGAGCGATATTGTTTGGATTAGCCCAAATGAGCATGATGGAACAACTGCCACAACGAATCCGGCTATCAATGTCTTAAATAAATACAAAAAGGTATGGGCATGGGGAAGTAGTGAGGGTAGTATGATTGGACGAGGTTCCAGTGATAATTATGATCCGGGGGTTCCATCCGGATTGGGCGCGAGTGCAGATTCATTTCTGACCGTAGAGACCGGAGGTCATACCTCAATGGTTATTAAGCAATGCGAAAGTCATTTTGGATATGTAGGACACAGGATTAATGGCAGTATGGGTAATGGAAGTGCTACAAATACTAATGAATCAAGTTATACATACGCAACTGCGCCTGTGGATATTTGCAGAGCAGGAACCAAACCCAATCTAAAAATAAAGCCAAAAATAGATTTTGGCTCATCCGGTTCTGATAATTGCTATGAGACAGAATATGTTTTGACCAATGCAATCAAAGGGGCGAAGTATGTAGTGCTGTCAGATACGGGTAATGTTGTTGACTTAGACAGTTTGAATCCGGACACCTCATATCTTCGATTTGATGAACCTGGATATATTCAGGTTATGTCTTATATAAAAGATGTATGCAGTAATATATATAGGGACACAAGTAATTTTACAGCGATAAAATGTAAGTTTACGACACCCGATGTCAATATGGGATTTATCAATATAGACCTCAAAGGAGATGTTTCTACGAATGATAGTATTGTATATTCCGCCACTCCATATGGCAGTGCAAGTTTGGTAAAAAGTCCAAGCGGCAGCAGTCCAAATTTAAGTTTGTCATCTGACGGCAAATACACATTTGATTCAGATAAGCCCGGAAGCTATGTATATAAGATAGATGTATGCAATCCGGGTCAGTCTTCAGGTTGTCCAACGGAATACTTGATGATTTTACTAAAAGACAAAGACTCGTTGAGTAATTTTCCATTTGCAGGCACAGATATAGCGAGCACAAAAAAGAATATAGCCGTCACTCTTCCCACCTTGGATAATGATCAATCGGGCGCTCCCGGAGGCTTGTTGGACACTTCGAGTATCTCGATTGTAGCGGCAAGTGCCCCCAACCCAGTAACAGAAGGTAGTTTGAGTATAAATCCATCTACCGGAGCAATCACATTCACCCCTGTCAGCGGATTTGTAGGCGAAGTAACGTATTATTATGAAGTATGTGATCAATCATCCATTCCCAAATGTGGAATCGGGATGCAGCGAGTTTATGTGAATGGAAGGGGTGTTCAGAACACTACCCTATCTTCAGATGACTTTCATTCAAAGGTAAAGAATATAAAAGTAACAGGAAATATTCTTCTTAATGATTTAGACCCCGAAGGGAACACCCAAAGTGCGACACCCAAAACAGTCAATACGTCCGGTGTCGGCAAATATGAAGTAGTTGCCAATGGAGATTATACATTCACGCCTGCAATGGGATTTTATGGGACAGCCAACTTTGAGAATCAAGTATGCGATAATGGGACACCCGTAGCGTGTACAAAATCGACTATTTATTTTGTAGTAGAGAATGATTACACAGAGCCAGATGTGAACAAGGTAGAGCAAGGTAAGATTGTAAGCGGAGATTTGCATAAGAATGACAATCTGCCGGTGGGCTATTTTTATGGCAATCTTCAAGCGGATATAGGCAATCCGTCAGCAGACACTCCCGTATTAAATAGTGATGGTACCTATACATTTACCACTTCAACCATAGGGCTTTATCATTTTGAGATAGATGTGTGTACTCCCGGAGCGAACCCTTATTGTTATACTGAGAAACTCACCATCAATGTAACCGACCCGATTTCAATATCGAACCTGCCTGTTACAACCAAAGATTTGGCAATTATGGAGGGGCATCCAAGCAGTCCATCCACAATCACAATCAATGTGAGAGCAAATGATAATATAGCGAATATATTTGGCAAGGTAAACAGCGGAGTAGGGACATTAAGTAATCCCACGATAAAAACAAACAAAAATGGAGCAACCATTAGTGTTAATGGGAGCGGTAATGTTACCTATAAGCCAAAGAACGGATTTTATGGGATAGATACATTTACATATGAGGTATGTGAGTTACCCGGAGGTAGTCTTTGTAAAGAGGAGATGGTTATAGTAACGGTAAATGATATAGATGCCCCTGTTGATATTATAGCTTCAGATGATTACAATACAACATATAGCAATACGAAGTTGACAGTGAGCAGTGCAAGTCAGGGAGTTCAAATCAATGATTTTACAACTCAAGATGGAGGTTCATGGCAATCAAGAGTGGGCGGTAATGTATCAGTAAGGCGAACCACAAGTTTGTCGGTAACCGGAGGCAGTATCAATATGGAAGATGATGGTACATATGAATTTCAGCCATCATTGAATTTTGTAGGTACGGCAGTTATTCCATATACCACATGTCGCGGGACATTGTGTGCAGGGGGTACTCTTTATATACAAGTATTTGATTTAACGCTTTTGCCGGTAAAGTTAATAGATTTTGAAGCAGAGAAGATAGGCGATCGTCAAGTTGAATTGTATTGGAAGACAAGTTCGGAAGAGAACAACAATTATTTTACAATAGAGCGAAGTTCAGATATGGAAAATTGGATTGAAGTAGGTCGGGTAGCAGGTGCCGGTACGAGCTACCAAGAGAATCAATATATGTTGAGAGATAATTCTGCCCCCACCGGTATATTGTATTATAGATTGTCACAGACCGACTATGACGGGGCAGAGAATCAGATAGGGGTTGCAAAGGTTGGCTCAGAAGACATAGATTCCAAGTCCTTTATACTGTATCCAAATCCATGTAGGAATGAGTTGAATGTAGGCGGATTTATAAAAAGTACAGTACATTATGAGATATATAACACCATAGGCAAGAAGGTCTTAGGTGGAGAAGGAGCAGTAGGCAGGGAGTTGAAGATAAATGTAGAAGCATTACCCGGTGGAACCTATTTCTTTATTTTGTCAGATAAATCAGGAGTGAAAAGTAGAATTGCATTCATTAAAGAGGATTAAAAGGCCTCTCTATTCTCTATATTGATTGAAATTGTTGGTTTTGGATACTAAAAGGTATCCAAAACTGTTTTATAGGGTTACTAAAATTTTATAATTATAACCAAAACTTAATGTTGCATCATGGCATCAACAATCGATTTTCTTAATTCATAGAAAAGCGGTCGTAAACGGCTGTCACCATCGGTGCCGTAATTAATGATTAATGCTAAGGTTTGTTTGTACTCCGGGAAATAAAACAAATCTGCGGTATAACCTAAATCCCTTCCTCTGTGTCCATAAGCATATTCTTTGGGATTGGTTCTCAATAAAAAGTCTTTCATTATTCCTGCACCTAATTCCCTCTCTTCATAACCTTTTTCAGATTTGCCAAAAATCAGCATTTGATTGAGAGAGTTGGTTGTAAGTAATGTTTTATGTATTAACAGAGCATCTATAAAATCCCTAAGGTCAAATACATTGGAATAGATTCCGGTATAACCATTTCCACTGCCTGTATTATAGCTGCTCAAGTTTTCCAATCTGCCGTTGTTGTATAAATCATAATATCCTTGAGCAACCTTTCCTTCAGGGAGGGGGTCATGATAAAAGTAGTAGGTATTGTTTAACCCCAACGGTTCTAAAATCTTTTCGTGTAATAACTCTTGATGTGGTTTTCCTCCTATTTTGTCAATAACCATACTGAGTAACAAAGTGTTGGTATTTGAGTAAGATGGCCCATTTCCCGGAGTATACAACGACTTTTTTCCCCTGACATATTCCAATATATCCATTTGGTTTCTGTGTCGTGGAGGATTGTTAAGTATATCTAAATAGAATTTAGTATCCGTAATTACGTCAAAGATTCCTGTATTGTGCATCATTAACTGTCTGACAGTTACTTCGTTTGCATTGGCAATGCCTTCGAGTTCTTTTGAATCAAGGTATTCACTAATCTTCTTGTCTAAATCCAACTTGCCTTCTTCCTGCATCTTAAAAGCCAATACCCCTATAAAAATCTTGGTCAGACTTGCTACTTTAGAAATATGACAAGGTTGCATTTTAATTTTGTTTTTGATATCTGCATAGCCCGCGGATCCTACATAAGTACCATTGCTGTCAACCACTAAAAGTGCGATACCGGGAAACCCGTCTGCAACGGCTTTATTGAGTATAGAGTTAAATAATTCAGATTTGGGATGTCCGGAGTGATTCTCAGAAGCATTACATACTTCTGATTTTGTGATACTTTCCTTCGAACATGAGGCTATGAACATAACAGAAAATAATCCTAAATAGAATAGTCTAAATTGTTTCATTGATAATTTCATGGTTTATTTGTTAGAAGTATTAAAAATTGAAAAACGTGCTCCAAGATGCAAAGCACTATTGGGTAAAATAGGAACGTATTTATTAACAAACGGCATTTGTAACCAAAATTGATATTGTAAGAAAAACTCCATTGGAAAATGACAAGAATGAGAGAAATCATAGCCAAGCAACAAAGAGAACGTACTCATGAATTGAGGTCTTCCAAACTTGCCGACCTGATGATATTCGCCATCTTCTAATTCGAACTGTTGAAGGTCAGCAAATGAGTGCAGATAACCTATTCCCAACAAACTTTGAGCGTATAGAGCTGAATATATCTTGTGCTGATAGCCAAGTTCTGAATAAAGTTGTACAGCATTTTGCGAAAAACGGTGATAAAAATATCCAAACTTAAATGTCTGAAATAAGCGACTTTTCTCTTTTATTACATAATCATAAGAAGTTCCAATGGTAAAGCCGGGATGTATTGTTTTGCTGAAAACTCCTGCATAACCGCTTCCGGGAAGCATTGTGCCATTATTGAATATACTGAATGTAATCGGGTAGCTCTGCTCATGTGCTGCTTGTAGCTTTCCAAGAGAAGATAAGACAAGAAATGAAATGATGATTAGCTTCTTCATTTTGATTGTTGAATTAGATTGGCTCAAATCTAATCAACAAATAGAAATTCTTACTTAAAATATGCTTAAGAGAAGTAGAGCTATGGATAATGAATTATCTCAAATCATCCGTTGTAGTTGCTGGATATACAATCGGGTCATATTCAAAGAATTTAGAATCAAGTTCTTGATTGCTTTGTTGAGAAATAATATTAATTGTTTGGCGAATTCCACTTTTATAACTGATATCAACCTGTTTGATATTAGAATCGTCTTCTTTTACATGAAGGGTGATATAAAAGTACGGTTTCTTTTTGTCGTTTGGATTTAACGCTATCTTGTTATACTTGATATTATCTTTGGTATAGTTACCGTCAAATTTTGATTGAAACCCTTTTTGATAAAAATTGAAAATAGTTGCAGGGCTTATTTCAACGTTTTTAGAATCATAGTTTTCTATGGTAAGTTCTTTTGAATTTTTTAGATATGTCCAGATAACTTTACCGTTACAGATGATAATGTGTTCATTTAATTCGAGTTTATAGTTGTCGCCTTTAACCCAAATTTTACCAAACTCAGTTACAGGCTCAACTTTTTCTGCCTTATTTTCAGTAGTAATGTTAAATTCAGAATATAATGTCTTTTGGTTTTTATAGGTCTTGGTAACTTTGTTAAGAATTTCTTTGGCTTTTTGCTCCAAATCGATTTGTGTAAATGCAAGTCCGGAAAATCCAATAATAAGAGTAAATAAGGTAAGTGTTTTAAGGTATCTCATTGTTTAATTATCTATATTCAAGTTAGTCAAAAAATGTTCCAAACTATCAATGTCATGAATGAGTACATCTCTGGCTTTTGAGCCTCTGCTGGAACCGACAATCCCTGCAGCTTCGAGTTGGTCAATCAATCTGCCTGCCCGGTTATAGCCGATTTTGAGTTTACGTTGTATCATTGATGTAGAGCCTTGCTGTGTTTCCACAACAATGCGTGCGGCTTCATCAAACAAAGGGTCTTTGTCTTCTGCATCAAAATCATTGTTTCCTTCTCCTTCTTCACCCGGAGCTTCAGGCAGAATAAACGCGCTGCCAAATCCTTTTTGGTCAGAAATGAAGTCGGCAACAGCATCTGCTTCAGGAGTATCCACAAATGGACATTGTAATCGTATCAAATCGCTACCAGAATAGAATAACATATCTCCTTTTCCTATGAGTTGGTCTGCTCCGTTACTGTCTAAGATAGTGCGACTGTCTATCTTTGAAGTAACACGGAATGCTAATCTTGCAGGGAAGTTTGCTTTGATTGTTCCTGTTATAATATTTACAGAAGGTCTTTGTGTAGCCAAAATTACGTGTATTCCAACCGCACGAGCCAATTGTGCCAATCTGGCAATGGGCGTTTCTACCTCTCGGCCTGCTGTCATCATCAAATCTGCCACTTCGTCTACAACTACTACAATGTAGGGGAGAAATGCATGTCCTTTCTCAGGATTCAACCTACGCTCTTTGAACTTAGTGTTATATTCTATAATATTTCGGCAACCTGCATCCTTTAATTGATTATACCGGTTGTCCATCTCAATACACAAGGATTTCAAAGTGTCAGTTACTTGAGATGTATCGGTAATGATGGCATCTCCTTCTCCGGGAAGTTTTGCAAGAAAATGTTTCTCTAATTTATTATAAAGAGATAGTTCAACCTTTTTGGGGTCAACCATCACAAATTTTAATTCGGTAGGGTGTTTTTTATACAACAATGAGATAATCAAACAGTTCAACCCAACGGATTTTCCTTGACCTGTGGCTCCGGCTACCAATAGATGAGGCATTTTGGCTAAGTCAGCTATATAAAGTTCGTTGGAAATTGTTTTACCCAAGATAACAGGCAATTCAAATTTACTCTCTTTAAATTTCTTACTTTTTATAACAGAACTCATGGGAACCATCTCCGGTTTCTTATTAGGAACCTCGATTCCTATTGTTCCTTTTCCCGGTATGGGTGCTATAATTCTGATTCCAAGAGCAGCAAGGCTGAGTGCAATATCATCTTCAAGATTTTTTATTTTGGAAATCCGCACCCCCGTTTCAGGGATTATTTCATAGAGTGTAACAGTTGGCCCAATCGTGGCTTTGATTTCTTTGATACCAATATTGTAGTTGTTCAGTGTATTCAAAATCAATGATTTGCTGCTTTCCAACTCATCTCGGTCTATTTCAGCTTTGTTGATTTCATATTCTTTGAGCAAATCATCTGTGGGAAATTGATATCCGGGCAAATCCAACCAAGGATCGTAAGGCTCATCTATTCCATAATGTTCTTTTCTTTCCGGAGTGTTTTCGGGATTTTCTGATACCTCAATATCGGATGTCTCTTCTATAGCAAATGGAATTTCATCATTTACAGGATTCTCGTAATCTTCTTGTTGATTTTCTGCTATATCCGGATTTACTAATTTAATATCATCTTCACTATCAGACATGTCTGCATCATTGCTGAGTATGACCTCATTCGGTTTTTCTTCCCACGGAATATCTTCATCATCGAAAGATGCTTCAGTATCTTCAATATCACTCACTATGGGATTAGGCTCAGTAGTCAGAATATTTTCATCAGTATGCAAATCTATATCAGCAGGATTTTGTGCTTTGTTGAGTGATGGGAGTATGTTGATTTTGAGATAAGTTACCATAAAAATAAAGCCGGATATTGCGATTAGAAACACTGTTCCAATTGAGCCTAACAATCCCTTCAGCCACTCAACTCCAAAATAACCTATTCCACCTCCAAGATAGAGTTGCCCACCTTGAATAAATCCCAAAGTCATTGTTCCCCATAATAACATGAAAAGTGTGATTCGGGAAAAACTTTTCTGTTTGAAGAGAGTTTTTCCGATAAACATTTTAAGCCCCAGATTAAGCAGTAATAACAAGGGGAGTATTGCCAAAATCCCAAACCACCGGTAAACTATTAAATACGAAAGCATTGCTCCGAACATCCCCATAAAATTATGTGCAATGATGGGATTATTAATTTTCAGCCAATTCCAATTTTTCCCGATAATTAATGCTTGGTCGCTGTTACCCATGAACATATTTAACCAATAGGAGAAATAGCTTAGGATTGCATAAGCTGAAAATCCCATCATGACAAGACCCAATAGTTGCATTGTTTTAGGGTCTTTGAGAATAGATTTTATTGTAACACTGCCAACATCTTCACCGACCATATTTTTTTGGTTTGGTGCAGTCTCCAAAAAATCATTCATTGGTTTGTTTTCTTTCTTCTTTTCTATATTCTTTCCAAACACCGGCTTACTTTATATGAAATGATGTGCAATATTCGATAATAATAAAGAGCCATTATAGCGAAAGATTTCCTATTAATGTTTAAAAGATTAGGAAAGTGTAAATAATACTATGCTATTTTCGCCCTCAATCAAAATCATAATAATAAAATGAGCAAAGCATATATTTTCCCCGGACAAGGTGCGCAGTATTCCGGCATGGGTAAGGAACTGTATCACGGCAATTCAAAAGCAAAACAATGGTTTGATAAGGCCAATGAAATATTGGGTTTTGAGATTACAAAAACCATGTTTGAAGGAAGTGATGAAGATTTAAAACAGACCAAAATAACCCAACCGGCAATTTTCTTGGATTCAGTTATTCAAGCTTTTTGTTTGGAAGAATTTAAACCGGCAATGGTAGCAGGCCATTCTTTGGGTGAGTTTTCCGCATTGGTTGCTGCCGGTGCACTCAATTTTGAGGATGGTTTAAGATTGGTTTCAGAAAGAGCGTTGTCCATGCAAGTTGCTTGCGAAGCAAAACCATCTACAATGGCAGCAGTGTTAGGATTGGATGATGCTAAAGTAGAAGAAATATGTGCATCTGTCAAAACAGGTATTGTTGTGCCCGCAAATTATAACTGCCCCGGACAGCTTGTGATTTCAGGTGAAATCGAAGCAGTTAATCAGGCATGCGAAAAACTCAAAGAAGCCGGAGCTAAGAGGGCATTGGTACTTCAGGTAGGAGGCGCGTTTCACTCTCCTCTAATGCTGCCTGCACAAGAAAGATTGGCTAAAGCAATCGCTGGCACAGAGTTCAAATCACCCTCTTGTCCTATTTATCAAAATGTAACAGCTCAGGCAGCCTCAAACCCGTCTTTGATTAAAGACAACTTATTGAAACAACTCACTGCACCAGTCAAATGGACACAAACAGTTCAACAAATGGCTAAAGACGGAGCAACCGAGTTCATTGAAGTGGGACCGGGAAAGGTTTTGACCGGATTGGTTAAAAAGATTTTGGGATAATTCCATAAGAACATATTGTGGATGTTAGCTTAATCATCGGAGTTTATAAAAATATTGCAGCCTTAGACCTTATTTTACAAAGTGTTGCCAAACAAAGTTTTTCAGGGAAAATAGAGGTCATTATTGCCGAAGATAACAATGCTGAAGAGATGAAATCAGCAATTATGCAATGGAAGACGCAATATCGTTTTTCTATTGAACATGTTTTTCATCAAGACTTAGGTTTTAGAAAATGCAAAATTCTCAATGCTGCGGTTCTTAAAAGTACCGCTCCCTATCTGATTATCATAGATGGAGATTGTTTATTGCACAAGAAATTTTTTGAATCTCATCTTAGATTCAAACAACCTAAAACAGTGTTGTACGGACGCAGGGTTATGTTATCAGAAAAAATAACCCGTAAAAACCTTAAAAAAATGAAACTGCCTAATTTTAATCTATTTACTTTGTGGCTCAACGGTGCAAAAAGATTGGATGCCGCATTGTATTTAAGCAAAAAAAAACCAAATGAAAAGAAAGGTTTTTGGGGACATAATTGGTCTGTTTATAAAGATGATTTCATGTCTGTAAAAGGTTTTGATGAACAATATGAAGAAGCTGGAATAGGAGAGGATACAGATATTGAATGGAGAATGGAGATGAAAGGATTTCAATTCTTTAGAATCAAAAACAGTGCAATTCAATACCATCTTTGGCATCCGCTTAATTATACCGACACAAGCAAAGTCGAAAAAATATTGAATGAAAAAAAAGTCAAATGGCATGCTTCGCATAACCCTGATTTGTTATTAGGGAGTTTGGATATATAATAAGGATAGGGCAGGACTCAAATTTATTTTAAATAAAGTTGCCATGTATTGAGTGTATTATAGTTGGATAATTTGTGCATATCCTTTTTGCAAATGTTAATAACCCCCGAACTGAATACACTTATTTGCAGGCTCGAAAATTGAGAATAGAGATGGCAGACAGTAAAGCAGAAAAGATTAAAGCACTCAAGCTAACTATAGATAGACTTGAGAAGACCTATGGCAAAGGTGTAGTGATGAAGATGGATGAGCATGGTGTAGCTGATGTATCTGTCATTTCTACAGGTTCATTTGGTTTGGATTTAGCCTTAGGTATTGGAGGGTTCCCTCGTGGTAGAATAGTTGAAATATACGGCCCTGAATCATCCGGTAAAACCACTTTGGCATTGAGTTGTATTGCTCAAGCCCAAAAAAACGGAGGATTATGTGCGTTTATAGATGCAGAACATGCATTTGATAAAATATATGCACAAAAATTAGGAATTAATGTTGAAGACCTTTTAGTATCACAACCTGATGATGGAGAACAAGCATTGGAAGTAGCCGACAATTTGATTCGCTCGGGAGCTTTGGATGTTGTGGTAATTGACTCTGTTGCAGCTTTGGTTCCAAAAGCTGAAATTGAAGGAGATATGGGAGATTCTAAAATGGGTTTGCAGGCACGATTGATGTCGCAAGCACTGAGAAAACTTACCGGAACCATCAACAAAACAGGATGTATCTGTATTTTTATCAATCAGTTGAGAGATAAGATTGGTGTCATGTTCGGTAATCCCGAAACAACAACCGGTGGTAATGCACTCAAATTCTATTCTTCTATAAGAATTGATATTCGCAGAATAGGACAGATAAAAAATGGTGATGAAATATTAGGAAACAGAACCAAAATAAAAGTTGCCAAAAACAAACTTGCACCACCCTTTAAAGTTGTTGAATTTGATATCATCTATGGACAAGGAATTTCACGTATTGGAGAGATTCTTGATATGGCAGTAGATAATGGAATTATCAATAAGAGCGGTTCTTGGTTTAGTTATGGTGACACTAAACTTGGTCAAGGCAGAGATGCGGTAAAAGATTTATTAACCGATAACCCTGAGTTGATGGCTGAAATCGAAGCCAAACTCAAAGAAAAGGTGCTGGGTACTGCCCCTGCATCTGTACAGACTGAATAATTGTTTTTCATGATTATTTATATGCAAACAGGTTTATAAGGCCCCTATCCCCAAGGGGCTTTCCTGTTTTTTACTTGTTTCTGTTTATAATCTTTGTTTATCTCAGCTAGAAAATATTTTTTCAAGTTTTTTTGATTCAAATACTCACTTATAACAACTATCTTAAAGATAGCGGCAGCTAAAACTTTAAATAGTGACCTTGTAATCTGTGATTAAGGGTGTTGTATTCCAATGCAGGAAAGGGAAATTTGAGGCAGTTGAGCGCAGAATAAAACATCTTTCCCCATTGGCTTTTGGGTTTTGCTAACTTTATCCAATCAATACCCGCTGATAAATAAAACTGTCTGTATCGTTTGATGTGTGAGTAATCATAGCTTATTCCCGTATTATTGTCTGTCCATTGATTCCCAAATCCACCTAACATGCCGTCAGCTCCATATCCAATTTCTATATTCAGCCATTCGGGTATATATTTGCTCTTGCAACCTGTCAGAGAATGGATATTCCCGCTTAGCCAATAGGTTTGCCCGTTATAATCCTTGAGAAACTCTTGCTGAAATCCTTTTCCTAATGCATTAGGGCGCATTGGGGCATAGCGAGTTGGAGTAAAAGACCATTTCATGGTAATTCTCTGTTCTCCCCATTTTCTGGCTTGTGAATAAGCCATAACGGAACCGACAGTGTTGGCTATCAAGTCGGGAACAGAGGCTCCCCAATATGTAGAAAAGCCGTCCAAAATTTCAATGGTTGTCTGAAATGCTGCACCAAAAATTAATCCGTTCAAGGCTGCTTGTTTGTTATTAAACCCAACCATCAAACCTGCTTGATGTCCCATAACCGTTAGATAGTAGGCAGAAAAACAATGTCCCAACTTATCCATTTGCAACCATTCTTTGCTATCATCGAAAAAATGAAATTTGCCCATTGGATAACCGCTATACCATTCAAAATATAGTCCGGAATGTGTTGCTAAACCTAATCCTATTTCGCTATAAACTAATGTCTTTTGCTTTCTGCTTAAATGTGTGGTTGAGTCTGAAATTTGTGCATTGGTTGAAAGGGTTATTCCCAAGCAAAGGGTAAGAATCAAAAAAAAATATTTTTCAGAACCATTAAGCATGAATGGTAGATTTTACCGCATCTAAAATTTTATATGCACCTTCGCTCGTAGCAGATTCTGCATAAACTCTTAAAACCGGCTCTGTTCCTGATGGGCGTATCATAACCCATTCGCCACCCTGAAGATGAAATTTATAACCATCAAGGTCTTCGGTTTTCTCCACTTGATAGTTTCCAAATTGTTTGAATTTACCGGCTTTACAATCTGAAATAATATTCTGTTTTAGTTCTTCACTGATTTTGAGGTCATAGCGCTCAACAGCAAATGCTCCTACAATTGCATACATCTCTTCAACAAGTTCCTCAATTTTTTTGTCTGTTTCAGCCATATAAGCCATCAAAATAAGTCCCATCCAAATACCATCTCTTTCAGGAATATGACCTTTGATAGCAATACCCCCGGACTCTTCCGCCCCGACCAAAACATCATCTTCCACCATGTGTTGGCAGATGTATTTAAAACCAATTTTGGTGGTGATGGTTTCTAAACCGAGTTTTTGCGCTAATAAATCTACTTTGGATGAAACACTGAAACTCTTCACTATTTTTCCGCTCATCCCTTTATATTTTACGAGATAATATGCAATAAGCAATATCAAATGATGTGAGTCAATAAATCTGCCTTTTGAATCAAAAAAACCAATTCTGTCAGCATCACCGTCAGTCGCTAAACCAAAATGCAAATTGGGAGTATTTGCAATCAGGGTAGAAACTTCCTGCAAATTTTTCAGAATAGGTTCCGGTGCTGTATCTCCAAAACCGGGATTGTGTTCACAGTGCAAAAAGGTAGCGTTGGGCAATATTTTTTTAGCCAAACTTTGACCGGCACCATACATCGCATCATACACCAAGTGGTTGGAAATCTTATGAATTTTATTAAGGTCAAAACTTGATTTTACATGTTCTGAATAGATTTGCTCAAAATCAGAATAGATAACTTTACCGGTATTAACCAAGTCTCCCAATTCAGGTAAATTCCGGTTTGGGGTGTCTTCTACCAATTTTTCTATTTCACTGATTTCGTCCGGCAGGACAGGACCTCCATAAGATGCTTTTAGTTTATAGCCGTTATATGAAGGAGGGTTATGACTTGCGGTAATAATGATGCCTGCATCGGTTTTCAATTTTACATTGGCAAATGAAATCATGGGTGTACTCACGAAATTGGGTGATAAGTAAACTGTTATGCCGTGATGTGCCAAACATCGAGCAGTATATTCCGCAAACATCTTGCCGCCAAATCTGCAATCGTATCCCAAGGTAATTTTTGGCTCTTTATGTTTTTTATTGAGCCATTTTGCTGTGGCATGGGCGATTCGCAATACATTGTCTGCTGTATATGCATCCCCAATGATTTCTCTCCATCCGTCTGTTCCGAATTTTATCTGATATGTCATCTTTGTTGTTTTGTCTTAATTCGTTTTGGAATATTTCACAAACCTAGTGAGTTGTGTCCATGAATATTCCTTCATCGCCTGATAATACAAGGTTGCATCCTCAGGGTTAATATAACTTTTGTTAATCTTTACAAGTTGAAAATCAAACTGCTTTTCAAGCAAGATATCTTCTATTGATTTGAGTCCGATATTGAATTTTAAAATCCTTAGGTATTCAATACTAATAGGATTTAATTTCTTATTGTTTACATAAATTGTGATTGAGCGTGGAATCATGGTGATATAATCTCCGTATTTTTCCCAAACCTCATCCACTTCTATTCGTGTTACAGCAAATTCAGAACGGTATTTTTTGAAATCAAAATATTTATCCGCTCCTAACTCAAAAAATACTTCAAGATTTTCAAATAGTAACTTTTCAAATCCATCAAAGAGCTGCATGCCTATTCCGTATTTATCAATCGGCTTTTTGTCAATACTATAAGTTACCTCTTTAATGGGTTTAAGAAAAATTTGAGTTTCTTGTTTTTTGTCAGGATTTACTGCTTGTGCGTGAATCTTTGCTTCCAAATCTATATTCTTTTCAAAATTTTCTGTCCCAAACTGAACAACAGAAAATATATATCTTCTGCTGTAAAGTGCTGCCATATATGACACAAATGCGGGACCATTCGCATTCGATTTGATGTGTTCTTTGAAAAGAAAAGGTGCGGCTTCTTCCATGTCAATATAACCATAAGAAACACGACCTTTAGGACTTTCGTTCATGAATGACAACCCTATAATGTCGAAAGCAAATTTGTTGCGTGACGAGGTCCATAATTCATTAATAAAAATGTATTTTGATTTTGTGAATTCAGTGTTTGTACTGTTTTCAATACTTTGAAGTGCATCTGCTGAGATTTTGATAGTTTTTTTTGGCGAGTCCCATAATGTAATTTTTTCTTGCAGAACCAATGCATAGATTATTTCGGGCAATTGTCCGGCAAGGTTAAAACCCATTGTATCAGGTTGGTTCTCAGATGAAACTACAAGCAATACCGGCACATTGGTATAAATGCCCTTAGCTTTCAGTCCTGCCGAAATACAAAGAAGAATACTAAAAATAAAATATGAAAATGTCTTCTTTAGCATTAGATAAACGCATTCTCTCCGGTTATTTCCTTACCCAAAATAAGCAGATGTACATCATGTGTTCCTTCATAGGTAATAACGCTTTCCAGATTCATCATGTGACGCATAATAGGGTAGTCTCCTGTTATCCCCATAGCCCCGTGGACTTGTCGGGCTTCTCTGGCTATATTCAATGCCATTTCAACATTGTTGCGTTTAGCCATGGAAATTTGGGCTGATGTTGCTTTTCCTTCATTCATCAAGGTTCCAAGTCTCCAAGCCAAAAGTTGTGCTTTGGTAATTTCAGTAATCATTTCGGCTAATTTCTTTTGCTGTAACTGAAATCCGGCAATGGGTTTATTAAATTGTTTTCTTTCTTGAGAGTATCTCAAAGCAGAATCATAGCAATCCATTGCTGCTCCAATAACTCCCCAACTTATTCCGTAACGTGCAGAGTCTAAACATGTTAATGGACCTCTTAATCCTTTTACATTGGGAAGAATATTTTCTTTAGGCACTTTTACATTACTAAAAATCAACTCTCCGGTTGCACTGGTTCGCAAACTCCATTTTCCATGTGTTTCGGGAGTAGAGAATCCCTCCATTCCTCTTTCGACTATCAAACCTCTGATAATTCCTTCTTCATCTTTTGCCCACACAACTGCTATGTCTGCAAATGGGGCATTGGAAATCCACATTTTAGCACCATTGAGCAAATAATAATCGCCCATGTCTTTAATATGAGTTACCATGCCTCCCGGATTAGAACCGTGATCAGGCTCAGTAAGCCCAAAACAGCCCATCAATACTCCTTGCGCTAACTTGGGTAAATATTTCTTTTTTTGTTCTTCTGAACCAAATTTGAAAATAGGATACATTACCAAAGAACCTTGTACCGATGCCGTGGAACGAATCCCTGAATCGCAACGCTCCAACTCCTGCATAATAATTCCGTAAGTAATATAATCCATGCCACCGCAACCATATTCAGAAGGCAGCTGAGGGCCGAATGCACCAACTTCTGCTAAACCTTTTATGATATGATGAGGGAAAACAGCAGATTGCGCTGATGCTTCTATGATTGGGGATACTTCTTTTTTTATCCAACTTCTAACTGCATCTCTTATCATCAAATGTTCTTCGGTAAAAAGAGTGTCTACATTGTAAAAATCATGCGGCTGAAAGCGGTCTTTGCCTTGATTTTGCTCTTTGATTTTTTCGAAATCAATAGTATTCGCGTTGGCTGCCATAAGGCGCGAATTTAGAATAATTTTCTATTCTCTAAGCATTTGCTTTGTTCTATCATTGCATTATGCTATTGGATAATTATTGAGAAAATAATGTTTGATAAAACGAGTCTAATAACTCAAACTAATCAGATTAAGATAAGTTCTTTCCACAAAAAGCTGAATAAATCGCTGATATAAGTTTCTGAACAACCAAATTGTACTCCTGCAAGTGAATAGATTTCGGGTATAGGTCTTGTATAACCCGCTTTGAGTGCGTTCTTATAGTTTTCAATACCTTTTGTTTTATTGCTTTTATAGTTTTTCCAAACACCAATTGCTCCAAGCTGGGCAAAACCATATTCAATATAATAGAACGGGATTTCAAAAACGTGAAGTTGTGCATGCCATGAGAAGTTTTTGTATGCTTCCACACCTGAATAGTCAATCAAACCTGTCTCAAATCTATCTGAAATTCTATTCCAGGCAACAATCCTTTCTTCTTTGGTATGGTTGGGATTTTCATATATCCAATGCTGAAAAGCATCAATAGTAGCAATCCAAGGCAGTGTGAAAATAATTCCTTCCAATTGTTCTCTTATAGCACGCTTGTGGTCTGTCGGTTGAGGGTAAAATTCATCCCAAACATCCATGCTCAATAATTCCATGCTCATGGAAGCCAATTCGGCAACTTCAGATGGTGTCTCTTTAAATGCTTCGAGTGCTAAATCCCTTGTCAAGAAGGAGTGAATAGCATGTCCTCCTTCGTGCACCATTGTTTCAACATCGCGATGAAGAGAAGCAGCATTCATAAATATAAAAGGAACTCCGGTCTCCGCCAGGGGATAATTATAACCTCCGGGAGCTTTCCCTTTTCTGCTTTCCAAATCTAAGTGTTTCATTGAACGCATTGTCGCAATGCAATCAGCAAAAAATGAATCAATGCGGCCGAATCCTTTAATTGTTTTATTCAGCAAATCTTCACCATCTTCGAAAGGATGTAGTTTGGGCAGGTTATCGGGGTCAACAGATGTGTCCCAAGGTCTGAGTGCTTCGAGATTGAGTATTTCTTTGCGTTTTTGGTGTAGTTGCTTTTTCAAAGGAACTACAACTTTTTCTATGGCATTATGAAAGTCAAAACAGTCATTAACGCTATAGTCAAAACGATTGAGTGCCTTAAATTTATAATCTCTGAAATTCTTAAACCCGGCATTTATTGCTACTTGATGTCTGAGAGAGAGCATTTCAGAAAAAATCTCATCTAAACGCTCATGATTTTTGTATCGCTCCTCCTGAATAGCCCTGTATACTTTTTCACGAATGTTTCTATTATTGTCTTTCAAATAAGCTGCTGCTTGTTGTAGAGTGAGTTTTTTGCCTTCCCATTCTACTTCCATTTGTCCACTGATAGCACTATACTCTTGAGCTAGGGTCTGAATTTTTGTTTCAATCGGAATGTTTTCCTCACGATAAAGTTCAATTGCCGTTTTTACTTGTCTGAAATACAGCAAATAGGCCTTGTCAGACTGTTCTAATTCCTGCAAATAGGGAGAAGCGACTAATTTCTTATTTAATAAATCTTCGTAGGGTGCTAACTGAGGTTGAATATTGGTAACAAAATCCAGATAAGCCTTTTCGTACTCTTTGTTGGCGGTATCACAAGTCATGTGAATGTATCTCCATGCAAGGTCTTCGCTGACTGTGCTTTCAAGTTCACTCACTTTTTTTAACCAAAACTCAAATTCTTGTTTGGTGTGAAAATCTTCGTCTATTAATTTTTTAAAATAGGGTTGAAGCTCTTCCCAATGAGTGATTTTATAATCTTTTGGAAGAAATATACGAGGATGCGGTTTGATGTCCATATCAACTCGTATTTATTGAGCTTTTCGAGGTGTTGAAATAGATTTGGCTGCTTTGCCTTTGGTATTAACCTTTGGAGCTGCTTGTTTTACCTGCGCTTTTGGAGTTTTTTTGGTTTCTTTCTTGACCTCTTTTTTCTCACCGACTGCCGACTCTGTGGATTCAGTTTTTTCTTCGTCTTTGGCTTCAAGTTTTTCAAAGTCAATTTGATCCTTTAGGATATTCCACCAGCCCACCAATTTCTTCATATCGGACACATATACACGTTCTTTGTCATATTTTGGAACGATGGCACCAAGAAAAGATTTCAGACTATTGTCATCTGCTTTTTTATCCGGTACAGTCAAGCCGCCTTCTGTCTGTTTTTTAATTTCAAGTAATACCTCGGATAGTTTTACCTCTTCATTTTCGGTAAAAATTGCAACGTCACTTAAAACGGATATCTTCTGAGTGGGAGAGGTGGCGATTTTGCGAGCAGCACCATCCAATGATTCAACAATAAGTCCGTTTTTACGTTGGCCAATAACTTTGTACAATCCGGGAGCTCCGGCAATAGCTACAACATCTTTTAATTCCATGTTTTGTTTCAATATTTATTGAGTGTTCAAAAATAGTTTATTTGCTTGTAATGCAAGGAGGGTAACATGTAACTTTTTAACAAATTAACCATATCAAACTCTGACAGTACATTTTGTATGATGATGAAGGTAAAATACAACATTGTTTTGATTATTAAGTGCCTTTATTGTAGCGAATTTGGCATTATGGCAGAATTAATTCCTATTTTGTCAGCAAAAATGCTTTGGCAATTTATTTGGTGTTAATTTGCGAACAGAAAATATATACATTATGGCTTTAACATTTAATGATTCTAACTTTCAGAACGAAGTTTTAAATTCAGACAAACCTGTATTGGTTGACTTTTGGGCAGAGTGGTGTGGACCTTGCAGAATGATTGCACCTGTAGTAGAAGAGTTGTCTTCTGAGTATTCAGGTAAAGCAGTTATTGGAAAGGTTAATGTTGATGAAAATCCTGGAATTTCAGGACAATTTGGTATCAGAAGCATCCCTACTTTGTTGATTTTCAAAGGTGGTAAAGTAGTAGATAAACTTGTAGGTGCACTACCAAAAAGTCATATTGCTGCTAAAATAGAAGCACATTTATAATCTCATAAGTTTCTATGCTTCGGGAAATTGCACAAAGCTTTTCCTCATTAGATTTCTTTGCCCGTGAAACGGTTGAAGGATTTATTACGGGCATGCACAAAAGTCCTTTTCATGGATTTAGCGTTGAGTTTGCTGAACATAGAGCTTATAATCAGGGGGATAGTATTCGTAATATTGACTGGAAATTATTTGCAAGAACAGATAATTTAT
Source organism: Bacteroidota bacterium (assembly GCA_024103355.1). Classification (GTDB taxonomy): domain Bacteria; phylum Bacteroidota; class Bacteroidia; order NS11-12g; family UBA955; genus JALOAG01. The sequence continues at coordinate 43,619 of JAGFIU010000048.1, forward strand.
TTGTCAAACGCTTTGAAGAAGAGACCAATCTAAGAGCACACTTGCTATTGGATACATCAACTTCAATGTATTATCCCTCTATTCAAAATAGTAAACTTGAGTTTGCCCTTAAATCTGCTGCTGTATTAAGCTATATGCTTAAAAAGCAAAGGGATGCATTTGGAATTACTTTTTTTTCAGAAAAGATTAATCAGCAAACCTCTGTAAAATCTTCTTCAAGTCACTATCAGGATGTTATCTCGCTTCTTGAAAGCTATAGAGGAGCAAAAGCTACTCAAAATCAAACTAATATTGTATCTATGCTTCATTTGATGGCAGAAAAGATACACAGAAGAAGTTTGGTTATCCTTTTTTCGGATTTGTTTGATTCTGCAACCTTTGAGAATCCCCAGCCTTTGTTTGATGCATTCAACCATCTTAAATTTAAAAAACACGAAATCATCATTTTTCATATTGTTTCAGGAAAAGAAGAACTTAAATTTAATTTTCCTTCCGGACCACACAAATTTGTGGATGCAGAAACCGGTGAAGAACTGAAAGTCAATACAGATGAAGTGAGGGAAGAATACCTCAAAAGGATTCAAAATTTTAATAAACAGATGAAACATAAATCTTTGCAATATGGTATCGATTATATAGAGGCTGATATTGACAAAGGTTTTGAACAGATTTTGTTGCCATTCTTGCTCAAGAGACAAAAACTGAATTAGTTTTTAACATTCCGGTTATTTTAATAATCAATAAAAAAGCCGTTCCAAAATCTCGGAACGGCTTTTTTAATTAGAATGTTTATGTTGAATTATCCATGAATTGCTTTAGCTTCCTCAATCCATTTTTCCCAATTAGACCAGCTTGTGATGTTGTCTTTTTCTTCAAGTTTCTTCACATCATCTTCTGTCAATGCTGCAAGTTTTGCATAAGAATCAATGCCAATGGCAATGAGTCTTTTCTCAAATGCAGGACCAACACCGCTAAGTTTTTTTAGATCATCAGCTTTTGCTTTTTTTGCTTTATCAACTTTTGGTTCATCCTTTTTAGAAGAATCTTTTGCCTCAGCTTTCTTTACCGGCTTCTTTTCCTCTTTCTTTACCGGCTTCTTTTCCTCTTTTGTGTCTTTATTATCAAATAGAGCAATTAAGTTATCAAAAGAACCGAGTTCGCCTAAAGTAGTCTTTTCGTTAGCCTGGTTGATTTGGTTAACTGTTTTTGAAGTACTTTTAGCTTGTTTTTCTTTCTTCTTATTCTCAGAATCTTTCTTCTCATCTTCATGAGCTTTCCAAATCACAGTATGAGAAAGAATGATTGTTTTGGCATCTTTATTAAACTCGATTACTTCTGCTTCAATAGTCTGTTCTTCTTTAACAAGAGTATTGTCTTGTGTTGCTAAGTGACGTTTAGGTATAAATCCTTCAATCCCATAAGTTAATTGAACTGTAGCTCCTTTGTCATTCAAATCAACAATAGTTGCTTCGTGACGAGTTCCGACTTTGAAGATTGATTCAAAAGCATCCCATGGATTTTCTTCAAGTTGTTTGTGTCCAAGAGAAAGTCTTCTGTTCTCACTGTCGATTTCAAGAACAATCACATCAATTTTCTCGTCCTTTTTTATAAACTCGGCCGGATGTTTAATTTTCTTTGTCCAAGAAAGATCTGAAACGTGAACTAACCCATCAACACCCTCTTCTAATTCAACAAACAAACCATAGCTTGTCAAGTTCTTAACAATACCGGTGTGTTTGCTGCCAATTGCATATTTTTCCTGAATGGTTTGCCAAGGATCAGGAGTTAATTGTTTGATACCTAATGAAATCTTTCTTTCTTCTTTTTCAAAAGTTAAAACAACAGCTTCAATTTCATCACCTACATTTAAGAAATCGGAAGGATTTCTTAAATGTTGTGACCAACTCATTTCAGAAACGTGGATAAGACCTTCAACACCCGGTTGTATTTCAAGGAATGCACCGTAGTCAGCTACAGTAACAATTTTACCTTTTACTTTCGCTCCAACTTTAATACTTTCATCCAATGAATCCCAAGGATGTTCAGATAATTGCTTCATACCAAGTGAAATTCTCTTTTTCTCATCATCGAAATCAAGTACTACAACATTTATCTTTTGGTCTAAATGTAATACTTCTTCAGGGTGATTAATTCTTCCCCATGAAATATCGGTAATGTGCAATAATCCATCAACACCACCTAAGTCAACAAATACTCCAAACGAAGTCATATTTTTAACAACCCCTTCCAATACTTGTCCCTTTTCAAGACTAGATAGAATCTCTGATTTTTGTGCTTCAATATCGTCTTCAATCAAAGCCTTATGTGAAATGACAACATTTCTGAAAGTCTCGTTAACTTTTACAACCTTAAACTCCATTTCTTTTCCAACAAATTGGTCGTAGTCACGAATAGGTTTAGTGTCAATTTGTGAACCGGGAAGAAATGCATCAATTCCCATTACGTCAACCACTAATCCGCCTTTGGTTCTGGAAGTAACAAGACCTTTGAGAACTTGGTCTTCTTCCATTGCTTTACAGATTTCAATCCAAGAGTTTTCTTGTAGTGCTTTCTTTCTGGAAAGAATAAGTTGTCCCGATGCATCTTCTGTTTGTTCAACATAGACTTTCACCTTATCTCCGATTTTTAATTCCGGCATATCTCTAAATTCATTTTTAGAAATAATACCATCGGATTTGAATCCTACATCCAGCACAACTTCTTTGTCAGTAATTGAAACAACTTTGCCTTCTACAATTTCATTCACTGTGAGTGTTGCGAGGGTTTTGGAGTAAAGCTGCTCCATTGATTCTTTTTCTGCTTTAGAGTAGTTGCCGAATCCGGCTCCATCCATACTCCAATCAAAATCATCCGGATTATGCACTTTCTGTGCTAATTCGGGTTGAGTCTTAGTGGCTTTTGCACTCTTTGTTGACTCTTCTGGGTTTAAATTTTTTTCTTCTGTCAAATTATAGTTCCTCCTTTTGGGGGCGGCAAAATTAAATCTTTTAAGATTAAATACAAATGCCATTTTTATACTGTATTCTTTCTTGATAATCGGACTTCTTACAGGGTTGTGCATTAGATTTATTGATATATTCTTCATTATTCTTGTTGTTCTTTGGCGCTTTTATTTTTAAACGTTATAGCATACTTTTGCTCCGTTTTGAGATTTATTAAGCTGCTTGTATTATTTGGCTTAGGTGTTGTCCTAATCTTTGGTTTGGACTCTTGCCAATCATCTGCATCGAGTTGTGGAAATGAAGTACACGTTTCAAAATCGCCTAATAGAGGCCGTTACACTACAACAAGTTGTGGAAACCAAGTTCATAAAGCTTGTACAAAGCGGAAACTTCGAAAAAAGGATCGAGGACTTTTTGGAAAGGAAGGAAATCCTTATAGCTCTAGAAAGATTAGAGGAACGGGAGGAAAACTTAATTGAGAGATGTTAAATCCTGAAAGTTGGTTGATTGATAGTGTTTGAAGGGATTATACCTAATACATTTTTTGGAAAAATTCCTTTCGTCCGTTTATTAATTTAATATATCGGTCACAATTGGTATTGCCAAAAGCGTTATAATCAACAACCCATCCTTGTTTTCCCAACATTATTTCTTGGGTACCTTTTCTGAACATGCCGGAGCAAGAGGAGGAATATTGTAATGTCAATGCCTTATCAATCACAGATTTAAAATCTGATTTGAAATTCCCCTGTGAGTTGCCTGTCAAAAAGAGGGTACTGCCCCATAGGTCATTAAGGGTATTGTTGTCTAATCTAATATTGCCTTCGAAATTCATCTCTGCTTCTGTTGTTTCATTTTTGTATTTCATTTTTGAAACCGAAATTTGCCAGTCATTGGCATTAAGTCTGTTAAAGCTGAGAGTACCATTTATTTTTCTCATTTTCTTGAAATAATAACCGGAGAAATATCCTATTGAATCCACTGTGTTGATACTGCCTTTTATTTCTTCATTATTAATTGAGTTGTCAACTACCAAATGCAACATACCGTTTCTGAGTTTTTTGTCCATTCCATATAAATACTTCTCATTAAATTTATCATAATCAGTGAATTGGATATAGACCTCAATGCCGGTATTGTCAGAAAACAGGGAATCTACCCAATATAGATTAGTTCCTTGAGCAAACATTTTGGTTGAAATGGCTGAATCTATGTTTGACAGAATGTCGTAGGCAATAGAGAATAGGCTAGAGGTGTGGTCTTGAAATTCAATGATTTCACTCACGGTATCAACATTGTCTTCATAATTTTTTTTACAAGAAATAAGAGCAAATAGTGCGATAAAAATAGATAGTATTCTCATTCAGTTAGTATTTTGTCAGCGACTTGGTTCATTATTTTGCAAGCCATTGAAATTTCTTCTTCATTAATTATCAACGGTGGTGAAAGTCTGACTTTGTGAGGTGCATACAAAAACCAATCAATCAATACCCCACTTTCTATGCATGTCTGAACAAATTCCAAGCATTTTTCTTGATTAGGCAGTTCGATTGCTAACATAGCACCTTTCCCGTTGATAGTAGAGAGAGCAGGGTGAGTGAGACGTCTTTTGAATAGAGCTTCGATTGTTAAAGCATTCTCCCAAAGTTTTTTTTGGATAATTTCTTCTAACCCTGCCAAAGCAGCAGCACAAGATACCGGATGCCCGCCAAATGTTGTGATATGCCCAAGAATTGGATTTTGGGACAATACGGACATTGTTTTTTTGTCTGAAATGAAAGCTCCCAAAGGCATTCCTGCCCCAAAAGCTTTTGCCAATATAAGTATGTCGGGTTTTATATCATAGTGTTCAAATGCGAAAAGTCTCCCGCTTCTTCCCATTCCACATTGAACTTCATCTAATACAAGCAAAGTTCCAGTCTCATCACATTTCTTTCTTAGTGCTTGTAACCACGCGGTTTCAGGAGGTGTATATCCTGCTTCACCCATTATTGTCTCCACAAAAATAGCTGCTGTTTTGGTGGTTATGGTCTGTAAGTCTTCTAAATTATTTTGATTGATTCTTTTGATTTGAGGAAGTAGTGGCCTGTAAAAATCGGTATAATATGATTCCGCACTAAGACTAATAGGCCCATGAGTGCTGCCATGATAAGCATGATTGAGTGCTATCATTTCGCTTCTGCCTGTTGCTCTTTTAGCTAATTTCATAGCACCTTCAATTGCCTCACTTCCGGAATTGGTATAGTAGATTGATGAGTTTTCTTTAAATGGCAGGTATGCTGATAGTTTTTCAGCCAATTTTACTTGAGGTGTTTGCACAAGTTCTCCATAGACCATAAGATGAAGGTATTTTTTAGATTGTTCTTCAATTGCTTTAATTACCTTTATGTTTCCATGTCCGAGAGAACTAACGCTGATACCTGAAATTAAATCGAGATATTTTTTGCCGTTATTGTTGTATAAATAAACCCCGTTTGCGCTTTCAATTTCGAGTAGCAGTGGGGCTTGGGTGGTCTGAGCAAGTAAGTTTAGAAAGAGTGTTTTTTGAGAAATCATAGCAAAAAAAAAGCCTCGCTAATGCGAGGCTCAAAGGAAAATAAAAAGGTAGAATTATCCAACTTTTTTAGCTAAGTCAGAACCTGCTTTGAATTTAACTACTTTCTTAGCAGGAATTTTGATTTCTTGACCTGTTCTTGGGTTACGTCCTTTTCTTGCAGCTCTTTTAGTAACTGAGAAAGTTCCAAAACCAACTAAGATAAGGTTGTCGCCTTTTTTTAATGCTTTTGAAGTAGCATCAATGAATGAATTTAGAGCTGCTGAAGCTTGTACTTTTGTGATTGCAGCATCTTTTGCAATGTGATCGATTAAATCTGATTTGTTCATAATATTTAATTATTTAAGTTAATAAAATTTACATCGTCAAAAGTAGGCTATGGAATTAGAAAAGCAAGCAGTGTGACGTTTTTTTTAGTGTGATTTATTCACTAAAAATCAACATAAGTTTAGAGTATTTTGCTTATCGAGTTAATTACCTCATTATCAGTGTTTTGCATCTCTATTATTGTGTGGTCATTGTTGATTATCAGGGCTGCAAGTGAGAAGAAAGGCTCTCTTTTTTCCAATAAAAAATACATTTTATCTTCTATTTCTTTGTTGGAACTGCCTGCAAATAGCGGTCTTGAGGTCTTATTTGTGCAGTTTCTTTGTAATAAAGTTTCAAAATTTACTTTCAGATAAATGGTTATTCCATGCTTATTCATCCACTCCATATTGTCTTTATAGGCTGCAGTACCTCCCCCGGTGCTGATTACTGTTTTTGTCTTTATTTTTAATTTTGTTAAATAGAATCTTTCTAATTCTCTAAATCTCTCTTCATCTATTTGATTAAATATATCAGAGATTGATTTGCCTTCATTTGTCTCAATATATAAGTCCAAATCAATAAAATCATATCCGAGTTCTTTTGCTAATTTATTGCCAAATGTAGTTTTGCCGCTTGCAGGCATTCCTACAATAAAAATATTTGACATATTATTATCTTAATTTAGGGTCTAAATATTTATAAGATAAGTCAACCAAGGTGTTAACTATAATGAAAATGATTGCAATGTAAATAACTCCTCCGGAAACAACCGGTAAGTCACTCATTTGTACAGATTCAATGAGTACTTTTCCGAGCCCTTTCCAATTAAAGATGTATTCTACAAAGAACGCACCCGCCATCATGGAAGCAAACCAACCTGATGCAGCAGTGATAACCGGATTAAGTGCGTTTTTTAATGTGTGTTTCAATATGATAAGATAGGGGGGCAAGCCTTTTGCTTTAGCAGTTCGAATATAATCACTCTCTAAATTAGCCAAAACAGAAGTGCGCATCAGTTGTGTGATTACGGCAACAGGTCTGACAGCAAGGGCAATTGCCGGTAAGATTAAATTAGATAATGTTAGAACCTGTTTTCCACTTTCCATATCTATTGAAAAGAGACTTCCTGTCAAAGGAAGACCAGTGTATTGATACCATATAAACCCAAATAACCAAGCAATTATTATTGAAGAGAAGAAAGATGGTACCGAAATGAATAGTGTACTAAGAAAAAGAAGTAATGAATCTATAAGATTTTGGTAATTAAGTGCGGCAATAATCCCAAAAAGAATTCCAATAATAAATGCAAAGGTCATTGCTACACCCGCTAATATTAATGTGCCAATTAATGCTTCCATTAATATATTAACAACAGATCTTCGATTTTGATATGAACGCCCCAGTTCCGGATTTTTGAAAACAATGGAATTATTTTCAGATAGGCTTATCTCATACCAATTCTTTGGTATATCTGGCTTTGAAAAGATCCCAATAGGGCTCAATTGTTTTAAGTAATTTAAATATCGAATGAAAACGGGCTTATCTAATCCTAATTCCTCTTTGATTGCTTGTTTTGTTTGCAAGTCTGCTCTTTGTCCAACCATCATGTCTTCGGCATCCGGAAAAACATAAAATAAGATGAAGCACAGAGTTATAACCCCCCATAGGATACTTATTGAATAAAGTGCTTTGCTTGCAAGGGCTTTAATCATAATTAATATTTAATCCTTTTCTTGATTCGCTTGAAAGGAGGAATTCTATGAGTATCCCAATTTTTAATTACAATTGGACCTTTTAATAAAATTACTCCGGGATTTGAACGTATTATTGATTTCACAAACTTATTATCTGCTGAGCAGAATTTGAAATCAAGGTGATGTGTTGCAGCAAAAGAATCAAGAATGTCTTGAGAATTACTGGTAATAAACCAAACTGCAAGCCCAGTTTCTTTACTCCAATTATTTGCAAGTTCAACTGCTTTATTTATTCCTTTTTTATTTGCTAATGTAATATCGTAGGAGGCAATTATGAGCTGATAATCTTTGCTATTAAGAATGGAATCGGAAACATCACCAAGCATAGGGTGAATGATATCATGGAAGTTATCTAGCTTTGGTTTGTATGCTTTTTGTATTATTTTTTCTTTTCTGTCAACGTACTCCCAATTTTCATCATCTATTGGTGCATTATTGATATCAAATTCTTTTGTCTGTCCATCATTTTTGTTTTTGTAATAATATTGAATCTGCATTATATCATCCTTGGGTTGACCTTCTGGAACCAATGTTCTTTCTAATAAATTATTGCCATTGGCAAAATTTAAAAAGTTAATAGGGGGAAGGAAATAGAGTGCATATAAACTATATGAGAAAGATAAAATGGTTAGGAAGATAGCCGATTTATATGAAAAACCACTTGAGAAAATTGGTTTAATTATTTTTTGTTTTGAGAGTAATATTAAAATAAGGAGCAGCAGAATGATATCCTTATAGAAAGATTGCCAAGGGGTTAATTTGATTGCATCACCAAAACATCCGCAATCAGTAACTTTATTAAACACTGCGGAATAACCTGTTAAGAAGGTGAAGAAAATAATCATTAATAATGTTACAAGAAGTGAGGGAAGAGGCTTCCATCCAATTAAGATGATGAAGCCTAATACAAGTTCAAAAACACATATACTCATACCGATCCAAAGTGAGTATGGCACAAGAGAGTCAAAGAATTTAGATACCAGTGGTTGTGGTTTAAGATTCTCGGAATAATCAAGTGTAATCTTGTTTTCTATATCGTTATAAGGAGAAATAAGCTCAGTAAAATTATTTTTGGGATTTTCTAGCAAAGCCCATTCAATATAGATAGAATCAGTTTCATTGTTATGAGGTTTGTAGAGATAATTTTCATCCATAACTACCTCATTGTCAATGCTAATTATAATATTAGTGGAAATAAAGGTGTCATTGCCTACCTCCATTAAATCTTTGTCGGTCTTGCTCGTTAACCAAAGTGTACTTTGTGTTTTATTTTTATAAACGGCAAAATTCTGAATAACTTCATTGCCGCGTTGGTCTGTAATATGAATATGCAAACTATCTTGTTGAACATCCAAATCTTCTGAAAAGACATCAAAGTATTCTTCCATTTTATAGGAAAAACCAATAGGGTCATTAAACTTAACAAATCCGGAAAACATAAAAAGCAATCCTACGAGAACTCTGATTGTGTTTATAATTAACTTCATCTCTTATAATGTATTTCTAAAGTAGGCAAATATAATATTAGGAGATGATTAACTTCGCAAAATTCTTTATTGCTTTGCAGCCGAAAATGGATATCCCAAATAAATATTACTTACAACTAAATCTTAGAGGCAAGCTACATACTTGGTCAAACCCTTTGATAATGGGGATTTTAAATATTACTGATGATTCGTTCTACAAAGAAAGTTGCGTTTTATCTACTGAGCAAATTATAGAGAAAGCAGGAACGATGTTGGATGAAGGTGCAGATATTTTAGATTTGGGTGCTCAGAGTACACGTTTCGGGGCATCTGTTATATCATCCAATGTTGAAATAGAGAGATTAATTCCAGCTATACAAGGAATTTTGAAAAATTATCCTCAAGCAATATTAAGTATTGACACATACTATTCCGAGGTTGCAAGATATTGTATTTTATCCGGAGCACATATTATTAATGATATCAGTGCAGGTGATATGGATACAAATATGCTGAAGACGGTCTCTGAAAATAATATCCCATTTATTGCGATGCACATGCAAGGGACACCTCAGAGTATGCAGATTCAGCCATACTATGAAGATGTTTGCTGTGAAGTTAGTAATTATCTTCAAGCAAAACTCAAACAGGCTAGTGAACTTGGTATCAAAGATGTTATTGTTGATTGTGGATTTGGTTTTGGGAAGACTATTGAACATAATTATAGTTTGTTGCGAAATTTAAAGGCAATTAAAAATGTTATACAAGCACCAATATTAGTCGGAATCTCTCGGAAATCTATGTTATGGAAGTTGTTTAATTCATCACCTCAAGAGATGTTGCCAGCCACAAGTGCATTGAATCTGTTTGCATTGCAACAAGGGGCAGATATTTTGAGAGTTCATGATATCAAAGAGGCAGTACAAATTAGATTTTTGCATGCTGAATATCTTAATCCGCTAACTTTGCCGAAAAAATTTTAATGTAAATCAAAATGAGTGATACACCCAAAAAAAATACCTCCTCCTTGGTTACGATACTCTTGATTACTTTGCTAATTGTTGCACCCATAGTGTGGATAGTAATTTTTAAGACAGGGAGGCACCTTACCGAAAAATTGCCAATCTTGTTTGAAAGAACCGTAGATGCTAATGGTGATACTATATATCATACTATTGATGACTTTGAATTTACAAATCAATTAGGTGAAAAAATTACCAAGCAGAGTATTAAAGGTAAAATAGCCCTAGTCAATTTCTTTTTTGCAAGTTGTCATGATGTTTGTCCTGAGATGAATCGAAATCTTCAAGAGGTGTATAAAGAATTTCTTAAAGATGACAACGTAATATTTTTGTCACATTCTGTTGACCCTGAACATGACTCAGTTCCCGTCTTGTTTGAATACAGCAAAAGATTTGGTGCGGAAGCGCCTAAATGGAACTTTTTGACCGGTTCAAAGGAAAAAATTTATGATATAGCTGAAGTATCATATAAGTTATTAGCGAATGAAGATAGAGAAAACAATAGTTTCTTTCATAGTGAAAATATTGTTTTAGTTGATAAAGAAGGTAGAATTAGGGGAATTTTTCCGGGAAGACGAGGAATGGCTAAAGATGGAATACCTGCAATTATTGATGCTGTGAGAGCATTAGAATATGAATACAAACAACAACAATAATGAAAGAGATAACATTCAAAAGAATCATTATCGTATTGTCAGTTGTTCTTCCTCTTATGGTATTTATGCTATTTAGAATAAAAATTGATGGCTATAATACTAACTTCCTTCCTCCAATCTATGCCACAACCAATGCAATTACAGCGATCCTGCTTGTTGCAGCACTTTTTGCAGTCAAAAGACGTAAAATTGAATTACACGAAAGACTTATAAAGATTTGCCTTGGGTTATCTGTCCTTTTCATTGTGCTATATGCAATTCGTCACATGACTGCAACTGAAGTACGTTATGGTGATACAAATGGAGATGGATTTTTGTCTGAAACTGAATTATTTAATGTGAGAGTTACACGATATATCTACTACTTTATTCTGATTTCCCATATAATGCTTTCTGTGATAGTAATTCCTTTCGTTTTATTTGCATTTATGAGAGGAATGCTCAATCAAATTGAAAAGCATAAAAAAATTGTCCGATTTGCATTCCCAATTTGGTTATATGTTGCTGTTTCGGGAGCATTGGTTTATTTAATGATTTCACCTTATTATATCTAAGAAAATGAAAAAATATATTAGTCTAATGATGATTGCACTTATGAGTTCATTAGAAGGATTAGCACAATGTCCAATGTGTAGAAGTGCAGTGGTTTCTTCATTGGATGCACACGATTCGAAAGTTGTAGGCCTTGGATTAAATCCGGGGATTTTGATGATGTTGGCTACCGTTTATGCAATAATCTTTATTAGTGTTGGTATGTGGTATTACAAGCACAAAAAAACACATAGGGGCTGAAGTTGAGTATTAAACATCCTCATTACTTTCTTTATTCTTAATAAAGTTGTTTTATTAATTGATATTTTGGCCATATTTGCATATTCAATCAAATATAAAAGTTATGAAAAGGACTATTACAACAATTTTTTCTGTTTTACTTGTTACCTCTCTTATCCTTGTATCGTGCAAGAAAAGTGAGAGCACAGATGATCAAAAGGAAACAAATCCTTGTGGAGATAAAAACGTTTGTTTCAAAGTTGATGATTTGAGTTTTTCATTTAATGCAAAATGGCTTGCTCAAGCACAAGACAAGTATAAAATTTATTTTAACCAATCCTTAGGTGGAACGAGTAACGAGCGACTTGATATCATTATCAAATGTTTAGGAGGTCTTAAAACTGGTGATTACCAATTTATTGATTTTAATACACCGCTAAATGACGACCGTAAAGCAACTTTTGAGTATTACAAAAATGAAGCAGGAGAACTTACTCAATTTAGATGTGAGTCTGGTACATTAAAAATTACAAAGTATGAAGACCAAACCATTTCGGGAACTTTTACATGTGCCGCAAAAGATAAAGATGATAATGCTGTGATATTAAAGTCTGGAAACTTATATCAGGTAAAGAATTAGTATTTGATAACTATCCTAAAAAAAGCTGCTAAAACAATTCGGGTTAGCAGCTTTTTTGTTTTAATAGAATTAACTTTGCACGCCTTAAATTATTATAAACCATGATAGAAGTAAAACAAGCTTCGAAAAAAATAATTGCAGAAGCAAATATTATTTTGTTTGACAAAGTAACTTCGATACCCGCTTCAATGCTCGGAAGTAATATCAAGAATAAATTGAAAGGAATAGAATTGAAAAAACCATTGAGTTATTTTGATGGAACTACCTTGTTTTTTTATCAACTCTGCAATGATTCTAAAGATTGGAAAAACAGAGAACAACTCCGAAAAAATGCAGCATTGGCAGTTTCCACCATGAAATCCCAAAACCTTACTCAAGTTAAAATCTGTGATTATTGTGGCGTAAGTGCTGCTGTTAAAGCATATTGCGAAGGAATCATTTTAGGTTCATATAGCTTTACAAAGTACAAAACGGACAAAAAGGTAAAAAATTCAAATGAGTTTGCAGTCTATCTTTCATCCAAAAAGATAAAAAGTGCCGAGTTGAAAGAGTGGAATATTCTTTGGGAAGCAGTTTATAAATCAAGAGATTTGGTCAATGAACCTAATTCTTACTTGACTGCACCAAAACTTTCTGAAGAATTTGTCAAAATGGGAAAAGAGGCCGGTTTTCAAGTTGAAGTATGGAATGAAACCAAAATCAAAGCTCAAAAGATGGGAGGTATCTTAGGCGTTAATAGTGGAAGCATGATGCCGCCAACTTTTAATATCATGGAATATAAACCCAAGGGAGCTAAGAATAAGAAACCTATTGTGTTGGTAGGGAAGGGAGTAGTATATGATACAGGGGGGATGAGCTTAAAACCTACTGCCAATAGTATGGATTATATGAAATGCGATATGGCGGGTTCAGCAGTTGTTGCCGGTATCTTATATGCAGCTGCAAAATCTAAACTACCATTACATATCATCGGGTTAGTGCCTGCAACCGACAACAGACCCGGAGAAGAAGCCATTGTTCCCGGAGATATTATTACCATGTATAGCGGAAATACAGTTGAGGTCAAGAATACAGATGCAGAAGGACGTTTGATTCTTGCTGATGCATTGCATTATGCGAAGAAACTCAATCCGGAACTTGTTATTGATTTTGCAACACTCACAGGTGCAGCAGTAAGAGCTATTGGAAGCTATGCATCCGCAATTATGGGGACAGCGTCTGATAAAGTGTTTAATGCTGTGGAAAATAAAGGATATGAAACTTTTGAACGTGTAATTCGTTTCCCGCTATGGGATGAATATGGCGATGAATTAAAATCAGATATTGCAGATTTCTCTAACCTCGGGAAAGGTGAAGGCGGGCAAATGTCTGCAGGTAAATTTTTAGAGAAATTTACGGATTATCCTTGGTTGCATTTGGATATTGCCGGAACAGCATTTATGCACTCAAGTGCTGATTATAGACCCGCAGGTGGTACCGGTGTGGGTGTCAGATTGATTTTTGAATACTTAAAAACTTTGATATAGTGATGAATAATAAAAAAACTGTGATTGGAATTTCGATGGGTGATCCCAGCGGAATCGGAATGGAAGTAATATTGAAAACCTTAAACCATGATTTTGTTTATGATTATTGTACTCCTGTTCTATATGGCTCAACAAAAGTTTTCTCAGATGTAAAAAACAAGATAGACGGAGAAACTCTATCATACAATTTGATTAAAAAAATTGATGAAGCACAAGATGGTAAACTGAATTTGATATCAACTTCCAACGAACCTTTTGAATATACTTTAGGACAACCTTCAAAATCTTCCGGAAAACAAGCTTTGTTGGCAATTGACAGAATGTTGAAAGATGTTTCTGAAGGCAAACTTCAAGTAATTGTTACAGCTCCCGTTGACAAAAATACCATCAATGGTAATATTGCTTTCAACGGCCATACAGGCTATATAGCAAAGCATCTTGGAGTAAAAAATCATTTGATGATACTTTTTAATGATGAATTAAGGGTTGGTTTGGTGACAGAACATATCCCCATTTCTGAAATAACAAAAACAATTACGAAAGAACTCATTGTTGCAAAGGCTCAAACTTTTATTGATGCATTGAGAAATGATTTTGGAATAATAAAACCTAAGATAGCAGTATTGGGATTGAATCCGCATGCCGGAGATGGCGGAGCAATTGGAAAGGAAGAAGAGTCTATAATTATGCCTGCGATAGAGTCATTCTCTGCTAATGATAATGCCTTTGTCTTTGGGCCATACTCAGCAGATGGGCTATGGGGTTCCAAAAACTTGATGAGATTTGACGGAGTTTTGGCAATGTACCACGACCAAGGCTTGGCACCGTTCAAAGCACTTGCTTTTAATGAAGGAGTTAATTTTACAGCAGGTCTTCCAATTATTAGAACAAGCCCTGACCATGGAACTGCTTACAATATTGCCGATAGATTTGAGGCTTCTCCAAGTTCATTCAGTGCATCTTTATTTTCTGCCTTGAAACTTTATGCAACCCGTAAGGAATTAGAGGAACTGAAAGCGAATTTTCTGCCATTTTCTGAATTGAAGCGTGAACGTTTCCGTCTTGAGACAAGAGACTTGGATAATATGTAACAATTGTATTTTTTATTAATTGTAAAGTTTCGGTTGTTTATTTTCTCCCGAATAATTCATTGATTTCTATTGCAAAATTCTCGCTGATTACTTTACGTTTCATACTTAGTTTTGGGGTGAGTTCGCCCATTTCTAATGAAAATTCTCTTGGTAAAAGCTTGAATTTTACAATTTTTTCGTAGTCAGTAAGTTCTTTATTGACTTCTTCGATGAGTCCTTTGTAGAACTTTATTACTGCCTCATTATTCAGCACATTATTTATATCTACAAAACTTAGATTGTTTTCATTCATCCAATTTTTGATATTTTCAAAACTTGGAACTATCAATGCGCCCACGTATTTTTCATTAACTCCCACAACCATGGCTTGTTCTATAAAAAAACTCTCCTTGAGTTTGTTTTCAATGGGTTGTGGTGCTATGTATTTGCCTCCGCTATTTTTAAATAATTCTTTTTTTCGGTCGATAATCTTATAAAACTTTCCGTCAACAAGTTCTCCTATATCTCCGGTGTGGAGCCACCCATTGATTATCATATTGTCGGTTTCTTCTTTGTTTTTATAATAACCCACCATCACATTATCGCCTTTGCATAAGATTTCTCCGTCATCTGCCAACATTACTTCTGTGTTATTGATTACAGTCCCAATAGTGCCAATCTTTCGATTCTGTTTTCCAAATCTGTTTACTGTTATAACAGGAGAACTCTCGGTAAGTCCGTATCCTTCCATAATCGTAATCCCTGCCGCGGTGAACAATGTAGCCAGTTTTGGAGGACATGCGGCACCACCAACAACAATTGCGCGAACTTTTCCTCCGAGTGCTGCCTGCCATTTGCTGAAAATAAGTTTTCTGGCAATAGAAAGTTGAAAATTGTAGAATAGGGTATTGCCTTCAATTTTGTATTTGCTGCCCAAACGAACTGCCCAAAAGAATAATGTTTTCTTAATGCCGCTTAGCTCATTACCTTTTTTAATAATTTTTTCATAAACTTTCTCAAGCAAACGGGGTACTGTAACAAATAATGCAGGTTTTACTTCTTTTAGATTGTCTGCAATGGTTTCCATTCCTTCTGCGTAATAGATAGAATACCCATTGTATATATAGATATATGTTACGGTTTTCTCAAAAATGTGGTTTAGGGGTAAGAAACTCAAACTCTTTTTATCTTCTTCTCTAACCCCTATCTCGTCAATTACGTCTTTTACGTTTTTGACATTACTTACAATGTTTTTGTGACTCAACATGACGCCTTTTGGTTTTCCCGTTGTGCCTGAAGTGTAGATAATAGTAGCAATATCCTCTTCTTTTATTGCTGCTTTTCGCTTTTCAATCTCTGATATTTCACTTTCGTTGGGTGTAGAAAATATTTGTCTCCATGAGTTAGTGTCTTCACCTTCGTCAAAGGTGAAAATGTCTTTTAAAGAAGGAATCTTCTCTTTTACTTCACTGAGCTTTTTATATAGAGATTTGTTGTTTACAAAACAGTATTTGACCTCTGCCTCATTAAACACGTAGATGATATCTTCAATATTAGTATTAGGATAGAGCGGCACTAGAACTGCTCCGGATTGCTGAGTTGCAAAATCAGTAATGAGCCATTCTGTCCTACTATTGCTGATAAGCCCTATCTTATCCTGATTTTCAACTCTGCTTTTTTGTTGGATACCTAATTTTATTAAACCATTTGTGAGTGCATTTACATCATCCAAAATCTGTCTGAAACTCTGTTCCTTATAAACTCCGTTAACTTTTGATGCAAGAAGTACCGATTTTTTCTTAATTCTCTCAAACGAGAGGCAGTCAAACAGTCGTTGAAATTGTTCCATAGTTGAGTATGTATTATTGTATATTATGTGGTCAAAAGTACATATCATTTAAATAAATAAAAATACTTAGACTTATTTAAAAATAAAAGGCTGTCCTCACGTGGACAGCCCTTTATTTATATTAAGAATTCAGTCATTATTCCACTATCATCTTTCGTGTTACAGTATTACTACCTGAAGTCAGAGTATAAAAATAAATTCCGCTGCTCCAAGCAGAGCCATCAATGGAAATAATATGATTTCCTTGGGCAAGATTTTGAATTTTATTATTTAGAATAACCTTACCTGTGATATCTCTAACTTCTACATTAAGGGCAGGAGTATATCCATTAAGGTAAATTGTAATTTCTGTTTGTTCTCTAAAAGGGTTTGGTGCATTCTGAGAAACCACAAAAACATTTGATTTGGAATTAATTTCTTGAACATTCAATCCCCACATGTTGCCAACCAAAGAATCTAAAATATCTTGTTTGGGTATAGCCGCATAATAAATATCATTGCCTGATTCAGAAATCGGATGATTGTTTGCAGAACCGGAGTTGTTAGACAAGTTGGTTCCGGGAATATTATCTTGCTGGAATATTAAATGAACAAACTCATTAACCCTTCTAGCTATAGAGGGAAAGTCATTTTCTTTATTTATAGTTTTGGTTAAAGCTTGTGGTCCGTGCCAAGTTTCACCTCCGTCTTTTGAAAACATTATATATATAGCTCTAAAATTTAAAAGGTTGTCATCTAGTGCACCTTCAACGGGCATAGAGAATGCAACATAAAGATTTCCCTCAGCATCAATCCCTGCTGAAGGTTGTCTTAATATTGAAGTATTGCCAAGTCTTGCAACAGAAAGAAGGTCTGAAGGAATTATCCCATTTTCAAGATTCCAATAGGTTCCTCTTTCCACTTTGTACTCTTCGTTTCTATCTCTATCAAACATAAGGGCATTTGCAATAACGTTGACATTCGAATCATCCTCATTCCAATACATCAATGCCGCAATTCCTGGGAAAAAGCTATAACTGTCATCAGTTGAGTCAGTTTTTAAAACTCTACCTAACCCATACCAAACATGACATTTGCCATTGTTATCAATTAATACGTCCATAGTGCCATCGCTACAATAAGGTGTGTCAACTGCCAATGTTCCTTTTTTTAGAGGAGCGTAAGGGAAAGAATCGACAAAGTAATGAGTGAATGTTGTACCGTTATTTGTTGATTTCCATAATGAAACATCGGTACCCAATCTGCCGGTAACAATTGCAACAATACTGTCTTTTACATCAATTGCGTAAGTGTCACCACCACCGTATGCCCAACGTGTAGAATCATAATTTGGCAGCAAGACATGTTCGATATCCCATGTCTGACCTCCATCAGAAGAGCGAGAATAGGTCATTGGTGATTTAACGCCATTAACTGTGGGTGAAGGAGGGTCTGATGGTGCTGAAGAGTCTGCATAGTTCGAAATAACATGAATATAATTTAACCCATCTGTGCCGATTCTAGCCCATAATGGTCTTAGCTTGGTTTGTGTTAAAATGGGTTTTTCAGTAAAAGATGTGTTTCCTATTGCATTGTTTGTGGACATAATAAATCCACCATCTTCTGCGCTGTGTGCGATAATTACTTCTTTATTGCCTCCAATAAGGCCGATACTTGGCCATCCTGTTCTTTTTGTTTCAATTCTTGGAGTTGCTTCATCGGGTACACTCATCCAATTTGTTTTGTCATTATGATTATAACCGGTACCTCTATTGGCAAAAGCGTTGTCAGTAGAGGTTGTCCAAACAGCACTAATTGTTCCATCAGGGTAAAGGATAATTCGTTTGCCCATAGATGCATTTGATTGTTGGTCATATTTCGTATTTCCTATTTTTATAAAGGAATAATTGGCCTCGCGTCTATCTATACCGGATGACTTTTTTGATGGCACAACCACAGGATTAGGGTTTGGTTGTTGAACTACAGGTGCTTTATCCTGAGTTACTACAGGTGTATTAGAAACTACAACCTGATTTGAATTTATCTTGCTTTGTGCATATAAACCGCCCGCAGCAAGAATCGAAATGAAAGTTAAGTAAATCTTTTTCATTGTAAACAATTATTAAATTTTAATGGGTGTAAAAGTAGCTATTATTACAATAGGAAAAAAAATCAAAAGGAGAAAAACTGAATTATTTTGCTCCGGAACTGAATATTCGGATTACAAGTTCTCTCATTAAATCACCCTCAGAAGTATAATTGCCTCCTACACCTTTTGATTTCAAATCGTAGTATTTTAGCAGTGATAAAATATTGTCTATCCTTTCAACACCATAATTAGCAGCAGCTATTTTATATTCAGTCAAAAAGAAGTGATGAATACCAAGTTTTGAAGCTAATTCTTGCGGAGATAAGTGCTTGAATTCATGGAAAAGAAGTATTTTGTTAAAGTATGAAAACAGATTGCTGATTGTCAACAACAAAGGGTTTTTAGCAGGGTCATTAGCAAAATAATTGATGATTTGAATTGACTTGTTATAATTGTTTTCACCAATTGCTTTTTGTAATTCAAATACGTTAAAATCTTTGCTTATCCCAATGTTTTCTTCAATATGTTTTGTATTGATAATTTGTACTTCCTTTGGAAGTTGTATCAACATTTTTTCAATCTCATTTTCAATCTTGCTTAAATCATTACCAAGATATTCAGCTATAAGCATTGCAGCCTGTGATTGGATAGTTAATCCTTTGCTTTTAATATAGTTTTCAATCCACATCGGGACTTGGTTGTCGTACATGCGGTCGCAGTTCATAAAAGCATATTTCTGAAACAACTTGCCAACCTTTGTCCTTTGGTCAATTTTCTTGTTTTTGTAGTTAATGACCAAAATTGTGCTTTTAAGCGGATTCTCAAGGTATGAGATAAAATCATCCAATTGGTCTTTGTGTAAATTCTGAGCTTCTTTAACAATAATAACTTGATACTCAGATCCCATAGGATAACGTTTTGCCGCCATTATGATGTCTTTTACTTTTACATCTTTACCATACAAAACAGATTGGTTAAACCCTTTTTCTTCGGGTTTTAAAACAGTTTCTTCAATGAGTGAAGACAACTTGTCTATGTAATAGGTTTCTTCTCCTTGCAGAAAATAGACAGGTGAAAACTCTCTAATCTTAACTTGATTTGCAAGTATTTTAAAGTCATCAGCCGGATTTTTTGCCATAAGTGTTCTTTTCGCTGCTTTGTTTTTAATTTGCGCTTTCAATGCAAGAGATTAACCTTCCCGGATTTTCACCGCTTTTTAAAAACTCAGGGCAAAGGAAATACATTTTTGACTCTTTTAGAAAAAAGTTTGTAACACTCACACCCGAAGAATGGGTGCGCCAACATTGGGCGCACTATCTATTAAACAATATCGGTGTACCTAAAGGATTGATTGGAATAGAGGTTTCTCTTCATGCAAACAATATGCGAAAACGGGCTGATATTGTTGTTTTTGATAAGTCGCAAAATCCCGCTTTAATTATAGAATGTAAAGCACCCGGTGTTCAACTAACTGAACAAACATGTTTACAAGCCGCTAATTATAATACTGTTTTCAAAGCCAAATACCTTATCGTGTCAAATGGTTTGCAACATTTTTTGTTCGCAATAGATTTTGAAAACAATGTTTCGATGCGGTTGAGTGAATTGCCACACTTTGAAAATTGGCAGTGAAAATAATCTTGAAAACTAATCTTATTTAATAGGGTTGAGTTTTGGTAATCTCATCGAAATAGGTCAATTTTGTCCCCTCATTAAAAACAATAATAGACCCAATGAATTGGAACGATTATATTGAAACAAACAAACAACGTTTTATGGACGAATTGTTTGACTGGCTTAGAATCCCGTCAGTAAGTGCAGATAGTAGATTTAAAAAAGATGTTAAGAATGCGGCAGAGTATTTGGCAGCAAAATTCAAAGCCGCAGGAGCTGACAATATTGCTATTGAAGAAACTGCCGGAAACCCGATTGTTTATGCAGAAAAAATCATTAATCCCTCTTTGCCAACCATCTTAGTTTACGGTCACTATGATGTTCAACCTTCTGACCCGGATAATTTGTGGACTACACCGGCATTTGAACCGGAAATCAGAGATGGAAAAATCTTTGCTCGCGGGTCTTGTGACGACAAAGGACAGGTATATATGCATGTAAAAGCATTTGAAACCATGATGCAAACCAATACCCTTCCGTGTAATGTGAAATTTATGATTGAAGGAGAAGAGGAGGTTGGCTCTGCGAATCTTGGGATTTATTGCAAACAAAATAAGGAAAAACTTAAAGCTGATATCGTTCTGATATCTGATACTGCAATGATTTCACTTGATACTCCTAGTATTGACACCGGATTGCGAGGATTGAGTTATGTTCAAGTTGAAGTAACCGGTCCTGACCATGATCTACATTCAGGGGTTTATGGCGGAGCTGTTGCAAATCCAATTAATGTGTTGTGTTCTATGATTGCGTCTTTGCATGATGAAAATAGACATATTACAATTCCGGGATTCTATGATAAGGTTTTGGAACTGAGCAATGAAGAAAGAATTGCATTGAACAAAGCTCCTTTCAGTCTTGACGAATATAAAAAAGAATTGGGGATTGATGAAGTAATGGGAGAGACCTCCTATACAACATTAGAAAGAACCGGAATCCGTCCAACTCTTGATGTAAACGGAATTTGGGGAGGATATACAGGAGAAGGGAGCAAAACTGTATTGCCATCAAAAGCGTATGCCAAAATTTCTATGAGATTAGTACCTAATCAACGTTCAGGTGAAATTACAGAATTGTTCACCAAACATTTTTTAAGTATTGCTCCTAAATCTGTAAAAGTAAAAGTTGAAGCACATCATGGAGGTGAGCCGGTCGTTACACCAACAGATTCTCGTGCCTACAAAGCTGCCGCAAAAGCCCTCAAGGAGACTTTTGGGAAGGAGCCGATTCCGACACGTGGTGGAGGTAGTATTCCTATTGTTGCTTTGTTCGAAGAAGTATTGGGGTTGAAATCCATACTCATGGGATTTGGTTTGGACTCTGATGATATTCACTCACCTGACGAACATTATGGAGTAGAAAATTTTTACAAAGGAATTCAGACTATTCCTTATTTCTATAAGTATTTCTCTGAGAAATAAATTACATTTGCCAACCCCAAAACAAAACCTAGAAGAGAAACATAATGAACATAGCTGAAATTCAAAGTTTATTAGGAGCAGAGGCAGATAGCCTATTACAACATAAGTCGAAGACTATAGCAAGAGAAACACTGACTTTAGCTAGTCCCGATTTTATAGATCGCACTTTTGCATATAGCAATAGAAGTCCTCAAGTATTAAGAAGCCTACAAACATTGTATGGAAATGGACGCTTAGGAGGAAGCGGATATGTGTCTATTCTCCCGGTTGACCAAGGAATAGAACACTCTGCAGGTGCATCTTTTGCTCCAAACCCAATCTATTTTGACCCTGAAAATATTGTTAAACTTGCTATAGAAGGTGGCTGTAATGCTGTAGCATCAACCTTTGGAGTTTTGGCATCATGTTCCAGAAAATATGCTCATAAAATTCCGTTTGTTGTTAAAATTAACCATAATGAGCTTTTAACTTATCCCAATAAATACGACCAGATTCTTTTTGGCTCTGTTGAAGAAGCATGGAATTTAGGTGCAGTAGCTGTAGGTGCAACTATCTATTTTGGTTCAGAAGAATCATCAAGACAAATTATAGAAATTGCAGAAGCATTTGAAAGGGCACACGAGTTGGGGATGGCTACTATTCTATGGTGTTACTTGAGAAATAATAATTTTAAGAAGGATGGCATAGATTATCATGCCGCAGCTGATATTACAGGCCAAGCCAACCATTTGGGTGTGACGATTCAAGCGGATATTATTAAACAAAAACTTCCAACAAATAATGGAGGTTTTAATGCTCTCAAATTTAGTAAAACCCATGAGAAAGTTTATTCACAACTTACATCTGATAATCCGATAGATTTATGCAGATATCAGGTCGCAAATTGTTATATGGGAAAAATAGGGCTGATTAATTCAGGTGGAGAAAGTAAGGGTGACTCTGATATGGCTGATGCAGTTAGAACCGCTGTCATCAACAAAAGAGCCGGAGGTCATGGTTTAATTTCCGGAAGAAAAGCATTTCAGAAACCCATGAATGAAGGGGTCAAATTACTCAATGCTATTCAAGATGTTTATTTGAATAATGAAGTAACAATTGCCTAATTCTTATCTAAGTAATTATAACTTCATATTAACCTAACAAATATAAAACAATGAGTTGGTTTAAAAGAGTTAAAGAAGGAATCACAACAAAGTCAAAAGAGAAAAAGTATATTCCTGATGGCTTGTGGAATAAATGTCCCAAATGTAAGGCAATTACTCAGTCTAAAGATTTGGCAGAGAATAAATATGTCTGTCCGTCATGCAATTACCACCATAAGATTAGCTCAGAAGACTATTTCCAAATTTTGTTTGATGAGCAGAAATACAAAGAACTTTATGCAGAAATAGTATCGGGGGATCCCTTAAACTTTTTTGATACAAAATCATATAAGGATAGACTTATTGAAACTCAAACAAAGACAGGACTTAAAGATGCACTAAGAGTTGGTGTTGGGAAAATAAACGGAACTAAAACGATTATTTCATGCATGGATTTTGGATTTATTGGAGGCTCTATGGGCTCAGTGGTGGGTGAAAAAATTGCACGCTCAATCGACTATGCGAGAGAAAATCAAATTCCATTAATTATTATATCAAAATCCGGAGGAGCCAGAATGATGGAAGCCGCATTTTCACTCATGCAAATGGCAAAAACTTCAGCCAAACTTGCGCTACTCAATCAAGAAGGAATACCTTATTTGTCCATACTGACAGATCCTACTACTGGAGGAGTAACAGCTTCTTTTGCTATGCTGGGAGATTTTAATATCGCTGAACCTGATGCTCTTATTGGGTTTGCCGGTCCTAGGGTTATTAGAGAAACAATTGGCAAAGACCTGCCAAAAGGATTTCAGAGTTCCGAGTTTTTACAGGAACATGGGTTTGTAGATTTTATTGTTTCAAGAACTGAAATGAAAGACAAGATAGGTAGTTTACTCAAAATGATAGCTTGTAAGAAAACATCAACCAAGAAAACTGAAAAAATTGATTCATAATAATAGCCTCATTTAACTAATAAATTAATCAAAACAATTTAAAATATATTTAATATGAATTTTCCTTCTGAATTAAAGTACACAAAAGACCACGAATGGGTTAAAGTAAATGGCGATACAGCCACTATTGGAGTTACAGATTTTGCACAAGGGGAACTTGGCGATATCGTATTTTTAGATATCTCTTCTCATGGTCAATCATTAAGTAAAGAGTCAGTTTTTGGCACGATTGAAGCTGTAAAAACTGTTTCCGATTTGTTTATGCCGGTTTCCGGTGAATTGATTGAAGTTAATCCCTCGTTAGATTCAGCACCTGAGTCAATTAATACAGACCCTTATGGTGAAGGCTGGATTATCAAAGTCAAGATGTCTAATCCTGCTGAACTAGATTCATTGTTAGATGCAACCGCTTATAAAGCCTTAACAGGAAATTAGTTTTAACCGTGTATTTTACTCGCCATTCTTTTGTAAAAAGAATCTCGCCTTTCTTTAAATACCAGTCCCCGGCATTGCTATGGGGACTTTTTATTTGTTTACTTTTGTTATTACCATTTGAAGATAAGGACTATACCTATGTTTTTGGAATAATCCCATTCGATAAACTGGTTCATTTCGTTCTTTTTTCATTTTTTGCTTTATTTACAAGAGTAGGATGGGCAAAGTGGTATAGAAATGATGTCTTCGTCAGAAAAGCAAATTCTTGGACTCTTATTGAGGGGGTGGGTCTTGCTTTTCTGACAGAAACGCTTCAACAATTTACATACTATCGGACATTTTCTTGGATTGATGTTGCTGCTGATATAATTGGAGCCTTATTTGGGATGCTTTTATTCTTTGTTATTTACAAAATTTGAATTTACCTTTTTTCAACATATCGTATTAAAATATCAAACCGAGAGATTTGGTTAAAGAATAGTAACTTAATAAATTTGCAAACCTTAAAAACACAAAACAATGGAATTAAAGAAAAGCATTAAAGCCGATGTTTCAAAGAAAACAACAACGTTTTTTCTTATTGGGATGCTTGTTATTCAACTAGTAACCTTAGGGGATTTTTCATATACCTGGTATGATAAACCCGTAGAAGCACTCAAAGTTACCCGCAGTGCAGCAGATAATGAAGTAATTGAACAGACTGAAATTACGCAACAACCAGCCTATTATGTACCGCCACCACCACCACCTACCTCAATCGAAATCGTTCCTGATGACCAAGCAGATGACGATGTTGAAATTCAAGAAACTGAATTTAACGATGAAACGGTTGTACAAACCCCTTATGATTTCTATGGGATGACACCCGGAGGTACTCCGGGGGCACCCCCACCTCCAACCCATGTTGAAGAAGCTCCAATCTTTACAGTTGTCGAGATAATGCCTGAATATCCCGGAGGACAACAAGCTATGTTAAGTTTTATTCAAAAGAATTTTAACTATCCTGATGAAGCGAGGAGATTTGATGTAGAAGGACGTGTTTTGGTATCTTTCTTGGTTGATGAACAAGGAAATATTACAGATGTAAAACCCCTACTTCCTCCCAATCGTCAGTTGGGGTATGGATTGGAAGATGAAGCAGTCAGAGTAGTTAAAAAGATGCCTAAGTGGAAACCCGGTTTTCAACGTAATAAAGCAGTCAGAGTAAGATATACGTTGCCGATAAATTGTACATTAAATTAATCTTCTTAGATTATATATTTGAAGCCCCTGCAATAGGGGCTTTTTTATTTTAACATGCAAGATATTCATTCTACAGAGCAAGATTCTCATTATGATAATCTTGAGAATCTTTCAACAATGGAATTGTTGAAAGGAATTAACCTTGAAGACAATTCTATTGCCGGTTATGTTGCCCATGAAATTGCGTCCATTGAGAGTTTAATCAATGCAGCATCACAAATGATTAATAACGGAGGAAGATTGTTCTATATAGGTGCCGGAACGAGCGGTAGGTTAGGAATATTAGATGCAAGTGAATGCCCTCCTACTTATGGTGTAGGGTATGATAGAGTTATTGGATTGATTGCAGGTGGAGATTCTGCAATCAGAAAAGCTGTAGAGTTTGCTGAAGACAATACACAACAGGCTTGGAAGGATCTTCTGGAGTATAATATTAATAAGAATGATTTCTTAATAGGCATTTCTGCAAGCGGCAAAACCCCTTATGTGGTGGGCGGTTTGGAGATGGCTAAACAAAATGGTGTTAAAACAGGTTGCGTTTCTTGCAACAAAAACTCTATAATAGGTTCAGTAGCAGATTTCCCTGTAGAGATTCAAACAGGCCCTGAATTTGTTACCGGAAGTACACGAATGAAAGCCGGGACAGCTCAAAAAATGGTGCTTAATATGATATCTACAGTTTGTATGATTAAACTTGGAAGAGTTAAAGGCAATAAAATGGTGGATATGCAGATAGCTAACAATAAGTTGATAGACAGAGGAATACGTATGATAATGTCAGAAACTAAACTGGATGAAAAATCTGCTGCAGATGCACTCAAAAAGTGGGGAAGTGTTCGTGCGGTTATCGAACATTTTAAATGATTTTGGGTGTAATCATGATAAATTGTAATTTTACACCCTATTTATAAAGAATTGAAGTTTTGACAAAAGCAAAGCGAGCCATATCATTGACAATTACCAAAGACATTCTACTACAAGCCTACCAGTTGATGTGCCAAACTAAGGCAATGAACAAGATTTATGAGGAGAACAGGCAGATAACCACTTATGTACATTCAACCTCCAGAGGTCACGAAGCCATACAGTTGGCTGCGGGTTTCCTTTTGGAGCCCTTCGACTATGCTGCACCTTATTATCGGGATGAAGCAATGTTGCTGGCGATTGGAATGCGCCCTTATGAACTCATGTTGCAATTATTAGCAAAAAAAGATGACCCTTTTTCAGGAGGCAGAAGTTATTATTCTCATCCTTCTTTAAAGCGTGATACTATGCCAAAAATTCCGCACCAATCCAGTGCAACAGGAATGCAAGCGATTCCTGCAACAGGAATGGCACATGGAATTAAATATAAAGAGCAAACAACACAACTCAAAGGTGGTGATATGCCTATTGTACTTTGTTCATTAGGTGATGGTTGTGTTACTGAAGGAGAGGTTTCAGAAGCAATGCAAATGGCCGTTCTCAAAGAATTACCTATAATCTATTTAGTACAAGATAACGATTGGGGTATTTCTGCTACCGGTGCTGAAATGAGAACAATGGATGCCTATGAGTTTGCTGCCGGTTTCAAAGGAATGAAAAGAGTTAAAACCGATGGCTCTGATTTTGTTCAATGTTATGAAGATATGAAGGATGCGGTGAATTGGGTAAGAAAGAATAGAAAACCTCTTTTAATTCATGCTAAAGTTCCTTTGTTAGGGCATCATACGTCCGGAGTAAGAAGTGAATGGTATAGAGATGACTGGGCTGAGAACGAAAAAAGAGACCCATTTCCAAGGCTACTCAACACTTTGATGGAGCTTGGTGAAAATAAGGATACATTAGAAATTATTCGCAAAGAAGCAGAAGAGTTTATAAAAGAAGAGTTTGACAAAGCAGTGAATGCGCCCGACCCCGAACCACAATCTGTTTATGAACATGAATTTGCTCCAACTCCTATTACCGAAGAAAAAGGTGTCAGAGAGCCTTCCGGCAAAGATCCTATTGTAATGGTTGATGCTGCACTCTTTGCGTGCGATGAAATTTTGAAAAAACATCCCGAAGCACTTTTGTACGGCCAAGATGTTGGAGGAAGACTCGGAGGTGTTTTTAGAGAGGCAGCTACATTAGCCCAGAAGCATGGAGAAGCTAGAGTTTTTAATACCCCGATTCAAGAGGCATATATTGTTGGTTCTACGGTTGGAATGAGTGCTGTGGGACTCAAACCTATAGTTGAAATTCAGTTTGCAGACTATATTTGGCCTGGAGTCAATCAATTGGTTGAAGAACTTTCTAAATCTTGTTATTTGTCAATGGGTAAGTATCCTGTTGCGAGTGTAATTAGAATACCAACCGGTGCTTATGGTGGAGGAGGCCCTTATCATTCAGGAACGGTTGAATCCAGTATTTTGCCTATTAAAGGTATAAAAGTAGTTTATCCAAGCAATGCTGCTGATATGAAAGGACTACTCAAAGCTGCATTTTATGACCCAAATCCCGTTGTAATATTTGAACACAAGGGATTGTATTGGAGCAAAGTTCCCGGAACAAATGCTGCAAAAACTCCTGAACCCTCTGAGGATTATATTATACCGTTGGGTAAAGGAAGGATTGTTTTGGAAGCAGGGGAGGATAATGTAAAAAATGGAGACTCTGTTGCTGTTATTACTTATGGTATGGGAGTTCACTGGGCTTTAAATGCTGCTAAGAATCTAAATAATAAAGTTGAGATTATTGACCTTAGAACACTCAATCCATTGGATGAAGAATTAATCTATAATACTATTAAAAAACATGGGAAAGCCTTGGTATTAACCGAAGAAACTCAACGCAATTCTTTTGCCGAAGCAATTGCAGGAAGGGTTTCTGAGACCTGTTTCCAGTTTTTGGATGCACCAATTAAGGTACTTGGAGCGGCAAATCTGCCTGCTGTGGCTATGAACAAGAGATTGGAGGCTGAAATGTTACCCAATGCAGAAAAAGTATTGAATGTTTTGAACGAATTGCTAAAGTATTAAATCAATTCAACCAAAGTAGCGCCTTCGCCACCTCTGTCCTCGTGCTCAAACTTCCACTCTTTAACATGAGGGTTGGTTTTTAGAAAATCAATGATGAATTTTTTAAGAATACCTTCTCCTTTTCCATGCAGAATCTTAAGATGAAAAGCACCAATCAGATATGCATCATCAAGCCATTTTTCAACTTTAAGCAAGGCAACATCGGCTCTTTCTCCTCGTAAATCTAGCGTATGGCTGAAACTACTTTGTTTCTCCATGATTTCATTTGAATAATGAGATACAGATTTTTGAGTCTCTTTTTTTGCTTTGCTTTGATTTTTTAATTTGTTTAATCTTTTAATATCAATCGTAGAACGAAGCTCTCCAAGCAGAATGGTAGCTTTGTTTTTATTTATTTCAACGATTTCGCCAATTTGTTCTGAGTCTTTTAGTTTGACAAAATCTCCTATTGATAAAACTGCATCAGGGATAATCTCTTCATTGACTTTTTGCTCTGTGACCTTCCCTTGATTTTTTTCACCTTTCTTAATTTGTTCCGATAGTTTGTTAATCTGCTTGTTGAAATTAGAAATCTCATGTTTTTCTAACCCTTTTTTAGAGTCTGTTTTTTTAATTTTCTTAAGAAGAAGATTTGCTTCCATCAATGTTTCAGATGCTTTTTCTCTCGCAGATTTTAGAATCAAATTTTTACTTTCTTGGAGTTGTTTTTTTAATGTTTCATATTCCTTGAGCAGTTTGTCTAAATGTGCTCCTTTTTGTGCAACTTTCTTTTGAGCTTCTTCTAATTCGTAAGAAAGTTTCTCAATTCTGAGATTCAATTCTTCATATTCAAGGGTTTTGCTCTCTTTCATTTTTAATCGAATGTTATTGAGCAAATCACCGGGAAGTTTAAGGCTTTGAGCCAATTCAAATGCAAAAGAGCTTCCGGGTCTGCCTACAACAAGCCTGTACAATGGTTTCAGATGTACGGGGTCGTATTGCATTGAGGCATTGATAAGATTGGGTGTGTGTTCCGGAAGTTTTTTCAGATTACCTAAATGTGAAGAAATTATACCTGAAGCCTTGGTTTTACAGAGCATTTCTAACATTGCTTCGGCAATTGGGGATGCTAATTCAGGGTCTGTGCCACTTCCGAGTTCATCAATGGTCAGGAATGTTTTTGAGTCTGCATTTTCAAGAATATATTTCATGTGCACCAAATGAGCACTATATGTGCTGAGAGCATTTTCAATCGATTGATTGTCAGAAAATTCGGCAAATATTTTTTCAAAAACATACATTTCGGAAGTGGGAGATGCGGTGATTCCAAGTCCGCTTTGAAACATTACTTGTAACAGAACAGCGGTTTTGAGTAATACTGATTTTCCACCTGCATTAGGTCCTGAAATCAACATTACAGAGTGTTCTTTATTTAGCAGAACTGAGTTTTTGACCAAAGTGTCTTGATTATCTTCTTTTCTTGCATTAAGTAACAGCAATGGATGTATGGCGTTTTGCAAGTTCAATAATGGTTGTTCCGCAAATTCGGGGAAGTTGCCGCCTAACAGATTATTTAATTTTGCTTTTGCTCTGTAAAAATCCAATCTTTCCCACATTCCCAATAGCAATTCAATGTCATTCATCGAGTCTGTGAGTAAAGCCCCGGCATGCCTTAGAATTCGCTCAATTTCCTTTTTTCTTGAAAGATATAATTCCCTGAGACGGTTATTTTCTTCAAAACATTCAATGGGTTCAATATATAGAAACTTGCCGCTTGCCGAATCATCATGCACAAAGCCTTTGATTTTCTTTTTGTATTCGGCAATAATTGGAATTACCAACCTGTCATTGCGGATGGTTATTTCTGTATCACCTGCCCAGCCGTTTTTCTTTGCAACATCAAATCGGTTATTTAGCAATTTACGAATTTCTTTTTCTTTAAGAATGATTCCAACTGAAATTCTTTTTAGTTCCGGACTTGAATCTGGTGTAATATTGCCTTCTTCATCAAGAATCTTATTAAGAAATTCAAAGAGGATTTGTGGAATAGTTACGGGTTGTATTGTATGAGACAACGTAGGGAAGGATGTTTTTATATCATCAAAAAATGAGAATAAAAGAGAGGTGTCAAGCAGTATTTTCTTGATTTTAAACAATAGAGAAGTTTGAGGAATGCTGCCGAGTTTGATGGTTTCCTTGAGTTCTGTCCGGATTTCATCAATCACAACAAGTTCGGGCATTGCAAATGACTTCATAACCCTCTGCACCTCGCTTACTTGTTGAAGTGTATGTTCAACCGTTTGCTTTTTTGATGATGGTACTAAGGTGAGAGAGCGATTCTTAGCATAATGAGTTTGTGAAAAATCTGCCAATATTGCCTTAATCTCATCAAACCCAATGATTGAACTGATATTATTAGGATACAGATTCATTTTTTTGAAACCTGAATATCTTCATGTGTGAGGATTTCTAGGGTCTTTTCTAAAATGGGTTGAAATAAATCGGGGTTTTGAGAGTAATAATCCAGACTTTCCTCAAACTGCGGTCTTGTTACATGATATTTATTAAATATAAAGTCATAGTCAGCACCTACATTCCCTTTGTACTCTCTTTTTGAAATAACAGTAGGCTTGTATTCTGAAACTTTATTCTCGCCAAGTTTTTCTTTAATTTTATTAGTAATCCCTACAATACTTTTGCTCGGGGAGTCAGCTGTATCCAGCACAACTGTTTTTTGGGATTCTGACGCTTCTCTTGGTGCAACTCCTAATTGATAAGCTGCATCAATTATTTTTAATTCAGCGATGATATGACTGAATGTGCCGGATTCAATTATATTCTGAGGTTTATTCTTTGATGAATTTGAACAGCCCATGACAAAAAGAAAACCAAGTAATACTGATATTCTTAGTGTGATAATCGGACTATTACAATGATTTCTTTTATTCATCAACACTTTTAACCTATTTTCTTTTACCGGTATAAGGGTCTATTCCTCTTTTCTTTGCATAATCCTCCAATCTTTTTTGGAACGAACTCTTTTTGAGATTTACCTTTTTTTTCTTGCTTTCAGCAATTTGTTTATGCAACTTATCTTCATCTACAAATCGTTTAAAAATAGCTTGTTGACCAAATGTTATCATGTTAGCAAGAAAATAATAATAGCTCAATGCCGCAGGATAATTATTAAAGAACCCTAAAAACATTATTGGCATCACATAAGAAATGATTTTCATCTGAGTTCCTGCTGCAGTCAGTTGATTGTTAAGCCTTGTATAGATGATTGTAGAAGCAGTCATCAGGAGTGTAAACAAACTCACGTGGTCTCCATAGAAAGGTAGTGAAAAACCTCCGGGAAAATTAAAGATTGAATCATATCTGGATAAATCGGATGCCCATAAGAAGGGTTGTTGTCGTAATTCAAAAGAAGATGGGAAGAATGTAAACATTGCAATCAAAATAGGGAACTGCAACACCATTGGTAGACATCCGCCCATTGGACTTACCCCGGCTTTTTTATACAAACTCATCGTCTCCATTTGTACTTTTGCCATATCTCCTTTGTTTTTTTCTTTGATTTCATCAAGCTCAGGTTTGAGTAAACGCATCTTAGCTGTAGAAAGATATGATTTGTATACTAAGGGTAAGAGCAACATTTTTATAAAGATAGTAAGTAGTAGGATAATTATACCATAATTATTGATGTACTTGCTTAGAAAATTAAAAGTAGGTATTACTAAAAAACTGTTTACCCAACGGAATAAGGTCCATCCCAGCGGGATAATATCCTCTAGTTCAATTTCTTCTTTCTTTAATGTTTTATAATGATTAGGTCCAAAATAGTATCTTAGGTTGAATACTTCATTACTCCTATTCTCAAATGGTAGGTCTAATTGTGCCTTATAGTGCTTAATATCATCCAGTTGGTTCTTTGCAGAATCAACAGTAATTTCTCCATCTTTAAGAAACCCTTCTTTTAATATTACTGTTGTATTAAAGAATTGTTGAGTAAATGAAACCCATTGAACTTGAGCTTTTAAGGTTTCTGATTTATACTTAGTTTCACTAATATAGTCAGGCTTTTCATCAAGATAACGATAATAGATAGTTGATTTAGTTCTCTCAGTCTCTGCTTTTAATTCTTGTTTAGGTACCTCCACCTCTCTATAGTATGTTAATAAGGAATTAGGTTGAATATACTGTTCCATATTAACCATAGAAAATTGTTGGTTGACACCATAGCCTTTATCATCTAGCTTATAACTTGTCTCAATATATGAATCTGCATCAAAATTAAGTTTGAATGTCAGGCTGCTTTTGTCGCTCTTAACGAGATCCCAATAAACTTTGTTGGTGTAAAAGGCATCGTTCTTGGTGTTAAATACAAAGTAATCATTAGCGTCATTTTTATCAAATAAAATGAGTTCGCGGTTCTGCGAGGTGTCGGCACGTAAGTATTTTAAAAGATGCGCTTTATTTACTCGTGCACCCTTGTTGGATATGGTTATTTCCACATCTTCATTTTTCAGGGTAAATTCTTTCTCCTCTCCGAAGAATTTTTGAGAAATTTCGCCAAAACGAGCTTGAAGAGCTTGGGAGTCGAGTGTAGCTACTTTAACAATTGTATCTAGTGAAGCCATTTTTGATTTGGCTTCTATCTCTTGTTGAATTTTGACTGCTGCAATAGAATCGCTTATATGCTTCCGTTCTGCTATTTGCTCAGCGCTGGGTTGATTAAGGTATGAGTAACCAATGAGAATGCCTAAAATGAGAAGTAATCCAATAATCGAGTTTCTGTCCATCTGTTTTTTTTCGAGGGCGCAAAGGTAATACAATTCATGATGAATTTGAGTTTCTTATCAGATTAGAAGTAGAGTATGTCCCGATTAATTACTTTGTGAAAGAAGTTTAATTTGTTGCCAACTTCAGAGTTGATTTATAAAATACAATATTATTTATTAACTTGTTGATTCTTAATTTGTTATCTTTATTGTTTGTTTATTCTTACGTTATAGACTATAAGTGCAATTTACTTTTTCATTCAAGTATAATTAACTACTTTTGCACCACAAAAAAATCAAAGCATAAAATGGCAGATATATTTAAAAGATTGCAAGAAAATATGGGTCCTTTAGGACACTATCACAAAGAAGCACATGGTTATTTCACATTCCCAAAATTAGAAGGTGAAATTTCAAACCGCATGGTTTTTAGAGGAAAGAAGTTATTGATTTGGAGTTTGAACAATTATTTGGGATTGGCAAATTTGCCGGAGGTCAGAAAAGCGGATGCAGATTCTGCAAAAGAATATGGACTTGCGCTACCAATGGGTGCCAGAATGATGAGTGGTAATTCCGATAATCATGAGCTATTGGAGAAGAATCTTGCTGAATTTGTACATAAAGAGGATTGTTTTCTCTTAAACTATGGTTATCAGGGTGTTGTTTCAATTATTGATGCTCTTGTAGGACGTCATGATGTCATTGTTTATGATGCTGAAGCGCATGCATGTATTATAGATGGTGTACGATTACATGCAGGAAAAAGATTTGTTTATAGTCATAACGATATTGAGAGCCTTGAAAAACAATTAGGTCATGCTCAAAAAGTGATAGAACAAACCGGAGGCGGAATCCTCGTTATCACCGAAGGGGTGTTTGGGATGAGTGGAAATCAAGGAAAACTAAAAGAAATTGTTGACTTAAAGAAAAAATTTGAATTCAGACTGCTTGTTGATGATGCTCACGGATTTGGCACTATGGGTAAGACTGGTGCCGGAACAGGTGAGCAACAGGGCGTTCAGAATGGAATTGATTTGTATTTTTCAACTTTTGCAAAATCAATTGCTTTGATTGGTGCTTTTGTTGCCGGTGAAAAACCGGTTATCGATTATTTGAGATACAATATGCGTTCTCAAATTTTTGCAAAATCACTTCCCATGCCTATTGTTGTATCTGCTCTCAAAAGACTTGAACTACTTAAGAATGAGCCGCAACATAAAGAGAAATTATGGACTATTGTCAATGCTTTGCAAAAAGGATTGGTTAATGCAGGATTCAATATAGGAACAACGACAACCCCTGTTACTCCGGTTATTCTTAACGGAACAGTCGAGGAGGCTACTTATCTGACATTAGATTTGAGAGAAAACTTCAATATTTTCTGTTCAATTGTTGTATATCCTGTTGTTCCAAAAGGTGTTATACTTCTTAGATTAATTCCAACTGCTGCACACACGTTGGAAGATGTTGAAGAAACCATTGCTGCATTTACCGAAGTTCAAAAAAGACTGAAAGCCGGTAAGTATGCAGGAAAAAGTCAAATTGCACAAGTTGCAGATTTGTAAGTTTTCTATATATTTGCTTTATGATAAATCCGGAAAATAATATTCAAAGTCTTCTTTACGATAATGATTGTGTCATTATCCCCGACTTTGGCGGTTTTATCAGAAGAGAAAACCCCACAGTATTAGACAAGTTCTCTAATACAATCAAACCCAAAGGTTCAACCTTGTTTTTTAATGCAGTATTGCAGCAAAATGACGGATTGCTGGCAAATCATATTGCTGATGAAAAGTCAGTTTCTTATCAAGAAGCTCTCGAACTCCTGAGTCAATGGGTTAAAGAGACTGAAAAAGAAATTACATTGAACGGTAAATTTAAATTGGGTAGTTTAGGTACTTTCTTTGTAAATGCAGAAGGGAAAAAATGGTTTTCACCAACCCCATCTCTTAATTTTTCAAAAAATACCTTTGGACTAGAAACCATCATTGCCAAAGCTATTATTAGCGATATTGAACAAATTAATGAGAAGGAGCAGATACAAAAGGAAAGATTTGAAGAACAGTTAGCCAATTCTCCCCTAAAATTTGAAAAAACAAAAAAATCCAGATTAACGCTCAAGATTGCTGCTTCACTTATCCTATTGTTGGGTGTGGGTTCAGTTTTATATTTTACTGTATTGGAAAATGGTCGTTTTAATGTTTTTCAGCAAGCACAGATAATCCCATTATCGGATACCCCTCCCGTAGTTAGAGAGAAAATTTCTATAAATCCTGAAACTATAGAAACACAACAATATGCAGACACTTTTGGAACTAATAATGAAGCCATAGATTCTTCAGAAAACTTATTACAAGAGCAGAATGACGAAATTAATTCAGACATAATAGTACCTGAACCGGATGTACGAAATACTGTACAGCTCGAGACAAATGATGTAGATGAAAAAATTGGAGAGGAGGGTATTTACACTATTTTGGCAGGTGCATTTTTGCATGCAGATAACGCACAAAGAAGAGTGAGATTTTTAAGAGAAAACGGACTCGATGTCTATCCTGTAAAGCCTGATAATAGTAGACTTACAAGGATACAGTGCGGTAGATTTTCATCCCAAGAGGAAGCAGAAGTGCATTTGTTAGAAGTTCAAAAAATAATACCCCAAGCACATATCACATCATTTAAATAAAACATGAATCAAATACTCTTATTCACATTACTGCAAATCCAACAAACAGAGAGCGCAGTTGAAACTGTTGTTAATTCAACACCCGTAAACGAAGAATTAAAACTTTGGGATTTAATGCTAACCGGAGGCCCGATTATGATACCTATTGGGCTTATGCTTATTTTTGCTATCTATCTGATGACAGAACGATATCTTAATATTAAAAGAGCCGGTAAATTAGACCCGAATTTTATGGCAACCATCAAAGATATGGTACTCAATGATAACATTGCCGGAGCTAAAAAACTTTGTGAAAAAACTGATTCACCTGTTGCACGTATGGTTGAAAAAGGAATTTCTCGTATCGGAAGACCACTCAAAGACATTGGTGCTGCCGTTGAGAATACGGGTAAATTGGAAATTTATAAATTAGAGAAAAGAATGCCTTTCCTTGCAACTATTGCAGGCGCGGCTCCTATGTTGGGTTTTTTGGGAACAGTTACCGGTATGATTCTTACATTCCACTCTTTGGCATTGGCAGGAGATTCTGTTACTCCGGGTGACCTCAGTTCAGGGTTGTATCAGGCAATGGTTACTACTGTTGCAGGATTAATTGTTGGTATTTTGGCTTATTTGGGATATAATATGCTTACAGGAATGATAGAGAAAGTAATTTATAAAATGGAAGTTACCTCTGTTGAATTCCTGGATTTGTTGCAACAACCTTCTGAATAATAAACTTAATTATCTAAGTTATGTCCTTAAAAAGAAAATCAAAGATAAGCACGGAATTTAGTATGTCATCTATGACAGATATTGTGTTTCTGTTGCTTATATTTTTTATATTGACATCTTCTGTTGTACGAGAACCGGTTTTGCGCGTCCTCTTGCCAAAAGCCAATCCTGATAAGAAACTTACTACCCAAAGTATTAAGGTAGCTGTTTCTGAAGATGGTAGATACTCTGTTGATGATAAAATACTCAGTTATGAAAATTTACCTCTTGCTATTAAAACGGAATTAAGCAGCAATCCCGATGCCGTTGTTGCTGTATATGGAGATAAGAGAGTGCAGTATGAAAAAGTAATGGAGTTGGTTAAAATGGCAGATGATTTGGGGGCAAAAGTTGTATTGGCATTGGATAAAGACACTAAAAAATAATAATACCTCGTTATTCTATAATAAATTCCGGATATGCGTATTTTCTCAAGTAAAAACGAAAAAGAAGACAAAGTCAAAGCCGGCTTTTTTACCGGAATGGTTAGTCTTTTGATTATTCTACTACTCATATTTGCCGGTTTTCGAAATGCTATTGTGGATGAGGAATCGGGTGGAGGAGGAGTAGAGATTCAAATGGGTGACCCAAATCAAGGAGGTCCTGACAAAAGTCCTGCTAGTGAAAGGATGGTTCCTATTTCAACTAAACCTTCTGAACCGGAAGCTGATTTCACAACCAATCAAAATGACGGAGTAGCACTTAATAACAAAAAAGATAAATCGCATCAAACACAAACTAGTGAAGAAACACAAGATGTACCGGAACCTAAGATTTCTAATGATTTAGAGAATCTTTTTAAAACCACAAAGGATAGTAAAGGACAAGGAAAAGGTAACACAGCAGGCACACAAGGAGACGCAAATGGGAAGGGAAATTCACCAGAAGGAGGTACTGGAGGAGATGGTCTAGGTCCTAATAATGGTTCAGGCTCCGGTCCGGGAGATGGTTTTAAGTTAGGACAAGGTTTTGGAAATAGGAAAATTAGTTATGCACCTACAGTTCGTAGCGCATGTACTAATGCTAAGGGTGGTAGAGTTGTGTTTAAAGTTGAAGTTGCGCCAAACGGTTCTGTGATTAATGTGTTAAATTCGTCAACTGGTGAAAGAGGTACAAATGTGTCTGACCCATGCCTAATGAGAGAAGCTGTAGCTTTAGTTAAAAAAGTTAGGCTCTCTGCTTCCAAAGATAATATGAATACAATTGGGGAGATTACAATTACCATTAAAAATTAAACAAATACTCCATGAACTATTATGATTTGGAGTATAGTCAGGCTATAACCTACTTATTTTCAAAACTCCCATATTTTTCTAGAGATGGTAAGAAAGCAATCAAGTACTCCCTCGATAAAATCATGTACTTGTGTGATAAAGCAGGAAACCCTCAAAACAATTTTCATTCAATTCATATCGCAGGAACCAATGGAAAAGGCTCTGTGAGCCATTCAATTTCTGCAGTCTTTCAAGCAAATGGCTATAAGACTGCACTCTATACTTCTCCTCATTTAACGGATTTTAGAGAAAGGATGAGAATCAATGGGGAGATGATTCCTAAAGAGTATGTTGCGAATTTTATTAATAAGTATCATATACTTATTGAAGAAATTAAACCCTCCTTCTTTGAGATTACACAAGTGATAGCCTTTTCTTGGTTTGCTGAAAGTAAAGTTGATATAGCGGTAATTGAAACAGGCCTGGGCGGACGATTGGATTCTACCAATATTATCAAGCCAAAACTATCCGTAATTACCAATATTTCATTTGACCATACAGATATTTTGGGAGATACATTAGAAAAAATTGCAGAGGAAAAGGCCGGAATTATAAAACCTCAGACTCCTGTTGTTATCGGACGGCTTCAACCGGATATCCATTTTGTTTTTGAAAGAAAATCAAAAGAAATGGATGCAAAACTTTATAAATCATCTGATTTTCATTTTTCTGAAAACGTTGATTTTCAACTAAAGGGTATTTATCAAAAAGAGAATATTATAACAATCAGAGCTGCACTCAAAGTATTAGAGGATGATTGCCAATATCGTTTTTCAAAAGATAAAATACTCTATGCACTTTCTCATGTTAAAGAACTGACAGGGTTAAGAGGTCGATGGGATGTTTTGAGAGAAAAAAATCCTAAAATCATTGCGGACACAGGTCATAATGAAGATGGAATTAAGCATGTAGTAAGTCAATTAAATAGCGAACAATTTTGCAAACTACGCTTTATCATTGGGATGATGGTTGACAAGAAGAGAGATAAAATCTGGAAACTATTACCCAAAGATGCTCAATATTACTTTTGTCGCCCGAATGTACCTCGCGGAATGAATGAAATTGAACTGATGAATGAAGCAAAAAGTAATGGTTTAATAGGAAATTGTTATTCAAGTTGCGAAGAAGCATTGAGAAATGCGATATTAGATGCCGGTATAGATCACTTGATTTTTATTGGAGGAAGCACGTTTGTTGTTGCAGAATT
Source organism: Bacteroidota bacterium (assembly GCA_024103355.1). Classification (GTDB taxonomy): domain Bacteria; phylum Bacteroidota; class Bacteroidia; order NS11-12g; family UBA955; genus JALOAG01. Next base: position 82,756 of record JAGFIU010000048.1, read on the forward strand.
AATTGAATCATCATTGATAACAGAAATAAATGAACAGCACTCAAAAAACACGGCTTAGCATATATACAGATGGTTCTTCAAGAGGGAATCCGGGTCCGGGTGGATATGGAGCCATTCTGATATACGGAGATAAGAAACTTGAGATTTCTGATGGGTTTAAGTGTACAACAAATAACAGAATGGAACTTATGGCTGTGATTGAAGCTTTAAAAAAGCTCAAAAGAATCAATATGGAAATTGATCTTTATACTGACAGCAAATATGTTTGTGATTCTATTAACAAAGGGTGGTTGCAGTCGTGGATTAAAAAGGGTTTTAAAGACAAAAAAAATGTGGATTTATGGAGAGAATATTTGGAGATATCCAAGCATCAGCACATTAAATTCCACTGGGTTAAAGGTCATAACGGACATCCTCTTAATGAAAGGTGTGATGAATTAGCCACTGTCGCAGCAGATAACAACCCTTCAAAAATAGATTACGGCTTCGAAAGAGGAAATTAAGTTTGATTTATCTTCCATTTATTTTCAAATGCAACAACCAATACCAAGCGTTTTCTTTCAAACTCTTTCCATTGAAGCGAATCAGGGTTAAGTGCTCGATGTTGCAGCATTGAATATATTTTACGCCACTCTTTTACATATTCCTTAGCTACGTTACTAAAGAGTCTCGCAGAAAAAAAATCATATACAAAGTCAATAGATTGTGCGTTTGGGTGTACCAAATCAACATCATAAAAACGATAATCTCTTAAAACATCAATTACCAATTCATAAGCAGGGAAATAGTGAACATTCGGATAATCATTTACTAATTTATCAACTGCAATCCGTAATTTGGCTTTATTGTTATTGGATTCAATTAATCCTTCTCTAAGATAGCGCACAGGACTAATGCTTAAGTAAAAAGTCTTGTTGGGGTTATTAACAAAAATTTTCTTCCATGATTCGGTAATCTCATTGAAAGAAAGATTTTTTATATCAAAATCTGAAGCGGGTCTTTTGTGGCAATTCCCTACAAACTCCCCACTTCTCTTTGAAAGATATACTTTGGAAGTGCCAAAGGTCAGAAAAATTAAGTGACTTTGCTTGAGAGCATTGTGTGCATTTGAAATACGGGAGTTTATTTTTTCCAACATCCTTTTTTTGTCAAAATCCGAAAATTCACCATGGTTCATTTCGCTATGCCAAAAGTCATTAAAAAAGAATAATTGACTTTCATCAAAAGGTATATTGTTCAAACAATATTCAAATGCTTTTGCCATACTATACGGGTTGTATAAAATGCCGAATGGATTAAGACAAACATTGAATTTGTCTGCTATCATTTTGTTTGCAATATTTTCAGCAAAACAAGAACCAAGAAAAAATACAGAATGTGATGGTTCTATTCGTGTTTCTGATTTGGGATTCCAATCAAAAGGTATTACCCAATTCATTAGCAATCAATTTTGTTTACAAGATTGGAAAAAAGATGCAGCCGTTTTAATTAATTCAGGGTCTTGTCCCTGAGCAGCCATTAGTTGCATTCCAAAGGGAAGTCCTTCTTTTGTTTTTGAAATAGGAATAGAGATAGCGGGAATCCCTGCAAGATTGGCATGAACAGTAAAGATATCAGCCAAGTACATAGATAGGGGGTCTTTAGATTTTTCTCCGATTTTAAAAGCCGGAGTGGATGTAGTAGGGGTGAGGATAAAATTATTTTGCTCAAACACATTGTCTGTAAATTCTTTTATCAGCCTACGAACCTTTAGTGCTTTTGTATAAAATGCATCAACCTTTTCGGAAGTAAGCATGTATGTTCCAAGCATAATTCGTCTCTTCACTTCTTTGCCAAATCCTTCCGAACGAGTCTTCTTAAACATGGAATCAAGGTCATTGCTGTTTGGGCTTCTATAGCCATATAATAAACCATTGAAGCGAGACAGATTTGAACTTGCTTCAGCTGTTGACAAAGCGTAATAAGTCGGGACTAAGTAGTTTATCAGCGGAAAGTCAATATAATTTACAGTATGTCCTTGTTTTTTAAGTGTTTCAATGACTGCAAGTGTACATTCTTTGACTTCGGGTGCAATTCCTTCGCTTTGGATACATTCGTTGAAAACAGCAAAAGAAAGTTTTTTGCCGCTTTCACCTTGTTCTAAGAAACAATCGGGACATTCTTCCAGCATTGTTGCATCATAATCATCTTTGCCGGAAATGATTTCCATTAACAAAGCCATGTCGTCTGCTGATTTGGTTAAAGGACCGATTTGGTCAAATGATGAAGCATACGCAATCAGACCATATCTTGAAACAACGCCATAACTCGGTTTGAAGCCCCATAAACCGCAAAAAGAAGCCGGTTGACGAATAGAACCACCGGTATCAGAACCTAAACTTGCATGACACATTCCCGCTTGCACTGCTACTGCAGGTCCACCGGATGAACCTCCGGAAACTCTGCTTGTGTCTGCAAAATTCTTTACAGCACCAAACGCAGAATTTTCGTTGGAAGCACCCATCGCAAATTCATCGCAATTTAGTCTGCCAATGATGATTGCATCTTCGGCAAGAAGTTTATCTACTACAGTTGAATGATAGACTGATTCAAAGTTTTGAAGAATTTTGGAAGCAGCGGTTACCTTGTGCCCTTTGTAACAAATATTGTCTTTGATTCCTATAAAAAGTCCGGCTAACTTACCTGCTTTACCTGATTGAATTTTAGAATCTATTTCCTTTGCCCTGAGGAGTGTTTCTTCTTCAAAGACTTCTAAGAAAGCGTTCAAATCTTGGTGGTCTTTGATTTTTTGTAAATATTCTCTTGCTAACGTCTCACAAGACGTTTGCCCGGAAAAAATTTTTGTGCGAATTTCCGTAAGGGAATTAGATTCCGATATCATTATTTAAGATTGTTCTATTCTTTCTTCTCTTCAGGCTTTTCTTTCATGCCTTCTTTGATCTCTTTTTTAACGTTGTTTTTTGCATCGTTAAACTCTCTGATTCCTTGACCAAGTCCACGCATTAGTTCAGGAATTTTTCTCCCCCCAAATAACAAAACAATAGCTAAAAGGATTAAAACCCATTCAGATGCTCCGATAGAACCTAAAAATAAAAGTGTCATAATAACTCTATTAGGCTTGCAAAGGTAGTTGTTTACTTGTTCATAACAAGGAATTTAATTATTTGTTTTCTTTTAATGTACAAGATATTTATTCTTGTGAATACTAATATTATCCGTGGAAATGGGTGAAAATTATGTGTGCTTTCTTTACACCGATTTGGCGTTCAATCTCTTTTAATTCTGCATTTTTTAAATTGTTTACTGACTTAAAGTATTGCAATAATGTCGATTTAGTTTTTTCACCCACACCTTTAATTTCATCTAATTCTGAGTGCAATGAGGTTTTGCTTCTGCGATTTCTGTGATGGGTAATACCAAAGCGGTGTGCCTCATCTCTCATTTGTTGGATAATTTTGAGTGTTTCTGATTTCTTGTCTAAAAACAGAGGAATAGGGTCTTCCGGGAAATATAGTTCTTCAAGTTTTTCTGCAATTCCCAAAATAGCTATCTTACCGTATAGCTCTAGCCCTTTTAGTGCTTCAACTGCACTGCTCAACTGTCCTTTGCCTCCATCCACCACAATGAGCTGAGGCAGAGATTGTCTTTCTTCCAACAGTCTTTTGTATCTCCTTGGAATCACTTCACGCATTGTGGCAAAATCGTCTGCTCCTTCAACTGTTTTGACCAAGAAATGTCTGTAATCTGACTTGGATGGTTTCCCGTTTTTAAAGACTACACAAGCTGAAACAGCATCTTTCCCTTGGAAATTTGAGTTATCAAAACATTCTATGTGTCTTGGTTGTTCGGTTAACCTTAAATCTTCTTGCATTGTTTCCATTATCCTATCTATACGTAATGCAGGGTCTAAAGTCTCCGAGGCTTTTGTTCTCTCTTTCTTGTAATAAAATGCGTTTTTAAGACTTAAATCTAAGAGCATTTTCTTATCTCCACGCTGTGGAATGGTGATTTTGATTGCTGCTTTTTCTAAGTTAATTTTTATAGGTAAAATCAATTCCGGAGCGTGTGTGTTGTCAATACTTCGTATTTCTGCAAAAGCTGAAAGTAAAAGTTCTTCATCAGTTTCGTCTAACATTTTTTTAATTTCCAGATTACGAGCTCTGGTGATTATTCCGTTTGTTACCCGAAGGTAATTAACAAACCCTTTGTTGGAATCACTCACTACACTAAGCACCTCTACATCGCTGATTGTTGGTGGTACAATAGTGGACTTGGCTTGAAATTTCTCGACAATATCCAAATGTGTTTTGAACCTGTGTGCATCCTCAAAATGAAGACTGTCAGCAGCTTCCCTCATTTGATTTTTGAGGTGGGTTTTAACCTCATTCAAATTGCCTTTGAGCAGAAATCTGATTTGTTCAATATTCTGCATATAGTCTGCTTCACTCTGTATGCCCACACAAGGACCTTTGCAATTACCTATGTAATATTCAAGACACAATCTAAACTTGCCTTTGCGAATATTTTCTTCACTCAAATTTAGGTTGCAATTGCGCAGAGGATATAATTCTTTAATAAGGTCGAGCATTACATTCATCATTTTTACTGATGAATATGGACCAAAATATTGAGTTCCGTCATTTAAAGGGTTGCGGATAGGGAACACCCTTGGAAATCTTTCGTTGGTAATCTTTATATACGGGTATGATTTATCATCCTTTAGATTGATATTGTATCTGGGTTTGTATTGTTTTATTAAGGAGTTTTCCAACAGAAGGGCATCATATTCGGTTTCAACCACCACATATTCAATGCGTTTGATCTTTGAAACCAAAACTTTTGTTTTGTGATTCTCATAATGATTTTTTGTAAAATAGCTGCTGACTCTCTTCTTTAGGTTCTTTGCCTTACCGATATAAATAATCTTTTCTTCTTCGTCAAAGTATTTGTAGATACCGGGCTTCTGAGGCAAATTAAGAATGAATTCTCTGAGGCTGTTTTCGGCTGACATTCTTTTGCAAAGATAAGATTGAATTAGATTAATACTTTACAATAAGTGACGCTCAGTTATAGCTCAACCTATTAGTCAAATCTTACGCTCTTTGCGGGCAATACTCTGCTTATTACTTGGACTGGAAGCATTAATGCAAAAAAACAAATCAAAAAGCAAAACAGATTAACCAATATTATCATGGTTGGATTGATATCAATTGGAACTATATCTATATAATAAGTCTCTTGGTTTAGTTTGAGAATACCTGTTCGTTGCTGTATGTAACATAGTCCAACCCCTATTAGATTTCCAAGTGCCATTCCTATAATTGCGATATAAAAGATTTTGTAAAGAAAGATTTTCTTAATTTCAGAATTAGTAGCACCTAATGTTTTCAATATACCTATCATATTGGTTCTTTCTATCACCAGAATGAGTAGTGCGGTAATAAGGCAGATGGCGGAAACAAAAATCATAAGTGTAAGAATTATGTACTTGTTTACATCCAGATATTTTAGCCATTGAAAGATTTGAGGTTGAAGTTCTGTTATCAAGTGGCAATCTAGGTCGTAGTCAAGAATATCAAGTAGTTGAGTCCTCACTGATTCTGGATTAGCTTGAGAATTTAGAAAAATCTCAAGGTGTGTAATCTGATTTTGATTATCAGCAAAGATTCTTTGAATATTAGACATACTGCCAATCGCTAACATTTTATCTTGTTCTTCTAATCCGGTCTGGTAGATTCCGCATACAGTAGGAGCAATTGCTCGAATAGGTTGCTTGATGAAATATACTCGAATCTTATCACCAAGTTTTAATCCCAATTTTTTTGCCATGTATTGAGAAATCAGGATGTCGTTTCTATTTTTAGGTAATACTCCTACTTTAAGATGATTTTTGAAAAATTCTGAATGATAAGTAGAGTCAACCCCTTTGTAAATAATCCCCAGTAGCTCGTCATTAGCTTTGATAATTGCGGGTTTTGCGGCCACTCTATTGACGAATTGCACTCCACTGATATTAGAAATGTTACTGTTTAACTCCGCAGAATCATAGAATAGGGGATAATCGTAATTATCAGCTGTTCCGGTTCTTCGTACTTCTATGTCTCCGCTAAAGCCTTTGACTTTGCTTTCGATTTCTTTTTGGAATCCGTTAACGGCAGCAATAGCAATCACAATGACAGCAAACCCCATGGTTACCCCTGCAATGGCAATATTGACAATCCTGTTTGCAAAACTATCTTTGCTTCTTCCGGATAATCGTTGTGCTATGAAATAGGGTAAGTTCATTTATGTTAAATGTACTAAAATTGTACAATGTTTTCTTGGCTTCAAAATTGCACAAAAAAGGTGGTGAAACACATCCTTTTTATTCTTCTTTTACATGCAAGTGTTGTAACAGCTTCAGCACCTTTACCCGGAGCCTTTTTCACAGCAGAATATGTCCCCTTACTCAAAGGAAAATCCGTAGCAATGGTGGTGAATCAAACTTCTACAATCAATCAGACTCACCTTGTGGATAGCCTATTGAAGTTAGGAATCAAAATCAAACATATTTTTGCACCTGAACATGGTTTTAGAGGTGACCATAGTGCCGGAGCCTCTGTGGCCTCGGGGATTGACTCCAAAACAGGAATCCCTTTAATTTCACTTTATGGAAAAAATAAAAAACCAACTCCGGAACAATTAGCCGGAGTGGATATTGTTTTGTTTGATATTCAGGATGTAGGAGTAAGATTTTATACCTATATTTCAACAATGCACTATGTAATGGAGGCTTGTGCAGAACAAAACATTCCGCTCATTATCCTTGACAGACCTAATCCTAATGGAAATTATATTGATGGCCCGGTTTTGAAAAAAGGATTTGAGTCTTTTGTAGGAATGCATCCTATTCCAGTTGTTCATGGATTGACTATTGGTGAACTTGCACAGATGATAAACGGAGAAGGATGGTTGAATGGAGGTATTCAGTGTAAAATAATCATTGTCAAAGCAAAAAACTATAACCATGATTCTTATTATGAACTTCCTATTGCACCCTCTCCAAATTTGCCTAACCAACTATCAATACTCTATTATCCCGGGTTATGTTTCTTTGAAGGAACTAATGTGAGTGTTGGAAGAGGAACTCAAAAACCGTTTATGATGTTTGGCTATCCGGGTTGGACAAATGCTCCTGACCTGTTTACACCTCACTCAATTAAAGGAGTTGCAGACAACCCGCCATTCAAAGACCAAATCTGTTCTGGCTATGACTTATCCGATTCTTCTCCTTATGATATTTTCAAAAGACGACAACTCAACATCGATTGGTTATTGGTTGCCTATGATTCATATACTCATAAGAACAAGTTCTTCCTCAATAATTTATTTTTTGATAAGTTGGCAGGAACAGATGAATTACGTAAGCAAATAATAGCAGGAAAAACAGCAGCTCAAATCAGGGATTCGTGGCAATCTGATTTGGATAACTATAAATTAATGCGGAG
>JAGFIU010000059.1 GCA_024103355.1 Bacteroidota bacterium
GAAATAGAAGAACTGTTGAACCAAGCAGATTCATTGAGTGAGGGAGTTAAAAGCGAGCCGTATAACGAGTTTCGAAAACGTTTGTTGACACATATAAAGATGGAGGAAAAGATACTTTTTCCTGCTGCACAAGAAGCAAACAACGGAGAACCGCTTAAACTTCAAGCAAAATTGCGATTAGATCACGGAGCGATTACAGCACTGATGGTTCCACCGCCTTCAAAGGAATTAATAAAAGTTATTCGACATGTTTTGGAAGTTCATGACCGATTAGAGGAGGAACCCGGTGGCATGTATGATATTTGTGAAAACCTCACAAAAGAAAGGACATCAGAACTTCTTGAAATATTGAAAAATGTTCCTGTTGTTCCCGTTGTTAAACACAATCCGGAACCATTTGCGCTTGAATCTGCAAAGCGCTCATTGAATAGGGCAGGGTTTGATTATGATACAATTTGTAAAACCGGCAAGTCTGCATAATCTTTTGGTTTTAAATGAGTTTCAAATTATCTTACTGCAAATTAGGATTAGTGGATAAACAAAAACAGAGATGCACATAGTAGTTTTATATTTGTTGCCTGAATGGACAAAATCAGAGTAGGCATTTTTTTTGGTGGCAGATCGCGTGAAAGAGAGGTTTCCTTTGCCGGAGGTCGCACTGTTTATGATAATTTGGATAAAACATTATTTGAAGCTATACCCATTTTTGTGGACAGCTTTAACCGGTTTATCATTTTGAATTGGAACTATGTTTACAAAGGTACAATCAGGGATTTTTATCCACCCACCATTTTTCTTCCCGAACTACCCGATAAAGTTCAGATTTATGCAGAAAGCCTTGAACTGAGCGAGGATGACAAAATTCGCATGGCATCATCTGTAGGTACTATCATTCAACCGAATGATTTTAAAAAACATTTTGATTTTGCTTTTCTTGCACTGCATGGAAGTTATGGAGAAGATGGTTCCATACAAGGACTATCGGAATGGTACGATATACCATATTCAGGCAGTGGAGTTTTTGGCACAGCCTTGGGGATGAACAAAAGACTGCAAAAACAGCTTGCGCCCGTCAATCGGGGGTTCAACATGCTGCAATGCCAAAGCATAGCACAAAAACAATGGTTCAAGAACGGATTTGACAGAAAATTGTTTTTTGAAAAAATTAGAACTGAAATTGGGTTACCCATTGTTGTCAAATCAGCCAATCAAGGTTCCAGTATTGGGGTTTCATTTGTTAAAGAAAACAACTTTGAGGACTTTGAACAAAAAGTAAATCGTTCTTTCTTTTGCGAAACAATAGACTCCGAGAAATGGCAAGCCCTAAATTTGGAACAGCAATTGGATTTTGTGCGTGAATTGATAGACTTGCGTTCCGGTTTGGGATTACCTGTTACCATTGAAGGACAACTGATTCGCGACCCTAAAAAACTATTAGACACCATTTCTACATTAGCTCAAAAGCAAAAAAACATTGAACTCATTGCCTATGAACATGATTCTGAAGTTTTGTTTGAGCCTTTTTTAAAAGGAAGGGAATTTAGCTGTATAGTTCTCAGGCAGGAGGACGGCAGTGTATTAGCCCTTCCGCCAACAGAAATTATAAAAAAACAAGATTTCTTTGATTATCGTTCCAAGTATTTGCCGGGGTTGTCACGGAAAGTAACCCCGATGAATGTGGATGAAAATATTCTTTACGCAATTCGCAGCAGTTGCAAAGAATTAATGAACTATTTTGAGTTTAAAGTATATGCCCGTATTGATGGCTTCTTGACCGATGATAACACTATTTATCTCAACGACCCCAACACAACATCCGGTATGATGCCTTCTTCTTTTTTCTTCCACCAGGCAGCAGAAATTGGCTTAAGCCCGTCCGAGTTTCTGACCTATATCATTAGAACTTCTTTGGCTGAAAGGATAGAAAACAGAGGCATTAGCTTTGATTTCGAAAAGCTTCTGAATATTTTGGAAAGTGGTATTGAGGGAATGAAGAATCTGCAGGGAGAGAAAGAAAGACTTGCTGTTATTTTAGGAGGAAATTCTTTTGAAAGACATATTTCAGTTGAGAGTGGTCGCAATGTTTTTGAAAAAATCAAATCATCGGGAAAATACAATGTAACTCCGGTGTTTTTGGATTATACTCACCGAGTAATGCGATTTTTTAAATTGCCAATCAGCATGTTATTAAAAGACAATGCTGATGATATTCGCGACAAGGTGATGAATTTCCATGAAAATATTGTGCTTAACAAAATAAGAGGCGAGTTTGATGATATCACAAAGAAATATGTGAAAGGTCAAATCATTTTTGAACCTGAAGAAATAAGCCTTGATGATTTGCCAAAGTATTTTGATGGTGTATTCCTTGCATTACATGGCCGTCCGGGAGAAGACGGTACCATTCAAAAGGAATTAGACAGATTAGGGATTTACTATAACGGTTCAGGATGGAAGAGTTCGGCTACAACCATTGACAAATATGCAACTCTGCAAATATTAAAAGAAGCCGGTTTCCCGGTAACCTCACAAAAAATGGTTTACAAAACTGAGTGGAATGCCAATCCCGATGAGGTTCTTGACAGCATTGAAAAAAATATGGGATTCCCGCTTATCCTTAAACCTCATGATGATGGTTGCAGTTCTGCGGTTATCAAAATAAAAAACAGGGAGTCTATTCGTCATTTTGCTAAACTGATATTCAGAAATAATGACACAGAATCCAAAGATGCGCGTAAAGCATTGGGAGTAGGGGAGTGTGATGAATTTCCTATCAAAGATTCATTCTTAGTAGAACGATTTATTGACAGGGCAGGAGCAAAACATTTTTTGGAAATCACCGGTGGTATGCTGACAAATTTTTCGCCTTCAGGTTCTGTTGAATATCTGGTTTTTGAGCCAAGTGAAGCTCTGGCTGAAGGTGAAATACTCTCTTTAGAAGAGAAATTTTTGGCAGGGCAAGGACAAAATATCACTCCAGCCAGATACTCAACAAACAAAGCAGAGCAAACTGAAATTTCTAATCAAGTAAAAGAACAACTGTTGCGAGTTGCCAAGGTTTTGAATATTGAAGGCTATTGCAGAATTGATGCATTTGTAAGGATTTTTGAAGGTCCAAAAGCAGAAGTAATTGTAATTGAGGTAAATTCGCTGCCGGGTATGACTCCTGCAACTTGTATCTATCACCAAGCTGCTTTGGAAAATCTTAAACCGTTTGAGTTTATAGATAGTATTCTTAAATTTGGCAAGCAAAGAACAACACGAATAAATCAATGAAGAAACTATTCAAAAACCGCCCAAAATGGATGATTATTGGGATAAATATGCTCATTGCAATCGTTGTTTTTCTTATTTTCATTTGGGGATTACAGAAGTGGATGTATGACTTCACCCATCATGGAGAAGCAGTTGAAGTTCCTAATCTTGTCGGAGTTAGAATGGACAAAGCAATTGCAATGCTCGAAGAAGGCAAATTCAGATACGAAATCATTGATTCAGTATATAGAGATTCGATGAAAAAAATGGATATTGTTGAACAAGATCCATCCGGAGGAAGTTTTGTTAAAAAAGGAAGAAAAGTATACTTGATTGTAAATTCGCTAGACAAGCCAAAGGTTCAAGTTCCAAAATTAATTAACAAATCGCTCAATCTTGCTACTGCGCTGTTACGAAACTCAGGATTGAGAGTTGGAAACATTGAAACCAAAAAAACGTTGCTGGGGGATAATTTGGTATTAGCTCAACTATACCATGGCGACACAATAAAGCCTTATACAATGGTTTATAAAGGAACCGCAATCGATTTGATTGTTAGCATCAAACCCGATGAAGGCGATCAATTTGATGAAAATGGAAATTATATTCTTCCCGAAGAAACAGTCATTGAAGAAAACAACAATTAATCAAGAGATGCGTTTATTTTTTATGCAGAAACATATTCCCTTATTATTTCTTATATTTCTATGCAACTTTCTCTCCTTCTCTCAAGCCGGTATCCGTTTGTATCCTGTTCAGTCAAATCAAACTCTCAAAGCGGCTGCACAAGGGTATTTCTATTCTGACATGCAAATCTCAAACAATTATTATGCAGATAGAAGAGATGCAATCGACACCCTAGATTTACCTTTTTTTGATGATTTTACATCAAGTCAAATATACCCTGATATGCGTTTATGGATGGATAGTATGGTATATATAAACAGCAGTTTCCCGATTTCTGCGCCATCTTATGGTGTTGCAACGTTTGATAATTTAGATAAAACCGGCAAACCATACGAGGACAATATAAATATAAATGATTTTCGGGCATGGGATACTTTGACATCATTACCGATTAATCTTAAGACTTATAATGTTGGAATCAATGAACATAACTACTCTATCAGTGATTCAATTTTTCTTAGTTTCTTTTATCAAGGTGGCGGTCTGGGAGATAGACCGGAGTCAAAGGATTCTTTAGTAGTTCAATTTAGACTTAGAAATGGCAAATGGTATAGCGTATGGAATGTTTCTCAAATTGAAGAAGGAAGATTCAGACAAGTTATAATCGGTATTTCGGACTCAAATTATTTGTGGAATGCTTTCCAATTTCGTTTTTTACATTATACCTCTGCCTTGGGGAATCTCAATCAGGTTCACATTGATTATGTCAGAATGAACAGAAACAGAAGCTCCAATGACACACTCATTCGCGATGTAGCCATTAACCAAAAACCATGGTCGTTACTCAAAAATTATTATAGCATGCCTTATTCACACTTTGTGGTTGATTCAGCAAACCAGAAAGCAAGTAAGCACAGCATTGGTGTTAGAAATAATGATGTTGATGTGATTAATACACAGTTTCAGTTTGAGGCATATCACAAAAGTAATCCTTTGGCAATTTTCCCATTTTCAGCCAGCAGCAGAAACATTTTTGCAGAATCTGACACCGTTGAGAGCTTTAACACATTCGGTTTTGGGAACTTGCCGCAAAACGAATATGTGCATATTAAAAATGTATATAAAATTAACCCACAAGCTGGTAATAATACACCCGCTGTATATAATTCAATCGGCAATAATGATGAATATATTCAGTTTCAGGATTTCAAAAATTATTATTCATATGATGACGGTACTGCCGAAGGTGGAATAGGGTTGAGTTATGAAGGCTTGCCACCCGGAAGAGGAGCTTTTGCAATCAAATATACTCTTACCAAACCTGATACTTTTGCCGGTCTTGCAGTTTTCTTTAATCGTTCTCTAGAAGATGTAAGCGCAAGACAATTCAAACTTTGTATATGGAAAAATTTATCGGAAGGCAGCATGGATGATGATCCCATCTATGAATACCCCGTTTTGGCTCCGGCTTATACAGACTCTATCAATGGTTTTCATTATTTCGTGTTCGATACTACCATTGTTTTACCCAAAGGTGATTTCTATGTTGGTTGGTCCCAAATTGCCATTTTTAATTTGAATGTAGGTTATGACAACAACTACAGATTGGCAGGACAGGAGCAAAGAAACAACAATATACTCTATAATTTATTGGGAGTTTGGCAATATCCGGATGCCCAAATTAAAGGCGCACCTATGATTAGACCTCTTATTGGAAAATACTCCGATTGGGGACTTCACACTACAAAGAAAATTGAAACTGTTAATTCACAATACATTGTTTTTCCTAACCCTAATAATGGATTGTTCGAAATCAAATCACCTATTTCAAATGCCAATTTAAGCAACTTTTCAATTAAGTCAATCGATGGAAAAGAAATACTTAATGGTAGTTTTTTTGACAGACAAATAGTTGATTTAACAACTCAGCCACAAGGAATCTATATACTTACTTTGTCTGATAATCATCAAGTACAAGTAGAGAAAATTATAAAGCGATAAGTGTAAGCAATACCTCAAAAATAGGAGTCGGCTTATTTTACTTCTTTCTTTTTTAAAATCTCTATTCCCGTTTCAGAGATTGAAATTTTATGGTTCTTGTATAAACTGCCGATTGCTCTTTTAAATGCTTTCTTACTGATACCAAAGCGGTTAATAATATCAACGGGGTCTGATTTGTCGGAAAATGGGAGAGTGCCATTATTCTTTAAAAGTTCGCCATAAATGTAATATGCGTCATCTTTTATCTGTTCTGCACCAATCTTCTGTAGGGATACATCAATTTTATTATCAGGGCGTATTAGTTTGATATAACCTTTGAGTTTTTGCCCTATTTGTAGTTCTTTAAATATGTCAGAATTAAATACCAAACCTTCATATAAATCATTGATAATAAGCTTAAAGCCTAATTCTGTGCGTTTCCAAACCATTAATTCAACTTCTTCTCCGGTTTTAAGATCTATCTTTTCATTGGAAAGAACCGCATCAACTTTAGTTGTCCCAACCAATCTCTTGCTTTCTGTATCAAAATACATAAATACGATAGCATTGTCACCAATGCGAATAGTTTCTCTTAATTCTCTGTACGGAATGAACAAATCCTTAGGAATTCCCATTTCGGCAAATGCGCCTAATTTGTTAATGTCTTTTATATGCAAATATCCAAAGGAAAATAAAGTAAGATAAGGTTTATCTATGGTTGCAATGGGGCGATTTTCAGAATCTAAATAAACAAACAAATTCAGCTTGTCGCCAATTTTAATTTCCATTTTGGAAAGTTCTACACCGGGTAAAAGAATTCTTTTTTCGGGATTGCTTTCATTGATCAGAAATAATCCGTGTGGAGTAAATTCATCAGCTACCAATTCATTGTAATTTCCAATGTCAAACATCTTGCTGCAAAAGTAGGGTTGTTGTTTGATTAATATCTTCTTTTCATTGAAGATTACTTTCTTTCTTTTACTTAACATAATATTAATTATATGTAATAACTATTGATAAGACAAAGTATACGGTTATGATTGTAATCAACTAATATTCAAAAGGTAATATTACAACCTATATACCTTCATGAAGTTAAAATTCTTTAATGAGATTTCTAAGAATAAAAAAAATGGTTCGATTAGATTTGTAAAAAAAAATATGCGACAAAAACTACTGTTATTAATTCCAGTTGTAATTTTAGGGATAAAACAAATTAATGCCGGTTGCCCGCTGATAAATGTTTCTCTACAAGACAGAATCAATCAATCCGAAATTGTTGTTGAAGCTAAAGTTATCAATAAGAATCCTTACTTTAATAGCAAAGAAAATTTTATCTATACAGCACAAGAATTGGTCATTACCAGAATATTTAAAGGAAATATCACTTCCGGAACTATTGTACTCATAACTGAAGGTGGTGTTGTTGGAAATAAAGCATTAAATGTTTATCCAAATCTCAATACAGAAATTGGTCAAACAGGTATCTTTTTCCTTTCACATAATAAGAAATGGGAAACCCTTCCGGGTATAACTCAGAGCTATTTTTCACCTATAGGACCATTAGGGTTTATCTATTATGACTTCAATAAAATCAAGGCTTATGATGAAATCAATCATTGGGGAAATATCACAACAGAACTTTTTCCTAAAATTATCTCATTTACAAACAAAAACGAAGTAATAAGAGAATCTGAAACAAAAAAACACGGTATAAGAAGGGCTACACCGGTCATAACGGGCTTCTCCCCTGATTCAATTCATGCCGGCACACAAGAAGTTCTTACCATAACCGGAACTGACTTTGGAGCAACTCAAGGAAGCGGAAATGTATATTTTGCCAATGCAAATGACGGAGGAGCAACATACGTTGCAGCTAGAACCGGTGATATTATTTCATGGTCAAATACAAAAATTGAATTAAAGGTTACCTCTGCTGCCGGAACAGGCAAGTTTTTTATTGAAGACAATAGTGCCAACCAATCAGCACTTTCTTCAAATGATTTAACCATTCCTTGGGCACATTTGAATATTCAATATGCCAATAACCCACCTTCAGCCGTTACCTCACCCTTCGAGATTCGTCACCAAGATATCAATGGAAGCGGTGGTATTACGTGGACATGGGATACTGATTTTAATTTGAATGACAACGCAAAAGCCGCATTCCTCAGAGCATTAGAGAATTGGAGGTGTAAAACGCTGATTAATTGGAGTGTTTCAGGAGTTAAGACAAATGCAAGTAATAGTAAAGACGGAGATTGCATGGTATATTACG